>PCUW01000028.1:62738-165652 GCA_002787775.1 Bdellovibrionales bacterium CG12_big_fil_rev_8_21_14_0_65_38_15
TCCAGCGGCAATGTCTTTGTTCTTCGAATAAGTTAATTCAATCTTCTTTCCGATTTTCGTTTCTAAATATTTTTTAATTTTTTCTACATATTCTGCGTTTGGAGTATCTTCTCCACCTTCAACAGTTCCTCTTAAGAAACCGCGCTTATCATCATCAATCACGATGACCTCTTTATAGATAAGTGGCAACAAACCAAGTCTTCCTTCTTGTAATAAGAAGTTAAGAAAGTTTTTTGTTACCGCTGAAAGATTTAATTTATCCATTACGATCGATAAAACGCCTGATTTTTCTTCTTCAGTAAAAACACCAAAGAACAATAGGCTTTCAAAGTCATTACTTTCATTAATGATTTCATTTAGTGAAGTTAGCTCATTCGCAACTTCCACTTTTTTATCTTCGCCGATTTGAATCAACGCTTGGGCATATGCTTTTGCAACGATTGCTTCTTTCATTTAAACCTCAACGTCCAATTGTTTGAACAAGTTTTTGAGTTGCTTTATTTTGAGTGGCAACATTTCCACCAATCTTCTCGCGAGTCTTCTTGATGACTTCATCAACAAGGCTTTCGTTCAACTGCTTCGTTAATTGATCCATCTCATGCTCAACTTTACTTTGGGCATCGATTTTTAACTTTTCGATTGTATCAACTGTCTCTTGTGCAATAGCTGAAGCCAGCTGCTCGCTTTCAAGATTTGCTTCAGAAATAACTTTTTCTCTTTCACGTTCAAAGCCAGACATTTTCTTTTGATAAGTTTCTAATTTAATTTGAGCTTCTTTATCTTTTTTCTCAGCTAGCTCATACGTTGATTGAACATCACTTGCTTGGCGATTGAATGTTTCACTAAGTGGTTTTCTAAGCTTAATTACTAAGAAAACAAAAAGTGCGACAAAGTTGATCGCTGGCCAGATAAGATCCATTGGTGAGCCGTGACCAGCACTACCCGCTGCCACTGCGCTCATAGAGTTTGTTAAAAATAATAGTGCAATTATTTTGTTCATTTTTAATTCCAAATTATTGAATTAGTTTTTCTACAAGACCATCTGACAGTTGATCAGCATTTTTTAAAATAGCTTCTTTCTTAGAAGCAACTTCTTGCATGAATTGTTGTCTTTTTGCTTCGACTTCATCTTCAAGCTCATCTTCGACTTTTTTAAGCTCTGTCTTTTGCTTGCTGAGTGCTTTTGCTTTTACTTCTGAAACCTGGTTCATCGCTTGAGCGTTAACACTCTTCATTTTCTCTTCATATTCGCTAGCCATTTTATCGGCTTCGCCAAACTTAGCATCAGCTGCACCATCTAGCTTTGTTGTTTTGGCTTCTCTTAACTCCAAAACAAATTGCAACTTATCAAAGAATAAAGTTTTTAATAAAACGAACATAACGACGAAAACAATAAACTGGTGAGCGATGGTTTGATCGACTCCAAGTTGTTTAAAGATGACGACAATTTGATCCATGAATCCTGCCTTAACTAAGCTTTCTTTTGAAAGCATTTAGGATGTGTATCTATGTGATTTTTAGCCACTAATGAATAATAGAGAGGGGGTTTTTCGTCAAGAAGATACGACGCCAGTCTCAAGAATATAGTAGTTATTTTAAACGCGCTGCTCTTAACTCAAGTTTATTTCTTGTCGCGCATCTTGGTTGTGCCGTGGAATATAACGCCCTCCTCAACAACTAAACTAGGAGTAGTTATAGTTCCTTCAAACCTGGCTGGCTTAATAATCTCAACACGTGAGCTGGCCTTAATATTGCCCTTCACAGTACCTGATATAAGGATAACGTTGGCATTGATGTCAGCATTAACAACTGCACCCTCAGAAACGATGACAGTGTCGTTAGAAAAGATACTGCCATTAACAATTCCAGCTATGCGCGCCACGCCATTGAAAGAGAGGTTGCCTTCGAATTTACAACCCTCTTCAATAATTGCTGAAATATCACCTTGATCGCGCCTCATTTATTTTCCTTGGCACTAAGTGGTCCCATAGGACCAATTAGCTGCGTCTCGTCATTAAGTATTCGTAGATATCATTAAACTCTGCCTCATTATTAAACTTAAGGGCAATAGTTCCAGCACCGGCTTTGCTAGATTTGATTTGAAAATGAAAGCCAGTATTTTGCTCTAATTTTTGTCTTACCTGATCCACTCTTTCATCAAGGAATGGATTTTTCTTTGCTTCAGACACAGGCTTGATCTTAGTCTTCATGAGTTTTTCAAGTTCACGAACTGACAGTTGATCAGTGACTGCAATATTGGCCAAACGAATTGTTCTTTCACGGTCTTTTTCAGCAGCAAGAATTTTTGCGTGACCAAAAGATAATAATTCCTTTTGAGTCATTTCGATAACATCTCTAGGAAGTTTTAAAATTCTTAAATAGTTGGCAATGGTCGATCTTTCTTTTCCAAGTTTCTTGGCGACTTCATCTTGAGTCATTTGAAAGTCTTCCATTAATTGGAAATATGCAAGAGCCTCTTCAACACAGTTGAGGTCTGCGCGCTGAACGTTTTCAATGATCGACATGACCATCTTGTCTTTTTCAGTTCCACGCTTAACGACGACTGGCACCTGTGAAAGACCTGCTTTTTTGGCGGCTCTTAGTCTTCTTTCACCAGCGATCAATTCAAAATTTCCACCATCAAGTTGCATAACGATTAGGGGCTGAATGATACCGTTTTCAGTTATTGAGTTTGCAAGCTCTTCTAGGTTTTTTTCTTTAAAGATTTTTCTTGGCTGACCAGGATTAGCCTTAATGCGTGAAACATCGATCAACAATGGTGTGTTAACGATTTCAGTTTTTGTAATAATTCTTTCTTCTTGCTCTTGGCGATTCAATTCTTCTTTTAGCTGTTTGGCCAAAAGTTGATTTGGAGTATCTTGAATAAGAGAAGCGATTCCTTTACCGAGTGCTATTTTCTTTGCCATTGGACGATCCTTTTTAATTCAACTTTTAGTTTAATTGAGATTGAAGCTGTTGATCCAATCGTTCAATCCTTGGAACGTCGGGCAAATTATTTTCAATTTGTTGAGCTGCTCTTGTGCGCTCTCTTAATAGTAATTCTTTAGCAAGTGATAGATAGGCTTTTGATCCAGTTGATTCAATATCGTAAAGAATGACTGGCTTGCCAAAACTTGGTGACTCAGAAAGTTTTACGTTTCTTGGAATCACAGTTTCAAAAACTTCCGTCGTGAAGTGATTTCTAATTTCTTCTGAAACTTGCTTGTGCAGACTTACGCGTGAATCAAACATAGTCAGAAGAATGCCTTCCATACTTAGATTAGGGTTTAATGATGAACGAATTAAACGAACAGTGTTCATTAATTGCGCTAAACCTTCCATTGCATAGTATTCAGTTTGCAGTGGAACGATGAAGCTATTTGCAGCATTAAATGCATTTAAAGTTAAAAGGCCTAATGAAGGTGGGCAATCAATAATGATGTAGTCGTAATCATCTGCGACTGTCGCAAGTGCATTTTTAAGTTTTGCTTCACGTGCCAGAACACTAACAAGCTCAATCTCAGCGCCAATTAAATTATTGTCCGCCGGTGCAACATCTAGATGTGGTAATTCTGTTTTGTAGATACATTTTTTCAATGAGGCATTACCGATCAACGCATGGTAAATATTTGAATCTTCATGCTGCGCCTTGTCAAGGCCGAGACCAACAGAGGCATTTCCCTGAGGATCTAAGTCAATTAATAGGGTTCTCTTTTCAGCAACCGCTAAACAAGCCGCCAAATTGATAGAAGATGTAGTCTTACCTACTCCGCCCTTTTGATTGGCCATTGCAATAATTTTAGACATTTAGCTCTCCGGCTACGCGTGTGTGTGAGGTTAAAAATTAAAGAAAGTCACTCGCATTGACAAGATTTTTCTTTAAGCCTGAAGGAATATATGTTCCACGTGGAACAACTTTAAAGCCCATAAGTCTCCGTTTTTCTGTTCCAGGAACATCAAAAAACTCATCTGATATTTGCATCCAATCCTTAATACCGCTTAAATCCTCTAATTGATCAAGGCCTGGGCCTTTATAGAAAAAAACTGTGATATTTGTTCCATGTGGAACAAATATTTTTGCCAGAAGATCTTTTATCTTACCAACGGCCTTAAAGGTAATGACACAATCTCTGTCCATTAAAACTTCTTCGACTCTTTGGTGCATAGGACGAACATTTTTTAATTCAAGTCTTTCACAGATCAAGCCTACGGCATCTGCCTTTTTTCTTTTCCCGTCGAATCCAACAAAATTATAACCTGGCTCTTTCCAAGCAAGTGGTACTAATGGAAATCCACCGCCAAACCCAATGTCTACGAGAAGCTTTTTATCTGCTAGCTCTTTTGCAAAGAATTTTGATTGTTCATAGGGAATGAGTGAATCGACGATCTGTTTATTGTAAAAATCTTCTTCATCTAGGATTCGAGTTAGATTTAATCCTGCAAGCTCACCTTTTAGAATGGCGAGATAATCCTGAGCTAGCTTTCTCATTATAGAAACTCGCTGGCTACAGTTACTAGGGTTGCGGGCCTAATACCTTCAATTCTTTTTAGAGCGCCAAATGTTGTTGGCCTATGCTCTTTAATTCTTTGCTTGCACTCGGTGGAAATATTGGCTGAAGTAAGAACCTTTTCCCAAATGATTCGCTTATTACCTAAATTGAGCAATCTGGCGTTTTCTTGATTCGCTCTATTAATATAACCATCGTACTTAGTTGAGATAGCAACAGCACTAACTACACGCTGTTCAAAAACCAGACCTTTATTTGATAAGAAATCGCTTAATGCCAAGATTGGTCCACGAGTATCACTGCAAACAATCTCGCTAAGCTTTGAGTTGTTTCTTTCGCGTACGACGAAAGATTGAACCATGCCAAGAAGCAGATCATATTCCTGCATAAAAGAAGATATCTTCTTATCAATATCAAGGTCTAGGCCCAAAGATGTTCTATATTTGAACATTCTAACGATAGAATTATCTTCACGGATAGATAGACGGTTTTCTGATCTTGCAGTGAAGAGTCTATAAGGCTCATCTCGCTTTAAAGTAACAAGATCATCGATCAAGACACCAATATAAGATTCACGGCGATCTAAAACGAAAGGATCCATACCCTTAAGCGATAAAGCTGCATTGATGCCGGCAATTAATCCTTGGCCAGCAGCTTCTTCATAACCTGAAGTACCATTAACCTGTCCAGCGAAATATAAACCTGGTAGCTCACGGTATTGGAGCGAATGATCTAGCTCTAGTGTATCCACAACGTCATACTCGACAGCATAACCATATACATCGATCTCGGCAGACTCAAAGCCTTCAATAGATCTAACGAAATCAAGCTGAACGTCTTTTGGAAGGGAGCTTGAAATGCCGTTTGGATATATACTTTCTCCATCAAGTGTTTCTGGCTCTACGAAGACATGGTGTTCGTTTCTATCTGGATATCTAAAAGCTTTATCTTCAAGCGAAGGACAATATCTCGCGCCTACTGCTTTAATTTTACCGTTGTACATAGGAGAGCGCTCTTTATTGGAGCGAACAGTCTCCATCGTCGTTGTATTGGTATGGGTGATATAACAAGGAACCTGAGTCAAGAAGCGATCAGTTCTGGAGTGAAGAGAAGAAAAGTTCTCGGTCCTAGGGTCAGATTCTTGGGGAACCATTTTGGAGAAGTTTAGACTAGACTTTAAGAGCCTAGGTGGTGTTCCAGTTTTAAATCTAGTATCAAGAGTCTTGATTTGAGAAAAAAGATCCTTAAGTCCAACAGATTTATCACATCCGTGCCTTCCACCACTTAAAGACTCGTCCCCAGTATGAAGTTTTCCATTTAAAAAAGTACCAGTGGTTACAATAAGCTTTTTTGAAGAAAGCTTTGACCCATCATCAAGGGAAACGATGAAAAGATCATTCGAATTAGATATAGAAACAGCTTTTTTGCGTACGATTGTTAAGTTTTGAAGACTAGATAAAGTCTCTTCAACAGTGGCGGCATAAATATCTTTATCAACTTGAAAGCGAGTTGATTGAACAGCAGGTCCCTTTGATTCATTAAGGATTCGAACTTGAATGGCAGACTTATCAGCAATGATTGGCATTAGACCACCAAGCACATCAATCTCACGTACGACTTGACCCTTTCCAACGCCACCAATAGAAGGATTGCAAGGTGTTGAACCAAGCATTACTCCAGGCATAGAAAGTAAGCCAATTTTCAAATCAAATTGATGAGCAATATGTGCGGCCTCTACACCGGCATGACCACCGCCAATAATGAGAATATCGAAATCCACAAAATTCTCCGAATGTTCCACGTGGAACAAATGCAATTTCAGTGATTTATAGGCAAAAAAGAGGTCTTCGTCCAGTTATGTGAAAAACTTATCCTCATTTACCTATACAGAAATTGTTAAAAATATGATGCAACACGTCATCGGGGGTAAATACACCTATAAGCTCTTGAGAAACATTAACAATTAGGGATAATTCTGAGGAAATAACAGCTATGTCGTCGATAGTATTGAATAAATCTACAAATTTATTTATTTTCACTGATAAATCAATAATTAGCTCTCGCTGTCTTGCAACTAAAACTGGCTTGTTTTTAGTAAGAATATCATACTTATATCCAGCTAAAGTATTGATTATATGAAGTATATCGCCATAAAAGATGTCCGGTCCTATAGAACCATCAAATAATTGTGCCCCTATAGAACCAAAATCAATATTTGCCCCCATAGGACCAGAACTGCGATCTGCCCCCATAGAACCACCTTCAACTTGCCCCCATAGAACCATAGGTATTGAAGCTGAAAACTGTGACCGTAAATTGGAAAATTTAGACTTAAAATCCGGTGTATCAGCGTGAGTAAAAATAATGAGATCAATATCAACGTCGTTGAACTTATTTTCAAAATGAGAGTGAGGATTAACAATCAAAATTTTAAAAAAAGCGTTGTTGATTTGAAAGTGTGAGCGCTTGATACCCTCTTGCTCAATAACATCAACACCATCCCTAAGGCCTGCAGTATCGATGAGGCGAACTCGCCCTAAATCTAGAAGAAGTGATTCAGAAATATAATCACGAGTCGTTCCTTCAATAGATGAAACGATAGAACGCTCATCGGCAACAAGATAATTAAAAACTGTGCTCTTACCAGCATTAGGAAGGCCGTATAAAACGATACTAGGCTCTAACAAAGAACCAATAGGAGTTAAGCAGCGTTTTTCGAGATGAGAAATATCTGAATGAATTTTTTTTAAATGCTTATGTTGTAAATTCTTTATCTGTTCTTCACCGACGTCGTCAGAAAAATCAATCGATAATTCAACACTGGCAGTAAACTCTAATAATGATTTGTAAAGTTGATGATATTTTAAATACAACTCGCCATTAAGCTGAGAAAGCCCCTGCTCAAATAAAAAGTTAGAATCAGCAGATAAAAGTAAGTCTAAACCTTCAACTTGAGCAAGGTTGAGTTTTCCATTCTTAAAAGCTCTATAGGTAAATTCACCTGGTTGAGCTCTAGAAAAAGAAAATTGATTCACAATAAAAGAGATAATCCTTTCAACATGAACGATGTTTCCATGCAAAGAAATCTCAAGAACATTTTCACCGGTAAAGCTAAATGGCGTTGGAAAATATGTCACCAATACATCGTCTAAAACTTCTTTGGTATTTGAAAGAAGATTAAGATGAATTTGTTTGCGAGGAGTAAACTTAGAAACTGGCTTATCAAAAAAAGATTGTAGTGAATCCAGAGAATCGAATCCACTTAGTCTCAAAACCGCTAGACCCGCGTTTCCCTGCAAGCATGTGCTACAAGCAACGATGGGCCCAGTGGCATAATTCATACTAGTCTACAGTTTTATAAACAAACATTTGCTGGGCCATACCAAACAAAGTTGAAATAAAAATATAAAGAACTAAACCTGCAGGAAGATCCTTCATAATAAAACCAAAAATAAGTGGCATAAACGCCATCACTTTTTTCTGAGTAGGATCAGCAACAGTTGTAGGTGTTAGCTTTTGCTGCATAAACATGGCAGCGCCCATCAGAACCGGTAAAATATAATAAGGATCCTTAATAGAAAGATCTGCGATCCATCCTAAAAAAGGAGCACCAACAAGCTCAACGGCATTGTAAAGAACTTGATAAAAAGCAAAAAAGACTGGCATTTGGAGAACCAACGGCAAACAACCGCCAAGTGGATTTGCCCCTGCTCTTTTAAACAGCTCCATCGTTTCTTTTTGAAGACGAGATGGATCATCCTTAAATTTTTCACGAAGCTTAGCAATTTCAGGCTGCACTTTCTGCATCTTCTTCATACTCTTAAAAGACTTATACTGAAGAGGGAAAGTAATTAGGCGAATAACAAGAGTTAACAAAATAATGGCTACGCCGTAGTTTGGGAAATACTTATGAAAAAATTGAAGTCCTCTAAGAATAGGCACAGCAAGAATTCCAAAAATTCCAAAGTCTACTGAAAGATCAAGCTTGTCACCTAAGGTGTGAAGAACATCATAGTCCTTTTGAGCATAAATGATTGAAGCTTCAAAAGTGTTAACAGGCTTAGCAAGATCAAACTCAACAAGACCTGACTCATAACTTCTAAAATTCATCGTTTGACGATCAGGAAGGACAACCGCAAAAAGATGGTAGTTAAAATCTAAGCCAAACCACTTAACACTACCTTCTCCTGAATCTGCCGAGCCAATCGTTTCGCGCGTAACATCTTTAGAAAAGAACAAAAAGTTTCTTCTGTTGTGAGAGTCAATTTCAGCCTTAGTGGAACGCAAAATAAAACGCATTCTCTTCGAAGATGGTGAAGTGAAATTAAAGTGCAAGCGCCCATCATCACGAAGACTCCAAATCACTTTAGAACCGTCTACTGACTGACCTTCCCATGAAGAAGCAGTTTCATTCACAACATTAAAAAGCTGTGGAACTTCGTTATTTTTCTCATCTAAGAAAGTAACTTGAAAAGCTGTTGTACTCCCAAGAATGTCTTGAAAATTTAGCTTATTAAAACGTGAGGAAAAATCACTAATGGATAAAGCGTTATCAAGCTTAACTGACTCAGTGTCTTTGTTAAGAGAAAAATTAACTAAACTTGAAGCATCAACAGGTACAACATTAGGCTCAGTTGTTGAAGGAGAAGTTGTAGGAAGATTTGGCTTAGTTGTAATGACATTAGCTTCTTTAGCAACTTGTTTTGGTGGTTCAATTTGAACTTTAGGAGCAAAGAAAGCCTGCCAAGAAAAAAGAACGATACCAGATAAAACGACGGCTAAAATGGCGCGTTTTTGATCAGATCCCATGAATACTCCAGATATAACAATAAAAATGACATCACCGAGATATCATACGTAGACTCGAAAATCTAACCATCATTCACTTTGATAAATTTAATAAAGCGAGGTGAAGCTCATCTCTAAGTACCGCAGATGCTTGATCATGATTTAGTTTTTTTATTGAGGGAGAAGGTATAACCATAATATCAATATTAATTAATGTACGTTGCTCCCAAAGCCTAAAAGACTCTCGGCAAACACGCTTTAAAAGATTTCTTCTAACAGCGTTACCACTCTTTTTAGATACAGCAAGACCCAATCTTGAAAAAGATAAATGATTTGATTGAGAAATAATCAAACTATGAGAAAATTTTTGAACTCTGCTGCCCTTACGTAATCGACTAAAGTCACTGGCAGACAGGAGGCGGTCTGATTTCGCCAAAGACCTGTTGCCAGTAGCTACCATAAAGGCTTCGCCTTATTACTTAGAACCAGTTTTTACTGTTAAACGCTTACGACCTTTCGCACGACGAGCGTTAATAACTTTACGTCCGCCAACTGAAGCCATGCGCTTCAAAAAGCCGTGAACGCGCATACGGTGCTTGCGGCGTGGTTGCCATGTTCTTTTACTCATAAACTACCTCAACGTAATAACGTGAAAAAATTTGAAAGCAACTTTTACAAACAGCCCATCAAAAGGTCAATGACTTAGAGGCCTGAAATTAAAGTAAATAATGCAAGGCCGTAAAGAATTGTTGAAAACTTCGAATAGCTCGTGTTACAAGGCTCAACCACACATGCAAACCCTCGAGCTATAGGAGAAAGGAATCCATGAATGAATTCCCCTTTCACCACTTTTTAAAACAGAACTCTAACCCAGAACCAACACATCCAGAAGTCATTAAAAACACACTAAGTAGCGAAAATAACAAAGAAAGTGAAGCTGAAAATGCTGATGAAAAGCAGTTTTTAGAAGCTGAAATCTTAAACATTATCAAACAAAATATACCTACAAATGGTTATCAAACGTATTTTGAATGTACATTTAAGCTATTGAAATTAGATGGAAATAAAATTTATTTCAGCGTAACTACTCCGTTTATCAAAAATATGATTGAGCGTAAGTACCTGGAAAAACTAGATGAAGTCATCACTTCACTACTAGGTCAGTCGTACGAAGTATCAATTGAGGTTATTGAGCAAAAAAATCAAAGTTTAAGCTCAAATAACTCTAATATGCTGAATTCATTGAAAAATATCTCTCCAAAAAATGCCAGAGAAGCAAGTTTTCAACTGCAAAACACCTTTGACGATAAGCTTTCAGAGGTAGAATCTCAATATATTCAACACGTTAAGGATGAAAGTTCTGGAATCCTTATTGATAGAACCAAAACGTTCACAAACTTTATTGTGGGACCATCAAACAACCTAGCTTATGCGACGGCCAAAGCTGTTGGTGAGAATCCTGGCAAATCAGGAAAGTATCCATCACTTTATCTTTTTAGTGATTCAGGGCTTGGTAAAACTCACTTACTTCACGCCATTGCTAACGCCGTTTTAGAACATACACCGTCTAGTCGAATTAATTTACTATCGGCCAGAGACTTTATGCGTGAAATGGTTAGCGCCTATCAGCAAAAAAACGTTGAAGAATTCAGAAAGAAATATACTGAAAAGACTGACGTTTTAATGATCGATGATATTCATGAATTAAAAGATAAAGAGGGAACACAAAATGAGTTCTTCCACGTCTTTAATGAACTTCATAATAAGGGCAAGCAGCTCATCTTTACCTCGGATAAATCTCCAAAAGAAATTACGGGAATTGAAGAAAGAGTGATGACAAGACTTCAGTGGGGCTTAGTATTAGATATTCAGCGCCCTGATCTTGAAACGCGAATTGCCATCTTAAAAAGTAAGGCCAATGAGCTTGATCTCTTCCTCCATGATGACGTCATTAATATTATGGCGAACTCTATTAAATCGAGCATTAGAGAGCTTGAAGGTGCCCTAATAAAGCTTCAAGCCTACTCTGAGGTCATGAACCAAGAAATCGATGTTGAACTGGCTAAAGAGTTATTAGCGCTTAATGGTGCTAATCAAACAAATGCACCTACTGTAGAATCGATAGCTAAAGCTGCAGCTGCATATTTCAAAGTATCATTCGCTGATCTTAAGTCTAAATCACGCGCTAAAGACACTGCCCATGCCAGACACGTAGCTATGTATATGACGAGAAAACTGATCAAAGTTACACAAGAAGAAATTGGTAAGTTTTATGGTGGACGAGACCACTCTTCAGTCATTCATGCGTTATCAAAAATTGAGAATTTAACAAAAACTGATGCTGCATTAAGTAAAGATTTGCTTCATATTGAGAATTCTTTAAATTAATTACCAACAATTACTCACGGCCTAAAAATATCAAAATAGAGTTTTTAGGCCTTTTTTAATGTTTAAAAACATTACCCACAATTGTTAATAAGCCAGAATATGAGTAAATGGTTTTGAAGGTTAAAAGTTATCAACTTGTTTATAAAAATGTTGATAAATAAGACTAAAAACTTCGACACATATCAATATAAATTAGGCCGTTGAAATCTCTATGGAAAAGTTTTTTATTTTAGACAGATATACACGGCCCAAAAGTAATCTGCGCTGAACCAATTTTAAAAAGCTGAGTTTATAAAGGTCGATGTGACAAGAGATGTGCGTTAAGAGCCCAATATTAATAGAAAACCTTGAGATACTCACAATCCACACTATTTATTAGTATTTAATTAATTAAATATAATAATAATAAAAGAACAACTCTTGAAAATAGCTTAACCATTGCACACTTGCCTAAAAAGATTTGTCTGGCTAAAAACTCTTATCACAATCAGGAAATAAAAAATGCAAGTTCACGTAAAAGTCCAAACTGATCATTTAAGAGACGCTTTGAATAAAGTCTTGTCGGTTGTCGATAAAAGAAATTCTAGACCAATTCTGACATATACATTGATCACTGCTGAAGAAGGTTTCATTCACTTATCAGCAACAGATCTAGAAGTTTCAGCGAGAGTTTCAGTTGAAGCAGATATTCTTGAAAAAGGTTCATTCTGTCTAAATGCAAAAAATCTTTTTGATATTCTTAGAGAACTACCAACAGGAACAGTCGATCTATCGTTGAATAGTGACGAAAATACCTTAAAGCTTCACTGCCAAGATATTCACTACTCACTTTTGATTTATAACGGATCTGACTTTCCACCAATTAGTTTTGGTAACGATCAAAATAAATTCAGTCTAACCAGTAGTTCAGTACTAGAAATTATTAATAAAACTTCTCATGCCATTTCATCTGATGAAACAAGATTAAATCTTAATGGCATATATATGCATACATTCGATGGCAAACTCAGAGCAGTTGCAACTGATGGTCATAGACTTTCAATGTATGACGTTGAAGTCGATGACGTAGATATTGAAGCTTTAATCAATGGAATTATTATTCCAAGAAAAGGCGTTAACGAATTAAAGAAAATTGCTGAGAGTCATCCAGATTCTAAAATTACATTATCAGTGGATGATTCATTTCTATATGCCTCTGCAGAAAATAAATATTTCTTATCTGTAAGATTAATTTCAAGAGAATATCCAAAATATCAAAAAATTATACCAGCTAAAAGCCAAAGCTTTATGAGTGCTGATAGAATCACATTATTTAATGCTATTAAACGCATTAAAATTATGTCTAATGAAAAATCAAATGGTGTAAGAGTTAAGCTTGGAAATAATGAAATGCTTATCTCTGCAAACCATCCGTCTCTAGGTGATGCTTATGAGCGTGTGCCAATAAAATATGAAGGCAAAGACTTAGAGATCGGCTTCAATGCAAAGTACCTAATTGATACTCTTTCTATCTTTGAAGAAGGTGATATTTCTTTTGAACTTGATAATGAGCATAGACCTGTTGTTATCAAAAGCCAGATCCTTCCACATTATCTTGGCATCGTTATGCCATTAAAACTGTAAAAGATGACTTTTAGGATTTCTAAGCTTTTTTGTGAGCAGTTTAGAAATCTTGATCATCAAGCTATTGAGTTTCATCCAGGCATTAATTGCATCACTGGAGATAATGGCAACGGTAAAACAAATATTCTTGAAGCCATCTACTTCTTAAGCCAAAAAAAATCATTCAGAAAAAACACAGGTTTTCCACAGATCTTAAGTGCCGACGGTGAAAAACCAGAGATATTACTTTCAGCTCTTTACGAAAACGATGAAAGCAAATTTACAATCAGTGGAAAAATGCGATCTGAAAAAATAGATTGGGCCATTGATGGAAGACCAGTAAAAAGAAGAGATAGCTACCCTGCCATCTTCGTCAATCCTATGGATTCATTTTCATTTCACCAAGTACCAGGTTTTAGAAGAAGCTGGTTTGACGATCATTTTTCAATGTTGGATCCAACTTATAAATCGTTGTTAAATCAGTTTCAAAAATCTTTAAGATTTAGAAATGCACTACTGTCAAAAAAACCAAATCAATATTTAGCTCAAATTAAGGCCAGCGATGAACAATTTGCAAAAATTAATATTGAGCTTTTAGAACGTAAAAAAATATTAATTTCTGAAATAGTCTTGCCCATTAATGAAACATTTAAATCAATTTTCTCTATGGATCACGAGTTAGATTTAAAAGTCGAAAGTGCGTTATCAGGAATGAATACTAACGCCGTGCTAAAACTATGGTCAGATCGACAAGAAAACGATGTTTTAAGAGGACATACCACTCGTGGAGTTCACAAAGATGACTACGTGCTTCTTTTTGATGGAATGAATGCTTTTGAATACTGTTCTTTAGGCCAACAAAAAATGGCTTATCTCAGCCTGTTGTTTGCCTACATAACCCTTTTTAGGTATAAATTTAGCTCATTTCCTATCGTACTAATTGATGATGTTTCTGGGGAGCTAGATAGATTCAGGTGGCAAAAATTGGTTGCCCATTTAAAAGAGAGTAAGTTTCAAGTTTTTATTACTACGGCTAATGAAAATTTTAAAATGGAACTGCTTAATCATTTAGATGACGCCAAACACATGGAAGTCTGCAACGGAAAAATAATTTAACGAAGACGATAAGGAATGCTCTTTCTGGATTTGAAAGAGAGGCCTATGAAAGGAGTCATTCGTTGGAAAATTCCACATCTACATCTATCTCAAAAGCTGGCAAAGAATATAACGCCGGCCAAATTAAAGTTTTAGAAGGTCTTGAGGCCGTTCGTAAAAGACCTGGTATGTATATCGGTGATACGAACTTTAGAGGTTTACACCACTGCGTATACGAAATTGTAGATAACGCCGTTGATGAAGCCCTTGCTGGTTATTGTAACGAAATCAAAGTCATTATCCATGTCGATAACTCTGTCACCGTCGTTGATGATGGCCGTGGTATTCCTGTAGACATGCACCCAACTGAAGGTGTCTCTGCCGCTGAACTTGTTTATTCAAAACTTCACGCTGGTGGAAAGTTCAACGAAGAAGGATCAGCTTATAAAGTCTCTGGTGGACTACATGGAGTTGGTGCGGCCGTTGTGAACGCGCTTTCTAAATGGGTAAAAATAGAAATTAAAAAAAGCGGTAAGCTGCACGAGTTAAGATTCGAGCGCGGAAAAGCAGTTAAGCCATTAGTTGAAATTGGCACACTTGATAATCCAGAAGAAACTGGAACAACTGTTACGTTTAAACCAGATAATGAAATTTTTGAAGTTCACGAATTCAATTACGACACACTTTCTAATCGCTTTAGAGAAATGGCCTTCCTTAATAAAGGCCTAAAAATTTCTATGAAAGATGAAAGAAGTGATCGCAAAGACGTCTTTCAATATAATGGTGGTCTAGTAGAATTCGTTGAATACCTGAACCGTGCAAAGTCTCCTATTCATAAAAAGCCAATTGCAATTACTCAGTCTCGCGAAGACTATGAAGTTGAAATCGCTATGCAATGGACTGACTCATACAGCGAAGTTTTATCTGGTTATGCCAACGCTATCTGTACACCAGGCGGCGGAACACATATCTCGGGATTTAAAACAGCTTTAACACGAGTATTAAATCAGTATGCAAAAGACAGTAGTCTGACAAAAAATTTAAAGATGTCGATTACTGGCGATGATATGCGCGAAGGTTTAACCGCCATTATCTCTGTTAAACTTCCTGAACTTCAATTTGAAGGTCAAACAAAAGATAAGCTTGGTAACTCTGAAGTTGAAGGTATTGTTAACTCACTTGTGGGTGATGGCCTTAAAACTTTCTTTGAAGAAAATCCTGATACAGCAAAAACAATTCTTAGAAAATCTATCGATGCTGCCGCTGCTCGTGAAGCAGCAAGAAAAGCACGTGAATTAACCAGAAGAAAAAGTGTTCTAGAATACTCAGGTCTTCCAGGTAAAATGGCCGACTGCCAAGAAAAAGATCCTGCTAAATGTGAAATTTATATTGTGGAAGGTGACTCGGCCGGTGGATCGGCCAAACAGGGTCGTGATCGTAAAAATCAAGCAGTATTGCCACTTAAAGGTAAAATTCTAAACGTTGAAAAAGCGCGTTTTGATAAGATGCTTGGAAATAATGAAATTAAAATGTTGATTCAGGCCATTGGTACCTCAATTGGTAAAGATAACTTTGATCTAACAAAACTTCGTTATCACAAAATTGTGATCATGACCGATGCCGACGTTGATGGATCACACATTAGAACTTTGATTCTAACTCTTCTGTATCGTCAGCTTCCTGAGCTCATTGAACAAGGCTATGTTTATATCGCTCAACCACCACTTTATCGTTATAAACGTGGCAAGGCAGAAAGATATCTAAAAGATGAAAAAGCTCTTGAAGCCTTCTTAGTAGAAAACTCACTATCAGATACTATTTTAATGATCGATGGTAAGAATATTGAAGTTGAAGATTCAAGAAAACTTATCAATAAATACCGTGCCTATAGTAAAAACCTTCAGTCTTACGACATTCACTTTGATAGTATGCTTTTAAAAAGAATTATCGAACACTCAGAATTAAGTTCTGAAGTTGTCAAAGATAAAGCAAGATTAACTGCTGAACTTGAAAAACTTCAAAATTATTTTAAAGAGCAAGAACATAAAACTCTTAAAAAATATAATTTCAATGTCGTTGAAGATAAAGAACACGGAACGAATCAAATAACGATTACAGTTCAAACCACAGCAAGAAATAAAAAATTCAAACTTGGCGGTCATTTCTTTGATTCGCCTGACTATGCAGATCTCGTTAATAATTTTGACGGTATTAAAAATTATCTTAAAGCGAGGTTTGAAATCACTCGTGAAAAAGCTGAAAAGCAAACTTACGAAGGGCTTGATGCCTTTGCACTTCATATCCTTGAAGACGGCAAGGCTGGAGCTTATATCCAACGCTATAAAGGTCTAGGGGAAATGAACCCTGAACAACTTTGGGAAACAACAATGAATCCGGAAAATCGCACACTTTTACAAGTGAAGATTGAAGATTCTATTGAAGCCGACCAAGTCTTCTCCGTCTTGATGGGTGATCAAGTAGAACCACGCCGTCAGTTTGTTGAAGAAAATGCACTTAATGTGCGAAACCTAGACGTTTAAGTAAGAGGCCATTATGTCAGATACAGAAGCACCACAAAACCACGGACATATTGCTCCGGTTAATATTCAAGATGAGATGAAGAGTTGTTATCTCGATTACGCGATGTCAGTTATCGTTGGTCGAGCTCTTCCTGACGTCCGTGACGGCTTAAAGCCAGTTCACCGTCGTGTTCTCTACGCCATGCACTCGATGGGTAACTATCACAATAAACCATTTCTAAAATCAGCCCGTGTGGTTGGTGACGTTATTGGTAAATATCACCCGCATGGTGACTCAGCCGTTTATTCTACTATCGTTCGTTTGGCGCAAGAGTTTTCAATGCGCTATCCGCTAGTTGATGGACAAGGAAACTTTGGTTCTATCGATGGCGATAATGCAGCGGCCATGCGTTATACCGAAATTAGAATGAAGAAGTACGCAGAAGAACTTTTAAAAGATCTTGATAAAGAAACGGTTGATTGGCAGCCTAACTATGATGATTCTTTAAAAGAGCCACGTGTACTTCCTACAAGAATTCCAAATCTTTTGGTAAACGGAAGTTCTGGTATTGCCGTTGGTATGGCGACTAACATTCCTCCGCACAATATGACAGAAGTCATGAATGCTCTTAGAGCACTTTTGGCGGATCCATCACTTGAAGTAGCGGATTTAGTAAGATTTGTTCCAGGTCCAGATTTTCCAACGGGTGGATCAATCCATGGAACTGAAGGAATACGCTCAGCCTATCATAATGGTAAAGGCGTTATTCAAATTAGAGCAAAAACTGATATTGAAGAATTTGGTAAAGACCGCGAAAGAATTATCATTAAAGAAATCCCTTACCAAGTGAACAAAGCCAAGTTGATTGAGAAAATTGCAGAGCTTGTAAACGATAAAGTCATTACTGGAATTTCTGATATTCGTGATGAAAGTTCTCGTGAAGGAATTCGTGTTGTGATTGACCTTAAAAAAGGTGAAATCTCAAGCGTTATCGTCAATAGACTTTTCAAACACACTCAGCTTCAAGTCTCGTTTGGTATTATTTTCTTATCAATTTCAAATGGCTCACCAAAAGTCATGAACTTGAAAGAACAACTTCAGGCCTTTATTGATCACCGCCGTGAAGTTGTTATTCGTCGTACAGTTTACGAGCTTAAAAAAGCAAAAGAGCGCGCGCATATTTTAGAAGGCTTGAAAGTAGCTGTAGAAAATATTGATGCGATTGTTGAATTAGTTAAAAAGTCTGAAGGTCCAGCTCAGGCTCGTACTGCTCTTATGAGTAACTACTCACTTTCTGAAATTCAGGCACAAGCTATTCTTGATATGCGCCTTCAACGCCTTACAGGTCTTGAGCGCGATAAGATTATGGCCGATTATAAAGCCATCATGGCAGAGATCGCTCGCCTTGAAGGTATTCTAGATAGTGAAGAAAAAATTCGTGGCATGATTGGTGAAGAGTTTGAAGAAATTGCCACAAATTATGGCGATGAAAGAAAGACTGAAATTATAGCCAACCCTGATGAAATCCAAATCGAAGATATGGTTAAATCAGAAGAAGTCATCGTAACCATTACTCATAAGGGTTATGTTAAACGTATGGCCATGGATACTTACAAAGCTCAAAAACGTGGTGGTACAGGTGTTAAGGGAGCTTCGTCTGATGACGACTTCTTTAGTTCAATCTTCACAGCTAACACTCACGAGACAATTTTGTTCTTTACGACAAAAGGAACAGTGTTCTCTAAAAAAGTATATATGATTCCTGAGGGAACAAGAACGGCTAAGGGTAGAAACGTAGCCAACCTTATTCAAATTCCTGCTGGTGAAAAAATTAAAGAAATTATTTGTATTCCTAAAGATGAAGAGTTGGAAGGAAAGTTCCTCATCTTCGCTACAGAAGGTGGCTTGATTAAAAAATCAGACCTAACTGATTATAAAAATATTAAGCAAAACGGACTTAGAGCTATTAAGATTCTTGATGGAGACAGCCTTCTAAATGTTCGCGTTACCGATGGAACTAAAGATGTTCTTCTTTGTGCGAGTTCAGGAAAAATAATTCGTTTCGCCGAAACAGATGCTCGTCCAATGGGTCGTGTCTCTCAAGGTGTAAAAGGTATCAATATTGAAGAAGACGAAAAAATCATTGGTATGGAAATTATCGATGATAGCGTCGAGATTTTATCTGTGACAGAAAATGGTTATGGAAAACGCACAGAGTGTTCACAGTACAGAAAGCAAACTCGTGGTGGTAAAGGTATTCTTGCCATGAGACTGACTGAGAAAAATGGTGCCATTGCTGCCATTCGACCGGTAAACGAAGGTCAAGACCTAATGATCATCACAGACAAGGGTCAGGTTATTCGTACAAGTATTTCTGGAATTTCACTCATGGGTCGTACAACTCAAGGTGTTCGTATTATTCGTCTTAAAGACGGAGAAAAAGTTGTTGCTGTTGAAAACTTCGCCGAAGACGACAGTGATGATACGGACGGAGAAAGTGCCGAATAATATTATAAAGTTACTAATATTTTCACAGGTCATCTTTATGGTGGCCTGTGATTTTACTCCAAGACTTCACAAAGATATCCTGAACGCACAAAATCTCATTGCAACTCAAGACTATAAAACTGCGATTGCTCGTTATGAAGAAATTTTAAGTCGTAACCCTGCCGATGAAATTAAAGTCAAAATTCACTATCAAATTGGTGAACTCTACTCCATTAACTTAAACAAGAATATTAAAGCTCTTTATCATTATGAAAAAGTAAAAGATTTCTCTGAAGAACCTTTATGGCTTGTAAAAGCCGAAGAAAGAATTGGTGAAATTAATTTTATCTATCTTCGAAATTATGAATCAGCTTTAAAATCTTATAAACGACTTTTAGCTTTTAACCCAAAACTTAAGAGATATGATTTTTATCAATACAGGTTAGCGCTGTCATATTTAGGTCTTAAAGACTATGCAATGGCCGAATCTGTTTTAAAGGAAATGGAAAATAATCCAGCTCACGAATTTCATATTCGCTCGATGTACGAATTAGGAATGTGTTTTTTCTATCAAGAAAAATATCCACAAGCGATTGAAGAATGGCGCGCCTATATTAAACGAGAAAAAAGAAGTGAGCATGTTGTGCAAGCAAAATTTCTCATGGCGAATGCTTATGAAACAATGGAAGACTTAAAAGCCGCTTACAATCTTTATTATTCAATCTTGGGAAAATACCCCAATACGACAGTGATCAAAAACCGCTTAGAGGCGATTTACGCTCGTCGCGTCGCGAGAAAAAGATGAAAATTCCACTTAAGTGGGTCAAGGTTGTTGGACTTGCTCTTAGCCTACCCTCTTTAATTTTTGTCTGTGCTTGGACGATTTTTCACTTTGTAGATGAAAAAGTTATTACACGTGGTGTTGGAATAACTATCTTACTAGCGATTGTGTTGAATACCTTGGTAATGATGGTGGTCTATGCCCTTAAGAATCGCTCAAAAGATTAATTTTAAGCTGTTTATTCCCATCTCTGTGGGTCTTACAGCTTTCTTTAGCATCTTTCTTCATGGCAAGGCAGAAGTGATTACACATTGGTGTGTGTACCTTGCTGTGCTTGTGAATTTTTATATGTTGCATACCGTCGTTAGGGAATTAGTTGTTGCCGGTAAGGGTCAAGAGAAACCAGATAAATTTATTATGTTTGCTTATTCACTTGGAAAATTATTAGTTCTCTTTGGGGCGTTAAGTTTGGGTGTACTTTTTATGGGCAATCGTATAATAATCCCGGTACTTAACTATGCATTTCAAATCTTTGCGCTATGCGCGAGTTTTCTTTATAAGGGTGAGTAGCACCATGAAAATATTGATCGCACTTCTTGCTTCAGTTATCTCTTTTTCTGCCCACGCTAGTGGTGGATTCACGTGGCTATCACATGTAGCACATGCGATTCATCTTCCAGAACACGTCGTAACTTTTATTGTCATCGGCTTGTTACTTGTTGTTGCTGGTTTGGTCTATAGATCAAAACTTTCTTCAGCATCAAATGTTGTTTTTCCTGATCGCGGAATTACATACAGAAATATGGTTGAGCTTTATGGCAACTTTATCTATGGCCAGTGTAAGCAAATTCTTGGCGAAGAAAGTGCAAAAAAATATTTTGGATTTATTGCAACAACGTTCATCGTTATTCTTGTTTCAAATCTTATTGGTTTGATTCCAGGATTTTTACCACCGACAGAACATCTTTCTACAACACTTGCTTTAGGTGCGTTCTCATTCATCTATTACAACTTTAAAGGTTGTAAGGAGCAAGGAACTTGGAATTATCTTAAGCACTTTGCAGGTCCTCTTTGGTACCTTGCTTTCTTAATTTTCCCAATTGAAATTGTATCAAACTTTGTTCGCCCACTTTCTCTTGCACTTCGTTTGAAAAACAACATGATGGGTGACCACCTAGTTCTTTCAGAGTTTTCAAAGTTAGCACCAGCGATTATTCCAATTATCTTTATGATTCTTGGTATCCTTGTTAGCTTTATTCAAGCTTATGTATTTACAGTTTTATCCATGGTTTATATCAGCCTGGCGACTTCACATCACGATCATGATGAGGACCACCACTAAGATTATAAACCTTTAACTTTTTGTGAGGAGAATCACATGAAAAATTTAGTACTTGGTTTCGCTCTTGTTCTTCCATTAATCTTCGTTGTTAGCGCTGCTAATGCTGCTGACGGTGCTGGTCTTTCTGATCAGTCTGTTAAGTACATCGGTTATTTCTTCGCTATGGCGATCGCTGCTTTTGGTGGTACTGCTGCTCAATCAGCTGCTGCTTCATCTGCACTTGAAGGTATGGCTCGTAACCCATCAGCTGCTGACAAGCTTTTCGTTCCTATGATTCTTGCTCTGGCTCTTATGGAATCACTTGTGATCTTTACTCTGATCACAGTTTTCCTTGTATAAGATCTAGTATTAAAAGATTTTAAAACTAGGCCATCTTCGGATGGCCTTTTTTATTTCCAAGTACTTAGAAATTAGTAGCCTCATTTTATAGTCGAACTTCAATTCTTATTTGATAAAAAAGCAAGTAAATTCAAATGGTTAGGTTAATTTTCAAACATATTTAATTATCAAGATATCATCACTAAATACCGATAATTATTAAGTTATGAATAAAGTTTTAACCCTTTTCATATTGTCGCTGATTTTTGTTTCATGCTCTGGAAAAAAGAGAGAACAGACAAGAGTTGTTTATACTGCTTCACTAATAGGTGGCGTGTCTTTTAGTGGATCTCTTGCAATTTGGGGCAGCAATGATCGTGGAGATCAATTAGCAATTCCATACGGCACGACATCTAGTGCAGATACTATAAATATTCCAAATGGTAATTGGACATTTTTCGCTATTGGTTGGGAAGGATCAAATAATCTTGAAGGTAGTACTAAGTGTGCACAATCAACTTCAACTTTAAATGGCGGACAGTCGACAATCAATTTAACACTAAGCTCTTCTGTTTGCTCAGGATCCAGTTTTTCTGGTGGATCATATGTATCAGCAAATCAATTTTTACCTTTAAAAATAATTGGTTGTTATAACCCTGGCCCGTTAAGTAGCGGTCAAACTTGTGACAACTCGAATAAGGCGAATATTTCATCCGTAAAAGTTAAAATTGAATCAAATACACTCGATTCAAGTAAAACATTTGATCCAATTTATTCAGAATGCTTTGATGAAAGTTCTGTATCATCTGGACTTCATACAACAGCGTTAACAATACCAACGGCACCTGGAGTTAACTTTCCTTTTAGCTTTGTGGTTGAGGCTTACTCAGATACTGGCTGTGTAACTTTATCTGAAGAGATAGAAGTAAAGGATAGTATGTTGGCCTTTACTTCAACACATGAAACCTACACAGACACAATCAGTACTGAACTATTTTTAATTTCAGACAATCAGGGAAGCGCCGGGGTTGCGTCCCCTGCAAGCATGACTTTGATTACGTCCTCGCCGAACTTTGATAATACACCCGACATTCAGGTTTCAGGTTTAACGTCGGGATTTAATATTAAGTTTTATGATGATGCTAGTTGTACAAATCAAATTGGAAGCGCGGCAATTACTACAGCGACAGAAACATTTACACTAAGTTCGCCACTGGCTACAGACGGAACTTATACAATTTATTCTATTCAAGAAAATAGTGGAGTTGACTCTGTTTGTTCATCAAGTTTTGTAACATACGTCTATGACTCAACAACGCCAACGGCACCCACAGCAGTAGCAATTACAACTGCTTTGAATAATAATTTTCCGATCATTAGTGTTAGTGGATTAGAAATCGGTGCAAATGTTGAACTTCATGCCGATGCTTCCTGTACTTCTCTTCAAGCGAGTTTTACAGCTGGTTCGACAACTGGTAGCGGTACGATCTCAAGTCTTGCTGATAACACTTATACCATTTATGCCATGCAGACTGACACTGCTGGAAACCAGAGTCTATGCTCTACGGCTAATGCTAACTTTACTATAGATACAATTGCTCCAGCACAAGCGAGTTCAGTAACACTAAGCTCTCCAGCGACATCACCTGGAAATATTACAACTCCAATTATAAACGTAAATTTTTCTGAAGGGACAGCTGACGTTGAGCTGCACACTGACCCTACATGTAATAGTAACGTTGCTTCACAGCTTGGGGCATCTAATCCTGCTACATTAACGACATCAACATTAAGCGAAGGAAACTATGTTTTCTATGCGAAGATTATTGATCCTGCCGGTAATAGTTCATGTTCAAGTGCCTTTGTGGCATATGATGTTGACTTAACTGCCCCAAGTGTAACAGGCCTTTCAAATAATGCGGGTGTTTATCAAACATTTAACTGGTCTTGGGGATGTACTGAAACCTGTAGCTATGATTACGATATCTCACAAAGTGCAACACCAACATTTCCGAACTCATTTTCAGCCACAACGAGTGATTCTGTCGTTAGCGGTGATGGTGTCTTTTATATTCATGTTAGAGCACAGGACTCCGCTGGAAATATTTCAGCAGCACAATCAGTAACTGTAAATATTGATAATACGGCCCCAGCTTATGACAATACAAAGATTCCAAACTTTGATGAGATACTTTATACATCAGGATCAAGTGTTAAAGCTTATTGGCAGGGCTTTACTGATGTTAATATGGATACCTTTGACGTGATCGTTTATAGTAACCCTGGTTGTTCAACCTTGGTTGGTCAACCTTGGTTGGTCAATATAATCTTGGCAATTCATCTCCAGCATTTATACCAACAACACTTGCAAACGGTAATTACTGGATAAAAATTAAAGCTATTGACTTGGCGACAAATGAAACTGATTCCAACTGCAGTTCGATGTATTCAAAGGTTAATACCGGTTTTTCTTTTCCAAGCTGGGCACAATTCGATAACGGCACAAATTTTAGTCCAGTTAACGGAATGAAGAATGCAAAGACATTGGTTTCAAAAGTTTCTGGACCACCTGAAGTTGCAATTTTTGGTGGTTTAAAAGGAACTGCCATGACCAGTAGAGCAGAATTTCGACCAATTGGAGGAGTTCCATCTATTCAAGTTTTTAACAATGCTGGGGGCCAGGCGTTTATTGAATCTGCTGTTGCAAATGATCCAAATACACTTGATTTTTATGTTTTTAGCGGCATGACCCAAGCAGGAACATTTCATACTGGAACAAATGTTTTTAACAAATACACATTTAATATTAATGGAGCAACGACTCTGAGTACAACTGGAGCACCTAGCTCAAGAGTTATGCATACAATGTCGCATACTGGAACCAAGCTTTGTGTTTGGGGAGGTTATACAAATACAGGAATGACAACAACCGCTTCGGATGGTGCATGTTATGATATTGGAGGAACAACCTGGTCTAGCATGGCCACGGCCCCAATATCATCACGAGCAAAGCATGTCGCAGAATGGACTGGTACAAAGGTATGCATATGGGGTGGCAATGGAGATGGAGCTAGTCCCACTACGTACAACGATGGTGCTTGTTATAATCCAGTTGGCAATACTTGGAATACGATGTCCACGTCACCTTTAACAGCAAGAACGAATCATAAATCAGTTTGGACTGGACAGGAGATGTGTATTTGGGGAGGTGAAAATCCTTTAAGCACAACGTCATATGAAGATGGTGCTTGTTATAATCCAGTCGCAAATACATGGCGATTAATGGGTGGTACAAAACCATCACTTGGTAGAGTTTTTGCCAATATGCTTTGGACCGGAGCAAGAATCTGTATCGTCGGCGGTTTTAAAAAATATATATCAACTTCTCAAGAAACAACGTCATCATGCTGGAGTCCAATTTATAACGATTGGCAAAATATCAACACAACAGGATTGCCAGCTACACTTGAAAGCGGATCAGTATTTTTTGAAGATGATTTGTGTTTATTTGGTGGTTATTCAAACACTGGAGCACCAACGCCAGTCTCAACTACAACTTGTGTAAAGTTAAGATAAAAAAAGGGCCGCATTCGCGACCCTCTTTTATTCACACTAACTTGATTTAAAACTAAAGCTTTCTATCAAAATTAATTGTCTTATTAAGCTCTGCTCTTACTGGAGTGACAAGTTCAGCACTTGGCTTAAGCATCAGTGTTACTTCAAAGTCATACTTCTTACCGTCTTTAAGTTCGGCGCCGATATTCTTGAAATCAATATCAAGGAAAGTATTACCTTGAGTTTTCGCTGTTGTGTACTGACCTGGTGTAAGTACTTTTTCAAACTTGTAGCTACCAATACCAATGAAGCCTTTCTTTTTGATTTTGATTTTAATTGAAAGATCATCTTTCTTTAAAAGCTTCGCAATCTTTAGAACAAGGTGGTTTTGATCAGCCGAAGAAACATCAATAGCACTTGTTAGAGGTGCAAGATAATCATCTTTAGCAATAAATGAGATATTAAATCTTGTATCAGTATTTAAGTTATCATCATTGTTATCGATGCTTTGCTTCTTGTTAACAAATACAAGTGAAGGAGTCTGTGAATCCTCTTTAACATTAAGGCTAACATTTCCAGCTTTATCTAATAAGAAAGATAGCTCTGCACTAGATGTATTAGGATTTTGATCAGCATAGTTAATTTGGATATCAGCAACGTTCTTTCGAGTTACAGAATAAGGAACTTGACGAGTGCGAGTACAAGCATAGTCTTCTGAACGGTAACGAGTTACATCACGACATAAATATTCTTGATATGGAACGCTTGAGCAAACTTGGCGAGGTGGTTCATAGTCACAAACTCTTCTTGGGTTATTTCTACATACACGCTCTGTATATGGAACATCTCTACAAGTTTGAGGCCCTGTTTCATTGCTACATTGTTGACGTGTTCCTTGTTGGCGACACTGACGTTGACCATTTACAGTTGTACAAACATGATTTGGTACTGTTCTGCATACTCTGCGATCTGGCCCTGTCGTACATTGGCGACGAGTACGAGTTTCATTTCTGCAAACTTGATCATTAACTGTTCGACAAACATTATGACCTGGTTCAGTTCTGCATTGTTGGCGATAACGAGTTTCGTAGCCACACACTTGTTCAGTATATGGAATTTGGCGTGTACAAGTTGATGGGTACTGCTCTTCTCTATAACGAATAATTTCCGTTTCAAGGTCAAGTTCAAAACTATCGGCGTTTTGACCATCGTAATTAATTACTTTAGTTGATTCTGCATTAGCACTAAACACAACGCAGCACATAAATAGTAAAAGAAATAACTTCTTCATTAACGGATCTCCTTCCCTTGATCACAATTTAATAGATAAGAAGAGGTAAGCAATTGATATGCCAATAAAATTAATTGTGTGCGAAGCACAAACTCATTGAAAGTATGTAAAGAAGAAATGGTCATCATGACCCTAGTGCCACAATGACACTGAAATAAATTCACACAGTGACACCGTAGAGATGAAGTATAAAGAGGGCTTCTTGTCATAGAAATATGCAAAAGGTATCTAAGCGCAAGAGGATCTAATGCAACAATTGGATTTTATTCATATGCGCCGCTGTTTTGAATTAGCAAAACAGGGTCAATACACCGTCACTCCAAACCCTATGGTTGGATGCGTGGTCGTGCGCGGTGGTGAAGTCTTGGCAGAGGGTTATCACCTTCAAAAAGGTGAAGCTCATGCAGAACGTGATGCACTTTTAAAAATTGAAAATGCAAAAGGCGCGACTCTTTATTGTAATTTAGAACCTTGTTGTCATACAAAGAAAACAACTCCTCCATGCCTTCCATTGATAATTGAAAAACAAATTTCTCGTGTTGTTATTTGTAATGTTGATCCTAATCCAATGGTAAGTGGACAAGGTATTAAATTACTTCAAGCTGCAGGAATAAAAGTCGATGTTGGAATTCTTGAAGAAGAAGGAAGTGAAATTAATAAAACTTTCTTCCACTCAATGAAAAATGCTAAGCCATATATAACACTTAAGTTTGCACAAACCCTTGATGGGAAGATGGCAACTTTAAGTGGGGATTCAAAATGGATTTCATCAGAAAAATCTAGAAAAAGAGCTCATAAATTAAGACTCGAAAATGATGCCATTCTTGTAGGTGGTCGTACTTTAAACTTAGATAATCCTAAATTAACTCCACGATTTGGTTATGAAGAATTTGGTAAAGTCCCCTATCGCCTCGTTGTTGGTAATCCTGAAAAAATGGATAGCAGCGCTGAGCTATTTAATGATGAATTTAAAGAGCGCACTATCATCTTATCAACAAATAAAGATGCAGCATTTAGTTCATCAATAAAAAGAATCGAAATCGGATCAATTATTGATTGGCAAAATGTTTGGACAAAACTTCATGAGCTAGAAATCAGAAGTGTCTTAGTTGAAGGTGGCCCACAAGTTCTATCGAGCATCATTGAGCAAAACTCTTTTGATGCCGTTGAAGTCTTTATTGCCCCAAAAATACTCGGAGACGGCATTGCAATTTCAGGTCGAGCTCAAGAGTTAATGAAAAACACAATCCAATTAAGTGGAGAAGATCTTCACTTAAGTGCCAGGAGAAATTAATGTTCACTGGACTAGTAAAAGAAATGGGTCAGTTAGTCTCTTCCACAGTTACTGCGGAAGGAAAGAGATTGAAAATCAAAGCACCTAAGCTTATCAGTGAAATTGCTATTGATGATTCTGTTAGTGTTAATGGTGTATGCCAAACGGCCATAAAAATTGATGGTGACTGCTTTGAAATGATCGCCGTTCATACCACACTTGAAAAAACAACGCTTGGAAGACTTAAGCAGGGTGATAACGTTAATTTAGAGTTAGCTCTTCGTGCTAGTGATCGCTTGGGCGGCCATATCGTTCAAGGCCACGTTAATGGAACAGCTATTCTTGAGCATGTTGAAAATTTTGGTGAGAATTATAATCTGAAATTTAAAATAGATTCAAGCCTAAGAAAATATATTATTGCTGAAGGCTCGATAGCAATTGATGGAATAAGCCTTACCGTTTCTGCAATCGGCGAAACTTGGTTTGCTGTCACTATCATTCCACATACATGGAACAATACAGTTTTAGGCCAAAGAAAAGTAGGCAGTGAAGTTAATATTGAAGTCGATGTCTTAGCAAAATACCTTGAAAACCTCGTTAAATATAATACTCAACCGACGCCATCAAAGATCAGTGAGAGCTGGTTAAGGGAGCGAGGCTTTTAATGTTTGATACAATTGAAAGTGCTATTGAAGATATAAAAAATGGAAAGATGATCATAGTCGTTGATGATGAGGACCGTGAAAACGAAGGTGACTTCGTTATGGCGGCCGATATTGTAACGGCTGAATCTATTAATACGATGGCGACCCTTGGTAGAGGTTTGATTTGTACACCGCTTGATCGTGACTTAGCGATTAAGTTTAATCTTCCTTTAATGTTAAAACAAAACGACTCAGCTCATCACACCGCTTTTACTATTTCCATAGATCATAAAGATGCTGGTACCGGAATATCTTGTGTTGATCGTGCCATCACGATTAAAGCTTTGGTTCGTGAAGAGACGCTTGCCGAGGACTTCTTAAGACCAGGTCATATCTTTCCATTAATCGCTAAAGACGGCGGCGTTCTTGAAAGAGCTGGACACACTGAAGCCTCAGTCGACTTTTGTAAGTTGGCAGGCTTAAATCCGGTTGGTGTTATTTGTGAAATCATGAATGACGATGGAACAATGGCCAGGGTTCCACAGCTTAAAGTTTTAGCAAAAGAAAAAGGTTTTAAACTCGTAAGTATTGAACAATTAAAAGAATATCTTTTATCCAATCCAATAAAGACAAAACAATCTCAAATGTACTTATCCGAAACGATAAACTTTCCTACTAAATATGGAAAATTTCAATTGAGTATGTTCGAAGATCCAATTGCAAGTGACCATCATACTGTTGTTCATATGGGAGATTTAGACTCAAATGAACCAGTCCTCGTTCGAATTCATTCCGAGTGTTTAACCGGTGATGTGTTTGGATCATCTCGTTGTGATTGTGGCGATCAACTTGAGCAATCAATGAAAGAGATTGCTAGGCGTGGCTTAGGTGCCATCGTCTATTTACGTCAAGAAGGTCGAGGAATAGGACTTCCTAATAAGATTCGCGCCTACGCCCTACAAGACAAAGGGCTAGATACTTTCCAAGCTAACGAGTCCTTAGGACTTCCAAGAGATTCAAGAAATTATAAAAACGCAGTTAATGTCTTAAAGATATTAGGTGTTAAAAATGTGGAATTAATAACAAATAACCCACAAAAAATTGCAGCTTTAGAAGCAGCCAAGTTTGATATCGTTAATCGTCATATCCTCAAAAGTCAGGTGAATGAGTTTAATCACGACTATTTGTTGGCAAAGAAAAATATTACCAAACACAACATTGATTTTATAAATTAGGAGTATTGCAATGGGACCAATTTTTGAAGGAACACTAAAA
This sequence comes from Bdellovibrionales bacterium CG12_big_fil_rev_8_21_14_0_65_38_15, assembly GCA_002787775.1. Classification (GTDB taxonomy): domain Bacteria; phylum Bdellovibrionota; class Bacteriovoracia; order Bacteriovoracales; family Bacteriovoracaceae; genus UBA4207. The sequence continues at coordinate 92,606 of PCUW01000028.1, forward strand.
GCAGACGGGCTTAAAATTGCGATCGTAGCTTCTAGGTTTAATGACTTTATCGTCTCTAAACTAGTTGATGGTGCAAAAGACTGTTTTATCCGTCACGGCGGCGAATCTAATGATATGGCGATGGCATGGGTTCCTGGTGCTTTTGAATTGCCATTAATGGCAAAAAAACTAGCTGAATCAAAAAAGTTTGATGCAGTTATTTGTCTCGGTGCTGTTATTCGTGGCTCGACAGCGCATTTTGATTTTGTTGCAGGTGAAGCTGCCAAAGGAATTTCTCGCGTCAATCTAGACACAGGAGTTCCAACTATTTTTGGCGTGATTACCACTGATTCAATTGAACAGGCTATTGAGCGCGCTGGTACAAAAGCTGGAAATAAAGGTTGGGAAGCAGCTCTCTCTGCGATTGAAATGAGTACCCTTCTTAAGAGAGTTGAGCTCTAAATCGATCATACATCAAGATAGCTCCGGCCCCCGCAGCATTGAGGTGGGCCACTTCTTGAATCATTGGGATTTTTAATATTTGATCACAGGCATCTATGATCGTAGAAGACATTCCGTGTCCTTCACTTCCTATAACAAGTCCACAATCACTTTTAGGCCAAATATTTTCAGTCAAAAGTAAACTACCCGCCTCATTGGCTCCGCCAAAAACTTTATGACCTAGAGATTGAAGTTTTGTAATTGAATCTTTTAAATTATAAGTATGATGCCACTTCATGAAGAAAATATTCCCCATAGAAACTCGAATGCAACGTCTAATAAAGGGATGGCATGATTCGTGATCAAAAAGAATATTTTTAAATCCAAGACCAGCAGCACTTCTTACTAGGGCACCAACATTTTCTGGCGAGCTAACACCGTTGAGTATAAGAGTATCGCCTTTGAAGTCTTCTAGTTTAGAACTTGTTGGTAGCGAGGCCATGGCGATGACGCCCTGATGATAGTGATAACCAACAAGCTTAGACATATCTGCTTTATTTAATAAAAAATGATTATCAAATTTAGAAATATCGAGATTTGTTTCTTCTATCCATTCTTTAGTCGAAAGGATCGTAGTCGCGAAACTGGAGCACATCAAGAATTTTTCAATAACTTTTTCGCTCTCAATTACAATTTGATTGTTTTCAAGACCACCGCGACCTTTTAAGGACCTAAAGGAATCAAGCCTCGAATCATTAAGTTCAAGATGTATCAAGACTTTAAGACCTTTTTAAGAAAGAGGCCGGTGTGTGACTTTTTAATCTTAGAAACCTCATCTGGAGTGCCGGAGCCAATGATAGTACCTCCATTGATTCCACCCTCAGGGCCAAGATCAATTACCCAGTCCGCAGATTTGATCACATCTAAATTGTGCTCAATGACGATGACAGAATGACCCTGATTAACAAGATCATTGATTGCAGCAAGGAGAAGTTTAATATCTTCAAAATGAAGTCCCGTCGTCGGTTCATCCAGAACATAAATACAATGACCCTTCGTTCGCTTTGCAAGTTCTCTTGAAAGTTTAAGTCGCTGTGCCTCTCCACCTGATAGTGTGGTTGCTGGTTGGCCTAATGTCATATAGCCGAGGCCGACGCTATCAAGAGTCGCAAGTACTCTGTGAATCTTTGTATGATTTGTAAAAAATGGCACAGCTTCTGAAATTGTCATATTCAAAACATCAGCAATGCTCTTGCCTTTATAAAGAATAGAAAGAGTTTCGCGGTTATACCTTGAACCCTTACACTCACTACATGTGATAAAAATATCTGGCAGAAAATGCATTTCTACTTTTTTAACACAATTGCCTTCACATTCGTCACATCTTCCGCCTTTAACGTTAAAGCTAAAACGGCCAGGCTTATATCCACGTATTTGTGACTCAGGTGTTTTTGAATAAAGTGTTCTGATGTCATCAAATAAATTCGAATAGGTCGCCGGATTTGAATGCGGTGTTCTTCCAATTGGTGATTGATCGAGTTCGATCAAGCTATCAATGTGCTCGACCCCGCTAAGCGCCTGATGATTTCGTCTATACCATAAATGCTTATTTGCTCGATCGAGTTTGTGCTTGATTGCTGGAACTAGAACTTCATGAATGAGTGATGACTTTCCTGATCCAGAAACGCCAGAAACAACACATAGAACACCAAGTGGAATATCAATATCGACATTCTTTAAATTATTAGCTTTAGCACCTGATAGTTTTAGCCAGTTCTTAGCGGTTCTTAACTTACTAGGCCTTTCAATACTCTTTTCTCCACGAAGATAAGCCGCGGTGATCGAGTCTTTATTCTTTAAAAATTTATCCTTCTTATCGGCCGCAACCACAAAGCCGCCGTTTACTCCGGCACCAGGACCCATATCAATAATGTAGTCGGCCTCAAGCATGGTCTCTTCATCGTGTTCGACAACTAAAACTGTATTACCCAGATCCCTTAAGGCTTTTAGAGTCTCAATCAGTTTTAAATTATCGCGTTGATGAAGACCAATACTAGGCTCGTCTAGAACATAAAGAACGCCAGAAAGAGCCGAGCCGATTTGTGTTGCAAGTCTAATTCGTTGTGCCTCTCCACCAGATAGAGTGGCAGCAGAACGGTTTAAGGTTAAATAGTCTAAACCAACGTCTAAAAGAAAAGATAAACGAGACTTAATCTCTTGCATGAGCTTAGCTGAGATTTCTTTTTTCTCACCAGCTAGTTTAATCGAAGCAATAAACTTATTTGCTTCAGATATAGACATTGAACTAATGTCCATAATGTTTTTGTCTTCAATTTTAGTTGCAAGGGCTACTTCACCAAGTCTTTGTCCTTTGCAACTAGGACAAAGTTTAATATTCATGAACTCTTCAAGAGAAGTCCTGACTTTTTCAGAACCTGTTTCAGTATATTTTTTATCTAACCAATTTAGAATTCCCGGAAATGGTTTTGTAAATTTAAAGATAGAGTTTTCTGACTCAAAACTAAAAACATAGGGTTGCTCACCGCCGTAGAAAAGCAATGTTTTAAAGTCATCGCTTAGATCTCGAAGTGAAGTTTTCTTTAAGTTAACCTTCTCTGTTTTGGCGACACTTTCAACCATACGAAGTAAGAATGTATTTTTTTTGGTTAAAGGTGTGATGGCACCATCTAAAATAGATAATGAATCATCAAAAACAACACGATCTTCATCAAACGTCTTGGTCTCGCCTAGACCATTACATCTCGGGCAGGCACCTAACGGTGAATTAAAGGAAAATAATCGTGGCTCTAGATCCGGATAGACTCGTGTTGATGATGGAGCCATATTATTTTCTGAATAAAAGAATTCCTTATCATCAATCAGAGCGACAAGATCGCCACCACCAACTTTAAGAGCATGCTCAATAGAGTCTGTTAGTCGTTTATCACCATCAGGTTTAATGACAAGTCTGTCGATAACAACATCAAGAGTTGTGCATTTTTTGATATTATTATCTTCAAGTACTTCGACATTGCCATCAATTCTAAATCTTGAAAAACCAAGACTTAAATACTGCGAAATAAGAATCTTGGCTTCTTTAACATTTTTAGGATGTAGTGGAGCTAATAAATGTAATCTGGCACCGTCTTTAGATTTATTAATTTCACGAACGATTTGAGGAACAGTCCATTTCTTAACTTCCTCACCACTTTCTAGGCAATAAAGAGTTCCAACTCTGGCATAAAGTACACGTAGGTAATCATAAATCTCAGTAATAGTTCCAACTGTAGAGCGAGGATTACGTGTACTTGTTTTTTGATCGATGGCAATTGAAGGAGACAGACCATCAATGGATTCAACATCTGGAGGTTGAAACTGACCTAGAAATTGCCTTGCATACGAAGATAATGATTCAATATATCTTCGCTGCCCTTCAACATAGATTGTATCAAAGGCCAAAGAAGATTTTCCGGAGCCCGAAGGACCAGTAATAACAGATAATTCATTTTTGGGAATAGATAAGCTTACGTCTTTTAAGTTGTGAACGCGCGCTCTTGTAACTCGAATTTCATTAAGCATTTTTTTCATATCGACCTAGTGCTTTAACAGCAAGTTCAAGACAATATAAGCAACCCATGTAGTTTGCTTTGTTTAAACCAAACATGTCTAGTGCTGTACCGTGATCAACACTTAGACGTAAGAAATCCAAGCCGAGAGTAATATTAGCACCAATAAAATGATTCATGGCTTTAAAGGGTGCTAGTCCTTGATCGTGAGAGCTATACACTAAGAGATCATGTTCTGTGGCTTGATGATAAATTATATCACCAGAGATAGGGCCTATAAATTCATTATCTTTAAATCTATGATTAAGCTCTTTGATGACCGGAGAGAATAAAGCTAAATCATTACCTAGAATGCCGCTTTCACCTGCATGGGGATTGATGCCAGAGAAATAAACCTTGTTAAAATCTTTTGAAAGAAATGCCTTAGCACCAATAAGAACATTATGTATTTGTTCCTGGATGAGCTGTGGAGTTATTGATGACTCTACTTTATCGAGCGAAATATGATCAGTAAGCAGAAGCACGTTTTTTGATGGGCTTGAAAAAAACATTGAAAGATTACGCCCAAATGTTTGCCTTAGATGGCTTGTGTGTCCAGGCATGTTTGCAGGAAAAGATTTTTTAGAAGCTGGAAGTGTTAAAAGTACATCGCCTTTATTTAGATCTCTAATGGCCTTCGTGTAAGCATCGTAAGCTGGATCTTCACACCAAATAACCGGTAAATGAATATTAGAAATGAGTAGATGATCGGGCTTAATTGAAAAAGGCAATCCGATTGACTTAAGTGTAAGTTTACAAGCTTCTTTGGATGCATAAAGAGTAAAATGCGATTTAGCACCACGTTCAAGCATGATGAATGATTTAAAAAAGACTTCGAGACCAATTCCGTTGCTATCACCCTGTGTGACTAAAACTTTGTTAGAATCGCTTGATATAGTGTTTGTTGCTTTCTCGCTCAAACCATAAACTCGTTATTTCATTGGCGACTTGCTCAAATAGCTTTGCTCTAATTCGATCTTTATTTTTTACAAAAATTTCAGACTCTACTAGGTCCTTTTTTTGAACATAAAAAACGTGAGTGGTACTGCCAAGGCGAATCGAATTAGTAAACGCACCTTCATCGGTACGCTTTAAAAGATCCTTAAGTTCTTTGGTCAAACCCTCTTCAGTGATATCACCAAGAGTGTTCGTTTCAACATCTTTGAATTCTTCTGGAAGTGTTCCCGAGACTTGGAATGACTTTAATGCTTCCTTAAATCGACGCTCTGATTTCTTGGAAAGTTTTCTATCGTCTAAACTAAAATCAACAAGTGTATATCTAAATGAAATAGACTTGTTGTTTTGATTTTCTTTATAAAAATTATTTTTAATCTCTTGTTCAGTTACAGAGATTAGCGGCCTAATAACTCTATCGTTAAAAATATTAAATTCGATCGTTTCTCTAATAAGTTCAAAGTACTCATCAAAAGTCATCCCGTTACCTTTTAAAAAACTTAAAAGAGCGGCCCTGCCAAGTCCTAAGCGTTGTTCTGTCGCTTTAATTTGCGATTCAACTTGGTCATCCGAAATAACATAACCAAGCTCAATAAGTTTATCGCGAACTAAGACACGATTGATTAAAATTTCGATAGCCTGTTTAGTCGTCAACTTTTTTCCCATATTATAAATATAAGGAGAGATCTGAGCTCTAGCGCTAACGTTGACTTTCATTCTTTCAACAAGTGATTGTGAAATCACTTGTTCATCAACAACGGCAACAATCTTATCTAAAAGCTTGGCTTGAATTGGAGCAGATAAAGTAGAGAATAAAAGACAAAAAAATAGTGCCAATCGCATGCAAACCTCAGTTTCTAAACAACCAGATTAAACTATGCTAAAGGCACTCTTTAGACAAGCTTGCGCAGTGCAAACTATTGAATAACGCTCTTGTTCACTTCAACTTTAGCGCTCTTGCGCATTTTGTCGAAGTATTGAGCTATAATGGCATCGCGTTTTTGATCGTAAATGACTTTCTTGTAGAAAGCTGTGTTGATGCTCTTGAAATCTCTTTGAGCTAACACCTTGATGATATGGTAGCCAAATTGTGAGCGAACGGGTGGTAAAATTGAGCCAACTTTTTGACCATTAATAGCTTCATAATATTCTGGCGCAAGATTCGTTTTTGGTTGAAAGCCAATATCTCCACCTGTGTCAGCCGTCGTCGTTTGAGAGTATTTATTAGCAAGTTCAGAAAATTTATCTGGTGACTGCTTAAGTGTCTCGTAAACCTTCATCGCCTGTTTTAGTGCTTCTTCTGTTTCCGGCTTTGATGGCTCCGCTCTCATTCTAAAAAGAATATGTGCTGTTCTGTACTCTGGGTTTGCATCATAATATTTACGAACATCATCATCACTAACAACAATTTTTTGTAATTCATTTTCAAGATCTTTAGAGATTTGAGCATGATAGAGAATATCTTCAAGCTTTTCCATAACGACAGGGTCAGCTTCAAGTTTGTTTTGCTTGGCACGCTGTATGCCTAATTCTCTATTGATAAGATCATTTAAAACCTTTTCTTTGGTGACAATTTTATCGCCAACAAAAAGAAGGTTTTCCTTATATGCTTTTTCAAACTCAGACTTAAGAATTGTCTTACCATTAACTTTGGCAACAACTGGGTCTGAAGTATTGGCGTGGGAAAGTGGTGTGCCTAAAATCACCATAGAAATTAAAGGCAAAATCAAAGATCTCTTCATGAGTACTTCGCTCCGAATAAATTAAGTAAATCCTTGGAATTAGTATACCAGAAAAATCTGACGTGCCATACCTTAGTTGGCAGGAAAGATTTGCATGACAGTTTTTTGTGCTAATTCTAAGGCCGATTCTGGATCAAGTGGAATCTTACTTGAGATCATTAATCTAAAATCCGGAGTGAACTGGTACGTTTTTGGCTGCTTCATAAATGTATCAACAATCTTATTTCTAAGAGAAGCATCAGTCTCGAGAACACTTTTATCAAAGCGTAGGACCATGCTTTGTTCAGCAACAGTCGCATGTGTAACGGCTAGTTCTCGTAGGACCAGTCGAGTTTGAAGGATGGCAATCAGACCACGTAACTCCTTTGAAGGGGCGCCATAGGAGTCAATCGTTTCAGAAAAAATCGAATCCAGGGAATCAACTGACTCGGCATTTGAAAGTCTCTTGTATAACCTGAGCCTCTCGCTTGGATCTGCCACATAAGAATTGGGAATATAGCAAGGAAAAGGAGAAGTGATTTCGATATCTCGTTTTTGTCTTCTCGTTTCCCCTTTTAGTTCGCTAATCGCTTCACGCAAAAGCTCCATATAAAGCTCAAGGCCTACGGCTTCAACATGGCCCGATTGTTGGCCGCCAAGGATGTCACCAGCACCACGAATTTCGAGGTCACAGTTGGCGATATTAAAACCACTGCCCATTTCAGCATAAGTCTGAAGTGCTTTGAGACGTTTTTCAGCATCGGGTGAAACACGCCTTAGTTTTGGGACAACAAAATAGGCATAAGCTTTTTTATCAGAACGTCCAATTCTTCCACGCAACTGGTGAAGCTGTGAAAGACCATAAGTATCAGCGCGATCAATGATCATGGTGTTGGCATTTGGAATATCAATACCACTTTCAATAATAGTGGTGGAGATTAGGATTTGATAATCCCCTTTGTAAAAAGCGGCCATACGCTTTTCAAGCTCTCGCTCTGGAAGTTGTCCGTGAGCAATAATGATCTTTGCTTCAGGGACTAATTCACGAATCTTTGCCGCGTATTCCTCAATATCATAAACACGATTATGCACGATAAAGGCCTGGCCTCCTCGTTGCAGTTCTTTTTTAAGAGCTAGTTGAAGGGTCAGTTCATCCTCTTTAATGACATAGGTTTTGATAGATTGGCGTTTAGGTGGAGAGGTCTTAATAAGGGAAAGCTCTCGAAGACCTAAAAAAGCCATTTGAAGAGTACGTGGAATTGGAGTTGCCGTTAGTGTTAAAAAATCCACCTCGGCCCTAAGAAGTTTTAACTTTTCCTTATGTCCTACACCAAAGCGCTGTTCTTCATCGACTATCACTAAACCCAAATCTCTGTATTTAACTTTTTCAGAAAGAAGTTTATGTGTACCGATCACAATATCAACTTCGCCAAGCTCAAGCTTCGCAACAATTTCTTTTTCTTCTTTGGCCGTTTTAAAACGAGATAAAAAATCAATCTTCACAGGAAAGTTTTTAAACCTAGAGGTAAAAGAATTAAAATGTTGAAGTGCTAAAACAGTCGTTGGAACTAAAACGGCAACTTGCTTTTTATCTTCAACGGCCTTAAAGGCTGCTCGCATGGCAACTTCTGTCTTTCCAAAGCCAACATCGCCACAAACCAGATGGTCCATGGGAAGAGGTTTTTGCATCGACTCTATAACGTCATCAATGGCAGAAAGTTGATCTGGGGTCTCTTTGAAAGGAAAAGATCTTTCAAACTCACGATAAAATTCATCTGGAGGTGAAAAAGAAAAGGCAGGGCTGCTTTCACGCTCTGCTTGAAGTTTTAATAGGTCAAAAGCAAGTTGTTTTGCGGACTTTTTTGCACGATCTCTTAAAACGGCAAACTTATTCGTTCTAAGAGAATCAACCGACTGTGTTGATTGAGCGTCCGCATGTTTTTGCACTAAGTTCATGCGATAAACAGGAAGATAAACTTTATCGTTGGCCGTATACTCAATGACTAAAAAGTCACTTTCAGTACCGCCAGCTTGCATCGTTTCAAGACCCAAATATTTACCAACACCGTGTTGATTATGAACGACGTAATCTCCAACTTTTAAAGAGGCTAGTTGTTCAGCAAAAAGGTCAATGTCACGCTTCTTAATGACTTTAGATTTACTTTGTTTGTTAACAAATAAATCAGACTCAGAAAGAACTAAAAACTTCTCGCTTGGATAGTAAAAGCCATGAGAAATTTTAAAATCAATATATTCAATTCGTTCAAGTATTTTAGGACTTAAAAAAAGCTCTGCAAAACTTTTAAATTCTTTCCTGGAACTTTCAGAACTACAGGCAAAAATAATTCTACCTGTTGATTGAAACTCTTTGTCGATATGTTCAAATATCTTTTTGATGAGTTCCTTTCCAGAGCTGCCATCAGCAAAATAATTTTTAAAATGTTGAAGAGTAGATTCAAGCGGAATATCTAGAACGTTATTTTCGTCATCATTTAAAGAGCTAAGAGCAATGTCATCAATATTAAATCTAAGAAATTCAGGCCATTTGGCACTAAGGTCGTAAAGTTTACTCGGTTCAGGCAACAAGCTAATTTCACTTTCATCAAGGTTAAGTCGTTCGTGATCACTTTTGAGTGTTTCAAAAAACGAAGACAGCTCTTGCTCACATTGAAGCGGCGAAATGACATGCATAACAACATGACTAATGTCGATTAAGTAATCTGAGATTGTTTGTGATTTTTCAAAAAAAAGTGGTGCATAGGCACACCAATTTTCAAAAAGCTGACTTTGATTAAGCTTATCAAATATATCTTTTCTAAATTCGTGTTTTGCTCTTTGTCCCGGAGCTGGTTGAGGAATATTTTCTCTCAGCGCGATTTGATAATTCTTTCCAGTTAAGGCCTGAGGGGTTGCGCTTAAGGAGACAGATTCAACTGGATGATCTCGAAGTGTTCGTTGTGTTTCTGGATCAATTAAAAAAATCTCTTCAACCATATCGTCAAAATAGTGGAGACGAAGTGGTTTAGCACCGAAAGGATAGATATCGACAATTCCACCCTTTACGCAAAATGTACCGGGCTCTTCAACTGTCGTGGCCGCCACATAACCTCTGTCGCCCAGTTCTTTAGAAAGCTGTCCTGGAGAAATAATGTCTGAGGGATTAATTGAAAATTGGTTACTAATAAAAAATTCTTTAGGCGGAACGCGAAGCGCAAGGCTTTCGGCCGTGCAAACAATGATTAGCCTTGCATCTGGGCCAAGGCTTCCCGATTTAAAATTAACTATATCTTGTAGCGTTAAAAATCGATCGTAGAGATTACGTTCAGAAACAAAAAAATCACTATAAGGAGAAACTTCGTGGCCACTGAATATCTTTGTGCGCCATGACTCGCTAAAATTTGTTTTAAGAAAGTCATAAATCTCTTCTTGTCGTTCTGAATCGGGACATACGACCAGGTGGACACCCTTTAAAAATTCATTTGCGGATAAATTTTTAAGGATAAAAAGCCATTGCTCATAATTAACACCACGCAAAGAAGTGCATAAATCAGACGATTTATTAATTTCTAAAAGTCGGCTTTGGAGCGTAGCAAAAATCATTATTGGCTCAAGAGATAAATTTAAAACAGGACCATGCCACTATCGTTACGCAATCGTCCATATAAACAAATTGGACAAGCCATTTTTGGAGATTCCAAAATGTTTCCAATATGTTAACAAATCATGTATTCTTCGAATCAAAAAATAAAGTCTAAGTTACGGGAGCAATTGAGATGTCGAACACGAATCTTGACGTCTATATGCCGGTCATTATTTTAATGATTCTGGCTTTTGTTTTAGTTGGTGGTGCGCTTTTAGTTGCTAAAATTTTGCGACCAAGCAATCCAACAGAACTTAAACAAACTGAATATGAATGTGGTGAGCTACCTGTCGGTGTTGCTTGGTCCAACTTCAATGTTCGCTTCTATGTTGTCTCACTTATTTTTATCGTCTTTGATGTTGAGGGCGCTTTAATGTTCCCGCTAGCATCAATCTATAAAAAATATAATGATGCTGGTGCCGGTGGCGTTGTTCTCGCAACCTTTCTTTTGTTCATTGGCATCTTGGCCGCTGGTGTTGTGTATTGCTGGCGCAAGGGTGATCTTGACTGGGTTAGAAGCTTTCAAACTCCAGCAAAAAATAACCAACGCACTCAAGGTGTTGTGAATGAATAATACAATCGTAAGCTATTTCTTACAGTTCGAAGAATTTCAAACTGTTGTAACAAAACTCTCAGAAATTACTGGCGCAAATGCAACTTCATTAGTTGCCTTTGTCATCTTTGCCGTTGCTGCAGTAGTAGTTCTTGGTGCACTTGCAACTGTTGGTGGACTTGGCACTTACGCTGAAAGAAAAATTTCTGCCGATCTTCAAATGAGACAGGGTCCTAACCGCGTCGGTCCTTATGGAATTCTTCAGTTTCTTGCCGATGGCGTGAAGATGATCATGAAGGAAGATATCGTTCCAAGACATGCTGATAAGCTCACGTTCAATATCGCCCCTCTTCTTTGTATGCTTGGTGTAATGGCGACGTTCGCTGTTCTGCCATTTTCAAGTGGCTTTACCATGACTGATCTTGATGTCGGCGTGTTCTACTTGATCGGCGTTTCATCACTAGTAGGTGTTGGTATTTTTCTTGGTGGATATTCATCAAATTCTAAATGGTCAATGCTTGGTGGAATGCGTGGTGCCTCACAAATTATTAGCTACGAAGTACCAGTAACACTTTCAATCCTTGCTATCGTTCTTTTGGCCGGTGGTATGTCTTTTGGAACAATTGTTTCAGCTCAAGGTGCATGGCCTCACCAATGGTTTGTACTTCATAACCCGTTTACCTTTATTGCATTTATAGTTTTATTTATCGGTGTATTGGCTGAAACAAACAGAGCGCCTTTCGATCTACCAGAAGCTGAATCAGAACTTGTTTCTGGTTACCATACTGAATTTACCGGCATGAGATTTGGTTTTTTTGCTTTAGCAGAATACATGGAAGTCTTTGTTGTTTGCGGTGTTGTGGCAGCTTTATTTCTTGGTGGATACAATGTTCCTTTTGGTCTTGGCGAAGGTACTTTCCTAATGGAAAAACTTCATATTCCAGCCATTCATGCCAAGGGTGTTGGTCAGCTTCTTCAAGTTGGCTCTTTTGTTTCTAAAACACTTGCACTTTATTATGTTGTTATTTGGATTCGTTGGACATTGCCTAGACTAAGAGTGGATCACTTGATGACTCTTTGTTGGAAGTACCTAACCCCAATCGCTTTATTTAATCTAGTTGGTTGTGCCTTGTGGATGTTCTTCTTTCACGGTCAATCAATCTGGCAACTCCTTGGTCACCTTGGTGGTGGTCATGGCGGCGGACATTAATAAGTAACTGGAGATTTTTGTGTTTGATCAAATTCTTTTTATACTTTCGGCTGTCATTACCATGGGTGGTGCCTTAGCTGTTGTATTTTCAAATAACCTTATGCACGCTTGTGTTTACTTGCTTGCAAGTCTGTTCGGTGTGGCTGGGTTGTATGCGACACTTAACGCTGACTTTTTGGCTGCCACTCAGCTTGTTGTTTACGCCGGTGGTGTTGTTATTCTTATGCTTTTTGCCATCATGCTTACTGGTGGAGTTCAATCAACAGTAAACAAATTTGGTATCGTTAAAGTTCCTGGAATGGGTAATGCTAAAACTTATTCAGCAGCAGGTTTAGCAGCTGTTGTTATCTCATTTGTCTTATTTAAAATTCTAAAAAATGCAGCAGCAATGCCTGCCAAAGGCCAGATGGCTTATGAAAGTACTGTTGAGAAACTTGGTGGCTTGTTAGTGAGTGATCACGTTCTTGCCTTTGAGCTTTCATCAATTTTACTTCTTGGTGCATTAGTTGGGGCAGCAGTTATCGCCCGCCCAAGACATATTAAGGATGATGTATGATCACATTGCCATCATATCTCTTTATCTCATTTGTGCTTTTTATCTGCGGCTTAGTCGTTATGATTGCGAGAAAAAATATCGTCGCCATCATGCTTGGTATTGAGCTTATTCTTAATGCTGCCGCTTTAAACTTTGCCGCCTATACAAAATTTATCAATCAAAATTTAGATGGACATATAATTTCATTGTTCATCATTGTAATTGCAGCCGCTGAAGCAGCTGTGGGTCTTGCGATCGTGATTCGTTTTTATCAGATCAAAGAAAGTATCCACATCGATGATGCGACTCAACTCCAAAGCTGAAGGACGGGAATTTCATGGACTATACAGTAATGAATGTAGCCCCAATTGTTTTGCTGCCATTTTTTGCTTTCGTACTAAACTCTTTTATTGTTAAAAGATTTACGACGCTTGCAGTTTCAATTTCATGTGGTGCAATCTTCGGATCATTTATCTTTGCTTTCAGAATTTTTAAAGACTTTGTTTTTGGAACTTACGCAACAGATGCTTATGTTCACAAATTCTTTAACTGGATTGACCTATCTTTTGGGGCCGAAATATTCAAAATTAATATGGGTATCTATATTGATAATATGACGGCAGTCATGTTGTTAATGGTTACCGGTGTTGCCACTTTAATTCACGTCTTCTCGTCATGGTATATGCATGATGATGCGAGATACGGAAGATTCTTTGTTTATATGTCATTGTTCACAAGCGCCATGCTTGGGCTTGTTCTTTCAGACAATCTTCTTTCAGTTTTCATCTTCTGGGAGCTGATGGGATTTTGTTCATATAGCTTAATTGGCTTCTACTATGAGAAAGAAGCTGCCGGGAATGCATCAGTCAAAGCTTTCATGACAACGAGAGTTGGGGATGTATTCTTCCTACTTGGGATTTTGGCACTTTGGTCTGTTGTCGGTTCTGTTACATTCGTTGATATTTACGCTGCCGTTGCAGCAGGTAAATTTGAAGGTGTGATGGCGCTTGGAATTCCAGTGATTACAGTTGCGGCCTTTTCATTATTTATGGGAACGATTGGTAAATCAGCTCAGTTCCCACTTCAGGTTTGGTTGCCAGATGCCATGCAAGGACCAACACCCTGCTCAGCTCTCATTCACGCGGCAACAATGGTTGCGGCAGGTGTTTATCTTTCTCTTCGTGCTTATCCATTAATGGAAGCTGCGGGCATGCTTCCATACATTGCTTATATTGGTGCGATTACTGCCTTTGGTGCGGCAACGATTGCGCTAATTCAAACAGATATTAAAGCTGTTCTCGCTTATTCAACCATTTCTCAACTTGGTTATATGGTTCTGGGAATCGGCGTAGGTTCGTATAATGCAGCTTTCATGCACCTGATTACTCACGCTATTTTTAAGGCATGTTTATTCTTGGCCGCAGGTTCAGTTATTCACAGCCTTCATGATCCTCATACACACGCCGGCGTTCAAGAAATGCCAAGAATGGGCGGATTAAAAAATAAATTGAAGTTCACATGGATTGCAATGTGGTGTTGTACTTTGGCCATCTCAGGTATTCCATTTTTCTCAGGATTTGTTTCAAAAGACAGAATTCTAGGTGATGCTCTATTAATGGCACTTTCAAATAAGTGGTATATTGCTCCTACAATTCTTGGATTCTTTGCTGCTCTTTTAACTGCATTTTATATGTGTAGAATGATGTTCCTGACATTCCATGGTCAGCCGCGTGACAAAGAAGTTTATGACCACTGTCACGAAGAGCACCTAACTTGGAACAGTAATGTACCTTTATTAATTCTGTCGGTGTTTACTCTTGGTATTTGGTTCTCTGGCTCTTTAACAGGACAAGGTTTAGTTAAAGTTGCTGGCGATAGATATGAATGGTTTCAAACATTAATTCATGAACCAGTTCCCGCGAAATTTGCAACACACAGAAGACAGCAATGGGGCAGCGAAGACATTAAGTCAGGCGCGAACTTCCCTCGTGCTTCATATGATTCAAATCACGGACTTTCAGAAGAAGAAGCTCACCATGTTCACCATATCCACCATATTGGTGCGATCATGTCGATCATCATTGCTTTTTCTGGCGTATTCCTAGCCTTCCTTATGTACGTAAAAAAATCTGTCGATCCAGGTTGGTGGGTCTCAACATTCTCTGGTTGGTATAAATCACTAAAGAATAAGTATTACTTCGATGACCTTTATATTGGTGTATTGATTCAAAAAGGACTACTTCCTTTTAATAATCTTTTGGCCGCATTTGATATGGGCGTTTATGACCGCTACGCCGTTGATGGTTGGGCAACTGTAAATAGAGTCATGTATAAGTTTGCGCGCTGGTTTGATGACCTCATTGTCGACACCGTTGCCGTTGACGGAACTGGTGCCAGTGTTCGCTTGTTTAACTTAGTGCTTAGAACAGTTCAGTCTGGGAAAATACAATTTTACTTTTTGATCATTGTGTTTGTCTTAGCTGGATATGCTTGGAAATTAGTAATTAATTAAGAACGTTTTTTTAATAGATATAGGGAGTAACCCATGCACGGCTCATCTAACCTGCTCAACTGGATTTTGTGGATGCCATTAATTGGCGCTATTGGCGTATTACTTTTACCTAAAGCAAAAGAATCTGCTGTTAGATGGTGGAGTTTGCTAAATACTGCCATTACATTTGCATTAACCTTAGTGCTGTACAGTAAATTCGACTCAAACGTGCCTGGCATGCAAGAAGCTTTTACAGTGAAAATCCCTTGGATCTCACAGTTCAATATTTTTTATAGCCTTGGTATAGATGGAATTTCACTTCCGATGATTCTTTTAACAGGATTGTTATTCTTCCTTTGTATTTTAAGCTCATGGACAATAACCAAATCCATTAAAGGCTACTTCGCCCTAATGTTGATGCTTCAATCAACAGTTTTTGGTGTGTTCTTATCTCTAGATTTCTTCCTGTTTTATGTTTACTGGGAAGTCATGCTTATTCCAATGTTCTTTCTTATCGGAATTTGGGGTGGAGAGAACCGCGAATATGCCGCGGTTAAATTTTTCCTTTATACATTCTTTGGATCGATCCTAATGCTTGTTGGTATGGTTGCTCTTTACTATGCGACAGGGCAAAGCGCTGAATCTTTTGATATACTTGCTCTGTCTGGTGGTAAGTTTACAGAGCTTACTGTTTCAATGTTTGGCTCTACTCTACCTTTCGCAAAAATTTTCTTTGTGTTCATGTTCATTGGTTTTGCGATCAAGGTTCCAGTATTTCCATTTCACACATGGTTGCCACATGCACACGTACAAGCACCAACGGCAATTTCTGTGATCCTTGCTGGTGTTCTACTTAAGATGGGTACTTATGGGTTCTTAAGAATTGCATTCCCTATTTTTCCTGGCGCAGCAGTGTATTTTGCAGATGCAATCGCTTGGCTTGGTTTGATCAATATCGTTTATGGTGCCCTTTGCGCAATGGCACAAACGGACGTTAAAAAACTTGTGGCTTACTCATCAGTATCTCACATGGGATTTGTCATGGTTGGGCTTGCCGCTATGACAACAGAAGGCATGAACGGAGCCGTTCTTCAAATGTTCAACCACGGAACTTCTGCTGCCATGCTGTTTCTAATGGTTGGGGTTCTTTATGAAAGATCTCACCATCGTTGGATTGTACGCCCAGATGGATCTAAAGGATTTGGCGGTCTTTATACACAAATGCCAATTTTTGCGATCATCTTTATCATTTCAATGTTTGCTGCGATGGGGCTTCCTGGATTATCAGGCTTTATCTCAGAAGCATTAATTTTCTTAGGTATCTACAAGAAATACACAACAATCACAGTTATCTCTCTGGTCGGCTTACTACTTGGAGCAGCCTACTTGTTGTGGATGTTTAAGCGTATGTTCTTTGGAGAAGTTATTGAAAGCTGTAAGTCATATACAGATATGAACAATAGAGAAATTTTATTCATGGTTCCTCTTTGTATTGCCGTGATCGTATTTGGTGTTTGGCCGTCTCCAATTTTAAATATTATGAAGGCTTCAGTAGGCCAACTGGTCTCAATGCTCTCTAAGTTTTAGGAAAAAGATATGCAACTTAATTATTTAGCCAATCTTTCTCACTATGTACCCGAGTTGATTGTCTGCCTAACAATGGTCATGACAATGATTGTTGAGGCAACATACGAGAATGGGGAGAAATCAAAACCCCTTATGTATTGGTGTTCAATTGTTGGCTTATTTTGTGCCTTTGTTGTTTTATGTTTAAGCCTTAATCAGCCTCCAACAACAGCTTTCTTTAATGCTGTTGTGATTGATCCATTTAGCACATTGATGAAAATCATTATGGTACTTGGTACTCTTGGGGCGATATGGCTAAGCCACTCTTCAAACGATATCTATAATCCAGTTAAGCCAGAATTTATTATGCTAGGCCTTGGCGTTCTTGTTGGTGGAATGTTACTGGCATCTGCTAATAATATGCTGACTCTATACCTTGGCATTGAAACACTCTCAATTCTCTCTTATGCCTTAGCTTCGCTAAGAAAAAATGATGAGAGATCTTCTGAAGCAGGACTTAAGTACTCACTTTACGGCGGAATTTCAGCAGGTCTAATGTTGTTTGGAATGAGTCATATGTTTGGAGTTCTTGGCACAATCCAGTTCAATGGTATGGCACAAAATATTGCGAACCTTACTCAAAATGAAATATTGATTCTGATTCCATCATTCTTATTATTTTTTGTTGGTATTGGTTATAAGATTGCTTGTGTACCTTTTCATATGTGGTCACCAGACGTTTATGAAGGTTCACCTCTTCCAGTCACGGCCTTCTTTTCAATCGTTCCAAAGATGGCAGGTATTGCGGTCCTTCTAAGAATTACTATTTCGTTTTTCTCAAACGACGGAGTCATGCAGTATTCTTGGCTTGGCCTACTACAAGTTATTGCAGCCCTAACGATGACCGTTGGAAACATCTCGGCCATCAATCAAAGATCTATCAAAAGAATGCTAGCATTCAGCTCCATTGGTCACGCCGGATTTATGATGCTAGGTGCAATTGTTCTTGGCGTCGATGGTGTTCGTTCAGTGTTGTTCTACGGAATCGGTTATATGTTTATGACATTAGCCGCATTCGCAATTACATCGTTTATTCAGAACAAATATGGCAATGATCATTTTGAACGCTTTAGCGGCCTTATTTACAGAAAGCCGATGATGGCGATTGCAATGACAATTATTATGTTCTCTTTGGCCGGAATTCCACCGTTTAGCGGTTTCGTTGCAAAGTTTCATATCTTATCTGCAATCATCAAGCAGGGTTATATGACTCTTGCAATCATTGCAGCAATAAACTCGGTTATTTCGCTCTACTATTACCTTAAGGTTGTAAGACTCATGGTATTCAAGGAAAAAGAAGACGACGGCGAGATTATCGGTTTTTCATTTGTTAACCAGTCCGTCATCGTTATGCTTGTTATTCCAGTAGTTGTACTAGGACTATTTTGGGCGAAAATAATGGCGGTTGCAGACGGGGCTAAACTCTTTATACAATAGAGATAATGTCTCAATCACTAATAATATATTTATCTATGGGAGCGGCCATTTTGGCCGTTTCTTATTTCAAGATATCTTCATACAAGAATATTTCAAATATCATAAAGAAAAAATACTGGATGAATCTTGGAAAAACCGTAGATAGCCGTATTTATAAGTTCCTATGTACAATCGTAATCCCGCTAATAATTCTAATAAAGTTTGAAGTAAATAATGAAAATGTTTTCTACATAATACCAATCATAGCAATAGCGATATTAATTAATATTGAAAAAAGAGTGAAATAGATATGGAAAGCATATTGATTACAATTTTTCTATTTGTGTTAAATGCATTGGTAATATTTGGTGCACTTCCTTCGAGCGAAGTAATAGATAATTTAAAAGTTAAAAACTCAATAAAAAATGCAATAATAAATTACTATAGAAATATATTACAAGAAATTAGCAACTCAAAAATTGCAAACATAACGTTTCACATAGAACTTCTCTTGGGGCTATTTGCAATTGGATTTTCAATATTCACAGCAAATAATTCAATTTTAATAGTATTTGTAGCAGCAATGAACATTGTAAGCATCATAAAAGATATTATGCTTGGAGAGGATTATTTAAAAAAGGAAAAGATAAACAACCAATTGGTCATAAGTCTACTGCTTATGTTTTCTTTAAAAATTGCAAGTTCGGCTGATAATGCTCTTCTTCTACTTCCCGTAATAAATTTATTGGTAATAAGCATTTTAAACACGAATAAAAATAAATATCACTTTGAACAAAAACCCTCTCTGATATTTATAGATAAATTTGTCTTCTCAATAACGCTTTTTTCACAGAGTATAATATTGCTTAAAGAATATCTAAGAGAAGAAAGTCTTTTAAGCGTCATAGTTCTAAGTTCATTTCTATTTATATCTCAAATCTATATACTCGAAATGTTAACAATTGGCTCAATCGTAAAAAGAAGAGCGGAAACTAGAAGAATAACGATAACTACCAGTATGTCAGGAATAATTCTAATTATGTTATTTATCAAAATTTGGAATAATGTATGACTGACGAAGCCATTTATATCATAACCATTGTTCTCGCAATTCTTTCGATGCTTACGAATAAAAGCAAATACTCTACCTTCTTTTCCATTGGAGCTATTCTCGCTTTGTTTTTAGTACCCCTTGAAAAAACGACACTCGAATCATCTGTTTTATTCTTGATAGTATTTACAGCATTTGAAAGCATATGCTTTACACAAAAAGCATGGGACTTCCATCGATTCAAAAAAACAAAATCTTCAAGACATAAACTATTTTGGATAACGGTATGTTTGACGATAGGGTTAACCGCTGCATTGATGTCGTCAATGAATTTTAATAATTACAGTCTAAAACAAATAACATTTGATCAAGATTTGTTGAAAATATTAATACCGATTGCTTTTTGTGTTTTTGGATTAATTAAAAACAAAAAGAGGAATAGTGTTTGAATTAAATAATTTTTCAATAATGATTCCAATCATATTTATGGCCATGATTTATCAAGGTGACAGTCTTGGGGCACAGCTAAGAATGTGTGTTTACGTTTTGATTTCAACGTTGGCAGTATTGGTAAAAGATCAACATGGTGCAGATACGTTTTTTTCTATTTCAATTGTGATTATGTTTTTAGGAATGATTTTGATTTTAAAATTAAACAGAAAAAAAGACGTTGCAGATGATTAATATTGCGTTGCTATTTTTTTCAATTCTTGAGCTTCTTAAAATAGATGAAAAATATAAGATCTATTCAGAACAAATAAATACATTGATCGCTATCGGCTTGTGGATTGTATTGGGTGGAGATGAAAGCTTTGTTCCCATAGCCCTGGGTGCGGTGATCAGTATAAAAACATTATTCAAGATTAAACTACCAATAGAGCTTAATAAACATATCTTGCCGTTAACAATAGTATCTCTTGCCGGAATTGAAACAAGCATTATCTATAGTTTTATTATCGTTTCAATAACTCATAGAACGATAATTTTAAATGAGCTTAAAAATATTATTGGTATCTTAATCCTCTATTTGCTTTCTTTATATTTGAAGGATTTTTCGTTAACGATTTCTTATATTTCAATATTCTTTTGCAGCATTTTTATATTCCTTAATTATCGACAAAATAATAGGCTCAGTTTATTTTTGTGGACTTTACTTCAATCAAAATTTGCCTTAGCGGTATTTGATCAAAAGTTATATTTCATCATTGAGATGGGAATCGTTGCAAGCATTGTATTTGCCGTTTTCGTTTTGTGGTTAGAAAAAAGACAAAGCTTAACATGGTCATCAATAAAAAAAATTCAAACACTATTTGTCTGGTATTCAACACTTCAATTTGGCCCGTTTGGTTTTTGGCTTTCACTTTCATTTTTTGCCTTTATAAAGGAAGTCATTTCAAACAAACAAATTGATGATGAGCACGCCGTTTTAAAGGTTAAGCCAATAGCCTTAACAATCTTTTATCTCATTTCAATATCACTTCCCGTTTTCTTTTTGATAAATGTAAAAGAAATTAAAACAACAGTTCTTGGCGCCATCGTTTCATTTCTTTTTTTATTGGTTGGAGCTCGGTGGTTTAGAGAGTTGAAAACCATGATTATTGAAAAAAGATTAGATAAGTGGCACATTCTTGATATTTCAGCAATCGTATTTTTAACAGTGATGTTATCTTACCGACTAGTAGGCGGAAATATTCTTGGTATTATAATTTATGCGTCAATCTCAATTCTTATACTGGTCTTGGTTGCGGGATTAAAGATAGATGAGTACTTATTTTCGAATTTATCAATGCCAAGATTATTATTGAAATTAGATACAGACAGAACAATAAAGACGAGTCGTAAGGCATTAAGTAATATCAAAATAACACCCATCGATAATCTCATAAAATTTGTGTTTGATCTATTTCGAGAAACTTTGATCTTTGTTGAGAGAAACTTTCTTGTCATATTTTTACTAGTTTTTTTCGTCGTGTTTTACATTGGTGGTGGCTTTGCATAAAAATATTATAAACACTTTAATTTTTCTATGCATGGCAAGTGCTGTCGTTTTTAGTCGTTATAATAATGACTTGTGGACATATATTTCTCAGATAAGCTTAATGCTTTCTTGCTACTCACAAGATGCTAAAGCAAGAAATCAGAATATAGTTTTGTCTGCAGTTTTAATACTGATGATATTTACGTCGACATTTTCAGGCCCAACAGTATTAACTTCAATCGTATTGCTAGCGTTAACTTTAATATGCTCTATAAGTAAAAGTGAAAAAACAAGAATTGGATCTCAGTTTTTATGCGGCTTGCTTACTGTAGGACTAATATTTGAAAACTTTTCTCCAGGTTCGCTGTATTATTTTAATTTAGATGTAACTGTTTATATTTTAATGATCATAGGTGCATTAATAGTCTTTAATACAAAATCGGTAAACTTCTCTTCAATCATTGCGATGTCTTTGTACTGTATTGGAGCTAGCTTCACCCAAATCCAAGCCTATCTTTTAGTTTTTCTACTGATTGGTGTTTTAAGGGGGGAAATTGTAAAAGTAGCGAATTTAAGTTTGTTGTTGTTACTCTGGGCTTACCCCGGACATAGCTGGGAGGTTATTCTCTTTTTAATCTTCATTTTACCGTCAGACTTAACGCGTTGGTTAGATGAAGAATATAAACTAGTCTCCTATTTTTCATTGGGAGCGTGTCTTGCTACCAGCTTAGATATCGAGTTCAAGTTCTTTATTGTCCTTTGTATGTTACTGATAAGTATAAAGCCTTTTCATTCCACAAAAAGAGCTCTTAATGTTTGATCAAGAACTATATAAAATATTATCAGTGATTGGCATGGTGTTTCCTTTGTCTCTATCTCTACAAATTAGTGCCAAGCTAAAAAAACTGATTTTTTTGCTGTCTACAGTATTGCTCGTTGTTGGCGCAGGATTATCAATGCCCTGGACGCTATCAATAATTTTAATATCAAGCTATTTATGTCTTATTGGAAAAGAAGATTTCTATAATGGGTACATTTTTCTATTGATAATCTGTATCGGAAACTGGTCCAACCCAGGCATTACAGAGTTATTGCTTGTATTACTTACGGTAATAATAAATTTAAAATTTAGTGATAGGGTGTCAAAGTTTGTAATACCAGTCTTTGCCATTACAACAATGTTATATATCGTTAACTCATCAGCGATAACCACTTCTTCGGTTGTTGCCTTTTGTTTAATGATTAGCATCTCTCTCTTATTTTTTAGTGTTTTTACAAAAAACATAGAAATTAAAGATTCTTTTTCAGTTCTTTCGCTTTTCCTTATCTCGTCCCAACTGAAGATAATTATTGAGCAGAACTCATCAAATCTAAGTTTATCTATGTATAATACTTGGTTTAGTTTTAATATTTTGATGGTGTTTATTGTATTGATGAAAATATTAGCTTTTTATGAAAAATCAGAAAATATTAAACAAGAATTTTTAAAATTATCAGCGATAAGCTTCTTTCTTCCATCTTTTGTAAGTCTCGCACCCATTTCAACAAATGAAATTGCGATGTATGCGATGGTAAATCTGATTGGCTCGATCTTATATTTACACCAAAAAAATTATACTAAATTTGATACAATGCTTTTGATGGCGGTGGGCTCAATTATCATTGGAGTTCAAATTTACGTCTTCATTGGTCTGGATCTTCAAGGCCCAGCCCTCTTTGTAACCGTGATGCTCTTGGCCTCTGAGCTGTTTTACTTGATAAAATCCATCGAGAATCGCGAGGATCACAGTGTATCAATTCTCTATAGGGAAAGATTGCCGCAATTAGTGTTTATTTCAATCGCTTTTGGATGGATCTGTACCCTCTGGTATATTTTATATTATGTCAGAAAAATACAGGGTTAAATTAGAAAATAATCGGATTGTTGGACCGTTCAGTCCCTCTCAAATTGCCGAGCTTTTTGAGCGCGGCCATGTATCTGATGCGAGCCCCTGTCAGGTATTTCCTGCTGGAGACTGGTTTGAAATTGAAAAATTTTCAGAAATAAAAGAGGCAATATTAAGTAAAATATCAGGAAAGAGTGAAAATACGCAAACGGCGGCCGAAGCCACTGTTGTCAATATGATGCTCCCCAAAAAGAAGACCAATAAACAACTTCAAGAAAAGCTATCTACAACTGATACAGAAGAAACGAAGTCTGAATCATCGATTGATAACCAGCTCAATGAATTCAAATTTGATAAAGAGCAAGGTCATGAAGTTGATTATGAGGAATTAGAAAAAAAGTACCAAGAAAAAAAGAAAATTGAACTCGCCAAAATAAATGAAGCGCAAGTGCAAGCAAAAGTTAAAAGTTCAGAGAATACTATTGAAGAAGAAGTAGAAACAGAGGATCCATCGCTCGACAAGACGAGAGTGATAAACAGACCTAAAAAGAATAGCCAAGCTGACGTAGATAAAACGAGAGTGATTCAACGGCATGACATTGCAAAACCTAATGAAGACAAATTAATTCAGAAGATTGAAGAGCAAGCAAAAAAAATTGCAAATGAGCCCATTGAAGAAGAGCCTCTAAATACTAGTGAAGCTACGGAGTTTATCAATATTAGAGATATGGTGCCTGCCTTATCTCAAAATGCTGAACTTGCAGAAAAAGAAATTGTTACTCTAGCAAAGCAAAAAAGAAATGATGACAAATCAAATCTTTCATTTGAAGAGCCAGACGAATTGGATGAATCCGACGATGATGAGGTTGAAGAAAAGAAACGTGGAATGAAGCCCATTGTCTTGATTGCTTTTTTGGTCGTTTTTTGGATGCTATTTTTTGAAGACGACAAAAAGCCTGTTCAAGAAATAAATCCCCAACGTGTATCAATCGTCTTTCCAAGTCAGGGTGAGTATCTTGATGAGGTTAAGGCTAATCAGGCACTTGCTCAAGGACTTGAGCAGTCAGCTCTACAATCATATTTAAATTTAGTTGCAGCTGCAAAAGCATATCGTGTCTCCCTATTCTATAAATTTCAAGATAATCCAGCGATGGGTCAACTTATACAAACTTATTCCCAGCTTTTTCCCAATGCCAAAAGTAAGCTTGAAGCATCGACAACATTATTTAATCTAATTCGAGTATCGCAAGATAAAGTTCTTACCGATGCAAATGTTGCGATTGGCACCGCAAATTTTTATTTAAATTCAAATAAATATTTGACTGCTGTAAACACTATTGAAAACTATTTGCGTGTTTCAAAAAAACCAACTGTAACAATGCTGTCTATTTATTTAGAGGCGCTTGTTAAGGCCGGAAGGCTATCTGACTCAAAAGACGTTTTTAATAAACTCAAGGATCTGAACAAACTTCCTATTGAGGCATATATTAATATTGCGGACTATTTAGACTTTGATGAAAAAAAGACAGAGGCTACTAAATTTATTGATAAAGGACTCGTCATATACCCCAATAGCGTTGAGCTTTTGTTAAGAAAAGCGGATCTACTATTAAGCACCGGCGATATTAAGTCCTATGAAATGGTCCTTCGTAAAGTTGAAGAGCTCAAAGCGGAGCAGTCCCCAATATTTTATGCAGATCTTTTAGAGCATATGGGTAACGCAGCTGTTCTAAATGCTAAATCAAGTCTTGCTGCAGACTTTTATAGAAAGTCTTTACAAATACGTGAGTCATCGGAGTTAAGGGCAAGACTTGCAACTCTCTCCATTGGTGGTGACAAGGCTTCGCAAGCGCTCATCAAAGAGAGTAAAATTCATGAGCTAATTAAAAAGTCTAAATTTGCAATTAAGGAATTTGATTGGGAGTCTGCTTTTGTCTACGCGATTGAAGCTTCTGACTTAAATCCACTTTATATTGAATCTAATCTTCTTCTAGTAGATATTCAGATTAAAAGAGGGTTCTTTTCGGCCGCACTTTCAACATTGCAAAGACTAAAAAAAGAATATCCATCTGATAAAAATGTTAATAATAAGTTAATTGAAACTTATATCCTAGCCTACAGATTTAACGATGCGATAACTTCGATAAATGAATTTGCTCAAGTCGATGGAGCTGTAAATACCCCCGAGTATGCTTCCATGTTAGGTAGGTATTACTTTACAAATGGAAATGATCTCACAAGTATTAAATGGCTATCTGAAGCAGTAAATCGAGACCCCTTAGCAGATGAGGATCTCTATTTAATGGCAAGAATCTATATTAAAAATGGAAAGTATAATGACGGGAAGCTAATGCTAAGCAAGGCACTAACACTTGATCCTGTTAATTTGAAATATCAAGTTCTTTACGCTCAAACACTCTATGATCAAGATGGCGCAGATACTGCAATTGGATATTTGCGAGACATTTTGCAATCAAATAAAGATAGCCCACAAATTTTGGGTGAAATTGCAAAATATTACTACAAGTCAGGACAAATTAAAGAATTCAATATTTATAAGGAAAAGATAGAATCTCAAGAAACAAAAGATGAAAGCTTTTATAGGTTTATGATCTATGCCTCTGAGCTTAATCAACAAGCAGATAAAGTTCTTTTATATGCCAGAGAACTCATTAAAATAAATCCAGGTGAGTTATCAACACATATTAAAATCGGAGAATACTTAGCAAAACAAGGTCGATACGATCAATCAATCGAAGCATTTCAGTTAGTAAAAGACCGATTGGATTCATATCCAAAAATCAACTATATGATTGCAAAATCATATCTTGAGATGGGTAAGCTTGATAAGGCACTTGAGTTTGCAGAATTAGAGATAAAAAAGAATCCCAAGATACCAGAAGGCTATTATATTACTGGCGAAGTTTTGGCTAAAAAAGAGCAATGGCCTCAAGCTATAAAAAACTTAGAGAAGGCTGTAACAATCGACTTTAGTTATGTAGAGGCTTTACTCTCGCTGGGTATTCTTAAGCGAAAACAAAACAGCTATGAACAGTCACGTGAGTTGTTGCTGCGAGCTCTGAAGCAAGAGCCAAATAACCCTATTATTCATAAAGAGCTTGGTTATGTTTATCGCGCAGTGGGTCAGGGCGTGTTAGCTGCAGAATCCTTTAATACTTATCTAACATTAATGCCCAGTGCCACAGATCGTTCGGAAATAGAGGCCCTTATTAGGGCTACACAATAATCTTATGTAAATTCAGGTTGTCATAAACCGTATTCGCTCTTATTATCTTCCTCATTCTATGGAGGATTGGCTGAGCGGTCGAAAGCGGCGGTTTTGAAAACCGTTGACCTTAACGGGTCCGCAGGTTCGAATCCTGTGTCCTCCGCCATTAGAATTCCGGAGACGTGGGAGAGCGGTCTAATCCAGCACCTTGCTAAGGTGTCGTACGGTTTACCGTACCGTGAGTTCAAATCTCACCGTCTCCGCCATTTTTGTTTTGATAGTTGGCGGCCAAATTCGCTTAAGTCTTTTACTTTTAACAACAAAGTTTCTGTTAGTTGCGTCCTTTTCACTTCATCCGAAATCACAGTAAATCACAAAAAAATACACACGTTGGCTTAGTTTGTGCTTAGTCGTGTGCTAAGTCGAAATTTTCAACATCAGTCCTTTTTGTGAATTGTGCTTAGTTTTGTCGTCATCCATATTCTTGTCCACGTGAATACGTAGCCTCTGAATTTTACAGGAGACGTATACGTGGCTTGCAAGTTGTCAGAGAGCTTTTTCCATCAATTCGCAAAAGGAGAAATGAAGATGAGAAGAAGCGGTTACAAAATTGAAACACCTATCGCGAAGGCCCTTAAAAATATGAGAAATGCAAAGAGCCTAAGTCTTGTAAAAACCAGTCGCCTACTTGGCGTGAGTGAAAGTGTGATTAATCATCACGAAAATGGACGCACTGATCATGTGCCAGAAGACTATATTGAGCATTTTGTTAAGACGATGGGCTTTAGTAAGGAAGATTGGGATGATTTTTTAAAAGGTCGTACCTCTGTTTATGACTTGAGGAAAGAGTGTCGAGAACTTATCAGCAAGCTTGATCGAGATAAGCTTAAGGCGATTCATACGATGCTTTTGAGTTTTGTGGGAAATAAGTAAAATCAGCTATTTATTGCTTATATCCATTACAAGTTGACAGCGCGATATCATTTGATATCATATGATAGAAAACGATATAAAAATGAGGAAAAATTGAAAGACTGGATGACAATAGAAGAAACTGCTCAATATCTACAAATAGGAAAAACGGTTCTTTATGATATGGCCCGCGAGGGGAATATTCCGAGCAACAGAATTGGTGGAAAGTGGCTTTTTAATAAAAGTGACCTTGATATTTGGGTGAGATCAAATAAACCGATAGAAAAGTTTTTTACAGATACGACTGCCCATATTGAAGAAAATCTTCAATTGCGGGAACCACAAATTGAAGCTTATCAGGCTCTGTACAATTTTTTTCGACAAGGAAAAAAAACCGCAATTATGCAGATTCCAGTTGGCTGTGGAAAATCAGGCATAGCTGCAATTGCACCTTTTGGGATTTCCCATGGAAGGGTGCTGATTGTTGCACCTAACTTAACAATTAAAAATGGTTTATATGAGTCTTTGGATGTGACCAATAGGCAAAAGTGCTTTTGGCTTCAGCGTGGAGTTTTAAAGAAAGAGGATATGCTCGGTGGCCCCTTTGCTTGCACATTAGACACAGGAAATATTTCTGTGTGTGAAAAATCACATGTTATCGTTTCAAATGTTCACCAGTTTGCAACAAATCCTGAAAAATGGCTCAAGAAATTTCCAGCTGATTTTTTTGATTTAATTATTGTTGATGAAGCTCATCATTCTCCTGCGAACAGCTGGAAAATAGTTCTTGATCACTTCAAGGATGCAAAAATTGTAAACATGACGGCGACACCATTTAGAGGTGATAAACAAGAAATTGATGGGGAGCTTGTTTATCGGTACCCATTCAAGAAAGCTACTTTTAATGGATATATAAAAAGAATAAAGGCTTCTTATGTCGCCCCCTCTGAACTTGAGTTTACAGCAAAGGGAGAGACTAAAGTATATAACCTAGAAGAAGTTCTGAAGATGAAGGAAAAGGATTGGTTCAGCCGTGGAATAGCACTTTCAGATGCTTGTAATCAATCAATTGTTGATAATAGTCTTGAAAAACTTGAACAACTTCGTGAAACGGGTACTCATCACCAGGTCATTGCGGTTGCTTGTTCTGTAGAGCATGGACGACGGATTAAGGCAATGTATGTGGCACGAGGCTTCAATGCAGATCTAATCTATAGTCAATTAGATGAAGATAAAAAGAGCGATGTTATTCGTCGCCTTACTAGTGGAGAGCTAGATTGCATTGTACAAGTTCAAATGCTTGGTGAAGGATTTGATCATCCTAAGTTAAGTGTTGCCGCAATATTTAGACCATTTCGAACATTAGCTCCATACATTCAGTTTGTTGGAAGAATTATGCGTGTAATTGTTCAAAATAGTCCCGGCCATCCTGATAATTACGGTCATATTGTTACTCATGCGGGAATGAACTTGGATCAGAGGCTAAAAGAATTTAAACAATTTGAAAATGATGATCAAAAATTTTGGGAAGGAGTTATAGGGGGAGAAGAACCAGAACCACCTTCTGATATTGCATCTGGAAAAAAACGAATGCGCTTGTCGGAGCCTGCATTTGCTAGTTATGAGATAGTGGATTCTCTAATAGAAGAGGAATTTACCTCCGCTGAAGATGAAGATATTATTCGTGAACTTGAGGTAAAATTAGAATCTCTTGGATTAGACCCCTCAACAGCAAGGGGAATTGTTAAAAATAAGCAAAAGCAAATGAATATCGTTCCCGCAGCGGAACCATATCAAGTATTGCCTCAGAAAGAATGGGAAAGTCTACGAAAGGGACTTTCTGACAAAGTGAATAGGACTGCAAGCCTTTTACTTAATCGACTAGAGATATCGAGAGGTGGTAGAGAGCTTATAAATAACGGTGTATCGGCAACAAATAACTTTGTTGCTTGTGTTACTTTGATTAACAAAGAAATAAAAAAAAGAAATCCAAAAGAGCGTAAAGAATGGTCTATTGATGAATTTAAAGATGCAGACAAGTCTTTGGAAGAGGTGCTTTCGACTTTAACCCGAACTTGGAAAGGAGTTTTAAGTGCTAAAAAAAAGAAGAGGTAAAATACCATCATTATTGTCATTTTCGACTGGTAAGCCTTACAAGGATACAACAAAAAAAGAAGCTAAGTGCAATAGGTGTAATTTAGTAATTCTAAAAGGAAAAACCTGTTTTAAAGTGCCAAAAAGATCAAATGGATTTACCAATGATAAAATTCATTGCTTGACCTGTGTTCAAGAAATTTTGCAGCAAACACAAAAAGAAATAGATGAAGTTAAAGAAGAATTGCAAAATACTGAAGAGAGTGTGCTTTAGATCCAGAAAAAAGAACTCTGGCTTTGTTAGTAGTAATGAAAGCAGCTAATCTGACATTACTTCACTTTAAAGATTGTTTTAATGCCTCTTGTTTCGTAGATTTTTAATTCCCCAACTCCTTATGTCAAGTTCTCCAAAAGCAAATTAAAAAAAATCAAATACAAAGTGTATTAAAAATGTATACACTTTAATCTAAAATCATAAAAAATTTCAGGAATGAAAAATGAAGAAAGCGGGATACAAAAACCTAGATCAACTTCTTGTCGAAAATGAAGAGCGCGTTTCACTTTCGACAAGAGTTAAGAAAAACACCAAGTCCTTTCTTGACAGTGAGGCCAAAGCGAGACATTTGACAGTGTCATCACTGGCAGCAGCAATTCTTGATGACTATGCGAATACATTTTTGAAAAAAAAGAAAGGTAAGTAAAATGACTAAGAAAATTAAAACGATCCACGATCTTCTAGAGCAATATACTGACTTAATTGTAAACCAAAGAGATAAGGGAACGAGCTTTGAAAGACTCATGAAAAGTTACCTTCAGTTGGACCCTCTTTATCAAGATCAATATAAAAATGTATTTATGTGGGGAGAATGGCCTCATCGTGCTTCAGGTCAGGATCATGGAATAGATTTAGTTGCAGAGGGCCATGATGGAGGATTTACTGCCATACAATGCAAGTTTTATTCATCAAGCTACCAAATTCAAAAAGGCGACATAGATTCATTTTTTACAGAGTCTGGAAAAACATTTTTAGTGGATGGAAAGAGAAAATCTTTTTCACAGCGAATAATAATCTCTACGTCTGATAATTGGAGTGCGCCCGCTGAAAAAGCACTTGATGGTCAAACAATTCCGGTAATTAGAGTACATGTCCGAGAGCTTGAAAAAAGTCCCATTGATTGGTCTAAGTTTTCTTTGGAAAAACCTGAAAGCTTATCGCTTAAGGACAAAAAAAGACTTCGCCCACATCAAAAAGAAGCCATTGATAAAATTCTTAATGGGTATAAGGAGCATGATCGAGGAAAACTTATAATGGCCTGTGGTACAGGTAAGACTTTCACCTCTTTAAAATTGGCTGAAAATATCGCTCAAAATGGTGAAAAAATTTTATTCCTTGTCCCTTCAATTTCGCTCCTTTCTCAAACTTTAAGAGAGTGGACAGCAGAATCTGAAACACCTTTTCATGCTTTTTCTGTTTGTTCAGATAGTAAGGTAGGAAAGCACAGCGAAGATATATCAAAGCATGATCTTGCAATACCCGCTTCAACAGATACAGCTTCTCTGTTAAAGGGTTTGGAAAAAGTAAAAAATGACAACAAAATGATTGTCATTTTTTCTACCTATCAATCAATTGATGTTATAAGCAAGGCACAAAAGAAAGGACTCGCAGAGTTTGATTTAATCATTTGTGATGAAGCACATAGAACAACGGGAGCAACTGCATCAGATAAAGAAGATTCACATTTTGTTAAGGTTCATGATCAAAAGTTTATTCAAGGAAAAAAACGTCTTTATATGACTGCCACACCAAGAATTTTTGGCGACTCAGTTAAAACAAAAGCGGGAGAGGTTGGTGCGGAACTTTACTCGATGGATGATGAGAATCTCTATGGACCAGAGTTCCATCGCTTAGGATTTGGAAAAGCGGTCGGAGATGATTTATTAACCGATTATAAAGTTTTGGTGCTAGCAATTGATGAGGGAATTATTGACCCAAAATTTCAAAAGAGTTTTGCTAGCGAAAATGGAGAAATACCCCTGGAAGACATTGCAAAAATTATTGGGTGCTGGAATGGTCTTTCTAAGCGTCTTGTTGGTAAAGAAGCAGTTGTTGAAGATGGAAGGCCGATGAAAAGAGCTGTAGCCTTTACTCGAACAATAAAAGACTCAAAACAAATAGTTTCTTTGTTTGAAAATGTAGTTCATGAATATATTAAGAAATACCCAAACATACAAAATATTCTTAATTGTGAGTTGGGACATGTTGATGGCACATTCAATGTCTTAGATAGAAATGCAAAGCTTGATTGGTTAAAAGCAGAGTCTCCAGAAAATACGTGTCGGATACTAACAAATGCACGCTGTTTATCAGAAGGGGTCGATGTTCCGGCCCTTGATGCCGTATTGTTCCTTAATCCAAGAGACTCGATGGTTGATGTCGTTCAATCGGTTGGCCGAATAATGAGAAAGGCAGAAGGAAAGAAATATGGCTATGTCATTCTTCCTATTGGTATTCCTGCCGGAGTGTCACCAGATGAAGCACTAAAAGATAATAAAAAATACAGAGTTGTTTGGCAGGTTCTACAAGCTTTACGTGCCCATGATGACCGTTTTGATGCCGAGGTTAATAAAATTGACCTTAATAAGAATCGCTCAAATGTAATACAAGTTATAGGTGTTGGCGGGGGTGATTCTGGGGATGGATCAGAGGAAGGGGCGAAAGAGCGTCAGCCTACTCAGCTTGCACTTAATTTAAATGAAATAGAAGAATGGAAAGATGCGATATATGCCAAAATTGTTCTAAAATGTGGAACAAGGCCTTACTGGGAAAACTGGGCCGCTGACGTTGCAAAAATTGCAGAAAGACATACTGATCAAATAAAGAAAATACTTAAGTCTGATGATAAAAAAGCAAGAAAATCATTTGAAATTTTCCTTAATGGTATAAGAAAAAATCTAAATCCATCCATTAGCGAGATCGATGCAATAGAAATGCTTTCTCAGCAGTTGGTAACAAAGCCAGTTTTTGATGCTCTTTTTGAGCATTATAAATTTACAGAACTTAATCCAGTGTCTCAAACCATGCAGTCAGTTTTGAAAGTATTTGAAGACGCGATAAGAAAAGAAGATGCAGAAATCCTAAAGGCATTTTATCAAAGCGTAAGAATGAGGGTAAAGGGAATTAATAATGCCGAAGCTCGCCAAAGAGTCATCAAGGAGCTGTATGATAGATTTTTCAACATTGCATTTAAGAAAATGGCTGATAGATTAGGCATAGTCTATACCCCGATTGAGGTTGTTGATTTCATCATAAGAAGTGTTGAAGATGTAATGCAGGGTGAGTTTGGAAAGAGCTTGTCCGATGAGGGGGTTCATATTCTTGATCCATTTACAGGAACAGGTACTTTCATTGTGCGATTACTGCAAAGTGGAATCATTAAGAAAAAAGACTTGGAAAGAAAGTTTAAAAATGAGCTACATGCGAATGAACTTGTCTTGCTCGCTTACTATATTGCAAGTGTGAACATTGAAGAAACTTATCACGATCTCATGGGTGACGATTACGTACCATTTGAAGGTGCGGTCTTAACGGATACGTTTCAACATACAGAGGGAGACGAGCAGGATTTATTGGAGGCAGCGCTTCCTAAAAATCATGAAAGAGCTGAAAATCAAAGAGAAAATGAAATTTCAGCCATAATAAGCAATCCTCCTTATTCAATTGGGCAAAAAAATGAATCAGATAACAATCAAAATGTAACTTACGGAATATTAGATCAAAAGATTAGAGAAACATATGCAGAAGAATCGAGTGCTACGATGAAGAAAGGATTATATGCATCAGAAATCAGGGCACTACGTTGGGCGACAGACAGACTAGGGGATGAGGGGGTAATCGGTTTTGTAACCAATGGTAGCTTTATCGATTCAACGGCAACTGATGGCGTGAGAAAATCCTTGCTGAAAAACTTTTCAAAAATGTATATTTTCAATCTGAGAGGTAATCAACGAACAAAAGGAGAAAAATCCAAAGAAGAAGGTGGTAAAATTTTTGATTCCGGCAGTCGGTCGACTGTTGCTATAACTATACTTGTTAAAAAGAAAGAGCAAAAAGAGAAGAAGGTATTTTATTATGATATTGGAAAGTATCTTACAAGAAATGAAAAACTCAAAAGGATAAAAGAATTTGAAACAGTTAAGAATATTCCTTGGAAAAGTATAGTTCCGAACAAATACGGAGATTGGATAAATTCAAGAAACGAAGACTATAAAAAGTTTATACCCATGGGCCTAGAGAAAAGTAAAAGATCTGAATCCATTTTCAACTTGTATACGCTGGGGGTTGCAACAAATCGAGATGCTTGGTGCGTGAATTTTTCTAGGGCTAATTTAGAAAAAAATATTATTAGACTTTTAACATTCTACAAAAGTGAGCAAGAGAGATTAAATGCCTTGACCGTAAAGGGAGGAGTGAAAAATGTTGATATTAGTGCATTTGTAAGCGCAGACAAAAAAGACAGCAGTTGGACTCATAACTTAAAAAAGTCACTTCAGGCCAATAAAAATATCTCCTTTAAAAAAGAATCACTTAGGCTTGTTAGTTATCGGCCATTTGTAAAAAGTTGGATGTATTTTAATAGGGATCTTAACGAAAGAGTTTTTTTATGTCCGAAATTGTTCCCAAATAAAGAATGTGAAAATCTTGTAATTGTAATTACTGGCCGAGGAGAAAGTAAGGATTTTTCTTCTTTGATAACTTCAAATCTATCAGAGTTAAAATTACATTATAACAGCCAATGTTTTCCATTGTATTATTATGAAGAAGAATGCAAATCACATATACCAGAAAACAATGCAAAACTTCCTGATTATAAAAAAAATGATGCTATTTCAGACTTTGCACATCGTGAATTTATAAATGCCTATGATGACAAAAAAATTGGAAAAAAAGATATATTCTTTTATGTTTATGGTCTTTTGCATTGCCCAGCCTATAAGAAAAAGTATCATAACGATTTAAATAAAATGTTACCTAGAATACCCTTTGTGGAAAACTTTTGGGACATGAGTTCCGATGGAAAAAAACTAGCCGAGCTTCATATAGGTTATGAACAAATTGAACCATATCCCTTGGAAGAGGAATTAAATTCTAAGACACCATTGCCTAAAGATGGTTTATATTGCGTAAACGAAAAAGGAATGAAGTTCCCTGTTAAGAAAGGGATAAAAGATAAAACAACAATATTATTTAACGATGATATAACTCTAAGGGGGATACCGGAGTTGAGTTACAAATTTGTTGTGGATGGCAGAAGTGCTATCGAATGGATTATGGAGCGCTATAAAGTGACAACGGATAAAGCAAGTGGAATTAAAAATGATCCAAATGAATGGTCAGATGATCCAAGATATATAATTGATCTAGTTAAGCGAATCGTACGAGTAAGTCTTGAGACAAATAGAATTGTTAGTGAGTTACCACCATTTGTGTTGTTGGACGATAATAAAAATAATTAGAATGGGGCTTCCTGAGTGGGAGCCTTACCTTTATTGCCTAAAAATAAAATAAGACTTTCAAATTTCTTCTTGATTTGTTCCTGAGAGTCAATCGAATGATAGCGAATATTAACGTAGTCAGCGACAGTTTGTGCTTCAAGCGTATGATCTTTAATAAACGATACTTTCCCACCTATAGCCAAGGCCCACCCGTCTAATTCAGCGACGGAATAAACTTTAAATCCTGCGCCACCAGCAACGAGAACAGCTTCTTTTTTTACGCCTTCAATTTTGATTTCACTCGTTCTCATGTTTTCTCGGATTTTTAAAGTTGTGCTACAATTATCTTGTGACACAATAAATAGAATGTCAAAATAAATTCAATGTATAAAAAGAAAAACCCCAAAAAACCTTCGGATTATAAAACGCTGCGCATTCGAGTTCCTCCAGAAGTTGAAATGCAGGATATTTTGAAAAAGGTTGAAAAAATCCGTGCACGCCTAAATAAAAAAAAAGACCCAAATAGAAAAGTGTGGATGGGCAACCATGTTTTGCTTGAAGCTATCGAAATTGGCCTTGAAAACTTAGGCAAGCATCAGAAGTGATTTAGAAGAATGCAGATAGATTGTCTTTAAAGAGATGAGGTTTAGTCGATACTTTTTCATAAATGAAATCACAAAAATAGAAATTCAGACTCAATCCTATATGCACATTGGAAAAATTCAAATTTGATTTTTATATCAATAACTTAGACTCACTTTGCTAACAATCTGCTAACAGATTTCCCTTAACTAGTGAGAGGGTACTTTTTTCTTACTTTAGAAAGTGACAAGTTTCGTCACAAAAAAAACCAACTTGTAACATTTTGTAACGTTTTTCCCCAATGGGTGAAGGCCCTATTTTTTGGAGGTGACTATGAAGCCTAGTCAAAGGCACAACTTTACCAACATTTCAGACTATGATCTGGAAGTCAGTGAGCAGCATAGGCATATATTTTCACCACTACTCTATAACCGCGTTTTAAGGACTTCTGAGCTGATGAGGCGTGCTGGGTATAGTCATGGTGCCAAAAGCTTTCAGAAGCTATTAAATCGTTTTAAGCAGCTTGAATTGATCGGCATCGTAAGTGAGAACAAATTTGTAGAGCAGTTTATTTATCCCAAAGCCAAACTTCTACATCAATTTAGAGGCAAGGCTTATCAGAAGTTTCTACTTCATGGAGATGATCTAGATTCGGTAAGGCTTTATTGGCAAATGGCTCAAGCCTTTAAGTATTTAACTAACTTAATTGAAAGCACGAAGTCAGAAACTTATATTAATAACAAAGGCCAAAATTTCGATTTCTACTTTGAGATAGCTGGAGAAAAGAGACTTCGATTTGGAATGTATGCTTATTTTTCTTCTGTTGATGAAGCGGGTTATTTAGAAAAGCTAAGAGATAATTGCCGAAATGGTTATATCGACCTTCCCATTTTGTTCACTTCTACGTTTGATGAAAACCATTTTAGAAATCTTACAAGCCAAATGCCCGAGGTCGCTATTTGTCATTTAGATAAATTTTTAATGACTAAAGAGGAATTTCTGTCAGTAAAAATTATTACCCATAAATTAACAAGTACACTTGAAAACTATGTCACCAAGGAGGCGCAATATGTAACAGGAATATTTGATGAACATAAAACAAAATCAGAGGGAAATAACACCATCTGGAAATCAATGAAGGAGATATTTAAATGAAGAAGGTGATAATCAATCATCGCGACCGTGACCTTTTTAATTATTTGTATGAGGTCAAGGTCGCAAGTGAAAAACAGATCAGACGTGACGTGTACAAAGAAGTTACAAAAACCGTAGTTTATCGGCGGTTAAAAAAACTTATAAAGGCCAGTTACCTTAAACGATTTCTTTATTTTGACGGAAAGAGAACAATCTCAGCCTATAGTTTATCAAAATCAAGTCTACGAAAATTCATTTTAGGAAATCGAAGTGATGAAGATACGATAAAGAGATGTTTGAGTGATTCTATTGAGCACGACATCGCCTTGGTGGATATTCGCCACCGTTTTTTATCAAGTCGTAAAATTGTGGACTATTTTAGCGAAAATGTCCTTTTGTCTGATGCTTCATTTGTTAATTCAAATGAGTTCAACGAGTTTAAGCGGCTTCATAGTGATGGCATGATAGTCTACAAATTTGATGACGAAAGTATTTATAAGTTAGCGGTGGAGTATGAGCATACTCTTAAATATACACCTCGCTACGAAAGACTTTTTGCTGATTATGAGAATGCTAACCATGTGGTAGCTATTTTATACATTTGTCGTGATGAAAAGGTATTGAAACGAATCAAAAAAATTGTTCAAAGTTTAAAGTTGACTAGATTTTTTGTAGCAACTTTGGATGAATTTTTGGTAAATCCCGATCGACTTAAGTTTAAACGCTGTCACAATAACGATACTCTCGAAATTTCTAACGCCTAAAGTGCTACTTTAGAGCATCTTAATAAGCAGTCTTTGCGTCCAAGGCTAACAGTCTAAGCTCCTAATTCTTAAGAAGTAATGCCCTCATAAATCGAAGAAATTAAAAGCCAACTGTATGTACTTGTGGTCCAAATTCTAGCATCTGCCTTTTTTCAATCTATCCCACCTAACTAAATTTACCTGAGGTCATTTTTCGACCTCTCAAATCCCAAGGAAAATGTTATGATGAAATCTAATAATGTCGCCAGACATGGAGATAATTCCACATCTGAAAGCGACAAGCTCTTTGACAATTTAATATGGTTGACGACGAACGAAGTCGCAATTTATCTCAGAAGATTAACCAAAGATGGGAAACCATCGACGGGAGCCATAAGAAATCTCATTTATCGTGGGAAGCTTCGGGCCAGAAAATTTTGCGGTAAGCTGTACTTCAAGAGAAGTGAAATCGACAGGCTAATTGAAACCTCTGAACTCATTGGAGGTATCTAATGTCTATTTCAAAATACGCACTTAATGGACAAGAACTATTTAAAGTTTATGTTCATGTGAGAAGCAAAAATAATCGCAGGGTACGCCTGCAAAAAACAGTATTTGCTATTACCACAGAACTTGAGGCCAAAAAAATCGAGCGCAAGCTTTATAAAGAAGCAGTTGAGACGATGGCAAAAAGAGATGGACTTGGGTATGACTGGTCAGATATTGTTCAATATTGGAGTGAAGCAGCTGATCGTGGAGATTTTGGCAATAAACTTTCACCACGAACAATTGCTGATTACAAAAGTGCTCTTAATACTTGGACAAAGCACTGGTTTAATCGACAGGCTGCAAAGTTAAATAGTGCCGATGGTCGAGAAGTCTTTTTTCTCATGGAGGAAGAAGATTCTGCTCGCTCTCATCAAATCAAAGTCAAAAGGATAATCAATCAAGTTTATAATTGGGGAATTGAAAACCGATATATTCGTGATTCGTTTCAAAGTCCTGTGGCTATTATTCATCTTGATAAGGGAGAAGAGAAGATTCCCCAAATTTTAAACAAAGATGAAATCACAGGCTTTCTTTCCCAAGCTAAAGCTAGCGATGTTGATTGGTATCCCATTTGGTTTACCGCCCTTCATACGGGTATGAGAAATGGTGAGTTGTATGCTCTGCGGTGGTCATCAATAGATTTAAATAAAAAGTTAATCTATTGCCATGAAAACTTTTGTCCAAACACAAAAACCATTGGGCCAACAAAAGGCAGATACTGGCGAGTAATTCCAATTTCCCCTACACTTGAGAATTTCCTAAAAGAGTTAAAGGATAAAGTAGTGAAAAACGAGTATGTGCTTCCCAGACTTTCGGCATGGACTAATGGCACTCAAGCTTTGCATCTAAGAGAGTTTTTAAAAAGCATTGGGATTAAAGAAATTGTTTTTCATGCTCTAAGGGCCTGTTGGGCCACTCAAATGCTTTCTAATGGTGTGCCGACAACAACTGTGATGAAAATTGGCGGGTGGCGCAAAATGTCTACAATGGATATATATGTAAGGCTTGCCGGTGTCGAGATTAAAGGAGCGACGGATTCTTTGGACTTTTCCCATCCAGAAAATGAGTCTTTAAGGTCTGCGGTTCCAAATCTTTTCATTGTTTAGTTTTTAATTTTTTTTCGTGCTTAGGTGTGCTAAAAAATAGCTATTAACTATTGGAAATTATAGGTTGCGGAGGCGGAAATAATCGTCTCCGCCATTTTGTTAAATAATCAATTACAATAAACCTTTAGAAAATGAGAAGTTTACTTCTACGGCTTTGGATTTTAAGAGCTAAAGAGATTGTTTGAGAGATGTTGTCAAAAGTTGCTTATAATAAGAAATATTTAATAGCTTTCCTGCTCGCCCTTTTAATAACCTTTCTATTCTTTACGTTTAATAATTCATATTACGAAAAAATAGATATCAAAATAAAAGTAAGCAAAGACTTAATTCAAACACAAAAGCCAATTTTAAGAATATACACAAGTAAAAACAAAGAAAAATTCAACGAATATTTCATTCTAGAAAACAATGCAATTACTATATTTGACACCAAGATTTACGCCATATGCATCAAAAAGAATTCCCAGACTAATCCACAAATATTTATTGGAGAATCCTTAATTCATTTGCATCCAGTAGAATCAAGCGAATGCTCATATGAAAGTAGGGATATTGAATTTGGGCAAAAGTATAGTGGAGGTAAGCCGCTGGTTATTAATATCTTCTGCTCAGTCCTCGTTTGCCTTTTTGGTCTAAGTTTTTTGATTCTTTTAGAAAATATTAAAAAAGATAAGACTCTAGAAATGCTCATCGTTAGCTTGGTTTCAATATTAGTTTTGCTGATATGGAGGCAAGTCACCTCTCCACTTCTTTTCGACTATGATTTAATTGAAAGTTTAAACGAAGCTTATTCATATCAATTTTCAAATTGGTTTTCATCTTTTTTAAGCTTGGTTCTAATTTCATATAAAAAAATAGGATTTAGCATTAGTGATATTGGATTAATCAATTCTTATATCTCTGTTTGTTTTTATATTGCATATTATAAACTCCTAAAGCACTTAGAGGTCAAAAAGAGTTATCGATATGGCAGTCTTTTGATTTGGGTCTTGCCTTCTGTCGGTATAATGATTAATTTTTTTTCCAGAGACTACTACGCGGCACTTGGGCTACTAACCCTTTCGTTCGTTCTAATAAAAATATTAATGTCGCATCAATCGCAAAGCGGCCAAAGCAAGTTATTTCTCGCTTTGTTGCCTGTAACGATTGCTTTTGTTTTTGAAATCAGACAAGAACTTAGTGTCGTGACAATAATCTTTTTTCTGATTTTATATCTCACAAAAAAAATCGAACTTAAAAAGCTATCTATTCTTGTCATTGCTTCAATGATCTTGGTCTTGATAAGCATGTCTATAAAATCAACATTAATAAATGAAATAAAAACTAATAGAGCAAAAGTTGTAGCAACCCTAGAAAACTATGTTGACGCGATTGTTGGAAGTGAACGTTATGTTACAACAAGTCACATGGCTGAAAGAATTAATTTGTACTACGGCAAAAGAGCAAACGTTGAAAAATATTTCGATAATGGTTTTAACCGTGAAATAAAAGACAATCAATTTAATGAAATTAAAAGCATTGCGTGGAATATCGTTCAGAATAATTGGCAAATATTTCTATTTAACAAATTGCAAACGACCTTAAGTTATATCGGGTACGGCAAAAATAAAATATATGTTTATGGGGATAATTTTAAATTCTATAAAAAACAAAATTATCACGCCCCTAATTCGAATAAATTTATGTTTCATCAGTTTGAAGATAAATTCCAGTTTGGCGAACCTTTTAGAAATTTTGCAAAATTGGTGATCTCTAGTAGCAAGATAGAGATTGTATATACCTTGTTTTTTCCAAGCATCATTATTACAGTATTTTTAATATTAGGCGGCCGAATTGTGCCAATTCTTTACCCTCTCGCGATGCTTTTCACGCGAGTGCCAATAATCATATTGTTAGCGCCATCCCCTCAGTTAAAATATCTCTATGATGTTTACTTATTTTCATTT
Source organism: Bdellovibrionales bacterium CG12_big_fil_rev_8_21_14_0_65_38_15 (assembly GCA_002787775.1). Taxonomy (GTDB): domain Bacteria; phylum Bdellovibrionota; class Bacteriovoracia; order Bacteriovoracales; family Bacteriovoracaceae; genus UBA4207. The sequence continues at coordinate 133,480 of PCUW01000028.1, forward strand.
TTAGCAATTCCCATTGCTCTTCACCTGTTAACCTGTCCGCCTACTAGGGGTCGGCGCTGTAAACCACATGAAAATCTATAGATAATGGCAGTCTGTTGCGCGGCGCACACTGTTTTAATCTGTTTGACAAGTCTCGTCGGGACAGATAATTATAATCCTCTTAATGCACCCTTAGCTCAGCTGGATAGAGCATCTGACTACGGATCAGAAGGTCGGGCGTTCGAATCGCTCAGGGTGCGCCATTATTCCTTTTATACCAGACTATTTTACCCTCTTGGATTCCATCCCTTATTTTGTCAAAATATAATCATGAAAATGATTATGCTATTTCTTCTATTTATTTTTGTCTCATTGCCAGCTTGGTCACAGTCAGGCCCAACACCAGGCTATTTAAAGATAGAGCCTGTAGTGGGCTTTGAGAGTGTTCAAAAAATTGAGCCTACTCCACATTCTAAAACAAGATTCATCTACGGAATTAGGATGAATTATGGCCCGCCTATCCTGTCGGCTGAAGCAGAGGTTACACAAGGTAAGGATAAGGAGAATTTTCCAGATCGAAATCTTGCTCTTGAGGAAACCGTTACGAATGCCATGCTTGGCGTAAGAAGTTCATTTCACTTTGGAAATTTTATGCAATGGTATCTGCGCCTTGGAGGGCACGGAAGAAAAAGTGAGTTCATAAGAACCGAAAATAGTATTAGCACCACTCGAGAGCCTGCGTTATACCTATCTCCATACGCAGGTACGGGTTTAAATATAAATTTGTTAAATGCATTTTCTCTAAACGCAGGTTACACCGTGATCTTTACAGGAAAACCAAAAGGCAGTGATAGAGAATATCAAACAACTCTTGGCTTTTCTGTTAAAATCTAATTTGAAAAACTTCTAGCAAACTCATAAACCTCAATCGATAAAAAACTGGTTGATTGAAATCGATATTAGAACCCGACGTATAAAGTCGGTGTTGAAAAAAAAGATTAAAACTCAAGATTTCCGCACATCGTTAGAGCGCAGGCGTAAGCTTGGCTGCTTCATCTAGGTAGTGTTTAATAATTATCATGGATAAAGATAAAATTATTAAGTCTAAAACCTTCTGCATGTTGCCTTGGGTTCACATGCATCTATGGCCGAATGGAAATACCTTTCCATGTTGTATATGGGACGCTGAAAAACCACTGGGCAGATTTGGAGAAAACTCAAGTCTAAAAGATAGTTGGAATAGTGAAGCGATGAAGACTTTAAGAAAAAATATGCTAAATGGAAAAAAATCTGATGGTTGTAAGCGTTGTTATGAATTAGAAGAACATGGAACAGTTGAAACACTAAGAAAGATGTCTATAGATAAGTATTCAAAGAACTGGGATTTCGTCGAAGAAACGAAGCAAGACGGAACTGTTGATACAGTAAGAATGAATTATCTTGATATTAGATTTAATAACTTGTGCAATTTAAAATGTCAGACATGTGGTCCGGAGTTGAGCAGCTCTTGGTATGAAGATCAAACAAAGATGTATAGTGATTGGAATAAACCCAAGGTTATTGCCATCGATGCTAATGAAAAGCTTTGGAATGAGTTGGAACCACTGCTTAAGAATGTAGAGAACGCTTATTTTGCAGGTGGTGAACCGCTGATATGTGATGAGCACTATAAAATCCTAGAGTTGTGGCTAGAAAATAATATGGAAAATATTCATATCAATTACACAACAAATTTTGCGCTACTAGAACACAAAGGCGCAAAAGTTCTCGATTATTGGAAAAAATTTAAAAACGTGTCTGTCTCTGCAAGTTTAGATGACTCTGGATCAAGAGCTGAGTATCTAAGAAAAGGAACTAAATGGGATGTGATTGAAAAAAACCGGAAGATGATGATAAAAGAATGCCCAAATGTTACCTTTGATATTACTCCCACAATTAGTGCGTATAATGTTTTCCACTTTCCAGACTTTCACCTTGATTGGATTGAAAAAAAACTTCTAGAGCCAAATGCTCTTAGATTAAACATTTTAACTTATCAAGAATTTATGAGTGTAAGGATATTTCCCAAAGCTGCAAAAAGTATGATTACAGAAAAATACAAAAAATATAGAGACAAAATTTGTAATATAGCCATAAAGAATGGGCATTACTATTTCAATGTAGAGAATGGATATAATTCCGTCATTAATTTTATGAACGCTCAAGATGACTCTCACATGAGAGAAAATTTTTATGAAAGAGTGTATAGAGTTGATTCTATTAGAGGTGAGCGTTTAATCGATGTTTACCCGGAGTTAAAACTACTAAGATACGACTTCTAGAAAAATTATGAAAAAGAGCTATGTTAAAATAATTATATTGTGGGCTATTTATGAATAAATCAACATTAGAAGCCATCTGGCCGGCGAAGGGCAAGTTCGCGAGTATTACTTGGCAAGTAAGTGACGTATGTAATTATAAATGTAGCTATTGTAATCCAGGAAATTTTGGCGCTAATCACAAAAATCTTCAAACAGAAATTTATATAGATAACCTTCGATCGATGGTTTCCCAATTTAAGGCAAACGGATATGAGTCATTTCGTTTCTTTTTTTCAGGTGGAGAGCCAACAGTTTGGAAACCCTTTATTCCAATTCTAAAATATATCAGGGAAGAAATACCCGGTGCCCTTGTTGCTGTGAATACAAATCTAAGTAAGCCTCTCGATTGGTGGGTAGAAAACCACACTCTTTTTAATGATATCGTAGCAAGCTTTCATGTTGAATTTTGCGACAAAGAAAATTACTTGAAGAATATGGAATATTTACAAGATAAAATGGACTATCTTGTGTGCAGACTTTTAATGCATGATGAAAGATTTTTAGAAGTTGTCGACTTCTCAACGTTGTTAAAAGAAAAGTTGCAAAACTATACGATAGAATACGCTGCTCTTATGGAAGCTCTGTCACCACATTCTGAAATGCACTATTACAAAGATGAGTGGAAAAGAGAATTTCTAAAGAAAAATAATCTCGAAGAGCAAAAAATACTTGCCAAAAAAAGCGATGTACCTCTCGCGAAACCATCATACTGCGAAGAGCACTATACTGACGGCTCTATTATTGGCCATAACTCAAATCGAGTTGTGTCTGAATCTCAAAATAATTTTACTGGGTGGAAGTGCTGGATTAATGATGCCATATTTATAACACCATCTGGAGATGTACGAATTGCCAGTTGTGATATGGGGAAAATTGTCGGAAATATCAATAACCCTGGAGTAAAGTTTACAAGTCAGCCTGTGATCTGCAATCAAGCAAGATGTAATTGTGGGACTGATATTGGAATAAGAAAAGCAGCTAAAACATTTAGCTTGGCGCAGGGGGAAATTTAATATGAGTCATGTTCCCACGATTCCTCCAGCTGTAAAAAAACAAATGGATGAGGGTACATTTTGTCCCATTCCCTTTATACAACTCGAATTAAGTCCGCTAGGAAGTGTCTCTGCATGTTGTTTTTCTGGGGAATATAAAGTTGGAGATGTCGCCGACCAGACGATTGAAGAAATCTGGAATGGAGAAATCATTCAGACATGGAGAAATGAATTTTTAACAGGCGACATTAAAATATGTGAAAAGGCAATTAAGAATTTTGGTTGTCAAAAAAATTATCAGCATTTAAACCATTTGGTTGAGTATAAAGTCATTCAAAGCAAAATGCCTCAAAGGCTAGATTTAAGATTAAATGGTAAATGTAACCTCGAGTGTGTCATGTGTGATGTTTGGTCTCAGCCAAATGGTCTATATGATAAAAGTGACTTCTGGAGCATTGGCCCGGAGAAAATTTATCCTTACCTAAAAGAAGTCGATATGCTGGGGGGGGAGCCCTTTATTCAAAAGGATACCTTTAGATTTATTGAGGAAGTTTCAAAAATAAATAAGGATTGTACATGGGGTTTTATAACCAATTGTCATTATAGAATTTCTAAACAGCTTCGTGATGGATTAGATGGATTAAAGATTAGGCATATACACCTAAGTATGGATGCTATTACTACAAAAACGTATGCGGCCATACGACTAAAGGGCGACTTTGAAAGAGTGCTTGAAACCGTAATGGATTATGTCTCAATACGAAACGAAAGAGAGATCCAGGGTAGAGGCTTTACACTTTTTGCTTCAATATGTGTACAACGTGATAACTGGCATGAGTTACCAGAGTTTCTAAACTTTTGTGATAAGCACAGGATCCAGCCAATTGTGCAAGAATTAATTGGTAAACATGAACTCTCACTTCAAGAACTAAAGCCTCAATATAAAGAAGAGTTGCATACCCTCTATAAAGAAAAGATCCCCAATCATTACCAGGGTCATATAGAATCTATCTTAAATAACCTAGGTTTTATTGATTAGAAAGATTAAAGATATTACAAAAATATTTTGGAGAAATTATGTTCGGAGAAATAGATAAGCTAGAAGAAATGAAAAGAAAAATAAATGATGTTTCTCCTAGTTTTTGTATGGCGAAATGGATGCATGTAACAATACATTTAATGACTGGTCAAACACACTCTTGTTATCTACCACAAACACACAAAATACCGTTAGAAGAATTAAAAGATAATCCTACGGCGCTTCATAATACTAAATATAAAAAAGAACAACGAAAGAAGATGCTGACTGGAGAGCGACCGGCTGAATGCAGTATTTGTTGGAATATTGAAGATTTACCAGGAGACCAAGTCAGTGATAGGCATATGCGAGCCGTAGATAGCTGGACGATGCCCTATTTTGAAAAAGTTAGTAAGCTAAAGGGTGATGAAAATATCAACCCAACTTACGTTGAAGTAAGTTTTTCAAGTGCTTGCAATTTTAAATGTAGTTATTGTTCTCCTCATGTAAGCACTTCATGGAGAGACGAAGTTGTTAAGCAGGGGCCTTATCAGTTATCAACTTACCAACATCAAAATATGCAATGGTTCAAAGAAAATGACTTGATGCCAATGGATGAAGAGGGAAATCCGTATATTGATGCTTTTTGGAAGTGGTGGCCTGATCTTGTAAAAGACCTAATGTTTTTTAGAATTACTGGTGGTGAGCCACTTCTTAGTAAGCACACTTTCAAAGTAATGGAGTGGATTAATGAACATAGTCTGCCAAAACTTGAACTATCTATAAATTCAAATCTAGGAATCAACGAGAAACAATTCAGTAAGTTTTTGTCACTTTTAAAGCCGATGCTTGAGGGAAAAAAAGTAAAACAATTTATTCTACATACAAGCGTTGATACGTTTGGTGTTCAAGCAGAATACATACGAAATGGCTTAAACTTTAAAGCATTTGAAAATAACCTCTGTAGATACCTAGAAGAGAATCCAACAGCTCCAGTAGCATTCATGTGTACTTTTAATAATTTAAGTGTTGTTGGGTTTAGAGACTTTATTGACTGGGTTATTGCACTTAGAAAAAGGTACACAAATGAGCATCGCAATATCTTGTTAGATATCCCCCACCTCCAGGCCCCTGAGTTTTTGTCGGCAAAAACACTAAGTAGTGAGTTTCATCCAATTATGCAAAGTCATATTGATTATATGAGATCGAGAATTGACGACGGAATACTAAAAGCTGAAGTTATTAAGATGGAGCGAATACTTGAATGGATGAAAAGTCCGATGCCAAAAGAAGAACAAGAGAAATATCAGCGAGATTTCTTCTTGTTTTTTAGTGAGCATGATAAACGAAGAAAAACTGATTTTCTTAAAACATTTCCGACGATGGAAAAGTTTTGGGCCGAATGTAAAAGTTTAGTTTAAAGGACTTAAGAAAATTAATAAAAGGCTGTAAATCCTGAAGAGAATTGAGTTTCAGCTCTGCGGCTAGACGATTGAATATAGACCTCAAGGTTTCTATTTATAAGTTTTCTAAAATAAGGCTCTAATTTAAACTCATAGACACTTAGATCAAAATTTCTATAGATTGAAGCCTCAATACCAATTTGAAAACTTTGACCATTACGTTGGGAAATAAGACTAACTCCAGCGGGAAGTTGAAATTGATTTGAGGCTTCTTGAAACCTTGGTCGAAATGTAAACGACAGATTCAATAAATAATCATCGTCAGCCAAAAGTGATACGCCACTGTTGAGAAGGGCAAATGGTTCAACACTATTAGTTGTTGAGAAATCTCTTGATACACCAATGGCAAAGCGCCAGCTGGGTTTGAACTCCAAGAAAAACGAAGTGGATGCGTTCATGACATCAAAAATTTTAAAACTATCAAACTTAATAGTATTCTTTAAAAGTGAAAGTTGTATCTCTCCCATTGTCATTTGAAACTTATTTGAAAATCCTTTGGGAGAATGTTTGAACTGGTGAAGAGCAAATGCGTGTGTAAGGTTAATAGATTTTTTGTCCCCGTATGAATAGCCCATGTCAAAATATGATCCAAAATGACCGGATGAAGGGCTATCAATCGTACTGATTATCGGTTGTTTGCTCGAACCCATTTGACTTCGTTTTAGAAGAAGAGATTCTCGAAGTTTAATAGTTTTCGCATCAGATGAATCTGTTAAAAGACTTTCAGCAAACTTATAGTTAAGAATATCAATCATAGCATCTACAAGAAAAATATCGTTAACGATATTTAGATTAAAACTAAAGGGATCATGATAAAACTCAAGAACGGTAAGTTTGTTTTCCTGTGATAGTGAGTCAAGAGATGTTTTAACTTTTGAATATTGGGAAGGAATTCTTTTTGGAGAAAGCAAAACATTGTTTTTACTAAGTGCGTGGATGGTATCGATTGGCAAGACAAAAAACTTTAGGTCCTTACTGATGTCTTTATTCGTCACAGCTTCAATAGCTCTTAAAATATGATAAGAGCAATTCTCAGAAAAATAATAATAATCAAAATAGGCTTGATCCATTTCCCAAAGGTGAAGTGTCAGCATTAAAAGTTCTTGATTTGTTAAATTTAGTGGATATTCCCATACATCTCTTGAATCAAGGTCGGCATATTCTCTAATTTTTAAAAAATATGGCATTCGACTAAAGCGACCTTTAAAGCCACCAATAATTCCTTTAACACCATAAGCGATAGGATTTTGTGTATCAACACTTGCGGCGAAATCAACAGCGAAGTCTAAAAGGGCTGCATTGCCGAGTCTGTTAGTGTGAAGTCTTAAAAAAGTATGACCAAAAGCGGATGATGGCTTTTGTATGAAATAGCTTGCAAAGACAAGTGATGCTCCCTTGGGGTCAGTTGCCTTAAGATATCGATTTAGTTTGTCACATTTTGAAAAATCAGGTTTAGTGCTTTTATTGTCTTGAAATATTTTTAAAGCCCTCGCTGGAAACATACAGACGGGATGATTGTCTCCGCTAACAGGCGTTTTCATTACTCTAATAAATTTCTGATATTCACCTTCAGGATCAGTTTTCCCTCGAGAGGTTAAGAAAAAGGCGTTAGAGTCAGCCTCACTTTCAAAAGAAGAATTATAATTATTATAGCGAAGAAGTTTTAACCACTGCGAATCAAATGTATCTGAAGCATGAACTTGAAGAATAAAAAAAAGGGAGGCGATAAACGCCCCCCAATTGGATTGGATCATCTTATTTATTAAGAGCTACCAAAATGTTCGTGTGGATTTGCTCCGCAGAAGCTTCTTTAGTGAAAATAGTTGGGTAAGACTTTTGAAGTACAGACTTATCAACATTTTTTTGACCAATTAGCTCAAGGTAAGCATCAAGAGTTTCGCCTTGACCGCGTGAGATATCATTTGAAAGTGCAATTTTATTGCCTTCTACAAATGATACAACTGAAACTTTAGCACTTTGAGCATCTTCACACCCAAGAGTACCTGTAGACATGCCAAAAGTTTGGTTACCTGAAGAACCGTTAAACGTAGCAGCCAATACGTTGAATACTAATCCACTCTTACCTTGGAAAAGCATTGAGCCTAGACCACAACCAGCTGGACCGTGAGCGGCCATAGCTGAACCAGTAAGAGAAAGAGAAAAAGCAGCTGCAAATAGAATTTTTTTCATGAAACCTCCGTGTATTACATTTGGGTTATGATAAAGTGTATTGAGAATATATCAACAGGTAAAATTAAGCTTTTGGTGAATAATGACATTACACTTATCAAAACAGATTGTAGCAACGCGCATTAATCGAATAAAAAGATATTTAACACTATCGATGACGCTTGCTTTCTTGTCTGAAGTCGTCGGCTTTAACACATGGGGTGATGTTATATTGGGAACGATAATAATCGCTATTTGGGCGGGTTACTATGCACTTCTTTTTAGATCATTAAAAAAGATTTTATATTCCTTCTTAACATTTTTGGCAGTCGGGATTGTATTGAATACTTTTTTTGTAATTTCAAAAACAACTAATCAAGATTATTTGTCTTCAATCATTTATTTTGTAAATCTTTTGGTTTTCATTGTCATTGCATTCAATATGAATCGCCCAATATTTTACCCAAAGATCAATTGGACGGAATACGACTTTAGGCACAGAAAAGATAAAAGAGTAAATATAAAAATTAATGATGAGGAAGTTGTAGGCGCACGACTTTACGATAAGCGTAGAGGAGAAGCTGCTCTGCTTTGTTTTCAGGAGCTAAATATTGATGATGAATATGAAATTTTAGACGAAAACGAAACCTTGTTACTCAAAGCAAGAGTCCTCAGTCAAAGAAAAGCGCTTCTTGGAAGACCGGTAGCACACGGAATAAAAATCATATGATGAATATAGAAGAATACGAATGGTTTATGAAGCTTGCACTTGAACAGGCAGAAAAAGCGGCTTCAATGGATGAGGTTCCCGTTGGCGCCGTCCTCGTTGATCCAGCTGGTAAAATATTTTGCGAATCGCATAATTATAAAGAGTTAAAAAAAAATCCATGCTCTCATGCTGAAATTGAAGTGATCACACAGGCCAGTGAGAAGCTCGGAGATTGGCGACTAGAAGGTTATAGTCTATTTGTTAGTTTAGAACCTTGTGCCATGTGTGCGGGTGCCATTCTTCACTCACGTATTAAAAATGTTATTTTTGGTGCTTATGATCCAAAGGGTGGAATATTGTCGAGCTCGATGAATATTTGGGGAAATCCAAATGTTAACCATAAAATTAATATTATGGGCGGAGTCATGCATTTTGAATGTTCAAAAGTCTTATCGCAATTTTTTAAACAAAGAAGACAGGGCTATGTCTGATCAGTTAAAAGAGATATTAAAAAACTCTAAGTACAAACACGATGGTCGATCAATTATTGCATGTGACCTAAGTCTTTTAAAAATTGAACCAAGTATCAACACAAAGTACTCAATACTGAATGACGAAAATAAAGAAATTAATCTTGGTATTTCCTATACGCACGATGTGAGTTCAAGTGAATTTAAAGCAGAGTTTCTGCCTAGAGGAGAAAGCTTTAATCGCAAGGTTGCCTTTCTTGATCGTGATGGAATATTGATTGAAGATACTGATTATCCTGGAAAAGTGGAAGATGTGATCTTTAAAGAAGATGTTATTCCCCTTCTACAAACTCTAATACATAAGAAATATGAATTAATTGTTGTAACAAACCAGTCCGGAATTGCCAGAGGTAAATACACCGAAAACGACTACCAAGAAACAACTAAGTATATAACGGATTATTATAAATCTATTGGGTTCACCATTCTTGATACTTTCTATTGTCCATATCATATAGATGGATCTATCACTAAGTACAAAAGCCAAAGCTTGCTTAGAAAGCCAATGCCTGGAATGGTAATTAAGGCGGCTGAAAAATATCAAGTCGATTTATCAAAATCCATAATGATAGGCGATAAGATGTCTGATATTTTAAAATGTTCTTATCTTAAATATTTCATAAAAAATAATAATGAACATCCAGATTGCTTCAAGAGTTTTGAGAAAATGACTCAGGCAATATTAAAGCTTTAAGCATTTCCCATAAAACTCACTAAGTTCAGGAAAGACTTTAGAAAAATTGGTCTTTTTTCTTTTGTCATATTCTTGATAAAAAAGGCCAAAATCCTTACGCCTTAAGTAAAGATCATTTTCATCAAGTTCTTGAAGCATGAATTGAGATAATCTTTTGATCTGTTCAACTTCTTCAAGATATAAAAAGCCATCAGGACCCGACTCAATAGAGTTCTCTTGAGCATAGTTTAAAAATTGTGCAGAATAACTTTGTCTTATTTCTTTAGGTAAAACTAAGACAGATTGAAACTGAGGCCACTGTAGATAAGAAACCATAAGTGAAACTCGATCGAGCATCTTATAGGGTTTAAACTTTCTTCTAAGTTTTCTAATGTCAGCTAAGAAACTTAAGAAACTAGTTATTGATAAGGCATTAAAAGTGATCATAAAGTGCAAACGGTTTTGTTCATAAGCATTGCTGAGTAGATATTCGTTATTATCCATGAAGCTTTTGTAGTTTAAGCCAAAGCGTATATATTCTGCTTGTTCTCCTTGAGCCTCACAACTTGTATAAATATCAAGAGAGTTAATTCGATCTGCAATTGAGTTTGAGACCTGACAAAACTTTGTGATCCATTTTGACTGGATTCCCATATTCGTATTGATAGCTAAGTTAAATTCTGAATGTGGGTTGTTGTTAACAAACTCTAAGACCTTCCAAGTATTTTGATTAAGAAGTGGCTCACCACCAGTAATTCGAAATGTATTGAGATCTTTATAAAGCTGTGGCCACCATTTCCAAAAGGCTTCGACATAGGGGTTGTGTTGATCGTGTCGAATAGGAAGTCTATCTTGTTCTTTAAGCCAATCAAGGTTTCCCGTTTTTACAGATGTTGGATAAGGCCCATTTTGAAGGATTTCATCCATCCATGTCGTCGATATATCAGGGGAGCAATACATACATTTAAAATTACAAGTATTATCAAAAGCCACTTCAAGATAAGTTGGATTTAGATCACTCTTTGAACCAGCTGATTTTATTTTTTCAAGATGCTGAAAACTCCACTGAGTATTGGTGGATTTAAACATTCGATCAGACATATTTTCTGAAGGTAAATCTTCAATATTCCAACAGTAGTGACATTCGTTAGGGCGCTCGCCTTCCAGCATTTTTTGGCGCTGTTCTTTTTTATATTTTGTATTATGAAGAGCGGCGGGAGAATTCTCAATTTCGTCTAGTGGAATCTTGTGCGCCGGTGGGTGGTGACAACTATGGGTTAAGCCCGTGTGGAGATAAACGGTGCTTTGTAACCATTTGGCAGTGCAAAAAGTTGGTGATACTTCAGAGATCTTTTCAAAACGCTTAAGCATATTATTTAAATTGTCTAAATTATGCTGAAACGATTTTTCGGATTCTTCTGTGTGTCCCTTGTTTTTCTTGTCCTTTTTACTAGTAGCGTTACTCACTAAAACAACCTTTTATTTTAATTTAGTATATACCCTTCTCGCCACTTCTCTAAATAAGCCTAAAGATAAATACATGGACATGTTTAATGCTGCAGTGATAAACGTCAATAATCGCGGAGGATTGGCCGAGTGGTCGAAGGCGCACGCTTGGAAAGCGTGTATACAGCAATGTATCGTGGGTTCGAATCCCATGTCCTCCGCCATTGATTAATGTCGCACCATTTCAATATCATTGACTTTTACCTGTTTAAAACCCTAATATGACCGCGGTGATTGGACCCGTCTCAAGAACCACCGAGGTGAATTCCGCCAGGTCGGGAACGAAGCAACGGTAGCCCGCGGAGTTTTGTGAGGTTGGGTTCGGTCGCCACTTCTTTTGCCACTGGCAACGCTTTTAGATACAATTCTCCATCAATTTACGAATAAAAAAGGCTAAATGAGTTATCAGGTTTTAGCGCGAAAATGGCGCCCAAAGAAATTTCAAGATGTGATAGGCCAAGAAGCCATCACAAGATCATTACAAAACGCGATTAAGCGCTCAAGGCTTGGTCATGCCTATTTGTTTTCAGGAACGAGAGGCATTGGAAAAACATCTGTTGCTAGATTGTTTGCTCAGGCGATTCGTTGTGAATCTTTAACTCCAGATGATAATCCGTGCGGTATCTGCTTCGCTTGTCAGGATATGCAACAATCAAACTCGATGAACGTGATTGAGATTGATGGAGCTTCAAATAATACTGTTGATGAAGTTAGAGAACTGATTAATAACGTTCAGTATCTTCCAACCAACGGAAGTCATAAGATTTATATTATCGATGAAGTTCATATGCTTTCAAAAAGTGCTTTCAATGCATTGTTGAAAACTTTGGAAGAACCGCCATCGCATGTGATTTTTTTACTAGCGACAACGGAGCCGCATAAACTTCTTGGAACAGTTCTATCAAGATGTCAGCGCTTTGATTTTGTAAATGCGAGTGTCGATGATTTAACAGATCATCTAATGAAGATTTCAAAATCAGAGGGAATTGTCTTTGATAATGAAGATCAAATTAGAGATATAGCAAGACTTGGAAATGGCTCAGTAAGAGATACATTGTCTCTCATGGATCAGGTTTTAAGCTATACAAGTGATAATCATGTGTCAGAAGAAGTCCTTGCAAAGTCTTTAGGAGTCGCAAGAAGAGAGCTCCTGGATCAAATTATTATTGCTCTTTTTGATGGTGATGCGCAGTTAACGGTTGAAAACTGCAAGCAAGCATTCAGAGAAAATATTTCATTAAAAGCTTTACTGACTTCGATCTTAGAAAACATCTTTACTGTAATTGAAAATGTAGACAACGAAAGTTGGCTTAATAAAAAATCAAATATTCAAGATGCTATAAATGGTGTTTCGACGGCAGAAATATTTTGGGTCTATGAATCTTTGGCCAAAGAATCTTCATGGATCTTTGATTCAGTGGCACCGGTACAGAGTTTTCTGGTCAGCATAAAAAAATTAGCGTTAAGAAATAGCCTTCTAGGTCTAGATAAAAGCTCATCAGATATTCAAAAAAAAAAGACTAAACCCGTCGTAGAGCAAAAAATTGTCGAACCGATGATAGTTATAAAAGATGAAGTTCAGCAGGTTGAAGAGCCAAAGGTTGAAGCTAAAAAAGCACTACCAATTATTGAAAAGCCCAAATTAATTGTTAAGGAATTAGATGCCTTTTTAAAAATAATTGAGGTTGAAGCGCCGACACTATCTGCAAGTCTCGAACATGCTTATATTGATCCTGCTAGATTTATTGATAAGCAGATGAAAATTACATATCCAGCTGAAGGAAATGTTTTTTATGATGTTATTAATCAAGAACAGACAAGAGAAAGGCTAACCGCCCTACTCAGAGATCATGTTGAAGCAAAAATGGATCTAGTCATTGAAATAGAAACTAGTACCCAGAAAAATGTGACAACGAGAGCTCAAGAAAGAAAAGAACAGGACGCTTTAAGCGAAGAACAGAGAAAAAAAGAACTTCTTGAGGATCCAATGCTTAAACTTGCTCAAGAAATGTTTAATACGAAAGTAGATAAAATTCAGATGGGAAAAAAAGGAGAATAAGATGGCTAAAAATATGAACAACTTGTTAAAGCAAGCTCAACAAATGCAACAGAAAATGGCTACGCTGCAAAAAGAGTTAGAAACACGTGAGTTAGAGGTTTCTGCTGGTGGCGGAATGGTTAAAATTAAAATTACTGGCAAGCAAGAGCTATTAAGCATCAAAATTGATAAGGAATGTGTTGATCCTAATGATGTTTCTACACTTGAAGAGCTTGTGCTTACGGCCGTGAATCAAGCGGTAAAAGAATCTCAAACAATGGTTTCTTCTGCGATGTCAAAAGTAACTGGCGGGCTTTCAATTCCAGGTATGTTTTAGGGTTTTAAATTGAATTATCCAGAAAAAATTATCTCAAGCGTTGAACACTTTCGAAAGATTCCAGGAATTGGTGAAAAGACTGCTTTTCGCCAAGTTCTTGGACTTGCGAAGTGGAGAAGTGAAGACCTTATTAGTTTCGGTAGGGCCATGCAAGAACTCGCCTCACTAGAATATTGCAAAGAATGCGGCTTATTCAGTGAGGGTGATTTGTGTGATGTATGTAAAAGAAGTGAACGTATCTCAACCGGAGTTATCTGTGTTGTAGAGTCACTTTCAGACTGCTTAGCTGTTGAAAAAAGCGGTCAATTTAGAGGCCTTTACCATGTTCTTGGAGGAGTGCTTAATCCCCTCTCTGGTATTGGTCCAGATGAAATTGGTATTCCAAGACTGGTAGCACGAGTAAAAAGACTAGAGATTAAAACATTAATTCTCGCTATAAATCCTTCAATTGAAGGTGATGCCACAAGCTCTTATATTCGCCAAGAATTACCAAGCGAAGTAAGCGCGGAGAGAATTGGTTTTGGGATGCCAATGGGTGGCGCCCTTGAGTACCTAGACTCAATGACAATATCTAAAGCTCTTGAAAATAGAAAAAGGATATAGAGACTATGGCCGAAAACTTACAAGATGCTATCGCAGATATTGTAAAATCATTAACAATCCCAACTCGCATTGAAAAACATCATGTTTTAATTTCGAATAGAGATGGAGTTTGCTTATATTCAAATAAAGCTAATGAGCTCAATATTTCGATGAGCGCTCTTTTGGGTGGGGTTTGGCAAGCTTCCCAAGCACTTATTGAGTTAAACCAATTCAAATCTCATAACGAAGTTAAACTCGGTTTTGATGACGGAGAAAATGGTTTTTGTATGGTTCGTATCGATATTGCGAAACGTCCATGTTATGCCTGCATCGTTTTTGAAAAAGAAATGGCACCGGGTGCGATCAGAACTCAGCTTAAACTTTGGTGTGATAAAATTGCAGATGAATTAAAACTGTGGCAACCACCGGCCCATAGAAATGGTTATTTATTTAAAGACGTTACAGATGAAGAAATTGACCGTCTATTTGGTTTTGGGAGTAAAGAATGTCTTTCGTAAACTACCAACGTAAAGAGATAAACTGTAAAATCGTTTATTACGGTCCAGGTTTGGGCGGTAAAACGACTAATATTCAACATGTCTACAAAAAGACAAGTGGCACTAGTCGCGGCCAGATGATTACACTTAATACTGAAAATGAACGAACCTTGTTTTTTGATTTCTTGCCACTTGAGCTTGGTGAAATAAGAGGCTTTAAAACAAGGTTTCATCTTTACACAGTCCCTGGTCAGGTTTTTTATGAATCAAGCCGAAAACTAATTTTAAGAGGCGTAGACGGTGTCGTGTTTGTGGCAGACAGTCAGGTCGAGAAAATGGAAGCCAATCAAGAAAGCCTTAAAGGTCTTGAACAAAATCTAATTTTCCAGGGCCATGATTTAGAAAAAATTCCTCTGGTCATGCAATGGAATAAAAGAGACTTGCCAAATGTTACAGCTGTTGAAGATTTAGAAAGAACACTAAACCCAAGAAATGTTCCATCTTTTGAAGCTTCTGCTGTTCAAGGCGATGGAGTATTTGAGACGTTGAAAATGGTGAGTAAGCTTGTGCTAATGAATTTAAAGGGCGGCTTAAGTTAGATGACCTTTCAGGTTTAGGAAAATGACTAAGGCTTCTAGCAAAGCTTCTTGAGGATATTCTGACGATCTTGTTCCAACCAGATGATGTCCATCCGTTATGCCCAAATTATAAGAATTAAAAAATGAGGGAAATTGAGCAAACTGTACGTCAACGACACCATCGTTGGGATGCTTGCTTTGAAATAACAGTTTCGTAAGCATCATCCAGACATGTGACTCATTCCATTTTGCCTGAAAACCTAACGCCGAATAGAAAATGTCTTTTGGTAACTTGTCGTGATTTCGAAAAAACCAAGAATGTCGAACATCGCTTCTAAGCGAATTTTGTAGTCCTTGAATAAAGAGATCCTTGCCTTGATCTAAAAATTGATAAAGCTTAAATCTAGAAAAAGATGTTAGAAGCTTAATGATCTTGTTGTTAGGGTGATTAGTCCCCATGATTGGAGTGGCAATTGTTGATAGACCAATAATATTTGTATTTTCTTTAAAATATGAACGAAGAAAGTGAAGAGCATCAACTCCACCTTTTGAATAACCGATTAGCCATATTTTTTCATCTGGTTCGGTGATATCTTGAAGTTGCTTGTTGATAAGTTCAGCATTAAAACGTGAGCTCTTTGTTCCTGTAACATTGATCGTACTAAAGGAAAGATCATAATTATTCTTTAGATATTCAGCACCACGTTCAAATGCAGCGGTTGAAAAAATCTCATTGAAAACACCAGAGATCAAAACAAGTCTAATTTTAGAATTGAGTGTTGGCATTTTTGAAATAGATTTATAGCCAGGATTCATGTGGCGATGGCGCCTTT
Organism: Bdellovibrionales bacterium CG12_big_fil_rev_8_21_14_0_65_38_15; assembly: GCA_002787775.1. Lineage (GTDB taxonomy): Bacteria > Bdellovibrionota > Bacteriovoracia > Bacteriovoracales > Bacteriovoracaceae > UBA4207. The sequence continues at coordinate 149,744 of PCUW01000028.1, forward strand.
CACTTAAAAGGACTCTAAAAAGATGCGCATCTGAATAGCTTGATAATACTAGCTCATCTCTATCATTGATTTGATTAAGAATATCGATGGTGACCTGGTCATTTTCACTAAATCCAGCATTTTCAACAAGGCGTAAAAGTGAAAATAAAAGTTCAATTGATGACTTACTAACCCAGACCCCTGAATTGAACATATTTTTAAGAAGATTGGCGAGATTAATGGGAGAAGGTTTATTCAAAAACAAATGAAGTGAATCAAGAATCTCATTTTTAGAAGTATTGGCGGCCTTCTTAATTCTAAAGCTACGACGCTGCCCTTTTAGTAGATAATTACTAAATTTGGCTTCAATCTCTCTTTTCTTTAAAAAGATTGGGTCTATCATTACTTCCTCATTTATCCCGAAAAGTGTAAAATTTTTCCACGAACGATTAAGACATGCAAGGTGGAGTCTAAATGAATATTTCTCTAGGAATAATAGGTGGTTCTGGCGTTTATGAGCTACCGGAGCTCAAGGTAATTGAAGAAATTAAGGTCAATACGCCGTTTGGTTCACCAAGCTCAGAGATAATTATCGGTGAAATTGACGGACATAGGGCGTGTTTTTTACCGCGTCATGGTAAGCATCACCAATTAACACCAAGTGAAGTGAATTATCGTGCAAACATATTTGCTTTAAAGTCACTGGGCGTTAAAAATATTGTCAGCGTTTCAGCCGTTGGCTCCCTTAAAGAAGAATTCCCACCAGAAAAATTTGTTTTACCAGAACAGTTCATCGATTGGACCAAAGGTAAGCGTGAAAGAACATTTTTTGGAGAAGGTGTTGTAGCTCACGTTTCAACAGCTGAACCTGTAAATTTAGAATTAAGAGAAAGAATCGCCAAGCTGTGCTTAAGTGAAAATATCGATCATGCTAAAGGCGGAGCTTATCTTTGTATTGAAGGGCCTCAATTTTCTTCAAAGGCGGAGTCTCATATATACCGCTCTTTTGGAGCTGACGTGATTGGAATGACAAATGTTCCTGAGTCATACTTAGCAAAAGAAGCTGCTATCGCCTACGCTACTGTCGCTATGGTAACTGATTATGATTGCTGGAAAGAAGAACACTGCACTCTAGAAGAGATCATGAAGGTGATGAAAAATAATAACCTGAATGCAAGAAAGCTAATGTCTAAATTGGTTCCAGACTTAGTTATGAAACCTGTCGTGGTTGACGAAAATATTCTTTTTTCAATACTAACACCACAAGCGAGATGGACTGATCAGCAAAAAGAGATGATCAATGTTCTGGCACGTTAATGAGTGAATATAAATCTCACTATTCTGTAATGAAAGAAGATGTCATTACCCATCTTGGAAAAGATAATGGGATTTATGCAGACTTAACATTTGGAGCTGGTGGACATTCACTGGCTTTGGCGAAGTTCAATGGCTCAAAAGTTTTAAGTTTTGATCAAGATCCTGAAGCCTTAGCCAATGGATTTACGTTATTTAAAGAAGAAAAGATCGAAAACATAAAACTTGTTGATAGTAATTTTGAAAACTTTCAAACTCACGCTGATATTTTTTTAAAAGAAAATAATGCTGAGGGTTTCGACGGAATTGTCATGGATCTTGGGGTTTCAAGTCATCACTTTGATGAAGCCTCCAGAGGATTTTCATTTCGCTTTGATGCGCCTTTGGATATGAGAATGAATCCGCGCGCCGGAATAAGTGCCGCTGAGTTTTTAAATACATCTGAAGAAGAACAAATCGCAGCAGCCTTATGGGAATACGGTGAAGAAAAGCTATCAAGAAAAATAGCTAAAAGAATCGTTCATGATAGAAAAACTGCCCCTATAGAATCGACACTACAATTAGCTGAAATTGTTAGAAGTTGTTATCCAGCGGCCAAAAGATTTTCAAAAATTCACCCCGCTACAAAAACCTTTCAAGCGCTTCGAATCGAAGTGAATAATGAGCTTGGAGTATTATCCGACACACTTCCTCAAGTAGCATCAAAGCTCGTCATGAACGGGCGTTTAGCCGTTATTAGTTTTCATTCTCTAGAAGATCGACTGGCTAAAATTGTATTTAAAGAGTTGGAACAACGAACGGAACTGCCCCTATATAAAACAAGTCGAAAACCTATTGTCCCATCTCCGAGTGAAATTTTTGAGAATTCTCGCAGTAGAAGTGCTAAAATGAGAGTGTTAGAAAGGATTTCTTTCAAGAGAGATAAAAATAAGTACGCTCATCTCAATGTTAAGGAGTGACATTTATGGCGACGATAGCTAGAAAATCATCAAAAAGATCTCAAAGTCTCATCGATAAAACAAAGTCTATATTTTTTAGCTCACGCGGCTTTCCCATCATCTTAACGTTTACAGTTTTAGCCATTCTTTTTGTATTATTTAGAATGAAAACAGTAGAGCTTGATTATCAGGTCAATTTTTTAAATAAAGAAATTGATGAAGTTATTGTTGAAAATAAAGATCTTAAAGCGAGAAAAGCTAAGCTTATGTCTGTTGATAAATTAAGGGCAATGGCCAATAAGCACGGACTTTCTCAGCCAAAGCAAAATCAAATTATCGTTGTGCCCTAGGATGGAGTAAGCGAAATGCAATTAAAACGAAGAGTCATCATTGTCTTTAGTATTTTATGTTTTGCATTTCTTGCAGTCATGATTAAGGCATTCAAAGTCCAAGTGATTGACCGCGAAGCCCTATTAACTAAAAGTAGAAATCAAGTTTTTAGAGAATTAACAGTTTACCCGAAAAGAGGTCATATTTTAGACCGAAGTGGTCATCCGTTAGCAATCAATGTTCAAACCTACTCTCTCTTTACGATTCCAAAGCAATTAGATGGAGATTTTTCAGTCTATAAAGAACTAGCAAGGATTGTTCCGACACTACCCTACGCCAGAATAAAGCAAAGAGTTAAAAATAGAGAAAGGTACACTTGGCTTGCGAGAAAAATAAGACTTGAAGATGAACAAGTAGAAAAAGTTAAAAAGCTAAAAGGTATTTATATAGAAGCTGTTCCTAAAAGAATTTATCCAAATGCGACGTTACTTGCACAGGTTTTGGGTTTCGTTGGAATCGATAACTCTGGACTGTCGGGAGTTGAGTATGAGTTTGATAAAAAACTTAGAGGCGAGCCAACTGTTTTAAAATATATTAAAGATGCAAAAGGTCGTCCTATTAAATTTGAAAGTACGAGTCCTCAAAAAGAATCTCACGATATCAATCTAACTATTGATAAAGACCTTCAGGCCATAGCTGAAAAATCATTAAAAGACGCCGTAGATCACCATGGTGCAAAAGGTGGAGGAGTTGGTGTTATTGATGCTAACACGGGTGAAATCCTAGCAATGGCAAATTATCCAACTTATGACCCCAACAAGCTGCGCTCAGATGATTCTTCATATAGAAAACTATCTTTCGTAAACTCGCCAATCGAGCCTGGCTCAATATTTAAAATTTTTACAGTGGCTTCAGCTTTAGAAAACAATATCGCAAAACCAGAAACAAATTATTACTGTGAACAAGGTAAAATGATTATTGATGGCCATGTTGTAACGGAATCAGATTCTAGAAAAAAATATGAATGGCTTTCGGTTACAGACATCATAAAGGACAGCTCAAACATCGGAACAACGAAAATAGCATTTGATTTAACCTATCCAAGACTTAAAAAGACAATAAAAGATTTTGGCTTTGGAGAAAAAACGGGTCTTAAGTTGCCGGGTGAATCTAGAGGAATTTTTTCTGATCAAGAAAACGTTAGCACTATAAGACTTTCAAATATTAGTTTTGGCCAAGGCATTGCCACAACTGGAATACAAATTCTTGCAGCGTACGCGGCCATTGCAAATGGTGGTGAATACGTGGTTCCAAGGATAATAAAAGACGATAAACAGCCAATCATTAAAAAACGCATCATTAGCCAAAAAACTGCGGAAGAATTAACAAATATGCTAGTTCAAGCAGTAGAAAATGGAACAGGTGATAACGCTAGGATTCCATATTTTAAAATAGCGGGTAAAACGAGCACGGCTCAAAGGCCAGATAGTCGTGGAAGCTATTCCGGTTATATTCCTGGCTTTGTAGGTTTTCCTCTAAATGTTGATAATAGATTCGTTGTTTATGCCTACGTCGATGATCCAAAAGAAAATGGTTACTACGGAAACCAAGCAGCTGCACCGATCTTTAAAAAAGTCACACAGTATATACTCTACAAAAATAAAGATTTTGATCGCATAGCTGAGGACGACGAGTCGGCAAAAAAACATGAAGCATTTGATACAGTAAAAACGGTAAGTTCATCAGCGAGAATCATTCAGGGAGCGGTTCCTGATTTTATCGGCTTAGATCGAAGATCGGTTGTAAGTCTCGCTGAAAAAGTTGGTATAGATATTGTTCATCGTGGAATAGGTGTTGTGAGTGAACAAAGTCCGACTCCAGGCAGCCAAGTTGCAGGCCCTGTTAAGCTGATCTATTCACCGCCAAAATTATGAGCCTCAACCAATTATTAGAACAACTAAACTCTTTAAATATAAGTGGCATAAGTTCACAACTAGATAAATGTGAAGAAAATGAAGTTGTTTTCTATAATTTAAAAAATAATGAAAAAGCACTAATCGCATTTGAAGAAAGATTAAAGCAATCTAAAGCAAAAATAATTGTCGTCAATAATACTTTTAATGGAAGTGACTCTCGAGTTATCACTTTTAAAAATGAAGAATTTCAAACCTTTCTGTTTTCCCTTTTAGATCATTATTATCCAGTGCCTGAAAAAAAATATATTGGAATTACAGGCACTAACGGGAAAACATCATGTGTTCATCATTTAGCACAACTCTTGCATCAAAATAATAAAAATGTGCTAACCATTGGAACACTTGGAATTCTATTGAATTTTAAGCAAGCTGAGGACTTTGGTCTAACAACGCCAGGCCTATGTGAACTTAGAAAAACTCTTTTTAAGCATCAACACAATTACGACTATTGCCTTATGGAAGTTTCAAGTCACTCACTTGATCAAGACCGAATTCATGGCATTACATTCGAGGCCGTTGGTTGGACAAATTTAACGCAGGACCATCTCGATTATCATCAAACAATGGAAAAATATTTCGATGCAAAACTGAAAATAAGAAATTATTTAAAAAACAATGGAAAATTATTTATCAGTGAAAAAAACGTTTTTAATAAAATAAAAAATAGAGAAAATATAGAAATGGCGCAAAACTTTGATTTATCAAAAGTTAGTAAGAACTTACAAACATCTTTTGCCCTAAAGAATATAAATCTATGCCTTTCCATATTAACAAGCCTCGGTTTGAAAATTGACTCACTTGATAAACTAACTGCTCCTTCAGGCAGATTTGAATCAGTTGAGCTTGATGGAAAAGTTGCCATTGTGGATTATGCTCATACACCAGATGCACTTGAAAATGTTTGTCTTGGAGTAAGGAAGTCCTATAAAAATTCAAAACTCATCACTGTTTTTGGTTGTGGTGGAGATAGAGATTCAAGCAAGAGACCAATAATGGGCCAGATCGCTCAACAGCATAGTGATCATATTGTGGTTACTTCTGATAATCCTAGAAGTGAGGAACCTCAAAATATCATTAATGATATTTTAAAAGGTGTCGACGTCTCAAAGTCCGTTAGTATTGAAGCCGATCGTAAAAAGGCAATTCATCTGGCTTTATCTTTGGCCAATAGTGGAGATATTGTTCTTATTGCAGGTAAAGGACATGAAACTTATCAAGAAGTGAAAGGGGTAAAGACACCCTTTGATGATTTAAAGATGATTAAAAATTTTTGGGGATTAAGTTCATGATTTATCAACCACAAGTTCATAGTATTTTTACAGACTCAAGAAAAAGCTTTAATGATAATGATCTTTTTGTAGCACTTCGTGGAGAAAAATTTGATGCTGCACAATTTGTAGCGACTTTAATTGAAAAAGGTCTTAGTCACGCATTTGTTAACGATATTGAAACGAATCGAGAGCTATTAAAAAATTTTGATCAAAACAGAGTAACCTTTGTCTCTGATACAAATACGTTTATCAAAGAGTGTGGACTAAAAAAATTAAAATATTGGAAGTCCCTAAGCCCTAAAAATAAAGTTCTCGCTCTAACGGGCTCCAATGGCAAAACATCTACAAAAGAAATGTTGGCTTCTTTGATGAGTGTTTACCCAGGTAAATTTCACACGACAAAAGGAAACCTCAATAACCATCTCGGAGTTCCTTTTACAATTTTAGATATGCCGCTTGAAACTGAAATTTTAATTCTTGAGATGGGTACGAATCATCCAGGTGAAATTGCCAATCTATGTGATTCGGGCTTGCCAGAAGCCGGCTTAATTACAAATATTGGTCAATCTCATTTAGAGTTTTTTCACAACGAAGATAATGTTTTTATTGAAAAATCTGAGTTGTACCATGCAATTTCGAAAGTTCCAGATGGAGTTTTTTTAGTAAATACAAATGATATAAGACTTAAAAAACTTAAAGGGAAATCATCAACCATCAGTATTGGAAGTGAAGCCGGCAATGACTTTGTTTTTAGCGATCAAGATGAAAGCTTTAAAATTCATTATAAGGGAAAGATCTTTGATTTTTCATGCCCGCAAATCATTGAGCCTCATAACAGATATAATATGGCGATGGCCGTGGCTTTATGCTTAAGTCTTTGGCCTGAACTTGACTATAAATCTGCCGTGAAAAATTATATTCCACCAAAAAATAATCGCTCGGTTGTCTTAAGCGTGGATAACAAACACGTTTACCTTGATGCCTATAATGCCAATCCAAGCTCGATGGAAGTTTCTATCAAGGGGTTTGTTAATCATTGGATCTCTAAAAAGAAGAGTGATTTAAAAGATGCTATGTTCATCATTGGAGATATGAATGAACTTGGCGAAAACGCACCTCGTTATCACGAGGGTATTGGCAAGCTGTTAGAAGGTTTGAACGTTAAAGATGCACATTTTATTGGCCGCTATGCTGATGATTACCTCAAAGGTTTTCCTAATGGGAAAAAATACAAAGATAGGCATGAGTTTATATCCAAAAATGGACGAAAGGTTGGGAACTGGAACTGCCTTGGAGTGTTTATTAAAGGGAGTCGCACTTTACAACTAGAAGAGCTCATCGATATAACTTAAGTTCCAATACTTTGTCCTCGGTGCGTGATGCTCTATCATTTGCTTTACCCGTTAAGCCGGGATTTTTCAGCCTTTAATATCTTTAGATATATTACCTTCAGATCAGTGGCAGCTTTTGTGATTGCAGCTTTTGTTTCAATCGTACTGGGCCAATGGTTTATCAATTTCATGAAGAAAAAGATGTTCGGCCAAGTTGTCCGTGACGATGGCCCAGAGAGTCATTTTAAAAAGCGCGGAACACCAACCATGGGTGGAGTTTTTGTTGTTGCAGCAATTGCACTAACTCTAGCAGTTTGTGGAAATTTTAATTCAAGCCCGCTTGTTGCTTCAATAACAGTGATGCTTTCATATTTCACCCTTGGCTTCACAGACGATTATTTAAAAGTTTTAAAGAAAGACACAAAAGGAGTATCTGCAAAAGGTAAACTGCTTTGGCAATTCTCAACAGCGATCCTGGTGGTTGGCTTCTTGGTCAAGATTGGTGCAATTGACACAAAGCTATACACGCCATTCTTTAAAGAACCTTGGCTCGACCTCGGTTGGTTCTATGTCATCTTTGGATCAATCGTCATCGTTGGTTCAAGTAATGCCGTTAATTTGACGGATGGACTTGATGGTTTAGCGATCGGCCCCATTATGACCTCTGCAGCAACTTTGGGTGTACTCGCCTATGTTGCAGGGCACAGAGAACTGTCGGGATATTTATTAATTCCCTACGTCGAAAATGCAGGTGAATTAACTATCGCTGCAGCGGCAATCGTTGGTGCTGGTGTTGGTTTTTTATGGTACAACACCTACCCAGCTCAGATATTCATGGGAGACGTAGGTTCTCTATCGCTAGGTGGCATTCTAGGCACTCTGGCAGTAGTAACAAAAAACGAACTCTTGTTTATCGTGATTGGTGGAGTTTTTGTAGTTGAAGCACTCTCGGTCATCATCCAAGTCGTGTCTTATAAAACTAGAAAAAAGCGTGTCTTTAAAATGGCACCAATCCATCATCATTTTGAGTTGTTGGGTTGGCCAGAACCAAAAGTAATCGTTCGCTTTTGGATAGTTGGTCTTTTGCTTGCGTTGGTTTCTTTAGCCACGTTAAAAATGAGGTAATGGTTAGATGGAAAGATTGAAAAATAAAAAAGTCCTCATCGTTGGAATTGGTAGAACAGGCTTCACCCTGATCAGTTTCTTTAATCGTTTAGAATGTAGCATCCGCGTAACTGACATAAAGCCAATCTTCGATCTTAATAAAGCTGTTAAAAAATTAAAAAGAATTGAGCCAGCTCCTGAAATGACTTTTGGTGAGCATAAAGATGACGACTTTCTTGAAGCAGATATCATTGTTTATTCTTCAGGTGTCGATCCAAATATGGCGCAACTTGAACTTGCTCGCTCAAGAGGCAAGGAAGTTTATAGTGAGTTTGGTCTAGCTAATAAATTATGTAAAAAACCAATTATCGCCGTCTGTGGCTCTTATGGAAGAACGACAGTTGCTCACATGATTGGCTTTACCTTAAAGCAAGAAGGTAAGAACGTCTTTATCGGTGGAACAAATGATTCTGCCTTTATCGAATTTGCGATGTTGCCTAATCGTGATGAAATCGATTACGTGGTTGTTGAAGTATCGGCCAACCAACTTCGTCGCCTTGAAAACTTTCACCCAAGAATGGTTGTTTTCACGGGTCTATCTGAGACTTATCCAGATAAGACATTTAATTCAGCTAGTGAATATATCGAAACAAAACTTGGTATCGTAAAATCACTTTCACCAGATGATTTATTGATTGTGAATTTTGATCGTCTTGCTAACAATGCCTTCTTTAGAAATGCTAATTGTCAGACCTATTGGTATTCAAGAAGATCTTTTGTTCAGCTTGGTGTGATGAATGAAGTTCAGGGAACGCATTTTCATAACCGCCGTATTCACAGCAATATCAACCACCACTCTGAATTTGTTGTAACCAAAATGAGAATTATTGGTCAAAACAATAGAGAAAACCTTCTTGCCGCCATTACAGCATGTAAGGCTTTAGATGTTTCTGATAAAGCGATTCAAACTTGTATTGAAAAGTTTCCAGGTATTCCTCACCGCCTTGAATTCGTCATGGAAAAAAATGGCGTAAGTTTCTACAACGACTCTAAAGCAGAAACGATGGAGGAAATGATAACAAGCCTTGAGAGCTTTAAGCAGCCTGTTATTCTTATTGCTGGCGGAAAAGATATTGAAGAAATGGAATTTGACCCTTATGTCCCAGACATCATTAAACACGGTCGTGTTTTAGTTTTAGTTGGTGAATCTAAGGAAAGACTTAACAGAGCCCTTGGGGAGCATCCTCAAACTTATATTGTTGGATCTTTTGAAGAATCAATTCTGTTTGCTTATCAAAAATCACGTACAGGAGATACGATCCTCCTCTCTCCTGGAAATCCATCAACGGATTTCTTTAGAGATTACGAAGAACGCGGCAACTACTATAAAAAATTAATCTATCAGCTCTAAATAAAAAGCCCCAAGATTTGGGGCTTTTTTTATCGGCATCTTTTGCCTAACCATCTGAATCTCTTTGTTTTCTCGCACCACGCAAGTTAGAATTTATCTATGGAGTTATTTTCTCGGGATAGTGACCGCTTTAGGACACCTTTTATTTTAGTTTTAACCATACTCGTTGTTATCGGCGCGATCATGGTTTATTCGTCTAGTTATATCTACGCGAAAGAAACTTATGGTAACTCTGCTTACTATTTCACAAGACAACTTATCTACTTAGCGATTTCGATTGTCGGAGCCTTTATTGTTTCGAAAACAAAATTTAGGTTTTGGGTTAAGTATGGTGCTGTTTTAAATTGGATGGTAACAGCACTAATTATCTTTACGTTCATTCCAGGTTTTTCACTCGAGATTAAAGGTGCTCATCGCTGGATTGCGCTTGGGTCTTTTTCTTTTCAGCCGGGCGAGCTTTTAAAGTATACAATTGGTTTGGCCGCGATTGGATTTTTTCAAAAATTTGAAAAGCCTCTAAGTTCTTTTAATAGAAAAGAGCTTGCTTGGGATATCACAAACTTATTGTTGCCACTCATCCTTGTCGTTATTCAGCCAGACTTTGGAACATTTAGTATCTGCCTGGTGATAATAGGGTTTGTTTGCTTTTTAAGTCCTTTTCCAAGAGTGTTGTTTTGGACGACGGGTCTGTCTGCATTGGCAATTACAGTTCCCGTATTGTTGGCACAGCCCTATCGAGTTCAAAGATTATTTACTTACCTAGATCCATGGAAGAATGCACAAGGTTCTGGATTTCAAATCATTCAGTCTTATCTCGCCTTTGCTAATGGATCTATTTTGGGTCTTGGCTTAGGAAACTCAAATGAAAAACTTTTCTATCTTCCGGAAGCACATAATGACTTCATCTTTAGTGTGCTTGGTGAAGAAATTGGATTTTTGGGCGTCTTTTTAGTTATTAGTCTCTTTATGGCCATGATGTATCTTGGCTTTAGAATGGCGCTTCAACAAAAAGATGAAAAAGCAGTTTTGGTCTCATCAACCATCATTTTTATTCTTAGTCTTCAAGTTGTTTTGAATATGGGTGTTGTCTTAGGCCTGTTACCGACAAAAGGTTTGAATTTACCACTAATTAGTTATGGTGGTTCATCAATGATTTCTAATTTTTTTGGAATTGGACTGTTCTTTTCAGTTCTAAATACTCGTGCCAAAGAAGAGCAAGACAGCCAAGAAGAAACATTGGACTATTTCAATAGAACAACCACATCGCAGACCCCTTTTTCACACCAGAAATTTTCTGATACAACTACACAAGGAAGTTTATTTTAAAGCTTCCCGCTAGGAGCTTTGGTGAATAAACAACTCAACACAAATATTAAAATTCATTTCGTAGGCATCGGTGGTATCGGCATGAGCGGTATTGCGGAAATATTGCTTTCGATGGGTTATAAAGTTACCGGATCAGATTTAAGTCAATCAGCGACTACAGAAAAATTAGAAGCTCTTGGAGCAAAGATATTTTTAGGCCATGACGAAAAGAATATAACGGATCAAAATGTCATCGTTCATACTTCGGCCGCTAAATCTGATAATCCGGAAATTTTAAAAGCAAAAGAGCTTTCAATCCCAATTATGAAAAGGGCCGAAATGCTGGCAGAGCTCATGAGATTAAAGCAAGGTATCGCAATTGCTGGTACTCATGGAAAAACAACCACTACAAGCATGCTAGCAACAATTCTTGAAGAAAGTCGATACAACCCTACTTATATCATTGGTGGAATTGTTAGAAATCTTGGTGGTCATGCCAAGGTTGGTGAAGGTAATTTTCTAGTTGCAGAAGCAGATGAAAGCGATGGATCGTTTCTTTTGTATCAACCATACATGTCTATTATTACAAATATTGATGAAGATCATCTCGATCATTATGGAACGAGAGAAAATCTTATTGAATCATTTGAAAAATTTGCGAACAAGGTTCCATTTTATGGAGTGTGTTCAATAAATATTCACGACGAAGAATTAAAGAAAATTCGTAAGAAAATAAAAAAACCATGCATAACTTTCGGTCTTGAAAATAGTCATGCTGATTATCAGGCACATAATGTAGAATCAAAAAACAACGAAACATTCTTTGATTTATATTTTAAAGAAGAAAAGCTGGGATCAACAAAAATTAATCTTCCAGGTAAGCATAATGTTTTAAATGCCCTTGGCGCTTTAAGTATTGCCCATCAGCTGGGCGTCAAAGTCGATGTCATGTTAAAAGCGATCTCTTCTTTTTCTGGAGTTGGTCGTCGACTAGAAAGACTTAAGACGAAAGGAAGCTTTGAGCTTGTTGATGATTATGGACATCACCCAACAGAAGTTAAAGCTACATTAAACGCTGTTTGTGAAAGTCGATCAAAAAAACCAATCGTGATCTTTGAACCACATCGCTTTTCAAGAACCAAACTTTGTTGGAAGCAGTTTGTTGAATGCTTTGATGAAGTTGATGAAGTCTATCTTTGCGAAATTTATCCTGCATCAGAAGAGCCAATTGAGGGAATTAATTCAATGGCCTTGGCTAAAGAAATAAATCACCGTAAGCAAAATCACTGCACCGTTTTGAAAAATAAAGATGAGCTTTTCTCTAAATTAAATGAGCTTCAGGCTAAAGGTGAAATTGTGCTATCATTAGGAGCAGGTTCAATTGGTAAAAATGTACGTGAATGGGTGAAGCTGAGTGTTTGATAACATAAAAGATTTAGAATTCTATAAAGACAAAGATTTATCTCGCTACTCAACCATGAAGCTAAAGAGTACTGGAAGCCTTGCCGTTGCAAACACAATTCAAGCAGTTCAAGAATTTGTAAAAGAAGCCAATAATAATAAAATTGAATACCGTCTTCTAGGTTGGGGCGCCAATCAACTCTTAGTCGACCAAGCTTCATTTATATATTTACACTTAGAAATAAAAAACAAAGACGACATTTTTTCAGAACTATCGAAGTCATACGAACTAAGCGCTTCGACTTCTTTGGCCAAGCTTACATCACATGCTGCTAAGTATGGTATAATGGGTTGGGAGGTCTTTACGGGCATTCCTGCAAGTCTGGGTGGCGCTATATTTATGAACGCTGGTACAAACTTGGGAGAAATTGGTGAAGTTGTTAGTGAAGTCACCATTGTAAAATCTAACGGTGAGATTGAAATCCATCAGGTTGGAAAAAATAGTTTTCATTACCGTGGAAATACTTTTTGCAAACCCGGTGATGTCATCGTAGCCGCTAAATTAATAAATAACGGAACTAGTGATTTAATAAAAAAGAAAATCACTGATTATCTAAAACTTAGAAATGACACACAGCCACTAAATCAAGCTACTTGTGGTTGTATGTTTAAGAATATTGATAATGACGGAATGACTTGCCGTGCCGGACTTTCCCTCGATATAATGGGTTTAAAAGGACTTAGCATTGGTGGAGTTCGAGTTAGCCATAAGCATGCAAACTTTATGGAAAACTATGATCAAGCCAGCCGCGATGATGTGATGAAACTTTCGCGAATGGTTCAATCTGAATTGGCATTAACACTAGGTTTAGATTTTGAACTTGAGGTCGACACTGGAGAGCAAAAATTTTGAAGCGTAATCAAATGTCGCTTATATTCTTTAGCTTAATGACAGTCCTATTCTTATTGGATTCTGATGCTGTAACGTCGATGACTCCTGGCCTTACAGAAGTTAAATACAGAACTTCATTTGGCAGCTGTCCATCACGCGCAGTTGGCAAGATGACTCTTCAATTGGTTAAAGCTTTTGAAGATTCAGGCTCATTAAGATCACTAAAAGAAATGATTGTTAAAGAAAAACTTGATCAGCGCTCATTTATTTCAAGTTACTCTGTTAGTTATGATCCACTTAGAAAATATTTAAATTTCAAATACGAATGTCCAAATCCATTAATGAAAGTTCAGATTTATAAAAATAATGGTCTTGAGTCTTACGAAGCGATTTTGGTCGATAATGGCGAGCTTTATGACCCAACTTACGAAGTTTTACTCAAAACTGATAAAAAGTTGAGCGGAGAACTCCCCTTTTTGGCCCTACCAGTTGGCAACATGGATGACGATGTTCAAAGACAAATCACTAAAATTGTTGCTGGTATGGACACGGCTTTTAGAAAGAAACTTTCAGAGGTCATCCTTAATGAATCTGGTGAGTTGACCGTCATTTTATCTGTTAAGGGCCATCCTTCTTCAGTCTTTTTAGGAAAAGATGAGTGGAATGATAAGGTAATTAAGCTTGGAAGATTAGTGACTTACATGGAATCGAAAAACAAAATACCGGCCATTATAAACCTTACAAACTCTAAGAAAGTGGTTGTCAAGTTTAACGACCGGTTCTAAAATTTTTTTATCGGGCATTTTTATTTAAAATGTCTTGATATTTATGGCTTAGGAAGGATGTCTTAAGCAAGGTGAGAAAGGAATCTCTCATGAATGATAAAAATGTCATAGTTGGTCTAGATATTGGTACAACCAAAGTTTGTACCATTGTTGGTCTCGTCCACCCTCAGGCAAACGCCCCAGATCACGTTGAAATTATCGGTATAGGAACTCATCCAAGTCATGGATTGAAAAAAGGTTCTGTCGTTAATATTGAAAAAACAGTTAAATCAATTCAAAACTCACTAGAAGAAGCAAGGCTTATGTCTGGTGTGAATATTGATAGAGCAACTATTGGTGTGGCCGGTAGTCATATCTATAGCTTTAATTCTTCAGGTGTTGTTGCAGTTAAAGGTCATGAAATTACACAAGAAGATGTTGATAGAGTTTTAGAAGCAGCTAAAGCGGTTGTAATTCCATCTGATCGTGAAACGATTCATGTTATTCCTCAAGAGTTTAGAGTTGATAACACAACTGGAATTAAAGATCCTGTTGGTATGTGCGGTGTTCGTCTTGAAGCCCATGTTCACATCGTTACAGGTTCAATTTCTTTGATTCAAAATCTTATTAAATGTGTTGAAGCGACAGGTATTCAAGCAGAACATATTACACTTCAACCTATTGCTTCTTCACGCTCAGTTTTATCGAGTGAAGAAAAAGAAATGGGTGTTGTTCTAGTTGACATCGGTGGCGGCACAACCGACATCGCTATCTGGAAAGATGGCTCTCTTGTTCACTCACAAATTATCCCTGTTGGTGGAAATCATTTCACAAATGATCTCGCCGTGGCGTTGAAAATTCCTCATGCAGAAGCAGAGAGAATTAAAATCAATCACGGATCAGTTCTTGCGGAAAAACTAAATCAAAGTGCCCATATTACAGTACAGGGATTAAGCGGAACAAAATCAAGAGAAGTTCAGTTATCATTAATAGCCCAGGTTCTTGGTGCAAGAGCAGAAGAGCTTTTTGGAATTATTAAAAATGTATTAGACGAAAAAGGATACAACCACGATATTACTGGTGGTGTTGTTCTAACTGGCGGCGGTGCCTTGATAAAAGGTCTACAAGAGCTAGGTGAGTATATAGTTGAAAGGCCAACAAAAATTGGTTATCCAGCACCTTTTGGAGGCATGACTAATCTTATGCAAAATCCAAAGTTTTCAACTGTTCTAGGTTTGATGCTGGAATCAAAAGAAAGAAATTCATTTAACTTTAAACAACCTGTGGTTGTTGAAAATCAATCAGATTTAATTGGTCGTTTATCAGACTCTCTTAAATCGGTATTTAAAGAAATCTTCTAGTAAGGGGGAACTTATGTTTGAGATTTCAGAAAACGCGGAAACAAACCGCAACAATGGTGCCAAAATCAAAGTAATTGGTGTTGGTGGTGGTGGATGTAATGCAGTCAATACAATGATTCGCGCCGGTCTAACTGGTGTTGAATATGTTGTGGCCAATACAGACTCACAAGCATTAATTGCAAATTTAGCACCGACTAAAATTCAATTGGGCACAGATCTTACAAAAGGTCTTGGAGCAGGTGCCAACCCTGAAGTGGGTCGTAAAGCAGCTCTAGATGATTACGAAAGACTGTCAGAAATCATCGAAGGATGTGACATGGTCTTTATCACTGCCGGTATGGGTGGTGGAACTGGTACGGGTGCAGCCCCGGTTATCGCTAAGCTTGCTAAAGAACTTGGTGTATTAACTGTTGGTGTTGTAACCAAGCCATTTATCTTTGAAGGTAAAAAACGCTTTCGCCAAGCCGAAGCGGGAATTCAAGTTTTGGAAGAAAGTGTAGATTCACTTATTACTATTCCAAATCAAAGACTT
>PCUW01000043.1:0-198288 GCA_002787775.1 Bdellovibrionales bacterium CG12_big_fil_rev_8_21_14_0_65_38_15
AAACACGTTTTTTTATCCTTCCCCATGCCCTTCCCTCCATTTTTGGACGCACGAATCCCGCTTGAGAAATTTCTCAAGTGATAGATTGCTTCTTTTTTAACTAATCCTTAGAAGCGATTTTCTAATGGACTTGCAAAGTAAGCCGCATAGCTTTTTCTAAAATAGTCGCAGCCGCCATCGGGAAAGAACTCATTAACTACGACAAAAAATTCTTCTTTTCCTCCCAGCTCCCATGGCGAAGAAATTCTCTTTTCTAATGCGATAAGCAGCTTTAAAATTTTGCTCGATAATTTTTCGACCATAGCGGTGCAATCGTCAGCGCTATTTTTTGCATACTCATCCATAAACTGCGATGCAATCAGCTCACTGGTGCAATTGAAAATCTTATTATTCAAATCAATCGGACATTTTAGAAAAATTGAAATTGCCGTTTCTGCCATCAAAAATTCAGCGCGATGATCAGAGAAGATATTTACTTCAATCCCTAGCACGTCGCTGAGTTTGAGACTTTTGGCCACAAGCTCAAAGTTGGCCTTAAGCAGGCGGTGTGCCGTAGCTTTTTCATGCTTTAGAACATTTCTTTTTAAAGGGACCTGCTCAAACGAAGCAATTCCCATTGGTGCAACATGCATAACTTCCTCCACATAAACTCACGGTGTGAGTGTTTATAAATTTTATAGAAAGCAAGCTATACAACTGTTTTTTAGATTGAAAAGTGGGCAGTGTTTTTAGTGTCTCATGGTGAGAAATCGAGCAATCAACGCGATTTAAGTCCTTAATATATTGTTCAAAATCTCACGGTGAGATTCTCACCGTGAGATCGATGCCTGCGAGGGCCACAACTAGCTCCAAATATAGGAACGAGATTAAATCTTTTTTAAGATTCTAAACTATTGAAAAATCGTAATTTGTTGTCATTTTTACTAACTCTAGTTGCCTAGTGGCAAAACCATTGTTATCGATAAAGAAATACTAGTTATTTGGAGATATAAATGCAGCTTCAAGAAAGCTTGGAGACTTGGGATCAGATTTTGGCAAAATGCCTTAATGATCTTAAGACAAGATATCCACGCTATAATGAAAGTCAAATTGCTGATGAGGTTGGCATTGCTCGTGCGACATTTAATCGCATTGCAAACTCCAAAAAACTACCTCGTCTAAGTAACATCATTAAACTACTTATCGGCTCAGGAAATAGCTCTATTCTTGAACAAGCAATGGCATTGCACGATAAAGAGCTAGCACCACTTTTAAAAACGACTATGGCCATTTCTTTCGAGCAAGAAAATAAGATCGTCTTTGATGAAATGCTTGAGAAGCTCTTTGAAGATCGTGATGTTTTCGTTACCTATATGATGGCTTCTACTAATGATGGTGTCTCAAAGCAAAATCTCATTAATGTTCTTGGGAATGTTGGACTTGAAGCTGTCAGTGTCCTCTTAGATAAAAATGTTATTTACGAGATTGATGGCGTCTATAAGACCACTAGCAATGCTATGGTTGTGCGCTCATTTGATAGTGTAAAAAAGCATTTAAGTACCTATGCCCGTTTTTATAAAACAGAACACGTAGGAATGAACTGGAACTATGTACATTCCTACAGTAACGGGCGCAACTTAGAGGGTGTTGCAAAAATTAGAGATATACACCGCCGCTATCATAAGGAGATTCAAGAAGCTTTTAATGATAAATCTCTTGAGGGTGATATTCCTTATTTTTCAGTCGGCTTTTGCGACTCATTTACATCTATTGACTTACATCAAATCCCATCGGATCAGGGGCTTATTCAATGAAGGCACTATTTATTATTCTTTTTTCAATTATTACACATGCCGCCCTTGCTCAAGACGGGCAACTTATCGGCCTAAAGTTGCAAAACGGACGCAAGGTTTCTCTTGTTGGTGAAGTTCGTAAACTTGAAATCAACGAAAGAAAGGTTGATCAAGTCGAGCTAGAAAACGGGGAAGTTTACTACGACTTCGAAATTGATCAGGCCGTAATAAAAATTCCAAATGGAAGAACGATCAATGTAAACCTCGATAGTGTTCGCCTAAATGGACGTCTTGAAAGAGAGGGTCAAGAAGGGCGTACTCTAGCTGTCGGTGGCGATGGTTCTGGTGGCGGCTAAGACGGTCGCTTAGTTTTCCTTACCTTTTTTAAAGTAAATAGTGGACACATCAATGAAGCGAAGTCTTTTTTTTATCCTACTTTTTGTATTTTCAGCGTGTAGCAAATTCACCCAAGATGACATTTTAGGTAAATGGGAAATGTCCATTCCTTTTAAGGTCCTAATGAGAGATGCTCCTAAAAGTCACGCAATTATCCATAGCTTATCAAGAAGGTTTTGGGACTCAAGTATTGATAAAATCGAGTTTCACTTTTTAAGTGATGGATCACTAACCCTCAATGGTGCTCAGTATTCTTATAAATATTTAGAAAAGGAAAACATTATAAAAATTGGAAGCTCAAACTGGCTTTCTGGTTCAAGATCAGTTCTCGTCAATCTTAAAGAATATTCAAAAAATGAGCTTACAATTTCCTTCGACGACAATCAGCAATATATCCTCAAAAGGTTAACGCCCTAAAAAGTGACTTCTCTATTTAGGAGTTACTCTGTAGCTTTATAACAAATGAAAGTCCCGTGTAACCGACTTCCCCAATTAAGTTTTCCTTGACCGTGGTTTTATTTAAAAACCAATCAATTTAACTTACAAGGTTCTTAACAGATAAATTTAAACAACTGCTTATGCTCTTTTCTCGGCAATATCCACTCTCAAGTTACGGACATTAATGCTATTTGAACTGCGAACATGCCACTTCTTCAAGCTCGTTATTCCATATCTTCTTCTGCTCACCATTTTTTAAACTTTTTACAATCGCGTGATACCCTTCTTGTCGAATCAATTTGGAAATGTGCCTTCTATAAAGTTTTCACTTGTTTTTTTAAGTAAGTAATTATTATTTTAACTAGCCTCAGGGAGATTTTGGCAAATCTTTTGTAACCATCTTCAAAAAATTATCAAAATATATAGCCTTTGACTTACCAATTTTCTTTATTAGTTTTTCATCACGAGATAGAAAAAGATGACTGCTTTGAGCAATCGCAAAGTGGATATGATCATAGAAAGCAGCGCCTTGATTCTTATTAAGCTGCTGTGATTGAAAGCCATAAGTCTCAAGCAGCGAAGCCAGCATTATAAGCTTGCTAAATTCATTTGCAGCGATTCCGTTTGGTTGAAGTATTTTTTCTGCCATGTAGTCAATCGAACTAGCAATAGTCATCGGCTTTAAATTACCTATACCGGCCAAGTACTGCTGCCTGTAGGTTTCATCAGCCAGTTTTTCCTCATGGACTTGTTTTATTCGCTGATCGATGAAATTTATCGCTTCAAACATGCTCATATTATTTAAAACTTTTGGATCAAGCCCGAAGGCTAACCTTGTCTCCTGTATCTGTTCTTTGGTCGAGAGACTTTCAAGCAATTCACGTAGGTTAACCCCTTTCACAAGCTGAACACTAGCTATATCGAAGCCCTCTAAAGTCTCCCGAGAGACTCCGCACCTCTCTGCCTCTTTTGCCATACTTTCATCTTCCAAAATCCTTGGAATTTTCTCTAATACTTTATAAGCATCTTCACTCTCAACTATCGACTGAAATACTTCAAAAGGGCACTCAGGCTTAATAGTAAACCTCTCCATATCATAACGATATGTAATAGATATTCCCCCAGATATTTCTTTAATTAGCTTCAGGTGTTTTTCCCGGTACTCCATTTTTTCCGCAGGAATATTAAGGACCTCATAAATATGAGCAAACGAAAAAGGCAAATAACATCCATGCAATTCACCCAATACCTTCAAGATATCCTTCGCTTTTTCTGGCTCTTTAATATTGCCATCAATAAGCCGTCCGTAAATATTCTGATCTAAATAGATGACCGAGCCTTTTAATAGCTGATTGTCTTTTAAACCCAGTTCCTCGTCCGTATATGGCACAGATGTCCTCTGTTCAATTTCTTTCAAACGCACTATTTTACATGAAATGATCCATCTCCAAATGGTCTATGATCATTATCTGGCCCACCCAGAGCCTCACTAAGATCCTTCAAAGGAAAACCTTCCGCTGAATAGTCTACGTACTTTCCATTATAACCAATTACAGCAAGTAATGCCCGATGAAACAATGTCATATAAGCTCTAGACAGAGCTTTTACCTTAAAGAAGTCACTGTTTGAATAGTTACCACCATGAGCATATTTATTTCGAGATTGCATTGCTTTAATCTCTACATCCGAAATATTTAAACCATGTAACTTGAAGAAATGAAGCTGCTTATCCCTAGAACCAAGAGAGTTACTACTGAGCAAAGAGTTTTTTACTTTGTTCCACTGTATTTCACCTTTGGCTTTTGAATCAACTCTTTGAATTACATCTTTTAATAAGTCATTGAATTCTTTGGAACATACATAAGAGCTAGGATATTGACTCTTATTTTGACTAAACCACTTATTCACCAACCCTTCTAAGGCCGATGCATACCAAACAAGATCAACTCCCAATGGGTAAGCTCTTGCGATCCAATAGTCTATGAAAACATCCTTAAGGTTATATTTTTCATATGCGTCTGATAGTAAATCGAAGAGTTGGCATGCAACATTCTCACTATAACCAGACTCATAGCTAATTCCGACTAGATACCATGAAGGCCAAGAAACTGTTGTTAACTCTTTCTTCAGATTGGCAGAATAAAATGTATATGAGGTCGCTTCAAGCAATGAATGATTCTCATCAAAAAACGACACCCCTACAGAGAAAATGCTCCTACCAAATATTATACTAACTATATTTAGGATTTTCTCTCTATAATTCTTACTCTGTGCTCTTGCTGCATCTAGGTAGTGAATAGAAATTGGACTATGTTTCTTTTTAAAAAAATCTCCAGCTCTATTGCTTATTAAAAATTCTCCCATATTTGTCTTGAAAAAAAGTCCTGAACGCGAACCTCCCTCATGCCCTGAGCCACTGTTATAATTCCAAAAGTCAGGTTTTTCACTGTCTTCGATTTCCCATTTAATATCTATGCTTGCTGAATAGTTAGTTCTAACACCAACTGATGATGTTATCTCAACTTCAGGCCCTGAAACACAATACTCAATAACCTTTACCACAGGCTTAGCCACATAATTCTCTGAAGATTCGCTTAAATATGCCTGTGGTAAAATGCGGATAGAGTTGGTATAGCCTTTTGATTCAAAGTTTCCATTACTTTGTATTAAATATCCAGACTGAAAAGCACTTGAAATCTCTACTTTTCCAGAAAGTGGGTAATCTTTAACTACCCAACCTTCAATAAATTCCCCTCTATACGATTGTCCTAATTTCAAGTTACGGTCAGGAGGAACGTCATATAATCGAGCACTTTTTCCGCTCATATTTAAAATTAAATTATAATCTTCATCCCTTGTAATTTGTATGATCTCAGGATGTGGCTTGATGTACTTACTGTTAGAGATATCTTTTATTTGAATAGGCTCTAATAAGATTTCCCACTCGATATTGCTTAGCAATTCCTTATCTTTCATTTTATTCCTTAACTGCATGTTTTAGCGCTCTTAACATCTCTGCAATATCTCGACGATTGAGGGTTCTGAAATGATCCTTATTCTGAGATATTTCAAAGTCAAGTGCCCCACAAGAGCCATTAATTCGTCCGTATCCAGGGAAGTGGTGAAATTTATTTTTTTCCCCAGGAATCTCATGTTTAGCTAAGTTTATTCTGAATGAATGAACTAATCTCCAAAGCCCGTCAACGGTCTCCATTGAGGCTTTAGTTCTCTCTGAAAAAGCTTTATCCTCTTTTATTCTTTTTGCATCTTTAGCCAAAGAACTAGTTGAAAGATTTGGCAAACCTTCATCTTTTTTTAAGTCAATTAGCTTATCTAGC
The DNA here is from genome assembly GCA_002787775.1 of Bdellovibrionales bacterium CG12_big_fil_rev_8_21_14_0_65_38_15. GTDB lineage: Bacteria > Bdellovibrionota > Bacteriovoracia > Bacteriovoracales > Bacteriovoracaceae > UBA4207. The sequence goes on from PCUW01000043.1 coordinate 5,945, forward strand.
TCACCCTTTTGCTCTGCTTCTAAAATCATCCTAACTCTTTGTCTCCAAGTTCTAAGTAATTCATAAAGCGCAAACACCCACATCTGAGATAAAGCCGACACAAACATAGCGGTATCAACAGGCGTCTTTTCTCTAGCAAAATACTCCTTTAAGAGTGCGTATTCATAATTGGTTATGAACTGGTCAATTATAGTTATATTCATTGCCTGCATATTATAAGTAACACCGTCAAACATAGGGAGATTTTGAAAGAACTCTTGTGTTTCACTAAAGTTGATATCACTTATATCTGGGTACTCTGCTCCATTCAAATTAAACTCCTAAATTTTCGATAATCCTCACAAAAAATCATAATACAGCTTCTAGAATTCAAAAAAGTAAGTGTATGAACCGCCCTTCCTTTTATCACTACATTCTCTTTACAAAATCTTTCCCCCATTTATCTTTAAAGTAACTTAATAGATTTTCAAAATTTACTTCTCCAAGATTTTTACTTGTGACGACAAGGTTTCGATGATTTTCTGCGCATATTTTTAGTCGAGAAACACCAACCATTCCAATAGTATCAACTTCTAAAGATTTTATACTGGCTATTTTTACCTCGTTCACTCTTTTCAAAAAGGGTATAAAGATTGAATCGGTATTAGGAAGAATAATTCGATCATCAAAAATCTCTAAAAAATCCCCCACTTTTCCTTTAATTCTCAGATAATAATTTACTAGAGAAAATGATGACCAGATTATCAAAAACAGAGGTAGCCATATCGTAAAAAGTTGCAACAAAAAGTTCAAAGGCGAAGCATTTATATCCTTCGCTCTATCATAGAGCATTAATCCAAATCCGACGCCGACTGCACCAATAAGCCATGTTATCCAAATAATTCCAGAACGGTCATTAAACTTAAATTTCATCTTTATATCTCTAAAAATAGTACATAAACTCCACCTATATGCGCTTGCTTGTGCTCTATATCACTTCGACTGATCAAAATAGTGATCACGTCCGTATGCAAAAGAAAATCATATCCGGTAAATATAACGTTATTAAAATAAAAATATAAACTCTACAAAGAGAAACTCCTTCTTTTATTACCTAAGCGCTTACTTAAACAATGGCTAAGACTTCGACATATTTAAAATCTTTTGAGATTCTAATTTGTTTCTAAATTTGGCTCATTCTTAATGAACCTAAACAAGCTCATTACCTAGTTCTTTTAGCACTTTTTTAATAAGATGGTGCTTGCAGCTACTTGGCTCAATATTTGAGATAAATGAGTCTATGCCTGAATCTCGAATAACATCGGCTACTCTTATAGCTAGTTCGTCAGATTTAATACCTCTAATCATATCCCTACATGTGGTCATCGCTGCAAATCGATTTAGCGAGGCAGCAGCGTGTATCGCGAAACTTAAAGCGAGAGCTTTGTTTTCATTTGTTGTACTGCCGTTAAAAACGGTTCTCATATCATCAGCGATTGTTTCTGCATAAGAAAACCCAAAGTCATCACCATCATCAAACATTTTTTTATACTGATTGATAAAAACTGCCAACTTATCTGAGGCTTTGTCATTGTTAGCTATTGCGCGAATAATACGACGAGGAAATCCTCTAAGAGCCTCGTGTCTTTCTCCTGCTTCCATTAGAGATAGGAGATCTAATAACTCTAAGACTTGATTTGCTGAATACTTACTGTTATCTTCAAGACGATCTTCTATTTTTGATAATAAGTCATGATACTTTGAATGAGCATCAATTCTTTGATGAATTATGTCGAACGCAGATTTCAATCCTTGCTTTAAATCTGCAACTGTTTGATAGCGATCACGAGGATTATTTTTAGAGCACTTTTCAATAATATAAAATAAGCTAGAGTTAATCCCATCACTTGTAATAAGCCTTGCATCACGGCCAGTCAGAAGTCGATAAAAACTCTTTCCAAGAGAATGAATATCCCACTCAGGGCCTGCGTGTTTAAAACCTCCTTCAGTAAAATATTCAGGGGGAGCAAATTCTTCCGTACCACCTTGCTGCATAGTAAGTGTGCATCGGGTAGATGAATCTGGTTCCTTAGCCAACCCCAAATCAGAAATCACGATCCTATCCTTTTTATAAATAAGAAAGTTTTCTGGTTTAACATCTCTATGAATATCACCATTTTTATGAAGTTCATCTAAACAGTCTATCATTCTAAAAAACACGCTTTCCTGTAATTCCGAATTACATTGAATTTCTTCTATAATACTATAGAGGTTTCCCTTTTCTGCTTTTGGCATAACAAAATAAGGCGGTGTATTCTCAAGAGATGAATCTAGAATTGTTACAACCTTTGAGTTTTCGATATATTTTTTAACAAGTCTAACTTCTCTGCGAAATCGATCATAATACTCAGGCTTTTCACAATACTTCAAAGCTTGCTCTTCACCTGACTCGTCTTTTACAAAAAGTACAGTTCCCATTCCACCTTGATTTTCACAAACTCCGACGACTTGATACTTATCCTCAATACTTCCACCAACTTCATACATGTTTACCTCTATCTTCTAGTTTCACATAAGTCTTTTAAATAAATTAAATTTTTTGTACTCGGAAATTGCAAAAAATAAAAGAAACACGATAAATATTGTGGCGACTTGACCTAAAAATTTAAAGTTTGGATGCATTTCAAATTGAAGCCAATATGGCAATGAAAACAAACTTGCAATCAAAAAAAATAAGCCCAAAATTGAAAAGGATCGACGCTTCATCCTCTCGAAATGCAACCCTTTCAATAGTTCCATAATATCATTAAAGTTCTGTTCACTAAGATCTTCCTTCCAAAGTACAAAGGTTCCTTTTTTTGTTTTTAGTGAAAAAGAGAAGTTGTCTCCCTTTGGTAAGAAAATGCCATCACCGATTTTTTTAAGAAAAAAATTATTTACCTGCTCTGGTAATATCTCAATTAATGGCGCATCATCTGGAAAAAGTGGAATTAAATGGATTCTCCCACTTTCAACATAAATCTTCTTAATCTTTCCTTTGTACAGAAAAATATGTTTTAATTTAGATAAAATAATCCACCACCTCTAGATATTTATTAAAAGCCAAAACCAAAATCACAACTGAAGTCCAAAACACTACTATTTTCAATTTGATTTTCTGACATAGTCGACACACCATCATCAGTACAAGCAATAGAGCCAGTGGCTGTTGCATAATCTACTGCTTGCCCCCAAAATGGTACCCCATTTGTCCAGAATGTAACAAGATTTGAGCCCGCTTGATATGTAGCTGCTTGGTAGCCAGCATTTCTTGCTCTCTCCCAGCTCACTTTTTTACCTTTACTCATAATTAGTTGGTTTGTAGCATTTTGTGCAAATGCTAGAAGTCCTGTTGTTATAGGAGTAACAAGGTCTGCACCAAGTGGAGTCAAAAAAACATTTAACGCTAAAGCTGCTCCTCCAGCTGTTTTTGTAAAGAAATAACTAGATGCTGCAACTAAAGCACTCTGCCAAAATTCGCCGCCATTATTGTTTGAAGCATTAAAACTCGATATCGCAGCGAGGGTCGGCATCAGTAGCGGACTAAATCCTTTTTTAAATGTAGCAACAATTGTTGCCCAAGGTGCTCGACCTGATGGATCTTTATAACGAAGAGGATTATTTAAAACATATGCATACTTATTTGCTACAGACAATGGAGTTTGAAACAACCCTGGATCAGGATCAACTTGTAAAAATCGACCTAATGAACTGTCATAATTACGAGCACGATAAAAATACAATCCAGATTCATTATCCAATTCTCGATTTGTATAGCTATGATACGGCTCTATAATTGACGAGTTCGTCGCAGTTCCAGATTCATCAAGGATTTCTCTTAACGTACCAAACGTTGAATAAAGATAACGCTCTTTCACGGCGCCGCTTGAACTTGCTAGGTGAGTAATCGAACCTAGGCCATCTTTCAAATAAGCTAAATTCACTTCTTCTGTTGCCAGTCCCTCAGCCACACCAGCACTTGTAACCTTAACTGAGAGCGTGTCATCGGTCCTTAAGCCTGATGGCGTATACGCCGCTAATATCACGTTATTCTCATCAAGTTGAGCGATAACTTCTTGTCCAACATAAGCAAAACGACGTGTCTTGTCCGTACTGTTTTGATGATCAATCACCACCTTCTGCATTCTTCTACCGAGCGCATCGAAGCTGTAGCGAGCCTCTTTTAACAACACATTGTTTTCAAACCACTCGATCTTGGTCAATTGATTTTCGCTTGAGTAGTGATAGTTTTCTGTCTTAGTTAAGTCTTTTGAAACCTTGCTCGATAGATTTCCATTGTTATCGTAATAATAAAAATAGCGATAATCCTCCTTCAATCGCTGGCGCTTTTCATCGTACACATAGGCCCCACCGGCGTCTTGCGTGCGGTTACCGAGTTCGTCGTATTGAAAAGATTCGGAACCAACATCAGGGCCAATAGAACTTGTAATCTGTTGATCAGGGTCATAGTTGAATTGATTTTCACCAGCCGGACTTCTCATCGCTGTACGGTTGCCGATCTCATCACGCGCGTACTCAAATTTTCCGATCACATCGCCGCCAGAATTTTCGTGTCGAATCTCAGTTAAAAAATTGGTGGCATCAAAAACGTGATGTGTGACCGAGCCAGATCTTGAAATTTTGGTAAGTCTATTAGCTAAATCAAAGTCGAATTGAAATTCTTCGTTAAAGGGATTTAACAAGGCGCTCAATCGATTAGCGTTGTCATAAACGTAGGAGAAATTTCCAACCAGCGTTGAAGTATTGGTAACAAGACCCAGTGAATTGTAGTCATGAGTTAAAACTTGACTGCCCATATCTGAAAGCTCACCGCGTCCTGTCCACGCCTCTTCTTCAACTTTAAATTCTTCTGCGATTCTCGTATAAAAGAATTCAATCGAGCTATTTTTATCGGATATGTATTCAAGATTGCCGTAGCTGTCATAACTCATTTCATAGACGTTATCAGGAAGCGTTTTCTTAACAAGCTCATCTCGTGAGTTATATTCAAAAGTTTTTAAGTTACCGTTGGGGTCAAGTTCACTTACTACGTTACCGTTTAAGTCGTAACTTAGGGCCGTTTTAAAACCAAGAGGATCAGTTTTTTCGACCATTTGACCAAGACCATTGTAAGTAAATGAGGTCTGATTGCCGCGTGGGTCGACGATTTTCGCCAACTCACCTGTAGCGAGATATTCATAGTTCGTGGTGTTGCCTCTAGCATCAGTCACACTTAACAAACGATTGAATAGGTCAAACGAGTTTTGAGTAAACTGTCCTTTGGCATTAGTGGTCTTAACCACATTACCAGCAACATCACGATCATAGGTCGTTACATTATTAAGCGCATCCGTAACACTTACTAGATTTAAATATTGACCATAACCATAACTTGTCGTCGCACCTATTGCATTTGTGCGCGTACCAACTAGCCCATCTTCAGTGTAAGTTGCGCTAGTAATTTGTCCCACATGATTGGTTGAAGATAGCAGTAGTCCTGAAGCTCCTTCATAGACATTTTGAATCCACTGGCCGAGTGAATTTTCTTGGCGTAAAAGATCGCCGTAATTATTAAACTGGTAAGTCGTCGTCAAATCATTATCAGTTTTTGAGGTCAAGTCGCCCCAACCAGGCTCATAGACAAATTCTGCGACAGAATCATCAGGACGAATAATTTTAGTGACACGACCTTCCTCATCGCGCACCATTTCTGTAACTCTTCCCTCGCCATCAGTAATTTTTGAAACATAACCATTTTCATCACTACTAAAGATTGTTTCCACACCCTTAGCATCTTTAATCCCATCCACTGCTTCGCCATCAAGTGATTTAAGCGTACCCGATACGCCACCTGTATAACTATTGCCAATTGTTGCACTTCCTTTATCTTGAACCACAATCTCTGAATTATCTGGGCGTAGCACTTTCCATAAACGATTCCATTCGTTGTAGAGATACTGAACTTTATTATTTCGTTGATCATACTCGGCAGTCATTAGTCCCAAATGATTATACTCGAAACGTTTACTTGAATTATCAGGGAAAACAATCTCACTTAACTGATCCCCGTTGTAATAAAGAAAAGTCTCGCGACCAGCAGGATCAAGGATTGAGGCCAGTTTGTCTCCTGCATAATTATAGATAATTTCGCTACCAACTTGATCGATAACCTTTACAAGTCTATCCTGCTCGTCATACTCGTAATTTACCAAGCGACCAACACGATCCTGTGATTCAACCAAATTTCCACTGACATCAAAGCGATCAACAGCACCGTTGCGATATTCTAAGCGAAAGCTTCCATCAGCTTGTTTAATTAATAATGAGTGGTCATTGGCCTCCGAAGCAAAAGCGATCTCTTGACCATTAATAGAACCAAATGAAATGCGACGAACTTTATTATGACCTGAATCGAAAACTAAGAGGTTTCCAGACTCGTCAAGCCCAACATGTTTTGGGTGACATAGGCTTGCCAACAAGGCGCTTTTCCCATCTCCAATTTCACCTGAACCAACACACTGACCTGAACCGGCCACAGTCGATGCCACTTTGGTAATCATATCAATCGCCACAATACGGTGGTAACCCATATCCGCCACATACATAATCTGACGTTCTTGATCTATCACCATGCCATATGGTGAACTAAAGTTCATATCCTCGGCCTGAGCTGTATCCGCAAAAAGGCCACCATCTTGAATTAGTTTCCCTGCATAGGTTTCAATACGACCAGTGGGATCAATTTTTCTAATATATCCACGCTCTGTTGTTACATAGATATTTCCAAATCCATCGCTAACAAGCCCTTGTGGATGGTAAAGAGAAGCGCTAACGGCCGGCCCATTATCTCCATTGTCATAAGTCTGGCCATTGCCTGCGAAAGTTTCGATTGTGTTTGCGACTAAGTTAATTTTGCGAATACGATTGTTACCATAATCAGCAACAAATAAAGTTCCAGCTTCTTGTCCAGCAGCGATACCTTTAGGAGTATTTAAATATGAGCTTCCAAGTGCTCCATCATTAAAGCCATTGACTTGAATGGCCCCCACACTTGGAGGAGGAGTCCAACAATTCACTCGTATGGCCAAACCGAAGTGTTGACTGCAACTTACTCCATCCCAGCCACAAAAGTTTCCCTCTCTAAATACGTTAGTTGGAATGCCTTGATAACTGCCTGCCACAACTGATGCTTGGTCACTATATTTTAAGATATGCCCAAAGGAGTCAGACATATAAATATCCCCACTCGGTAATTCGAGCATTTGCTCAATTCTACGAGGGCGAGTAAAGTTTCGATAAAAGTAATCACAATGATTACTACCTGTTTGATAGCTAAATGAGTATCTTCCGCTAAGATTTGGAATAACTCCGCGCTCAGAAGCGACCTGTGAAACGACGTCATACTCCTTAATCTTATTTCCTTCATCTAAAATTAGAAAATTATTACCTTTATCAAGATTCGCTGAATAGAAAGTGCCTTGCCCTTCATACACAGTTTCAATGGTATTAGTTTGAGCATAAACAACCGGACTGCCATCAGCGCGCTCAAGCACAACTCGCGCCCCGCCTTTTGAGTGAATCTTACCGCCCATATTCAAACGCCAACCAGCACCGACGCTTGAGTCTTTCTTATTTTGAACGACTAAACCGCCTGAGATATCAGATGGGAATACTTTTTCAAGCTCTCTCGTTTCACTATGTGGCTCACGATTTACGCGTGCTCCACCAAAGAGAGATTTCGAGCGAGTTTCAATACTACCAATCAAAATTTGATTGAGCTTCATTTCATACTTTGACTGAAACGGCTGAATGCCAGAATCTTGTGAGCTAAGGTCCATGGCATAACTCACCACTGACTTATTTGGAAGTCCTGTAAAACGCATCTTTTCAGAAATAATATTGTTTGATGAAAACTGCACATCGAGATAGCTTGGTTGATAATAGCCTGTGCCAACAAACTTTGCGCTACCGCTACCAAGGAGACTTCGTTTTCCTCCAAGGGAAATATCAAAAGTAAACTCATCTCGTGGAACATCAAATAGATTAGAAATTAAAATATTGGGATTTGCCCACAAAGATTTATAGCTAAGACCGGGGGCAATATCATTACCCATTGTTTTAAAGCTCGGCAGTTGCACCGAAGTTGAAACTGCACCATTAAAAGTATCAGCCCCCGGCTTATCGTTACCCGCGAATTGCTTAAACTTAGGTCCAAGTGGCGCCATATAAATTTCTGAGAAGTGTGTGATGCCAGCTCCTTCTTCAGTTGTCACGGTGGCGCCGCCAACATCCACTCGCGCAAGCCCGTCGATTTCATAAATTCCTTTCACACTATTTTTAGAGAGGATTACAAGCTGTGCTCCTTCCGGCATATTATAGGTATTTGGTAACGTTAGTTTAACTGGCTCAGAGAATTTAACGCCTGATGGTTCAAAGGCATAAATTTTTTCAGGTGATGCAAACTCTGGCACAGGAACGGAAGCGAACTCACTCGCCATTTCAATAATATTGATATCGCCAGTCTTGCTACCATCGGGAAAAGTCACTGTATCGGCAGGAATATCAAGCTCCACCCCTTCAGCATGTGGGCTTGTTACAATTGTTGCAGCACCATCTTCAATACGAGTTTCCGTACCATCAAACATCAATGGTGCGAGATAGATTGGAAACTGGATAACGTTACGCTGAGTCGTTCCAATTGCCACGGCGATATTGGTTTGCGAGTATTTCTTATTTGGACCAGAAACTTCTAATGGAATAGTTGTGCCATCAATGGCCAGAGTTTTATCCCCTGTTGCAGGCTCCACGATATTAAAAGCACCCGTGCCATCAGTGAGCGCTTCTTGTTCTGATTCAATAATACGCACTGTTACCCCGCGAAGAGGATTCCCTTCAATATCCTTAACAACACCTGATAAAGTTGTGTCGATATTGTATTGCATATAAACCGAGTCTGAGCGACCACTGGCAACGTCTTCGGCATAAAGATTTACAGCAGTGAAAAAATCCATTTCAGCGCTAAAGCTACCATCAGCATTTGCCACAATATCTTTAGAATTGAAAAATCCTCCATCAATTTCGACGGTAATTCCCGGCTTTGCCGCAAACATACCGCCGCGAACTTCTAATTTGCCATTACTCTTAGGAATAATTGTAATCAAATCGCCATTTAATACTTTAAGTAAGATTTCATAAGTTAGATCAAGGCGAGTTTCGTTACCAGCAAGATCAAAAAAGCTTGCTGTAACAGCAAAAAAACCTTCGCCAGCAGAGGTTAAGATTTTCTCAAAATTACGCGACTCTGGTGTGTGGTTAACACCGTTCACAGTAATCAATGATAAATCTTCATTTGCAGAAGCCTTAAATAAAAAATCTAAGCTGAAAATAGTGTTACCATCGGCCGGTTCGTAAGTAATGACCGCAGGAATGGTGTCAAGCTCAATGCTGTTAAGCCGTGCCGGAGCTGATACATTTCCCGCTGCATCGGTGCAGATCACCTCAAAGCTATTTTGGCCCTCGACCAATTGAAGGTTGACCGTAAAAGCCTTTTCATCAGTGATCAAAATGACATTGCCATTATGTAGCACTGTGGTTGTAGTGGGTGAATGATCGTCCACCACAACATCAAGAGCATAGTCTGGAAAACGTGTTAGTTGATTATCAGGATTTAAAATAGCGAGATTAGCAGCCGTGCGATCAACCCGAACAATATGTGAATGTGTTGCTTCATTGCCCGCAAAGTCTTTGCCTAAAAAGTTTAGAGTCCATTCACCCTCTTCGATTGGATTTAGATCAGCCATGATTGAGTAAGAACGAGCCAAATCTAGATTGGTAACTTGAAGTTTATCGCTGAAATCTTTTTGAGAAGAAGTATTGTCAGTTAAAGCGCCGACGCCCGTAAGTTTAAAAGTTGACGAATCAAGACGTCCAAACTCATCCGCAATCTTTGCTGTAACAAAGGGAAGGTTTTGAGTGTAGCGAACATTGTCGTGAGTTGTTTCACTAATAACAGGCACAATCTCATCAGGACTAACAGGCATAGCAAGCGAAATTGCCCCCCATTTGCGTTTGGCTCGATAATTAAAAAATAAAAATTTGAACTTAAAAGTTTTAGTTAATTCAAGCTCAAATAAATTGGGATCATGTGGCGACAATGGGCCGATGTCGCGTGTTTCAGTATGGGATTCTCCAAGCGCTAAAGACAAACTTTCAAGATTGAACAACTCCTGCCCATTAAAGCGCAGGGCCACTTCATATTGATGAGCATTATCGTCTTCAACTTCATCATCATTATCAGGTGTATGAGCATAAAGCTGTGGGAAGTTAAAGTTCAAATGTGAAAGGTTTGTTACTGTGGCGCTGACCTGGGTATTCTCACCCTCAATTGGTGAACCAAGCGGAATAGTTAGAGCAAGGCGGTGACCTGAGAAGTTTGATGAATAATGTAGCGGTCCTGCTATCTGATTATCAACTTGCAGCGGTTGTGAAAGTTTAGCAAGAACTTGTGGGTCTTGATCGACCACGCGCTCGATACCTGCAATAGAGGCACTTAGTATAGCAATCATACGATTAATATACTCAGAAAAGAAACGTGCATGTGAATGCTTGAAATACTTGCCATCGCGCAGGTCTTGTAAAATGGCGATACGTTTTTGCAGCTTAGCTTTAGTTTTTAAAAGCTTCTCAACTTCCTGGCGCTCGCTTCCCACAAGTACAGTAAGAGCGTTAACCGCATCTCCTTGCAGCTCTGACGTTGTAAAAGAATATTTAAGCGACTTCTTACCATTAACTTCTTCGATCTCAACTTGATCAGTTACTTCGGTAAGAGTATCGGGAAAGAAAAAACGTGCTTTTTGATAGCGTTCCTTAAGTCTTTGGCATTTTTCATTCTGATTGTGATGCCACCACTGCACCACACAGATTTCGCCTTGAAAGGTGTAATTGTCGCCACTCTTAAGGCTCCAGTTGGCATTATCTGGTAAGACGGGTGTGATCTTAAAACCCATCTTGTTATTCGGAGAATACCAACTTGCGTGTAGAGAAAAAGATGCCAGGGTTATAATTAGCGTAAGAAATGAACAAACGTACCGCATGATATGCTCCAGAGTACTAATTTCTTTTATCTAAAGAAGTAAGGCTAAGAGTTCTTGTTTTTGTTCTTCATTGATCGCGCCCTCTGAAAAGAGCAATTCAATTTCATTGGCATCTAATTGATACTGGGGTTGGGATTGAAGTTCTTGTTGAACATCCGAGGAGACTTGAGCCGATACAATTACCGTGCTGCCTCCTTGAGATGAGGCTGAGTCACCACCGCCGCTACCGGAGCAGCCAAATAAAATAGAACTAAGTAAGAGTGACAGAGCTAACACTTTCATAAAAAAGCCCCTAAAAAATAACCAAGTAACATTGGAATCTATGAATTATCGTCGACAATTCTCAACTTCTTTAGTTGCATTTTTTTAATAGGCTAGCAATAATTGATCTAAGTATTTAGGAATTTAAATTTTTCACTCGAAAAAAAGTTTTTATAATTTTTTTTGTGAATAAAGTTTAAGCACTGTTGGATTTGTAACAGTGGCAACGATCTAGGTCACTTGCAATAATTACAATGCTTTAATCTCTCTAATTCTTTTATGCGCTCTGATTACTTAGTACTTCGGCCAGATTTTTGCCTGCTGCGAGTAAGACTTTGCCTATTAAGTAATTTAAATGGACAGTATTCAAACTACGTTCTAGCTCTGGATGGTCTACTCGAAGCTCCTTTCTAACGAATTTCGAAATCTGTTTAAACTTTTTACGATCATGTTTATTGACTGCTTTAAAGTCAAATTCCAACACATTAACCGTAACGGTAATCGTCTCTTTTGTTTTGGTGCGAAACCTCTCTTTGCTGGTATTGCGCTCACCTAATGGATCATAGTTGAGACGCTTGGATACTTCTTTGATCTTATTAAATCGCTCAATTCCAATCACCCTTTTAAGGTCTCGTGCGAAGTGATGAGCAACTAAGCAGCTGCATTTGATCGGTAACTCTTTGTCTTTGAATTTACATAGATAAATATTTGCAAAATGAGGAGAACGGTTCAATTTACGTGAGAATTCTTGTCGGTTTAAATTAAGTCTCTCTATGAGCTTTAATAATTCAGATGCGTAGATCATTTTTCTATCCTTTTAGAACCAAAGAACATTGAAACATAGATCGAAGATTATTTTTACTGACTAAACTTTATGCCTATTAAAAAAATGTAATAGCAAAAATAATCAAAGGAAGTTCTACTAAGCCGATAAGTTCAATATGCAAGATGTTCACAAAAAATTTGAATTTTACAAGCAATTTAGAGAGCAAGTTGAGTCCAAGGGGCATATTTTGGTAACTAGTGCGCTTGAGTGGAAAAATCAACGCAATCACGTTAATATTCTCTGTCCCAATAATCACCTTATTAATATTCTTCCCTATGATTTTCTAAAAAATAAAATTCCCTGTTCACGTTGCTCTGGCTACAGGAAAACTCTCGAAGATGTACAAGCTTTCGCCTTCAAACTTGGCTGGAAATTTTTAGAAGATCACTACAAAAATGACAAAACACCTTACCGCTGGCGCTGCCCTAGTGGACATGTTCACATCGCAACTCACCACTATTTTACTAAATGCCAATCATGTAAAGAGTGCCAACGTATGAGTTATGATCTTCTTGACTATTACCGAGCGGCCAAGCTGCATGGCTGGCAATGCAAAACAAGTAATTACAAAAAATATAGTGCCCAGTCGCTGTTGAGCTTTACATGTAACAATGGGCACCAGTTTCGCACTAATTACACAACAGCACTCAAAGGGCACTGTAATCAGTGCCTCGCTCACCAGAGAAAAGTTGCATAAGTTCTTATCTTTAAAGATAATCAGGCTAGTAATTTTAAAATTCTTTCAATAACTTTGTGGTATCTACAGTTTCGATGCTGGTTAGGTGTCTCCGCCGCCTTTGGTTTTTCTTAAATTTCCAACGATAAGACTAGAAGATGATTCTCCATTCGACTCGGGAAGCTTGATCCCTTTAATTTCATAATAGGAGTCTGAAAAAGTTTTACTACAGGCTTTTAGCATCGCCTCTAGAGTTTCAGGCGATGAATTAAGCGTCTTTGCCTTTTTCTCATTAACCGATACTTTTACACCTATTCCTTCACTAAAGGCCTTTACAAAGTATTCAGAATCATCAGAAAGTCGATATTCTAAGCCTGCAACCATCTCGGATTTAACAAATGAAAATTCAGGGCGCTCATGAAGATCATTCAGATGCTTTGCTTTTGTCAGTTGTTCCCAGGCTTCGTGTTGAATCTCTTTAGAACGATTATCAAGGTCTCGCGCAGACTTGAAGGGGGTTCCCTTTATTTTAGATCGAGTTTGCCTAACCCTTTCTGTGACTGATTTACTTTGAACTTTCTTTTTGGCCATTAAATCCCTACTTTTTAATAATCTTACTTAATAACTCACAATAAATAAAAGAGTTACATCAGTTAAGAAAATTAAATACCAGAAAAAGTTGCCACAAATTTCAAATTGTTTCCATTTGTTACACAAAAAACTATCATAACATGATGATAATTCTGATCTGCGATGACGAACACGCAATTGCCCAATTACACGAGATGAATTTGAAGCGCATTCTTAACGCCAAAAGAATAGATATCGCCTATACAGGTGGTGAGGCGGCTGAACTTCTTGAACATAAACAATATGATTTAATTTTATGCGATCAGAACTTAGGTGATGAATTATCGGGCTTGGACCTGCTCGTTTGCATTCGCAAAGCATCGCTAGTCACACCATTTATCTTATGTACCTCTATGGAGCTACCCTTATTACAGAATGATAGAAACTACTTTTTTTTGCGAAAACCATACAAGCTAACAGAATTGCAAGATGCGGTTAATTCTCTCATTATTTCGGATTCAAATGAATAATAAAACAACTTCAAAAATCTATCCGCTTGAAAGCCCAAGTGAATATTTGCGCTTAGAAATTCAAAACTCATTCCCTCAATATTCAATCGAAATGGAGTTGAGTGATCAGGAGATTAAATATAATAAAGGCGCTCATATCCTCGATGCTGGTTGCGGTAGTGGCACAGTCACAAAAAAAATATTAAATGCAAATAAGAATGAAAAAATAAAAATAACAGCAGCCGACATAAGTGAATCGAACATTGAGCAAATGAAGCTGTCATTAACGCCTAGTGATCAAGCTAAGGTCAACTTTTTGTATGAGGACGTTAGAAGTTTAGCATCAATCGAAAGCGAAACAGTTGACGCTTATTATTCACGTTTTGTATTCGAGTATCACCCTATAGATGGACAAAAGATTGCAGATGCAGCTTTTCGTGTTTTAAAAAGTGGAGCTACTGCTACTATCATAGATGCCGATAATGTATTTCTAGGGCTAAAGACTGATAATGCGAAACTCATGGGTGAGTTGGCCGAATTAAGACAGAATATAACTACATATACTGATGATATTTGCCTCCATATTCCAAGATTTCTTCATAATGCTGGTTTTATATCAATCGAACTAAAACCAATTCCAGTGATCTTTTTTTCTCAAAAAGAAAAAAACTTTGAAGCTGAAATGTACAACAAGAGATTTCAACAAATGCGCCCAACATTTTTAGACTTTTGGTCAAGCAGCAGAATAGACAAAATGATCGATATGTATCTGAGTGAAGTAGTTAAGCCCACAACACTTATGCGATATGAAAAGATGGTCTTTAAGGCCATCAAGCCTTGAGAGATAAATATCCCCTACCAGCCAATCGACGATCTATTTATGAGCAACTTAGAACCTAATCGCAATGAAGTATCGCATATAAGGCTTAATTGGTAGCGATACAAGCGAGCGCAAAAGTAACGCTTCAAACGCAACCTTATGCGAGCGCGAATAGAAAAAACACCGGCCTAGGCCAGTGTTTTCCTCGCCCTTGAGCGGATTTCTTCTGATCCGTATTTCGAGCGAATTTCTGAAATTGAAGATTTTCCGCGATAAAAGCGTTTCTTTTGAGTTTGCGGGCGAAAGTACCACATTTCTTTTGGCTTACTCCAGAAGTAGCCGGCCTCTTTAAGAATTTCTTTGTTTGTCTTGGTGTCACCTGAAACCCAAATCCACGCGCCACATATCTCGATTTTCAAACCCAAGCAAGAGATGATGGCATTAAGTGCAGTATTGAGTGCTTCACCGTAGCTAGAAGAAATATCGCCATCATTGAAGGTGATTGGGAAAACTTCGGCGCATAGAGATTCATAAGCTTCATTCACAGCTTGCATCATGGCCGTACCGGCCGGATTAACGTCGGGATGATAGCTCTTACAGGCTTGGCGGTACGCTTTTTTCACCATCTCAAGTGTTACCTCGTTTTCGCTAATCGCTAGAATGTTAAGTGCATCAATCGTTTTCATTTTTTCGCTCCTGTTGAAGTTTTAAGGCGACCTTGTGACCCCTTTCACCCCAAGAGAAGGGGCCACACAGGCGCAGAGCGAACGAGAATGAAAGTTTCAGGGCGGCCCTTTGGGGCGCTTGTAGTGACAAAAAAGCGCAGCGTTTGGCACGAAAGCGCGGACGTCCGTAAAAAACTGAAATGAAAGAGAGTGCAAACGAAACAGGAGTAAAAAGATGGAAGTGATGAACTTATCTTTCGAGGCTGATAAGAGCTACACAAATGTTAATATATGAATGCTGTCAAAAGCGCCCATTATAATAACTGTATTACGGTAGGTAAATGTCAAAAAACAGCTAAATAAATACTCTTAACTTTCTATTGAATCATAAGCCTCACTCTCAGAGCGTTTATAATATCTGTAGTGTTGATATATTTCATTCATAAATCAGAGGAGAACTGTAAGAAGGACTTATCGATGAAGCCATTCGACTTAACTATATCAAGCAGTAATTCCATAAATCGATATTGTTCTGATCTCCCCAGATCATTTGTTACTTCTCTTAAAAAAATTTTCACAGAATGGAGTGAGCTAGAACCTATAAAAATCTCTACTTTTGAAGAATCACAACGCTTTAAAATATCTACACTATTTAATACTTCTGTATAATTCGAAAGCATACTTAAAAATTCGCCTACCTCATTTAAAATAATGTCTTCTATTGTCTTGCGAAGCTCTTTCTTATACGAATAACGAGCTTTGTCTAAATATCCTGCAAAGGAATCAATACTTTCAGTTAAATTTTTAATTGATTCGTTCCTTATTGAACTTAAATCCGCATTTTCAGTCATAAGTTTAGCCATTTTCTCTAAAGAATTTGCTAACTTGGTATTACATTCCTTATATTTATTATTCTCACTTGTAAGTATTTCTTGAATTCCAATATTAACACTAATCTTCTCTAGTGCCTGTAGCTCCGTTTCAGACTGTACTTTCTTGGTCTCTGCAATAATTCGATCTTTTTCGACAATTTGATTCTCATACTCCGCAATTGTTTTTTTTGTTTGAGCGATGATTTTGTCTTTTTCTTTTATTTTATTCATTAAACATATATAGGCACTCAAGCACCCAAGAACTCCTCCCAATAAACCTGTCCCAAACATTTTCCCTAATATCGCATCCATATTATTTCGCTCTTTTAATTGAATTGGATGATAGTTGTTTTAAATTTTTTATAGCCATCATTACTCGATCAACACTTGCGGTTTTTTCTAGAAGTTGTTTGTTAGTAAGTTCTATATTCAAAATCTCTTCGAGCGACTTCCTGCACTTTTCAAATATATCCCCACTCTTACTATTGTAAGATTTGATCAGTTGTGTTTTTTCAACTGGTGTTAATTCTCTATTAACGATTCTCTCAGCCGCTTTATATAATTCATCTCGAACTGTATTTATATCAGTCATTTTTTTATCCCCCCCTAATAAATCTCTTTTTGCTTCTAACTTTTTTACTATGTTTGCTATTTAAAACTAATCTTTCACTGTAACTTGGATAAAAAAAGTCACTCCCATTCATTTAAATAAAATCCTTCTTTACGCAACTTTTTGATAGGCTAACTTTATTTTTTGCCCTGCTGCACCCAAAATACGAACGAGAACATCAAGCGAAATTCCATCCGTATCTTCCTTTAAAATTCTCGTAATGCGTCCACGAGAAGTGCCTGACTCCTTAGCTAATTTCGTCACTGTAATAGAATTTTTCTCAACAACTTCGATAATTTTTTTCGTTACCGATTTGCGTAATTCCCACTCAATCGCATGTGCCGGAGTGAGGCCAAGAGCCTCAGCAATGTCACTTGGGGTTTTAGAAATAAGCTCTTTAGACTTTTTCATTTAACATCTCCTTTAAATTCTTTTTTCCCTGCTCTAAGTCTTTAGCAGAGGTTTTCTCTGTTTTTTTCTGGAAGGCATGAAAAATAAGAACCTTGTCTTTAATTTTTAAATAGTAAAAAACTCTAAAAATACCAGACTTGTCCTTGACTCGTAATTCATGACATCCCATTCCTAGTGAAGACATTGATCGCGATTGTGGCATCCCTACATTCTCTCCAAGCTGGAGCCGATATATAAGAAAGCCCAACTGATCCTTTACTTCTTCCGGAAAGCTTCTTAATTCCTTCAGTACCTTTTGATTCCAAACAACATGATTCATTCATAAATTCCTTTAGGCTTTGCCAGTGTACCACATTCGGTACGTCAATAAAACACCTTTTGTAATCTGTACCGGTTTGTACCGGTCGGCACATGAAAAATACTGAAATTAGATGAGAGAAGATGAAAGTTAAAAAAGGCTAAGTCGTCGTAATCATTCCTAAGTGGTTAATAATAAAGCCCTGAAAATTACCAAAATAGTACCCCCTTGGGAGTACCATTTTATATTAAGCCCCTGATTTTTCAGGGGCTTTTTTTTACTCTGATTTGTTATCTAAAACGATTTCAGTTATATCGATATCGACATCCTCTATTCCAAAGAACAGATTCGAGGCAATGAAAATTTGATACAGACAATTTAGATCAATCTCACTCAATTCATCATACTCACGATCTAAGGTCTTAAAAGCTGCAACTAAGACATCAGCCTTCGTCGCACTAACTAAAACAATCTCAGAGATTCGCTTAATTTCGGTTTCGAATTCACCGCTATAAGAACTAGTAAGCTCCAAACAAACTGCTTTAACTTCTTCTTCACTCATAGCTAGATAATCAAACTCGATCTGCTTTTTCGCAAGATCACATATAATCTCCCAAGAGCTAGTTTCAACTTCTTTTTCTATGAGAGACTTTTTCATTACAGCTTTAGAAGGCTTATTCACTTAATTACTCCACGAATTAAATGTTGCTTCTAAAGTATAACTTCAAAAAAATGAAAAATGGCGACAATTGTGTGTAAAAAAACACAAAAAGCAGATTCTATATCATTTCAACTACTTATATTTATTCAATCTAATATCTTTTAAGAAGCTTTATCTAAAATTACAAATTGCCCCGTAATTTCAACTTCTTCTTCAAATATAATATCAACGTTTGGAACAACAAAGATTTTATACAAACTTTCTACATCTCTATCTTCTAAAAGATTATATTCGGCCTCTAGAGCGACTAAAGCGCCGGCCAATATATCAGTCGTTGTCGCACTAACAAGGCAATGAGTCGCAAGCATATCAACCGACTTTACGTACTCTCCGCAGTAGTATCCAAGCTCCTCTAAACACTTAGCCTCAACTTCTCCAATTTCCAAGCTTTCAAAATTTTTGATCATTTGCTTTTTAGCTAGCTCACACAAACCTTCCCAAGGAGTCGTTTCCAACTCTCTTTTGATCAACTCTTTTTTCATCGAAGCTAGTTGTAGAGTTTCCATTTTATTTTTTCCTCATCATTGGCTGAGTTAGATGTCTAAAAAAATTCTAATCCTAAATCGGTCGATTCATTTTAAAAATATATACATTTCGTGACATTTGAAATTTTTTTGAGCAAATTCAAATGGTTATAAATTGTGATTTTGATCACTTATTTGGATTTCTTCTAATTTGTTATAAAAAATGCCAAAAAATTAAGGTCTCAATGAATTTAGTCTACTAGTAGTGGATGAAAGACTGAGTTTACGTACTGATCTTCAATGACATGAGGAAAGTATTGGCGATTGATAAGAGAAAGCGCATCGTTATCAAGATTTGGGTAACGATCAGAAAGCTTTCCCAATAAATCATAATTTAACTGCTCATTAGTATTCGTAATTAACAAAAACGTTTCTTTCCCAACCAAATAAGGGATACGGATTTTAAATCCTGCTTTTGAGACGGTACTCATTACAATAGAATTTCTCTCAAAATCACTGTCTGTAAAAGTACTATGAAGCTCAATTAGCCTACGCGATTCACTAGCAGTAGAGCCCTCTTTTGTACGAAGTGGAACATCAAAAACAGCATAACCATTAGGTGTTAAGTTTCTTCTGACAAAGGTGTAAAATTCATATGAAAATAACTTAGAAACGTTATAGTCCTGAGGATAAGGAAAATCGATAAAGATAGCATCATATTTTTTTGTAGATTTTCGAAGAAACTGAAAAGCATCTCCAATGATAGTCTTTATATTGGGATCTGAAAGCGCTCCTTCATTCAAAGATGAAATGACGTCATTAGATTTTGAAAGCTCATGCATTTCAGGATCGAGCTCTACATGAGTCAAAGATTTTATTGACTCATATTTTTTTAATTCTCTAAGTAATAACCCATCCCCTGCGCCTAAAACCAGTACATCGACAGGTTCTTTTCCAGTAATTAGAACAGGAATATGAACGAAACCTTCGTGATAATAACGTTCATTTAAAGAACTAAATTGAAAATTAGTATTAATCATTAAAATAAACTCATCTTTACCCTTCCAAGAAACATTAAAGAAATCGATATATTGATAAAGAGTTTTTATTCGTACAACATCACCTTTATCCATTGTCTTTTTCCACCAAGTTTTAAAATCATGGCGATCATCATCGATAAAAGTGGTTCCTGCACGGTAATAAACACGTAGAAAAATCTGCTCAAAGCTTTTTGCATAAAAAAATGAGAAGCCTAAAAGAACGGAAAAAATCAGAAGTGAAACTTTAATACGCTTCTCTGTCTGAGCCTTGAAGGAAAGAACCAACCAAAGGCAAGCAAGTAAATTTATCGAAGCTACAACTAACGAAGTGTATAGTGCATCAATAATGGGGATTAAAAGATAAGCAAAAATAAGAGTTCCAATTAAGGTGCCAAAATAATTAAAAGCTATGAATTGATTTTCATTAGATTCATCCATCGTTTCTTGATTAAGGTCAGTTGAAGCCATCGCCATAATAAGTGGCAACTCAAATCCAGAAAGATAGCCAACAGCAAAAACTAATGATTCACAAATAATAAAATACAATGCACGCAGCTGTGTTTTTAAAGTTATATAAGAAGAATAATCTGCAATATATCCAGCTTTTGCGATAGATAGCGCCGTTTCATAAATTGCAGTAATAAAATAAATGCTAGCGACGCTGATGGCACCTATAAGGCATAACAAGAGCTCCACTCGAACAAGCTTCTTTTTAGGCATGATGATATCGACAGATCTAAAAGTTCCAAGACCAAGGCCCGCAATATAAATCCCAATTGTTAAGCTGTGCCAAAGTACGACGTTACCAGACATGATAGCTAATGTATTAGCAAAAAGAAGCTCATAAGAAATGCTGCAAAAAGATAGTATACAAGTTAGTAGCAGATAATTTTTTTTCACTATCTTGCTCCGAGGAAATATCTTGAAATTAAATACTCACTGATTTTTTCTTCATTTGTGATTCCGTACCAAGCAAAAAAGATACACATGGCAGAGACTAAATAATAGAGAGTCTTTTCTTTATTATTTTTAAAACTAATCAATCGAATAAACGAAATCGCAACAAGGCTATTTAGACCAGCGACAATCGCCGCAATTCCAAAGATTGAAAACAAAGGAACAAGAAGCAAAGGAAACAAGATCGCAGCAAAGAGCGTACCAACATAATCAACACCAAGAACGATTGTAGCCAAACGTTCTCTCTTTTTTTTACCTATATCCATTAGAAGTGGTAGTTCAAATCCTGACAAGACCCCAATAATGATAATGAGCAGGTGAAGAAACACAGATAATAAAATATAATGATCTCTTAAGATTGAATCTAAGATAATCGCCGCTATCGGGGAAAGTCCGCCAAAAACGATTAGCAGTATCTCAACTTTAAACAAGGACTTAATTTTATCTTGAAAGTTAAATTTATTATAGAGCAACGCCCCTAATCCCATCGACGCAATATAAAGACCTATCGTGACATTATACCTGTGAGCACTATCTCCGAGTACAGTAGAAAGATTCTGAGCTAGTAAGAGTTCATATAAAAGACTACAGGCCGCTACAATAAATGTCGTAACCAAGAGAACAAGTTCTGCATTTTTCCAGCGAGTCAGTAAGGGAAGAGCATACTCCCCTCTTTTCATTGTTCTATTGTTGATTTTTGAAATAGGAAGAAATTCCTCAATTTCGCTTACTAAATTTACAAAACTATAATTGGGCTTACAAATGTAAATATCTAAGCTTATGTAGTTTTCCTCAGGATACGAATGAAGAGTAAAATGCGACTCAGATAAGATATAAGCGACTGTTTCTCCATGTGGTTCAAAATCATGTCGGATTTTTTTTACGACACTGAATTCTCTGTCGATAATTTCTTCAATTTTTTTTACCCATGAATCAGACCAATTCTCACTCATCCATAAATCTAATATTAAATGTACGGAATCGGTTTGCATTACTTCCCTTCAAGATAAGCTAGAATTCTCAATTTCCTAGTTAACCAAGCACAAAAAACGATAATTAGAATATAGAACCAGAATTCATAAAAATGTGCTTCAATTTTAAACTCCCAAACATTGTACACTAACATACGAATGGGCATGATAATCTTTGTAAAAATAATTCGATGCAAAAAGAAGACTAATAATGAATATCGACCAATCCAGTTGAAAAACTTTATACGTACATCGAACCCTTTTCGATAGAAGAATAAAAATGTTCCAACAATTAAGATTTCAATTCCGTGAATGCCAAAGAGACCAAAAATATTCTTAGCTTGGTCATGTTCACTCGCAAAAACGTCGCTTGGATTTACGTTAAACTCCTGTCCAAAGATAATCCATAGTAATATCAATATCGTACTTGCGACGAGCCATTGTTTCCAATTTTCTAATCGACTTATCCACCAAGACCTTCCAAATAAATATCCCAAGCATGCGCTCGATAAAAAATAATGTGGTCGTGCATCGATTTCGAAATTTGTATGAATATACTCTCTGCCCATTTGTTCAAATGAGTTTATTAGATTATCCACTGGAAGGATTGATAGGCATAGGCCTGTAAAAAACAGAAACCATATCCCCTTTTCTTGAAATTTGTCGGAAACAATAAATATTAAAATTAAGCAAATCATCCACGTTTGAAGCGGATATAAGGAAAGCGCTTCTCCAATATTTGGAGCTACAATAAAATTTTCAAAAGTGAATAAAAGAAATAAACCACAAAAAACAGCGATCTTTTGATTCTTGTTTTTATGACTTGATGGTTTTGCTAGATTAAATGCAGCCAAAAACAGATAGATTTGAGACACCCATGGAGTAAAAACCCAAGCCGCAAGGTGGCTCAAAGAATCAACGGAAATTTGTATGTTAACAAAAGGGGCATGAGCTTCAAACAACTCTCCCCAATAGCTCCATCCCTGATAGTAATTTACATACCAATAATTTATATAGAAACCAAAATGCTGCCAAAGTGCTAGGAAAACAAAGAAGCCTCGAAGGAAATCCAAGCATTGAATTCTAGAATCGGCATCCTTGCCATTTTCGAGGCTTTCGGTCATTAATCTCTATTCCAAATCGTTAGACTTTCTCTCTAATAAGCGATCATAAACTCTAATATACGTATTGGTCACAATCTCCCAGAGAGTCATGCCATCTTTTCTTCCATATTCGCCATCTTTTGCATTTCTATTTTTAATAGCTTCAGCAAGTTTTCTTGCATCTTCTTCGCTCATATTTCCATTTCGGCCAACACCGTTACCACTCTCACTACCATCGGCACTTAAACCGTCACTATTTCCATTATTATAATCATTTCCAAATTGACCAAAACCACCGACTCCGTTTCCTCCGGCTCCATTGGCTCCACCATTACCGTTTGATCTACCAATCCCCTCAGAAAACAAGCCTGATTTTCCATTCGCTCCACTACCATCACCGTTTGCGCCATCAGATCCTAATTTAATTTTTCCACCTGAAGCCAATGAGTTTCCTGAACCGCCGCCTAAGCCGCTTCCATTACCACCTTTTCCAAGATTATTTCCCTTTAGAGAATCTGTATAAAACTGATCTCTAAAGTTCTCTGCTGATTCAATCAAATTACGACCTCTCTCAGTACCAGCATTTCTCTTTTTAAATTCATCAGCTTCACTCTTTTGAGCTTTTCTAAAATCTCTCAGATTTGAGAGTGCAGCATTTACTCCAGAGCTAAATAATGAGCTGTTAAATCCACCATCTCCAAAGCTACTTCCTGAGAGAGTTCCAGAGCCATTACCAAAGCCTGCAATACTACCACTTCCAAAGCCACCAAATCCGGTGCCTTCACCAAAATTAATTCCACTTCCGGCTCCCTGATCACCATTTAGTCCAGAAAGATCGCCGCCCTCAGGTCTTCCCCCGATGACAACCCTATTACCATCTCTATCAAAGTCACCACCACGTCTTACAATTTCACCTCTATAGCTATTTGCAAGTTCTCTAAAACCACCTGCTAAACCAGCATTAAAATCCATTTGAGATGCAAGTCCGTTGGCAATTAATCCTAGGTAAGATGTTAGGCCTGGCGCCGGATAAGCAATCACATCACCATAAGTTTGTTTGGCCCAAGTAAAATGATTCTTAAATACATACTGACCAAAAGCTTCTGCTTGGACAGTACCTGTTGCCCATCCCTGATCAATAAGAAATTGTGCAGCTGTATCTACAATAGCTTTTTTCGTAACTTCACTTACAACATAATTACTAGCTTGATTATTAAGTGCAGGAGCATATTTCCCAAGTGCTTGGTTATTAATAACTGTATTTTGGAAAATACTCTTATCCCAAAGTCCTGCCTTTGAATCACTCGGCGACTGCATTGATGACTTCATATAATTATAAGCTTGATTAAAACCAGTATCGAGAAGATCCGCCTGAAAGCGTCCGTCTTTAATAATTGAAGCCTTCTCTACATATTGAGGAATCCATGGATCAACAAGGATACTATCTTGACCGTTCTCTTTAACAACAACAAAATGTTTAATACAACCTGTGGCAGAAATATTTTTATTACAAACTGTGTTGTAGGGTTGGTGAAGTGTACGTTGGAATTTAAAACAGGTATCACTTTTACCACATTTATATGAACCAGTTTGTTTATCAGTTACATATGGTGCAGCTGAAAACCATGCTCCACGAAGTGAGCCGATCATCCACATTCCGGCTCCAAGAGACGCACCACTTAAGCTTAAGATACCAATAGTTGTCCAAGCACTAATTGTTGCAGAAAATGCAAAACCACCGACGATTGCAAGAACTCCAGCTGAAAGTAATGCAATTGCTAGCATCGGATCACTTGGACCACCTTCATTTTTTACATTAAATGCGTATAAACTCTTATCTTTCATTTGAACATCTGACCACTTAGCTTCAGTCTGCATCCACGAATAAACCGTATTAAGCTCAGTCATTGAGATATTTGCAGTAACAAGGCTAATCTCTTCAATTGTTGCATTTGCTGTTGCCCATGCTTCTAACAACTCAAGGGCCTTGATCCCTAAGGCATCATTCCCCTCTTCTATCTCACCAGCTTCCTCTGCTCTAATATTTTCAGAAATTTTTGCATTCCATTCTGTAACACTCATAGCTGATTGAGCGGCAAGCTCATCTCTTTTTGCTCTATACTCAGCAATATCCTCTGGTGAGCCACCTTGTAATGGAGGTATAGCAAGACCAAGACGACACTCGTTTTTATACTCATCTTTTTGCTCTGGAGTCATTTGTTTCCAGCCAGTTTTCTCTAAGCAAAGACATTTAACTTTTGGTTCGAACCAACGTAGATCACCGTAAAAATCATTTCTAATAACAGTTCTCTTATTGGCGATTTCTGAAATTCTTTTATGAAGTGTTTTATTTGAACTTCCACCTTTCCAATAGTCATCAATCTGTTTATTACCGCCGGCGATGTATTCAAAACCAAGGAGAGCCAATTCAACTTGCAACATTGTTACATTTGGACTTCCTGGCATAGGAGTTTCTCTTAATTTTTTGGCGTAATCATTTAAAAGATTAATATTACAAGTTTCAAAATTACTGCCTTCATCAGGAACTAAATTAAAACGATCAATTTCAGCTTGACCGTTAAAGTTAATAGAAGATTGATCAATTCCTTGACCAATTTTCATTGCGCTATTTGAGTTCACACCACTTCTATATTGAGCATTAGCATTGACTGGTGGAGGTGTTGGAGCTGGTCCGCCAGATCCCGATCCGCCACATGGAATGAGATTTCCACCGTCATCTCGAGTTAAACAATCGTCTTCCATTATTGCGTGAGCCTGTGGAATGACGACATCGATAACAGTTTTTAAAATATAAACAAATGGATTCAGAGGAACTGTCAGAGGTAGACATTTTCCGTCTTTTTCATAGGCTTTATCTTCACAACACTTTTGACCGCGTTTTAATTTGCCAGTTGAAATACAGTCGTCACAACGGTAGTTCTCTTCACACTTGCCTTTTACACAGCTATCCGAACAACATTCTACATTTTTCTTACATGATTTTCCGTTTGAACTACAAGCACCAATATTTGCATCTGAGAAATAAACTTCAACACATTCTCCGCCAGCACATATTGGATTTTCAAGACATGAACTTTTTAACTTAACTGGTCTAAAACATTTGTAAGTGTATTCACATACCTTTTTCCCATCATCTCTTTCAAAGCATTCACCTGAATTACAATCGCTATCTTGTTTACACTCGACATCTCCACCCTTTTTTGGAAGCTTAGCTTCAACACGAGGAGGAACTGGTGCACATTCTAGACCTTTTTCACAATCCCAATGGTTACATTGGCCACCAACTTTAATAAGCGGCTTACCCTTGGACTGAACAACAGCTAAAAGATTTGCATTAAATAGATCTTTAATTTGTTTTTCGCGATCTGCTGGGGCAACTTTGACACGAACTCTTTCAAGTTCTTCTTTAAACTTAAGAAGTTCTTCGCGAGTAATTTTCCTATCCACATGAAATTCTTCCAGCGAATTGAATGCATACGTATTAAAGCGATCCATGTTAATGACGCCTTTGTCATCTTTGGATTCTTTAATAAGCTCTTCAAGTTGAGTTTCAACTTCTTTTTTCTCCTCATCTGAAAGACGTGCCGCTTGAGCGTTACTGAGAACTAAAAGCGCCAACAGTATCACTTTGAGGAAATTGATTGTTTTCATAAACCACCCAAATTAACGAAAATACATTGTTTCTATTCCTCTATTATAAAAACTGTTGAGGTTTAGAACAACAAAGGTTCTTTCTGCCTGTCTAAAGAAAACTCTTTAATTTCAAAGAGATACACTCCACTAAACAATTACGAAACACGACAAAACACCTCTAACCGATTGAAATGATGAAGAAGCAATGTGAAAGTTGAAAAGCAAATTTCATCGTTATTTCAAGCTCTTAGCAAAGCTTGTAGTGCCTTATTGGATTGGCAGGGCAGAGGTTGCCCCCACAAGAAATAACGATATAAACCCAATAGAATAAAGGACTTAAGAATAATGAGAAGGAGATCTCAGTGCCATATATCGAAAGCTCATCCTACAAGGCACCACCCTTATTTTCTAATGGTCACCTTCAAACTCTTTATCCTTATTTTTTCAGAAAAATTCATGACGTAAAATTCGAGCGAAGTCGCTTTAATACAATATGTGGCGATTTTCTTGATGTGGACCTGTCACTTATTGGTTCTGACGAACTTGTTATTGTTTCTCATGGTTTAGAAGGATCATCAGATTCTCAGTACATCAAAGGCATGACTAAGCACTTTAATATGAACGGAAAAGATGTTTTGGCCTGGAACATGCGAAGCTGTAGTGGTGAACTCAATAAGCAACCTGGTTTTTACCATGCGGGTATGACGGATGATCTCGATCTTATGGTCCAATACGGCCTCAAGCATTCGTATAAAAAAATATTCCTCGTAGGCTTTAGTCTTGGAGCAAATTTAACTGCGCTTTACCTCGGACAAAGAGCGAGTCAACTTGCCCCAGCAATTTCTAGCGCAGCCATTTTCTCAGCACCATGTGATCTTGGAAAATCCGCTGAAAAAATCAGTCGAAGACGTTATCGTTTTTATCTAGAAAGTTTTCTTATTACCATGAGACAAAAAATTAAAGACAAAAGTCAGATGATGGATTTAGGTGTTTCGCTTGAAGGAATTGATAAGATTAAATCCTTTCAAGAATTTGACGATCGATTCACAGGTCCACTGCATGGTTTTAAAGATGGTAGTCATTATTATAAAGAAGTGAGCTGTAAGCCTTGGCTTGAAAAAATCAATATTCCTACTCTCATCGTTAATGCTAAGGACGATCCTTTTTTAACTAAAGAGTGCTTCCCCATTGAGGAAGCACGTCGAAATAAAAATATTTTCTTAGAAATACCAAAAACCGGTGGGCACGTTGGTTTTGTTAGTTTTAACTCTGATCGACTTTATTGGTCCGAAGAGCGTGCCCATGATTTTTTTAAGAACATTGGTTAATTAGTTAGCGTTATTAATCTTAATTTTAAATGAACCTGAAGCATTTCTATAACCTAAAACAACTATGGTATATGTACCTTTTGCAAGAGATGCGCTGACTTGTTCGAGCTTAGAAGTACCTGCACTCTTAGCTACAGTCTTACCTGCATCATCAAGCACGTAAAGATCAAGATCTCCTGCATCTGCCGCGATTTCCATCACGACTTTTACGCTACCAAATGCTGTTTGCTTAAACTGTGCCTTAATTGACTGACCAGCAACAACTTCACCTGCGTATTTTTTATTTTTTACTAAAACAGGAACCTTTGGCTCACTTGGCGTTGGAGCTGGTGTAGGTGTTGGCTCACTTGGTGCTTGCCCACCTAAAACTGCTGGAAAGCTTGATTGTATTTTGGCGACAATTTTATGCATTGGAACAGCATAGTTTTCATAACCACGACCATTAAACCATCCACCAGCACCGGCGTGGTGAATAGCGATAACTTTATTATCTTCACCAAAAACAGGACTTCCTGATGATCCACCTAAAGTGTCTGCATTATGAACGTACTCTCCATCTTCTTCTCTAATACTAACGAGCTTACCTTCTGAAATTTTCTTTGTTGGAACGCAATCTTGAACAGTATAGTAATCACAGTTTTGGTGAATAACATAAAGATCAGAACTTGGAGCTGCTGCAACAGTAGATAGACTTACAAAACCGTATTGAGCACCAGGAGCGCCCTGACATTTTAAAAGAGCAAAATCTAACTCGTCATTATTACCAATGAACTCAGAACAATCGAAAACTTGACGTGATTCTTCAGTAGAACCTGCAACCAAATCAAATGTCGCTGTTACGCCTTCAGCATGTGAAGCCTGCTCAATGCAATGACGATTTGTCATAATGACATCTTCAGAAATTAAAAATGCCGTACAGCGAGAGTCCGCCCATGGAAGAACAATTTTACCAACTGCTCTTGCATTAATAGCCTTAAAAGAAGAAGCCGCAAGATCTTCTGTCTCCTGCCAGTTAATATCTCCTATAATAACACTTGAAGATATTGCTTTCGTTGAATCGCTCATCTCTTTCTTGCCACAGGCAACTGAGATGATGGCAGTTAGAATAACTAACGAATGTGTAAAATTTTTCATGACCATTGCTTCTCCTCCATAAGGTCCCATAAAACATGGGTAAGTCCTTCAAAGCTTGGGCATAATGACAATATTGAATGCAAATGACTTGTGCTAAAGTCTGATAAAATCTTTCAAGTTTTAAGAATTGTAGACGACCATTTTTCAGCTATTTATGCTAATCTTTCATTAGAAATGAAAGATTTGGAGAGAATTTGAGCAATATCATCGGAATATTGAGCACACTTGATTGGCTAATCTTTGGTCTGGTTTTGCTTTTAACAGTTTCAAGCGTCATTTACGGACACTTAAAACACAAACAACAAACCCATAGTGACGATCATTCAGTCTTAGAAATTCTCTTGATGGGAAGACAACTAACCTTACCTCTTTTTGTCGCAACACTTGTGGCAACTTGGTACGGTGGTATTTTTGGCGTAACACAAATTGCTTTTGAAAAAGGCATTTATAATTTTCTTACTCAAGGTGTGTTTTGGTATATCACCTATTTGATTTTTGCCCTATTTCTCGTCGATAAGATTCGCTCAAAAAACTCTCTGACAATGCCTCAGCTATTAGGATCGATGTTTGGCCCTCGCGCTGCTAAACTTGGCGCACTCTTTAATCTTTTTAACGTTATACCTGTCGCCTACATAATAAGCGTTGGCATTATTGTCAGCTCATTTACCAGCTGGTCACTTCCTTTTTCAATGGCAATTGGCACTCTTACTGTCATTTTATATTCAGCATGGGGCGGATTTAGAGCTGTTGTTTTTTCAGATCTTATTCAATTTTTCGTGATGTGCTTAGCGGTATTTCTAGTGATCTTTTTTAGCTATCAACAATTTGGTGGGTTAAGTTATTTAAAACTTAATTTACCAGCTCATCATTTTCATCCCACCTCAGATGTAGGACTGGCACAAACTTTAGTTTGGGGTTTTATCGCTTTATCAACTTTAGTTGATCCTAATTTTTATCAGCGATGTTTTGCAGCAACGAATTCGAAAGTAGCTAAAAAAGGAATTATCATTTCAACCATTATCTGGATTGGTTTTGATTTATGTACGACTTTTGGAGCTATGTATGCCAGAGCTGCAATGCCAGAGGCCGCTTCAAGTAGTGCTTACGTTGATTATGCTTTATCAATTTTACCCGACGGCCTAAGAGGTTTCTTTTTAGCTGGAATTCTGGCAACTGTTTTATCAACGCTTGATTCCTATTTATTTTTGGCCTCAACGACTATTCACTATGATCTTTTTCATTTTAAAAAGATATCGACTCGTACCTCGCATATTTTATCACTTGTTTTTGTCTCATTAGTTGGCTGGCTTCTAGCAATGGCATTCGAAGGTAGTATCAAAGTAGCTTGGAAAACTTTGGGAAGCTATTCGGCTTCATGCTTGTTAGTTCCGGTCTTATTTGGATATTTGCGACCGGGTAAAATAAGTGAAAACCAATTTTTATTTGCCTGCTTCTTTGGCATTATCACCACCACCGCTTGGAGACTAATGCCGCTTAGCGGCTTATGGACCAACTTAGACGCGCTTTATATAGGCATGTTGTCTACTAGCATCATCCTCATTTTTCCTGCCAAAATCACTAAATAACGCCTTGCTTTGTGTGGCTAGGTTGTCCCAACTGGACTAATCTATGGGCGCTAATTTGTAACTTGAAACCAAGGAAATACGCATGAGTAACGATCGCGAAAGCAAACGCCAACAGGCGCTGGATTATCACTCCCAAGGCCGTCCAGGTAAGATGGAAGTTATTCCAACAAAATCATCTATTACTTCTAATGATCTCTCTTTAGCCTACTCACCCGGAGTCGCTGAACCCTGTTTAGATATCGCTAAAAATCCAGATGATGCCTACAAATATACCGCCAAAGGAAACTTAGTTGGTGTTGTATCAAATGGTAGTGCTGTTTTAGGTTTAGGAAATATTGGAGCCCTAGCTGGTAAACCAGTGATGGAAGGTAAAGGCATGCTTTTTAAAAAGTTTGCCGACATCGATGTTTTTGATATCGAGCTCAATGCTGAAACTGTTGAAGAGATGGTTAGTATTGTCGCTGCTATGGAGCCAACTTTCGGTGGAATTAATCTTGAAGATATCAAAGCGCCTGAGTGTTTTGAAATTGAAGCTCAACTTATTGAGAAGATGAATATACCCGTCTTCCATGATGACCAACATGGAACTGCTATCATTGCAGCAGCTGGATTTCAAAACGCCTTAGAAATTGTTAAAAAGAAAATTGAAAACATGGTTGTTGTTTTCAGCGGTGCTGGTGCTGCAGCTATTGCTTGCGCCAAAATCTTTCTTGATATGGGCTTAAAGCCACAAAACCTTATTCTGACTGATTCAAAAGGTGTCATTTATAAAGGTCGTACTGATGGAATGAATAAATATAAAGAACAATTTGCTATTGAAACAAGCAAAAGAACCTTAGCTGATGCGATGAAAGATGCTGATGCTTTTGTTGGTTGCTCTGCTAAAGGTGTTCTAACCAAAGAAATGGTTGCCACAATGGCAAAAAATCCAATCATCTTTGCCATGGCAAATCCAGAGCCCGAAATTACGCCTGAAGAAGTAGCGCTTGTCCGAAGCGATGCCATTGTTGCTACTGGCCGCTCTGATTATCCAAACCAAGTTAACAACGTTTTAGGTTTTCCATTTATCTTTAGAGGTGCTCTAGATGTTAGGGCAACAAAGATTAATGCTGAGATGAAACTTGCAGCCGTTAAAGCGATTGCAGATCTCGCCAAAGAAGAAGTTCCAGATGAAGTTAAGATGGCTTACGGCAATCAAGACTTTAAGTTTGGTCCTCAGTACATTATTCCAAAACCATTTGATCCACGCGCACTGACTCGAGTTGCTCCTGCGGTTGCTAAAGCTGCAATGGAAAGCGGTGTCGCTAGATTGCAAATTGATAATCTAGCTGAGTATGCTTCTAACCTTGCAAACAGACTAAACACTTCCGGCTCTTTCATTAAACGTTTAAGAGATCGTCACGCAGCTCATGTTGATAAAAATAAGAAAAAAACTAAACTGGTTTTTGCAGAAGGTACGAACTCACGAATTCTTCAAGCTGTTAGCCAGCTTCTATCAGAAGATCGTATTGAGGCAGTTCTGCTTGGAAGTCCAAAGAAGATTCATGCAAAAATGGATAAGATTGGAACTTCTCATTTAAAAGATATGGTCGAGATCATTAACCCAACCAAGCATCCAGAATTTAATGAATTCTGTAAGCAGTTTACTAAAGACAGACAAAGACGCGGTGTAACCTTTAACCATGCTGAAGACTTAATGAGCCATGAGAACTACTTTGGCTCAATGCTAGTTAAAAAAGGTCATGCAGATGCCTTTATCGCCGGACCAACATTAAGTTATCCAAGCTGTCTTGTTCCTGTCATGAACGTTATTGGCACAAGAAACAAAAGAAAAGCTGCTGGTATTTTCGCTCTAAACTTTAAAGATAGAGTTCTCTTTCTTGCTGACTGTACGGCTCAACTTGATCCTAGCGCCGAAGATCTATCAGAGATCGCCATTTCAACCGCAGAGCTTTATAGAAGTTTAATGAAGCGTGAACCTAGAGTTGCTTTCTTAAGTTACTCAACTTACGGCTCCAATAGACATCCAAATGCCGCTAAAGTTCAAAAAGCTGTTGCTCTGACGAAAGAAAAGCATCCTGAATTAAAATGTGACGGTGAACTTCAGGCTGATGTTGCTGTTAACAAAGGGATTCTCGATAAGCTTTTCCCATTTACAGAACTTGATGGGCCAAGTGATATCCTGATTTTCCCTGAACTTAATTCTGCCAATATTAGTTACAAACTTTTATCTCAACTTTCAGATGCCAGTGCGATTGGACCAATATTGGTACCAATGGCTAAAACAGTAAATATTATTCAAAGAACGGCACCTGTTTCAGAAATTGTGAATATGTGTACATTAACAGCTCTTCTTCACGAAGAAAGAATGGCGCAAAAATAGAGGCTTCTATGACAAAAAATATTATCTCAACTGATTTAGCTCCTGCTGCTGTTGGTACTTACTCTCAGGGTGTTGAGCTTAATGGAACTTTCTATTTCTCAGGACAAATTGGACTTGATCCAAAAACTGGAGTTTTAGCTGAAGGCTTTGGCCCACAATTAAGACAAACTCTGAGCAATATTGACGGTCTATTAAAATCACAAGATTTAAAACGTTCAAATATTATTAAGACTTCAATTTTCCTCACTGATTTAGCTAACTTCTCTCAGGTGAATGAAGCCTATACCGCTTTTTTCGAAGCCCCTTATCCTGCAAGAAGTTGCATTGAAGCTTCTGCGCTACCAAAGGGTGCAGTTGTTGAAATTGAAGTGATAGCGGCTCGCTAGGATGTTATTTCGCAGCAAATATATGTTCGAATCAAAATCGACTAAAGCCAGAAGGGCTTTATTTAATATTGCTGCGATTTTTATTTTTTCAAGTATTGCTTATGCCATTCTTTGTCTTGCTCTTGTGACAATTGCGAGACAATCGACGAGGCAAGCAGATCTAGCCTTTTTCCAAAAACAACCAGATCTCATAGTTGTCTTTACCGGTGACCAAGGAAGAATTCCTTACGCTATCCAAAAAGCTCGCGCTTTTAGACAATCGCAAATTTTTATTTCAGGTGTATATAAAACTAACTCAGTCGACAGCCTTGTTTCGCCTTTAACTGCTGAGGATATCGATATTAACCTGCTAGAGATTGATTATCAGGCTAGAAATACTGTTGAAAATGTCATGGCAACCTATAAGCATCTTCGCCACAACTTTGCTCTTAAGAAAATTCTGATTATCTCTCATGATTATCATATTGCACGAATCCAAAAGATTGTTGAAAGTCTTCGCCGCGATGAAGATAAAACAGAGTTTTACTATTCAGGTGTTGAAACTGATTTCACTAAATATAGAAATATGAAAATTCTTATAACTGAGGCATTCAAATATACAAGAACATGGTTGTTCTTGATGCTTTGGGATACTGACATGGATAAAATCGGGATTATGCCCGACTAACCGAAATCACTTCCTCAAGAGACTCAATCGTACTAATTGTTTTCACAAGTTCACTATAGTCTTTAACTTCTACTTCAAAGACAAAGCTACCTTTTCTATCCGGCATACTCTTGGCCAAAGCGGAGCGAATATTGACGCCGTTAGCATTAATAACTTTGGAGATTGAAGAAAGAATACCAGGCTTATCATGCGTGACGACTCTAATATTGACTGGATGTTTAAAGCTAAAGTCAGGGTTCCATTCAACTCTAATAACACGTCCAATATCACCAGCATCGACTCGAGTACACTCTGATGTGTGAACAGTTATTCCGCGTCCACGAGTGATATAGCCAACGATTGGATCACCTGGAATTGGATTACAACATCTGGCCATTCTGACCATCACATCATCCATACCATCAACAATAACAGCGTTATCTTTATTGGCACGACGACGAACTTCACCTGTTAGCTTTTTAGAATATTCATCAGCCTTGGTAAGGCTTTCATTATACTCAGGAGCTTCTTTATTTCCCTTATGAAGAGAAGGTAGTCTGGCTAATAGTTCTTTAACCTGTAGTTTTCCACTACCAATATTAACGTAGAGATCTTCTTCATTCGGAGCAGAGCCAGTATTAATCAGCTCTTCAAAGTCACCGTTCTTTTTAATACTCTTAATGGAGCTACCAAAAACGCGCAGTGCTTTTTCAAGAATATCAAGACCAGTTTCACGATCTTGTTCACGCTCAATTTTCATCAAGTAAGCTTTAATTTTACTTCTAGCTCTTGAGCTTTTCGCAATATTTAACCAATCTTTTGTTGGATTCTGATTTTTACTACTTAAAATTTCTACAGTATCGCCACTTTTCAAGGTGTACTTCAACTGAACGATTCGACCGTTGACTTTTGCACCGACGCAGTGGTGTCCCACATCTGTGTGAATGGCGTAAGCAAAATCAAGAGGAGTGGCACCGTAACGAAGCTCACGCACATCACCTTTAGGAGTGAAAACAAAAACGCCACCGATATCAAGATCGTTTTTAACAACGTTCATAAATTCGTAGCTATTTTCTGTACTCTTATTAAACTCAAGAAGTTCTTGAACCCAATCAAGCTTTGCCTTACCAGCAGCTAAACCCTCTTTATATTTCCAGTGAGCCGCAACCCCTGTTTCTGCCACGTCATCCATTTCATTGGTACGAATTTGAATTTCGATACGTTCTGCTTTTGGCCCAATAACAGTTGTATGCAGAGATTGATATCCGTTCACTTTAGGAATAGCGATATAGTCTTTAAAACGTCCAGGAATTGGCTTAAAAGAACTATGAACAATTCCTAAAGCTTTATAACACTCAGTGATATTTGGAACGATTAATCTAAACGCTAGAACATCTTGAACTTGATCAAAATCAACTCCACGAGCTGTCATTTTTTTATAGATACTATAAAAATGCTTTGGACGACCCTTAATTTCTGCCTTTACTGCATACTCTAAAAGACGATCTTGGATAACGCCAATCGTATCGCGAATATAAGTATCGCGGTCCCCTTTTTTCATCGCTACTTTTTCAGCAAGGCGATAATAAATCTCAGGGTGAAGAAAGCGAAGACATAGATCTTCAAGCTCACTTTTAACAGAGTTGATACCCAAGCGACTTGCAAGCGGAACATAGATATCTAATGTTTCTTGGGCGATCTTTCTTTGTTTTTCTTCAGACACGTACTGAAGAGTACGCATATTATGCATTCGATCAGCGAGCTTTACGATAATAACTCGAAGATCTTTGGCCATCGCGACAACCATCTTTCTAAAGTTTTCCGCTTGGCTTTCTTCTTTGGTTTTAAACTTAATCTTACTAATTTTTGTTAGACCAACAACGATTTGAGCGACATTGGTATTGAATTCTTTTTCAAGTTCTTCTGGTGTGACATCACAATCTTCGACAACATCATGAAGAAAGCCTGCAATAATAGAATCCATGTCTAAACGAAGCTTAATTAGTGTCGCTGCTACGTTGCATGGATGAATAAAATAATCTTCTCCAGAGCTTCTTTTTTGTCCAGAGTGAGCCTTTTGAGCAAAATCAAAGGCTCGTCTAAGCATCGCAAAATCAGCTTCCGGAAAGTAACCGCGCACACGTCTTTCTATTTCCTCATAGGAAAGCTCTCTTTCGTGGGAAAAATCTAGACGGTTATACATACGGCCCTTTAGCTCTCTAAAATTGATGAAATGATTTGCTTAAGACTTGTATAAGCTCCTTCAATATCATCATTAACTACTTTAAAATCATAATCATCTTGTCTTAGTAATTCTTTTTTCGCGTTTTCGATTCGAAGATGGATAACCTCTTCAGCTTCGGTTCCTCTTCCTCTAAGTCTATGCTCAAGCTCTTGAATAGAAGGTGGTGCAATAAAAATAGCATTGGCTTTTTCACCAAAAGCTTTTTTCATATTGTCGACACCTTGAACATCTAGATCAAATAGCAAATCTTTACCTGAAGCTAATCGACCTTCTACAAATCTTTTAGAGGTACCATAGAAGTTTCCGTGAACTTCTGCCCACTCTAAAAACTCCTCTCTTTTTCTCATTGAAAGAAAGTCTTCCCTATCAACAAAAAAATAAGCTTCGCCGTGACGCTCACCTTTTCGTTTTGGTCTTGTCGTCGTCGATACACTTTCTTCAAGACTCGGGAAATCTTTTTTAAGTCTTTTTATTAAAGTCGATTTGCCAGAACCGGAAGGTGCAACGACGACTATTAATTTACCGTTCTTACTCAAGGTTTAATCCTTGCTCTCTAATCTTTTCAAGTTGTAATTTCATTTGAACCACAGCTTGTGAAATCTCTTCAATAGAAGACTTTGAGCCCATCGTATTTGTCTCACGCCCAAGTTCTTGAACTAAGAAATCAATCTGTCGTCCGGCTTCACCGCCTGAACTTATTAATTTATCAAATTTTTGCGCATGAGATTTAACGCGATTAATTTCCTCATGGACGTCCATTTTTTCTAAATAATAAATAACTTCTTGAAGATATCTTGGTTCATCAATTGTAATTTCTTTCGAAATTTCAGCGATTTTCTTTTTTAATCTCTCTTCTATAATAGCTTTAAAGTTATCAGCCTTTCCTTCAATGATTTTGAATTGCTTGAGGTACTCCTCAAGATGGGCTTGCATAATCTTTGTAAGTTTTTCGCCTTCTTGATTGCGCGACTTTTCTAAGTCTTGCATGGCTAGAGCGAAGGCTTCTTTAAGTAATGAGGGAAGAACTGGGTCTGCCTCTAAGTCTTGATCTTTTAGAAACTCTGATCTTAAAAAAGCTGTTGGATCAATTTGAATTTGACTCGAGCTGACGCCATTAATTGAGGATATTTTTTTTATAAATTGTTCAACTTTATTATTATCAATTTCATCAAACTTTGATTTTCCCTCAGCTCTTTTTAAGTGGATGGAGATATCAAAACTTCCTCGACGAAATTTTTCACCGATACTTTGTCTTAACTCTTGCTCAAGAGAATTAAATGAGCTCGGCATTCTAA
Source organism: Bdellovibrionales bacterium CG12_big_fil_rev_8_21_14_0_65_38_15 (assembly GCA_002787775.1). Taxonomy (GTDB): domain Bacteria; phylum Bdellovibrionota; class Bacteriovoracia; order Bacteriovoracales; family Bacteriovoracaceae; genus UBA4207. The sequence goes on from PCUW01000043.1 coordinate 43,487, forward strand.
AGCGAAGATCTTTATAGCGATGGTTTACTGATTTTATTTCAACAACAAGATGAAAATCATCATTACCAGCCTCACCTCTTCCAAAACCTGTCATTGATTGTAATGTCGTCACTTTTATTTTGAATCCTTCCAAATCAATGTTTGGTTACCGATCACTCTAAATTTTTCATATCTCTTCTTTTTAAGAACATCTGATTTTTTATTAGTCAGTCCTTTAAGTTCTTTAAGAATTGATTTTTTAACTATTTCAGCTGAGTTATTCCAATCTCGGTGTGCTCCACCTGCTGGCTCAGGAATAATTGAATCTATGACTTGTAACTCTAATGCTTTATCCGGGCCAAGCTGTAAGCCGTTAGCCGCAGTTTCTGCCATTTTTGGGTCGGCCCATAAAATAGAAGCACATGACTCTGGCGAAATAACTGAGTAAACAGAGTATTCCATCATTAAAACTTTATCAGCGACAGCGATACCAAGCGCACCACCTGATCCACCTTCTCCAATGACAACGGCGACGATTGGTGAATTGATATCAAACATTTCAGCAAGGTTTTCCGCGATGGCAGAAGCCTGTCCGCGCTCTTCGGCACCTATACCTGGATAAGCACCCGGAGTATCGACTAACGCAACGATTGGAATATTAAAACGACTGGCCATTTTCATTACACGAAGGGCTTTTCTATAACCTTCAGGGCGTGGCATTCCAAAATTGTGAACAACTTTTTCTTTTGTCTTTCGACCTTTTTCAATTCCAACGATAGCGACTTTTTGATTATCTAAATAACCAAAGCCGGCTATCATGGCTTGATCATCAGCAAAGTGTCTATCCCCTGCAATATCGTGAAAATCATCAACCATTAATTTTATATAATCTAATGTGTGTGGACGATTAGGGTGACGAGAAAGTTGAACTCGCTCCCATGAACTTAAATTGCCATAAATTTCTTTAATAAGTTGTGAAACTTTTTTTTGCAATGCTTTGATTTCTGAACTGATATCAACTTCAGGCCTAAGACTCGCTTGCTTAAGCTCTTCAATTTGATTTTCTAAATCTCTTACAGGACGTTCAAAATCTAATGTAAATGTGTTGCTGAGATCACTCATACACACCCCCGAAAAAACGCTAGGGAACAAGGAAATATCCTCATCCCATCGCCTTCGATTATAATCCGCTAACTCTAGTCAAAAAGGTGCACTCTCTCAAGTCTGACGCACCTCGCATACATCGAATTTGCTCTATCTTTTAATAATTTATGAGATTAATCGACGATCCAGCCTTGAACCACACCCGACTCAAAGAAGACTCTATGAACTTTACCCTTTTCTCTAAATGACCAACGCTCATTTTGCAGCCTCGGATCCCCGGCAAAATCGACATTATGGGGCTCACCCCAAGTTTGAACGACGTCCTGTTTATTCATTCCGATGGCAATACCACGCTCTTCAAATCGGCTTTGATAGAACGTTTTAAGAGAAAGGTTGTCGTCTGTTTTATAGTTTGAAAGAAAGGCGTAAGGTTTGATTGTTTGATCAACTCCACCAGAATTCTTAAGGCGTACATATTCAACTTTTTCCCTCTCGGTTAAATCTAAATAATAGATTTGCTCAGATGGGGTTGCGAGAACACTTTTATCTTTTTGAAATCTTAAATAAGCTTGTTCATCCAGGGCAGCTACTTTTCTTCGAAGCTCAGAATCAATTGATTTTTCTAAATCTGTTTGAGCTTTTTCATACTGACTTGCTGGAGTTCTTTGACGAATTTCATCTATTGGTCGATACGTAGTTCCTTCATCGCCAGCGACTGCCTGAAAATCTCGTCCAGCCACCCAAAGGCCATCAGAGTCACGATCCATTTCATCGATGAATGTTCGACCGGTAAAGATATTGGCGCAACCACCTGAAATCACGAAAACAATTAGTAATATTAAAGACTTAGTCACAATAATTCCCCTATCTCGCTCTCAAAGCTCTCAACTTCTTATCGAGTTAATAGATAAAATCCTTTGCTAGTGCAGGTCTTCGATACACAAATGAACACTTTTGCCTGATTTTTGTCATATAATTGACTATAAGCATCAATAATTCTCAATATGGAGTTACAACTGACCGATATAGGACCTAGTGAGGATGCTGTGAAAAGATGGGAAAAGATTGAATCAAAGATTAATCAAAAAATCGAGAGCTCTCTATCGAGTTGTTCGAAAGTTATTAAAGGTGCAACACCTGAAAAGATAGTCGAGCTTAAACAGCAAGCTGGACAAAAAATTATCGTTTCAAAAAATAAACTTGTCGAAGCCCCAGCAAGTCTAAGTCAAAAAATAAACCATTTAAAATCGACTACAATTGATCAGGTACAATCACTTAGAGAAGACTTGAACAAGAACCTGCAAAAAGGCAAAGAGGGAAAGTGGAGTAAGTTTGGCATAGCCGCAAGTCTTATTGCCGCATTTGAATGGGCATTAATACCAGTATATAAAAAGTTAACGCTCTACTTTTCTACGATATCACCAGGGGCTCTTGCTTCAGGAATTGTTTTAGTTACAGTTAGTACAATCACAGGAATAGGCGTTTACAATAACTCCACTAAAATTGCTCAAGAAGCAGGTATCGTTGATCGTGAACCAGCATCAATAGAGCGACCTTTAGAGCTTCGACCGAAATATTATAAAAGAAGTGAAAGAGAGCTTTTAGTCGCAAACGTTATTGTACCTTCATATATTGAAGGCAAGTCATCTCTTCGAAAACTTCAAATTGATTTTACGATCATTTCATCCAATCGCTATATTAGAGAGTACCTCTTCGATAACACTTACCTTCTAGAAGATATGCTTAATTCAAAAGTAGAACCAATTATTCCGGGCTTTCCGCTAAGTGATGAAGGAAAACTTATTTTAAAAGAAAAGATAAAAGCAGAGCTTAATCAACTTCTTTTAAAAATGAAGATAAAAGGTTCTGTTGAACAAATCTACATATCATCAATTTTAGCGGCCTGATCTATTCTCTTTAATGTATTAATTGAAATATTTAAAATCTTTGCTGCTGTTGGGTAATGATTGTGGCAACGAGCTAAAATATAAGAAGCATATGATTTCTTGAGCTCCCGGTAATTCATATTTTTATTCAATAAATAAGTAGAGAAATAATCCTCCTGACTCGCTAATAATAACTGATCGTCGTACTCATCCCAGCGAATTAACCCATTAGGCTTTGAAATATGTTTTTTTAACAAGTGCCCCTTTAGTTCTCGAATATTGCCAGGCCATGACAGCTTTAAATATCGATCAACCATTTCCTTACAAACAGCTCTTGAATGCTGAGAAGAAAAAATATTAATTATACTTATAATTTTTTTGGGATTATTTCGAAGAGGTGACATCTTGATTGAAATCCCACTTGCTAGTCGGTGATAAAAATCATGCCTCATATCACCTTCACGAATTTTTGTTAAAAGATCTGATCCAGAGGCTGCTATAATTCTCGTTTTGACTTGTGTTGAACTTGAGCTACCAACACTTCGAATTTTTCCATCATCTAGAAACAATAAAAGCTTTGTCTGCATTGATTTAGGCAGTGAATCGATTTCATCTAAAAATAATGTACCAGCGTTAGCTTCAAGAAAGGCTCCCCTTTTATCTTTTACTGCTCCAGTGAAGGCACCTCGACAATGCCCAAAGAGCTCAGACTCAATAAGTGATGGGGAAAATGAGGCAAGATTAAGATGGACGAATCTTCCAGGAACTCCACTTTTATCGTGTATAGATTTGGCCATAAAAGTTTTACCTGTTCCGGTTTCTCCTTCAATCAATACAGGTAAATTTGATTCAATTAAAGATGCTGATAGACCATTTGAAAAGTGATCCGCATCACCTTCACATGCAGATTTAAACTCAATTCGAGTTAGAGCGAAATCTAATATATCACCAAGCTTCAAGATGGCGGACTTCACCCACTGACCATTTAATCTAAAACTTTCATTCGAATGGATTTCATAGCACTGCAAGTGCTTTCCATTGCTACCAATATACGTTTTCAATGAAAAATAGAGTGTTTTATTTTGTTCTTCTTTCAAGCTTTTTAAGTAGATCGTTGTGCCAAGATTTTCGTTTTTTTCTTCGTAAGAACTTTTAAAACAGTATTGAGTTCTTGTGAGTTTCATTGTTCTTTTCTTTCCGATTAACGGCGAAATTTGAATGACCTGATTTAGTCTAACAACATGGTCTATAAGAGACTTTGGAAGAGGTACGACATTTTGATTATTTTGATGAAAATCAAGAATTTGGCCTAAATTATTCAATTTTTTCTCCAGTTTTTTAGTATTCTCTTTAAAGTCCTCTACAAATAGGATGCCAAACTGGTATGATGGCTTTATGGCTTATCAAATTCGTCCCGCAAGTACAGTATTTCGTTTTGGCTTTTCTGAAGCTGAGCAATTAAGAGAATTCTTTAATAATGAAGATAATCCTATTGGTTTAGCTTTTGCTGGCCGCTCAAATGTTGGTAAATCAACTTTAATTAATGCTTTGTTTGGTAAGCAAACAGCTCGAACATCAAAGACGCCTGGACGCACACGCGAAGTTAACGTTTTTGAATTTGAATTATTTGATCCTGAATCAAAAGCCGTACATCCTAAGAAATTTTGGTTATTTGATTTACCAGGCTATGGGCATGCTCAAATCTCTAAAGAGATGGCCAAGAACTGGGATGAGCTTATGACAACTTTTTTTACATCAGTTAAAGAAAGTATCCGTATCGTTAACGTCCAAGATGCAAGACACCCAGACCAAGATACAGATCGCGAGTTTCATTATTGGCTTTCTCGCTACCCTTTAAGATGTTCACTTGCCTTTAATAAACTTGATAAACTTAAAACTCAAAAAGACAGAGCTGTTCTGAATAAATTAAAACCACAGCTTTCTAAGGATTATGCCTTCATTAGAGATATTCATTTTATTTCAGCAGAAAAAGGACAGGGCTTACCACCATTCAAGTCTGCTCTAGTTTCTTTTTTATTAGAAGCGGAAGCACGAGTTGATTCAAAGTAATCCAATTTCACAATTTGTTTTTTCATGGATCTTATGGGTTTTAGTTCTCAACTGTTGCATGATTTTTATTATTAGACCGAAGTTTATCTTCTCTCCAAGAAAGAGAGTTGAAATGCAGTCTGAGCAATCTCTACAATTGAAACTCATCTTTTTTTTCATCTTATTATCGAGTTCAGTCCTACTAGGCTGTTCAGTCTATTTTTTAAAAATAAATAATTCGATGATCAAGATACCTACAGGCTATTGATCTTTTGGATGTTCTTTTGAGTTATGATTTTTAGAAATATCTACAGGACCGGGTGCAAACTTAATTTTATTAACTTCGGTTTCTATATCATGAAGATTTGTCTGACAGCGTTTAATTTTGCTGATTAATTCCAAAGCTCTTGGATTGTCCCAGTCCAACTGCTTTTTTTCTATTGCCTTTGCAACTAAAACTCCTAGCTCTTCATAAGCCTCATGAAGACTAGAATTCGTTTTAGATGCATTTAACATCTTCTTTCCGATCTCAGTCGTCTTCTTAAGCTCGTCGGTACAAACCTGAACGATCTCGTTAAATTTAGAACGCCAATGCGGTTGACGCTGCATAGTTGCCTCCAAGTGTCCCTATTATAGCTTTCTGCCGGATCTTTGTGAAGACGCGGACATTTGCTACTATCAAGATAACGTATTATTCGTAAAAGTTGAGTGTAATGTTTAAAAAACTACTAACTAAAATTAATGACGCTAGTTCTCCTGAAACTAGATCTCACTTTGACAGTATATTTGCTCAATTAGAGAAGAAATACCTTGGAAAAGAAGATCCATGGGGTTTGAACTTAGAAAAGGCAAGAAAGAGCCTTGAGAGATTATGGCCGCTTTATAAACACTATTTCCGTGTAAGATGCTTTGGTACTAAAAATATCAAAGACCAACCCTATATTGTCGTAGCAAATCACTCAGGCCAAATTGCTATTGATGGTATGCTTATTTGCTCAATGTTTTCGACTCAAGTTGAGCCACCAAGGATACTACGTCCAATGGTTGAAAGATTTTTTACTGGCATTCCATTTATCGGTTCATGGGCAGCAGAAGGTGGAGCTGTTTTAGGGGATCGCCAAAACTGTATTAATCTCCTTGAACGTGGTGAGAGTGTTCTCGTTTTCCCTGAAGGTGTAAAGGGAATCGCTAAGGACAGTGAAGACTTCTATGACATGAAAAAATTTGGCAGAGGATTTTTTCGTATTGCACTTGCCACCGGGATTCCGATTTTACCAATCGCTGTTGTAGGAGCAGAAGAATTTTATCCTTTGGTTTGGCACCCTCTGAAGCTTGCTCGAAAAATTGGTTTACCAGCGATGCCTCTAACGCCTAACCTTGTTCCCCTTCCTTCTCCAGTTGATATTCACGTCGGTGAGGAATTTGTTATTCCGAAAAATCTTAGTGCTGATGCTCCTGACAATGAACTTGATGAATACATCAACAAAATTCACCATCAAATTCAAACGATGCTCGATCATGGTTTAGAATCTCGTAGAGATTTTGTTGGCAACATGATTACCGATAAGCTCACTAAAAAAATGAATCTCAAGGATTAATCATTGCAAGCTGAACCTAAATCACTTCTTATTCTTGGTATGGCCGGTGGACTGGCGAGAATTACCTCGGGTTTATTATTAAAGCGGTTTCCCAATATTAAAATTGTTGGAGTGGACTCTAGACCGATGGTGCGTGAATACCCAGAAAATAGAGTGACTTATCTTCGAATGAAATACACACGTGGAAACTTTGAAAAGATATTTCGTGATTACTCTTTTGATTCGATGTTGCATCTTGGTCGCTTAAGTCATGCTCAATCTGGTCCAAGTCTTAATCTAGCTCAACGCCTAGACCTCAATCTCATGGGTACAAAAAGAATTCTAGATCTTTGTTTAAAGTATGAACTTAAAAAGGTTGTCGTGCTCTCAACGTTTCACGTTTATGGTGCCTTAAAAGATAATCCTACATTTATTACTGAAGATGCTTCACTTCGTGCTTCAATTAAATACCCAGAGCTTCGAGATGTGGTTGAGATGGATCAACTCGTAAGCGGTTGGATGTGGAAAAATCAATCGACGATATCAACTGTTATTCTTAGGCCGTGTAATATTCTTGGACCTCAAATTAACAACACGATGACTCGATATCTAACAACGTCCTATGCACCGGTACCCGTTGACTATAACCCAATGCTGCAGTTCGTCCATGAGTTTGATATGGCCCATTCACTTGCTGAATCCATCTCACATGTACCAACTGGTATCTATAACGTTGCTCCAAGAGATGCCATATCAATACGAGAGGCTAAGAAACTGATTGGTCTTCCTATTATTCCAGTGCCTCTTTTCCTTCTTGAACCTATAGCCAGAGGGTTCAATACTCCGTTTTGGAGCTTTCCTCATTACCTCTTGGATTATATTAAATATCCATGTGTTATCGATGGTCGAAGCCTAGAAAAAGAACTCAAACAACCTTTTAGATTTAGCATTCGCGAAACGTTAAATTTGCTCAAAGATAATTGACCAAAAACAACGAGCAGCATAAGATAACGAACCCAAAGCCCGGGTGGCGGAATGGTAGACGCAGCGGATTCAAAATCCGCCGATGGCAACATCGTGGGGGTTCGATACCCTTCCCGGGCACCACTTAAAACGAAATCAACCTTTTAGAAAATAAATGATTAGAATTTTACTTCTTATATTTACTTTATTTTTTAGCTGCGACTTATTGGCCAGTGGTCAATTTGAATTATGGACCAAAGCTTATAACCCAAATGCCAATTTAGAGCCTAGAGATATTTACGTTTACTTGCCACCCAAATATCAAGAATCCAACAAATCTTATCCCGTCATTTATATGCATGATGGGCAAAATTTATTTGATCCAACCAGAGCATTCTTAGGACAAACATGGAAGGCTCAATCAACGCTAAACTATTTAATAAAGAATAACTTTATTGAACCTGTCATTGTTGTCGCTATCGATAATTCGAAAGACCGCTTGTGGGAATATACTCCAAGTCAAAGTGATCGTCGTGATGGTGGCGGTGCAGATCAATACCTCAATTTAATTGTAAACCAACTTGTACCTGCTATTGATGCAGAATTTAGAACCTTAAAAGACTCTAAAAATAGAGCAATGCTTGGCTCTTCTCTTGGTGGATTAGTTTCAATCTATAGTGCGATTGAAACACCTAATGTTTTTGGAAAAATTGCAGCTCTGTCACCTTCACTTTGGTGGGATAATAAAATCATTCTTAAGCTTCTACAAGAAAGTCAGCTTTCTCTAGATAAGGTGTGGCTTGATTGTGGAAGTAAAGAAGGTGAGATTGTTGAATCAGTTAATAGCGCAGAAGATATATTTTTAGAGCAATTAAATCAAAATCAATTAAAAGTTATCATACAAGAAGGCGCTGAGCACTCTGAGAAATTTTGGGCCGCACGCCTTCCGTATGTTTTATATTTTCTTTTTCCTAAAAACTAATTTTACTCTTGTTCTGGAAGATTATCAGCAAAACCATTAAAGGCTTGCTTTAATACACCCTTAAGTCCTGGTGCCTTTGGAAAGGGATATTTTTTATCATCTTCAGTTTCCCCAGTTCCTTTGATTGCCTTCACTAAAGAAATTAGACCACTTTCGCTTTTAACAGCAAACTTAGACTCCTCTTGTTCAGATTTAGAAATAAGCCCACTCCAAGCTGTCGTCTTGTCTTTAAGATCAAGAACTCTGAAGTTTACAGTTATTGAACGTGTTGTCGTTGTTACAACGCTTTTCTTACCTGTTTCATTTCCCTGAGAATCAGTATCACTTGTCTCATTTCTATCGTTAGAAACTTCATTCGCTTCAATACGAGCAAAAGTTACATATCTAACACCAGAAGCTTTAGACGCCATTAAAGCGATTGAAGCTTCCGATACTGCACCATCCATTTCAAGCTCATTTAAAATATTTTCGTAGCTCTTTCTGCCAAGCTTCTTAACAAGGTAACTGGCATTAGAAACTTTAAAAGCTGGTCTCTCTTCAATGATTTGTGCACCAAGAGAGTTGGCATAGCTTAATCCTGTTTTAGCACTCATCGTTTCAACAGCATCAACAACTCCGCCAACAACCATGCGACCAGATAAAATATTGGCATGAGTGAAACTTTCAGCCTTACTTAGGCCCTCAACTTTAGTGCCACAACTTGCAAGTAAAAACATAGATAATAGAGCAATTAACTTCACGATCTCTTCCTTTGTAAAAATTTGAGTTATTCTATTAAGCAATACTGCTTATTGACCACTACTTAAAACCTGACGCTTTTACTTTTTTTAACTCATTTCAACAAATTAAATGATTGAGAATCTCTTTTTGCCTATAGCCATCAATTAAAATTAAGGCGTGGTAGTGTTTAGGTAACAAAACTGCTTTGTGGTGAGGGAGTCTATGAAATATTGGTTATTAACAATTGTACTTGGGTTAAGCACTGTGTTGCTGGCTAAGGACAAATCCTACGATGAATTTCTTAAAAATATAAAAGAGATGCAAGGTGAATATGAGTTAGTTAAAGGCAGTAAAAGCTGTTCTGATGGCTCGCTTGCACTTTTTAATGAATCAAATGTTGAAGAAGGTTTTCGCCTTGGACATCATATCTTTTTCGGCGCTTTAAACAGTTCTGGAGATGAAAAGAGTGATAATTGCTCGGTCAATTCAAAATATAGTTTCACCGCAAATTCTATTACTTTGACGACAGAAGTTTCCAGATGCCCAGCTAGTTTAAAGGCTGAAGAGTCGGTATCGACTAAATATTTTAACTTCAAAAATGGAAGAGTTTACTATTCAGTTAAAGAAACTGGATTTAATTGTGAATATAAGAAAGTTGCTACAAAGGGAGGTGAATAATGAAATTATTTACTCTTCTTATCATGGCTTTTACTTTTAACTTAAATGCTCAAGTCGATCCAAATGCATCTCTTCGAGGCGCTGGTTCTGCACCAAGTGGCACCTGCCACAACTGTACAACTGATAATGATCACGAGATATCAGGATTAAGCCTCCCAACAACACGTCCACGTCGTGGCTCAAGACCATACTTCAATCCAGCATGCCAATCATTTATTAAGGCAGACGGATCTTACGGCGAATGGGGAAAATACATCACGGATTATATCAGTGGTAATGAAAAGAGAAAAAATGACTTCTTTTCCAACGCAATTCTTGGCATGGAGTCAGCGCCAAAAACTTGTCCGAATTGGGGAACTTTGAGTGAAGCTGCGAAAATGAAATTTTGGGTTTGGATGATGAGCTCAATTGCCCAAGTTGAATCTTCTTGTGATCCACGTCAAATTAATCTTGATCGCAATGTTCCTGATATATATAACCGTCCTGTAGGCTTATTTCAGTTAAACGAAAAGAACTCAAGAACAAAACCTAGACGCTGGAGAGGTGATAATTGTAACTTTCCTGATGGAACAGAAGCTACGATGGATCCTAGAAACAATACTCTTTGTGCCATTGGAATTATGTATCACTACGTGAAGAGTCCCAGAGGTCAATATTCATCACAACGAAAAATATTTCCAACAAATAGCTATTGGGAAAAGCTTCGTTCTGGCACCGGTGGACCTATTGGACAACTCATAAGACAGTACCCACCCTGTGGTGCAACACCTTAAATTAAACTTAAAGCCCACATTACGTGGGCTTTTTCTTTTGCTTCCTTTCATCATAAGATTAGCTTATGAAAATTAAGGCCAATATTGTTACAGATAAAGACTGTTTCTTCGGTGAAATAGAATTCGATTCGATTATAAAATCAATTTCAAAAATTGGACCAGAAAACCAATCTGAAAATTATTTGTATCCTGGATTTATTGATCTTCACTGCCATGGTGGAGGTGGTCATGATGTCATGGAAGGCGAAGCCTCCATAAGACAAATGCTTAGGTTGCATAAAAAATTTGGAACCACTTCATTATTACTTACAACAGTTACAGATACTCAAATGAAGCTTGATTCTGTATTTAAAGATATTGCAAAAGTGATTGCCACTCCTCAGCTTGAAGAAGCAAATATCCTAGGCGTTCATCTCGAGGGACCATTTTTAAGTTCACAAAAGCTAGGGGCGCAACCAAACTACGTACGCCCTTTCTCCTTAAAAGAAATTAAAAAATATCATGCCATAGCTCCGATTAAAATTTTAACTCTAGCTCCTGAAAGTGGTATCAAAGAAGATGAGATTAAAGAATTAAAAAATTTAGGAATCATCTTGCAGCTAGGTCACTCCAATGCAACCTATGAAGAAGCCAAAGACTTTATAAACGACCACTGCCAAAGTATTACTCATCTTTTTAATGCCATGTCTTCGTTTCATCATCGTGCTCCAGGTGTTGTTGGGGCTTGTCTAGCACACGCGAATTGCGCAGAGCTGATTCCTGATCTTATTCATGTGCATCCTGGTGCTATTAAATTAGCCCTGCGCTCAATTCCTGATCTTTATTTTGTAACAGATGCAACCGCTGCATCTGGTATGCCTGATGGTGAATACCATTTAGGTCAACACCACGTAACAAAGTGTAGTAATGGCGTTCGTTTAAAGGATGGAACATTGGCCGGAAGTTCCCTGACTCTAAATCAGGCTCTTCAAAACTTGTTAACTCTAGGACTTAGTCCAAGTGAAAGCTCAAGACGACTCAGCTCAATACAAGCCAATCTTTTAAATGTATTAGATCGTGGAGCTATTAAAGTTGGTGCACGGGCTGACTTTGCTCTAACATCTTTAAATGGTGCCCTTAAACTAGTCATCAAAGAAGGAATTTAAAATGAGCAGCCTCATGCTTAAAGAGACACTTGAAACTGCAAGTGTTTTAAAATCCCAGTGGAACAAGAATACTCAAAACAGAACTGAAATCTGTGAAGCATGGAAGAAATTTAATCCTTACTCATTTTTAACAATCGCCAGAGGTAGCAGTGATCATGCGGCTCAATATTTCAATTACCTCGTTGGACTTAAGCTTGGTAAACTAACAACATCATTTACCCCATCTCTTATCTCTATTCATAAGTCGCTTATTGATGCCAGTCAAACAGTTTCGATTGGAGTTTCTCAATCAGGCAGAAGTCCTGATTTAGTTCAATCTTTTTCATATTTTAAGCAAAAGAATTTTGAAACATTAGCTATGGTTAACGTTGAAGAATCGCCATTAGCACAACATGCTAAATACGTTTATCCGCTCTATGCCGGTGAAGAAAAATCTGTCGCTGCGACAAAATCTTTTATTGCATCGTTATTCGCAAGTGCAAGCCTAATAGCAAAACTCTCTAATGATACTAATTTGCTTCACTCATTAGAAAACCACCATTCGACCATGGTGACTTCGACAGATAATTCTTGGATTAAAATTGTTGAAGCGCTTAAAAGCACACAAAAAGCAATGATCGTTGGGCGAGGCCTTGGTCTTTCCATTGCACTAGAAGCCGCCCTAAAACTAAAAGAAACCTGTCACATTCAAGCAGAAGCTTTCTCCTCTGCTGAAATACTGCATGGTCCCCAAGCGGTGATTGAAGAACAATACCCTCTCATTATCTTTGCACTTAGAGGGCCTTCACAAAAAAGTTTGTTCGATTTGGCAGCTCAAATGAAACAGCGAGGCGCCAACGTTGTTGTTATTAGTGATCACAAAGATGATCTAACTGATTGTTTATATTCACCTAGCCTACATTCAGATCTTGACGCACTTAACGCTATTCATCAGTTTTATATCGCAGTTAATGATTTAGCTAAAGTTAAGGGGCTAAATCCTGATAGCCCGCGCTCACTTTCTAAGGTCACGTTAACTCTCTAATTGTGTTGATTTTGTGATGAGATAAAAACTTTATAGAACGTATTAAAAGGGCTAATCTTAGCCCAAGTTTTATCTGTTTTGCCCATTGCGCAATATTATTGGAGTCGAGTATGGATTTCTATCAAAAACTAGGTCTAGCGACTGAAAAAGCAAACGCTAAAGTTTATTATAATGTTCCTAACAATCTTCTTATCGAAAAATCGGTTCAAAAAGGCCACGGGCATTTAACAAAAGATGGCGCCCTTAGAGTTGTCACCGGAAAGAACACAGGTCGCTCTGCTCAAGATAAATATGTTGTTAAATCACCTACAACTGAAAAATCTATTTGGTGGGAAAACGCACTTCGCCCCATGACGGCTGAAAATTTTGAAAAGCTAAAACAAAAAGCCATCTCTTACTTAAATGAAGCTGATCGTGAAGTCTTTATTACTGAACGCTCAGTTGGTGCTGAAGAAAAACATAATATTGGAACAAGAGTGATTTCAACTCATCCTCACCATATTCTTTTTTCCAACCATATGTTTAGAGCTCCAATGGGACCAATGAACGATAATGCGTTCACCATTCTTCATGTTCCTGAAATGAATATCGATCCAAGTGATTTTAATGTTAGAGCTGAGACGGTTATCACAACTTGTTTTGATACAAAGGTAACTATCATCGTTGGCTCTCTTTATGCCGGTGAAATTAAGAAGAGTATGTTCTCTATTATGAATTATATTCTTCCTGAGAAAAAAGTTCTTCCAATGCACTCTGGTGCAAGTCATCTCCCAAACAATGAAGTTTCTGTTTTCTTTGGTCTTTCAGGCACAGGCAAAACAACTCTCTCATGCGATGAAGGAACACTTTTGATCGGTGATGATGAGCACGGTTTATCTGATGAAGGTGTCTTCAATTTTGAAGGTGGCTGTTATGCAAAAACATACAAGCTTTCAAAAGAAACTGAGCCAGGTATCTATAAAGCTTCAACTCGCTTTGGATCTCTACTAGAAAACGTTGTGATGGACGAGAAGACTGGTGCCGTTGATTTCTTTGATAAATCAATCGCTGAAAATGGTCGCTCTTCTTATCCCCTTTCATTTATCGAAGAATTAGAAAAAACTTCTAAAGGAAATGTACCAAGCCATATCTTCTTTTTATCTGCTGATGCTTTTGGTGTTCTTCCTCCTGTTGCTAAGCTTACAAAAGAGCAAGCGATGTTCTATTTTGTTCTTGGTTATACAGCGAAACTTGCTGGAACTGAGATCGGTGTTACTGAGCCACAAGCGGCGTTCTCACCATGTTTTGGTGCTCCGTTTATGCTAAGACATCCAAGTGTTTATGCTGAACTACTTGGTCACTACCTTGATAAATACAAAACTAATGTTTGGCTTATCAACACTGGCTGGACAGGTGGAGCTTACGGAACAGGTGAGCGTTTCCCACTTGCTACAACAAGAACAATTATTCGCGCCATTCAATCAAATGAAATGAATAATGTTGATACAACTCAAGAGCAAACTTTCGGCTTTCATATTCCTACGCATGTGTCAGACATTCCTCAAAGTGTTCTACACCCTGAGCAGTCTTGGCCAAATAAAGCTGATTACGAAAAGAAATCTAAAGAACTTGCAGTAAGCTTTCATAATCAAATGCAAAAATTCGGTGATTTCTATCAAACCAATATTAATGGTGCTCCACTGTTTAAAGCTTAAGTATGAAAATTTTCTTTGCTCTATTTTTAATTTTAGTAGCGTCTTGTAAACCAGAAGTTCAAACACAGACTTCTGGTTTAAAGCTTTTGGGTTACACAACTCTTCCCTTTGATTCTAAGTTAGATGAGCTTCCACTTGGAGGTTTCTCTGGGATGATTTCTCTTGATACTAAAACATATATGGCAATCATCGATGATCGAAGTGAATTAGGTCCAGCCAGAATGGTGAAGCTCAATATTGATTTTGAAAACAACGAATTAAAAGTAAAGCCTGTTTCAACAGTAATTCTGAAAGAGAATAATCAACCTTATAAACTCAACACCATTGATCCTGAGGCCATCGTTCTTCTCGGGAATGATTACGCCATTACCTCTGAAGGTTCATACCGTGGAGACCTCAGAAGCCCTCCTTTCATCAACGTTTATAATCAAAACGGCGTTTTTCAAAGATCGATAGAGTTTAATCGAGATCGTTATATCCCTGAATCTACGGGAGAAATGACAAAAGGAATACGCCCCAATTTAGGTTTCGAATCCCTTAGTCTTTCTCCAAGCGGTCAATACCTCTTCACCGTTAATGAAGCAGCATTAAGGCAAGATTCCAGCGAAGATTACTATGATCAAAACTTAGTACGCCTTTCAAAAATCGATCTTAAAACTAATAAGACTGAAGAATTTGCGATTAAGCTTGATAATATTTTTAATGATAAAGATAATGGTCAAAATGGTATCTCAGACATTCTTGCTATTTCTAACGAAGAAGTTTTATTTCTAGAAAGAGCTTGGATTTCAAGCATTAAGAAACAAGTGGTAAAAATTTTTAAAGTAAAACTAGATTCCAAAGCACTTGTGACTAATATTGAAAAGTTAACAGCTGAAACAGCCACACTAGAAAAAACGTTAGTTTTAGATTTTTCTGAACTAGATCAAAAACCAGATAATTTAGAGATTCTTTGTTTCGGACCGATGATCAATGAAAACCAAACACTCATCGTAGCTTCTGATAATAATTTTTCTAAGCACCAAAAGAATCAATTCTATTTATTTGAGATTCTTTCTTTATAGATTGCATTTTCTCCGCCCCACTTTAATAAAAATGCATCAGTGTTAGCGACCTGCTCGACTTCATTTGTCCATAGTCTGAGCCAATTCCAAACGACACCACCATGACTAGAAAGGGCGACTGTTTTATAGCCGGCATCGTAAAGCTCCTTTATGAGTTCATTGACTCTGATGCCAATACTTGTGGTGTCCTCACGACCAGGAAAATTAAAATCCCTAAAATTTTCGATATTATACTTTTTCTTCACTTCAGTGATTGTCATACCTTCAGCATCACCAAGACCAATTTCTCTTAAACGAATATCTGCTTCAATTTTACAAGACTGGTGAATTAAAAGAGTTTTAGCCGTATCCATCGCTCTATCAAGATCGCTTGAAATAATAAGATCGAACTCAAACCTGGAAAGCTTTAATGCTAAAGCTTTGGCCTGTGCTCGCCCCAATTCATTTAAAGGGATATTCGTGCTTCCTTGAAGCCTTCCCTCTACGTTCCAGTCTGTTTGCCCATGGCGAAAGATGACAATGTCCATAATAGTATTTTATGCTAAAGTTAACTTATGGCGTACCTCTATTTAAAAGCACTTCATATTATTTTTGTGGTCACTTGGTTTGCCGGGCTTTTTTATATAGTAAGACTCTTTATCTATCACACTGAGGCACAAGAATTACCTCATCAAGAACGTCTGGCATTATCAAATCAGTTTAAAATTATGCAAAAACGTCTGTGGTATGGAATTACTTGGCCGTCAGCTTTTTTAGTCCTAATTTTTGGTGGAAGTCTCTTAAAGGATTGGATGCCATTAACAGATCACCCCTGGCTAATGGTAAAGCTCTGCTTTGTTTTGGGGCTGTATCTTTATCATATTCTTTGTGGCCGAATTTATAAAAACCTTCAAAAGGATAAATTCACTTTAACTGCGCAAAAATTAAGAATGTGGAATGAAGTAGCTACTATATTCTTAGTCGCCATTGTCTTTCTAGTAACACTTAAAAGTGTCATTGATATGGTCTGGGGGCTGGTGGGTCTTGTCGTTTTTACTCTTGTTTTAATTATCGCTATAAAGCTTTATCGTAAGAAGCGACTTTCTAAGTCCTGAATTTTTTCATCATAAACCGCATTCTTCTCATCAAGCTCAGGAACTAATTCTTCCAGCTTAGAAAAAGCTAACTCAATATCGTCATTAAAAGCACCAATTCGTGTTGAAAGATCGACCATTTTTTCACTTTCTGTTGTGACTTCCAACTCATCGGTAAGATCTTCAACTTTTGCTTCAAGGTCATCTATCAAATTCTCAAGCTGCTCAACTTTACTTTTTAATGGATTAATATCCTTGGCACGCTCATTCATCAGCTGTGCACGAAGATGCTTATAATCTTTTTGCGATAACTTTGCTCCAGCAGATTTAGTCTTTGATTCTTCCTCACCCCAGCCAATTTTTTCAAGAAAGTCATCATAGTTACCATTAAAGAACTCCGCGCCTTCTTGATGAAACACAACGAACTTATTACATAGTTTTCTTAGGATCATTTCCGAGTGGGTAACAATAACAACTGCCCCTTCAAAATTTCGAAGACTGTCAGTCATAGAGTCAATGGACTCAACATCAAGGTGGTTGGTAGGTTCATCCAATAAAAGAAGATTTGTTTTATTAGCAATAAGCTTTCCAAGCATAACCCTAGATTTTTCTCCACCAGATAATACTCTTATACTTTTCTTAGCTGAATCACCTTCAAACATCATAGCGCCACAAATTCCACGCACTAAAGTCATTGAAAGATCTGGATTCGCTGATTGGACTTCACTTTCAGGAGTCATTTTTGGATCAAGGCGCTCAATATTCGTTTGGCCAAAGTGTCCTATGACTGTTGAATTATGTTTTTTAAGCTCACCATTAACAGGATTTAATTCTCCCGCCATCACATTCATTAGAGTTGATTTACCTTTACCATTTTTTCCAATGATACCGAGTCGATCTCCCTTAGAAATAGAAAACTCTAAATTTTTAAAAAGAAGATTGTCTTTAGTATAGCCAAAACCTAAATCAAGGCCTTGCATAATGACTTTTCCAGGCATGTCCGAAAATTGAAAACGAAGATTGATATCGCTCTCACTGGCAAGCTTATCCATGACTTCCATTTTTTCTAAAGCCTTAAGCCTACTCTGTGCTTGAGCCGCCTTAGATGCCTTAGCTCTAAATTTATCGACGAATTCCGTCATATGCTGCATTTTCTTTTCTTGATTGATCCTGGTTTGCTCATAAATCTCTTCATCGGCAGAAACAATCTCGTAATAATCACGGCACTTACCGGCAACCTTTCTAAGTCTTTGCCTAGAAATGCCCATCGTATGTGTGGCAACACCATCGAGAAAATCACGATCGTGGGAGATCAGCATGACTTCGCCAGGAAACTGAACTAAGAATTTTTTTAGCCACCTCATACTGACAATATCGAGATAGTTCGTAGGCTCATCCAATAATAAAAGTTGAGGCTCTTGAAGTAGAACTTTTCCAAGATTAATACGAATCTGGTACCCACCTGAAAATTCAGAGGGGTGACGCCCCATATCATCCGCACCAAAACCAAGGCCAAATAAGATTTTCTCTACTCGGTAATCATCAAACTGTTGATCTTTAGGTAGGACCTGTAAACACTCTTTCAAGACTGTATTTTGAGTAAATTCTAGGTGCTGCTTGAGGCTTCCAATGGTGTAACCCTTCGGAATTGAGATCGATCCGCTATCTGGTAGCTCTTCTCCAAGCATGAGCTTAAACAAGGTGGATTTGCCTGAACCATTACGTCCAACCAAGCAAATACGCTCTCTAGGGTTGATTGAGAAGGTAGCATCCCTAAATAGAGTTCTATCGCCATATTCTTTCGAAATTGATTGAACCTGAATCACTAAATCCCCATGGTAAAAGCGCTATAAAAAAAGTATGATCCGAAAAACTTTTTACACCATTGATCCCTCCAGGACTAGCCTAGGAAATTCCCATGAGCCAAAATTATCAAAAACTTAAAAACATCGCCGTCGTGGCCCACGTTGACCATGGCAAAACGACAATGGTTGATGAACTCTTAAAACAGTCCGGTACATTCGGTGAGCGCGAACAAGTTGCAGAGCGAGTCATGGACTCAGGTGACATTGAAAGAGAACGCGGTATTACGATTACAGCTAAAAACTGTGCCTTTAGATGGAAAGATGTAAAAATTAATCTTCTCGATACTCCAGGTCACGCCGACTTTGGTGGAGAAGTTGAAAGATCTCTAATGATGGTTGATGGTGTTCTACTTCTTGTAGATGCTGCTGAAGGCCCACTTCCACAAACTCGTTTTGTTTTAACTAAAGCGATGCAAAAGGGAATTAAGATTGCCGTTGTTATCAATAAAGTTGATCGTCAAGATGAACGTATTGATGAAGTAAAAAATGAAATCGAAGATTTATTCTTAGAACTTGCTGATATTCTAGAGCTTCCTGATTTTGATATCGATATTCCTTTCTTCTATGCCTCTGGTAGAAATGGTTGGGCAAGTAACGAGCAAGGAGTTCAAAAAGACAACCTAGTCGATCTTCTTGATTTCATGATTTCGGATTTCTATCCTGAGCCACAAATCTCAGAAGGCCCAAATCTTCAGCTTCTCGTAACCAACCTTTCATACTCAGCTTACCTTGGTTCACTTTTCATCGGTCGTATTCAACGTGGGACGATCAAGAAAAACCAACAATTCACTCAAATGGGTGAAGGCGATAAGAAAAAGAACTTTAAAGTTTCTGCTATTCAAATGTTTGATAAACTTGGATTTGCAGACGTTGATGAAGCTTCTGCTGGTGAGATCGTGATCGTCGCTGGTCTTGATGATCCAAAAATTGGTGACACAATTGTTTCTCCAGGAGCTCTTGATGCACTTGAAAGACTTACAGTTGAACCACCAACAGTTGCAGTAAACGTTTCAGTTAGCACTTCCCCACTTTCAGGAAAAGACGGCGATTATCTTACAAGTCGTAAACTTGAAGAGTTTCTTGTTGATGCTTGTCGTACAAACGTTGCCCTTAAGTATGAAGGAACTGATGATCCTAAAGTTTATAGACTTAAAGGTCGTGGTGAACTTCAGCTTGCCATCGTTTTTGAAGAACTTCGTCGTAAAGGATTTGAGCTTATGGTTTCAAGACCAGAAGTTCTTTTTAAAGAAGATGAAAGTGGTGAAAAACTAGAGCCATATGAAAAAGTTGTTCTAGATATTCCAAATGATGCAACTGGATCAATTACTGAAAAACTAGCCATCAGAAAAGGCCGTATGGAAGCGATGACTCCACTTGGAGACACTCGTACTCGTATGGTTTTCATTGTTCCTTCACGTGGTCTTATTGGCTACCGTGGTGTTTTCTTAACGGATACACGCGGTGAAGGTCTAATGAGTTCAGAATTCTTAGGTTACCAACCATACGCTGGCGATATGCTTGCTCGTAACAACGGTGCCATCATCTCGGATCAATCAGGTAAAGCAACAGCTTACGCCCTATTTAACCTTCTTGGTTCAGGTAAACAGTTCATCTCTCCTGGTGAGCAAGTTTATGAAGGTATGGTTATTGGTGAACATACACGTTCAAACGATCTAGTTGTTAACTGTTGTCGTGAAAAACAGCTCACTAACGTTCGTACCGCTGGTAAAGACGAAAACATGGTCTTCCCAACAATTCCAAACAGAACACTAGAGTGGGCACTTGATTGGATTGATAATGATGAGTGGGTTGAAGTAACTCCACTAAACATCAGAGTTCGTAAGAAAGTCCTTCAGTCGAACTTAAGATCTGTTAGACGTAAATGACTTGCGCTCATGAGCATTGCTCATGACGCTTAGTCATCCTTGGTGACAGGCGAAACGACAGTTTCGATCTGGCATCAATGAATGTAACTTATAAAAAAGCCCCTCAATCGAGGGGCTTTTTTTATAGCTCTGTATATTTTTTAGCTAAGCCTTTCGCTTTTTCTATCGGATACTTCTGTTCATTCATTTTCGTTTTTCTAGCAATGGCCGAATCTAAATCAATTCCAAGTTTATCTGCCATTCTTATAGAATACAAAATGACATCTGAAATCTCTTCGCCAGCACGAGCCTTAAGCTCTTCATTTGGATTAGCAGCTTGCTCAAGGCTCAACCACTGAAACAATTCGACTAGCTCCCCAGCTTCAACCGAAAGTGCCATGGATAGATTTTTGGGGTTATGAAATTGCTCCCAATCTCTATCTCCTGCAAATCCTCTTAAATAATCACGCCATTTTTGAAACTCAGACATTTCTAATCGCCTCTACAATGGTTTTACTTGCATTCGAATTTAGACTTTTGACGTTTGCCTTTTTAATAGCAAGTTCAGATATTTTAATATTTTTAAATTCATCCTCTGTAAATAAAAGTGAACCTAATTTGTCTCTAGCTTCACAGGCATTATGCCACTGCTCATTAAATTGCGCGATTTTTAGAGGTACAAATACTGATGCCTTACCAAGAGCTATTAGCTCACAAACCGTTCCTGCACCTGCACGAGAAATGATTAAGTCAGCAGACTTATAGAGATCAATCATTCCATCGGTTAAGAAGCCAAAGGATTGATAGTTTTCATCATTATGCTTTTCAAAATCTTTAACAAACTGAGCACCGACTTGATGAAAGATAAAATACTTTTCTTTAAGTTCTTTCATTTCTTTTAGAACAGCTTCATTTAATAGAAGTGATCCATTGCCACCACCAGTAACAAACAAGATTGGCTTTTTAATGTCTTCAAGATTTATTTTAGAAATCATTTTAGATCGAATGACGGAATCAAAACATTCATCACGAACTGGGTATCCTGATAGATCAACTTTATCGGCTTTAAAGAACTTTTTGGAAGCCTCAAAACTAACAAAGACTTTAGTTGCAAATTTTCCTGCAATTTTGTTGGCAAGACCAACTCTTGAAGTTTGTTCATGGATAAAAACTTTAAATCCAAGAAATCTTGCCGCCACAACAACAGGAACAGAAACAAACCCACCTGTTGAAAAAACTAGAGTTTGCTTTCTATTTAACGGAAACAATAAGCAAAACGCCTGAAGAACACCGAAAACGATTTTAAAGGGATCAATAAAATTTTGTATGGAAAAATAGCGACGTAATTTACCAGTGGCAATCTCGTAATATGGAATGAGTTGTTCTTGGATGAGCTTTTTTTCGATACCTTGCTTTGATCCAATATAGGATATAGCAAAACCTTGGGACTGGAGTTTCTTTATAAGAGTGATGGCAGGGACAACATGACCACCTGATCCTCCACCACTAAAAACAATATGCTTAATCATGCCTAAATGTTAACTGAGCTTTGCTATAATGTCATCGCTAGCAGCAACTGCTGAGGACCATGCCCACTGGAAATTATAACCACCAAGCCAGCCTGTCACATCCACAACTTCGCCCACAAAATAGACATTGGACATTTTTTTACTCTCTAGAGTCTTTGAAGATAATTCGTCAGGATGCACTCCGCCACGTGTGACCTCGGCCTTACGATAACCTTCTGTTCCACTTGGGATAATTCTCCAGCGCTTAAAAACTGATTCAAATTTTTCCCAGTCGCCTCTGCTCCATTCAGCACCTTTTCGCTCACTTAATTCATGCACACCCCACCAAAGCATGACGAATCGTTCAGGCAGGTACTGACAAAGCCAATTTTCAACTTTCTTAGCTCCACGCCTTGAGACTTCTCTTCGCATCAGCTCCAAGTTTAATTCTGGTAGGAAGTCGATTTCAATTTCATCTCCTGAATTCCAATGTAGTGAGATTTGTAAAATGGCCGGACCAGATAGCCCTTTATGGGTGAACAAAACATTTTCACTGAATTTAACACCATTTGACTTAACTACACAGGAAACAGAAACACCTGATAATTCGCGAGTATATTCTAATAAGCTCTCGTTCAATGTTAATGGAACTAAGGCTGGACGCGTTTCTACTAACTTCATATTAAAGTTTTTGGCTATCTTTAATCCGATATCACTTGCACCAATACTAGGAATGGAGAGGCCTCCACTAGAAATAATGACATGGCTTGCCTCTATATCACCTTTATCAGTGTTAACTTTAAGATTAGAATCTAGAGCTAAAACTTTAGTATTTAAGTGTAGATCTAACAAAGACTTGTCACATTCATTGAGTAAAATACTAACGATGTCTTTGGCAGATTTATCACAAAATAGTTGACCTAATTTTTTCTCATGAAAAGAAATATTGTATTTTTTTACAAGATCAATAAAGTCACTGGCACTATAACGTGCCAGCGATGACTTAGAAAAATGTGTGTTTTGGGATACGAATTCATGGTGGCTAGCTTTGGTGTTTGTAAAATTACAGCGACCTCCACCAGAAATAAGAATTTTTTTTCCAACAGCTGAATTGCTCTCTATTAAAGAAACAGCAATACCAGCTTTCGTTAGACAGGCTGCGGCCATTAAGCCCGCAGCACCTGCACCAACAATAACAACTTTTGAGGACATACTTTATTAGCCATTAGCGCGATTATCAGCGAACTTTCTAGCACGTGGACGAGATGATCTTCTTGGAGCTGAAGAAGGTGAAGGAGCTCTTCCACTTTCATTTCCAATAGGAGCAGTTTTATCAAGTCTTAAAGTCTGATCGCCAAAAACGATACCTTTTGTTGCAACTAAACGATCAACGAAGCGATCTGGTACATCAAAAGTTGTTGCGTCTTGTCCCATATCCATATTTTGGATAAAGCGTTCTTGAACATCAAGCTCTCTAGCAAATCCACTTAAGAATTGTCTAAATGGCATTTGGCTCGTATTACGACCAACGTTTACAACGAGGCGACTAAATCCTGGACGAGTATTTCTTCCGTCTTGTTGCATATTTTCAGCACGGCTTCCACCTCTTTCTGGACGAGCACCACGCTCACCTCTGCCACTTTCTACGCGACCAGTTCTTGCACCACCGCGCTCAGGAGCATCAAGACGCTCACGACGCTTTAAGTGCTCAAGCTTCTCTGCAGCGTTAAGCATATAAAGAGCACGAACTAAATCATCACGTTGCAATTCCTCAAGTGATTGAGAAAAAGCACCAAGACCTGGGTCACGTAGATCAGCTTCACGGGCACAATCAATTACTCTTGCACTTAATCTTGAAATAAGAGCATCACGAGTTTCTTGAGCTGTTGGAAGATTTTTCTTTTCAACGCGAGCCTTTGT
Organism: Bdellovibrionales bacterium CG12_big_fil_rev_8_21_14_0_65_38_15; assembly: GCA_002787775.1. Lineage (GTDB taxonomy): Bacteria > Bdellovibrionota > Bacteriovoracia > Bacteriovoracales > Bacteriovoracaceae > UBA4207. The sequence goes on from PCUW01000043.1 coordinate 67,356, forward strand.
CATTTTTTCGATAAATCTTAATTTTCTTTCGTCTTGTGGAGCAACTAGAGAAATTGCAATTCCTTTTTGACCAGCACGACCAGTTCTACCAATACGGTGAACATAAGATTCGTTATCAAGAGGAAGACCAAAGTTAATGACGTGTGTAAGATCATCAACGTCAATACCTCTAGCTGCAACATCAGTACATACTAATAGATCAACATCTTTTCTCTTAAAACGAGCCATTGTGCTATCACGTTGATCTTGAGACATATCACCGTTTAGACAATCTGCTGTGAAGCCTCTTGAATTAAGCGCGTCTGATAAATTTTTAGTATCAAGTTTTGTACGACAGAAAATAATCGCATAATAAGATGTCATCGTTTCTAAAAGACGTGCAACTGCTTCAGGCATATCGCCTGGGCGAACCAGAAAGTATTGTTGTTCAATATCTTCATTCGATAATGTTTTCTTTTGAATAGAGATTTCTTCTGGGTTTGTTAAATAATCATCAACAAGTCTTCTGATCTCTCTTGGCATTGTTGCTGAGAACATCCAAGTTTTATAATCAGTCTTCATGCAATCAAGGATTGAGCGAACATCATCAAGAAAGCCCATATCTAGCATTTCATCTGCTTCATCAAGAGCAGCAAGCTTACATTCAGAAAAATCTAAAACGCCACGACGGATAAGATCAAGTACACGACCAGGAGTTCCAATAAGAATTTGTGGTCTAGTTCTTTTGAAATCACCAATTTGTTTTCCAATTGGAGTTCCACCGTAAACACAAAAAGTGTTAACACGTTTATTAACAGCGAATTTAGCAATTTCACTTTCAATTTGGTTCGCAAGTTCTCTTGTTGGAGCCAAGACAAGAGCTTGGATACCACGAGAATCGGCTTTAATTTTATGAAGCATAGGAAGAGCAAATGCGGCTGTTTTACCAGTACCCGTTTGTGCCTGACCAACAAAGTCGGTATCTTTACTGATTAATAGAGGAATTGCTTGCGCCTGAATATCAGTAGGCACAATATAGCCTCGTTCAGTTAAAGCACTTAATAGGTCAGCCTCTAGACCTAAGTCTTGAAATTTCATTGGAACCCTTCATTTTTTTAAACAACGGCATAATACAGTCGTTTGATTTTGGTCGTTATACCTGTCGAGATTTCTAACTTCCACCAAACATGTAAAATATGCTTGCTAACTTGCCGATAAGATTTACATGAGAACAAAATTTATTGTCGTATCTGTAATTGTCTTAGCAATTCAAGGGGCTTGGGCCTACTTTTGGCCCTGGGAAGCTTTATCCCTTCTCGTAACGTTGCCACTGTTTATCATGGGCATCTACGAAATGCTTCAAAAAGATCACACTATTATGCGAAACTACCCTGTTTTGGGGCGTTTACGTTACGTTATGGAAGTTTTAAGGCCAAAAATTTATCAATATTTTGTTGAAAGTGATACGGACGGAACGCCAATTAATCGAATTACAAGATCAGTTGTTTATCAAAGAGCAAAAAAAGATCTCTCCACAACTCCTTTTGGAACACAACTCGATGTCTATGCCCCTGGTTATGAATGGGTCAATCACTCCATGCATCCTTATAACTCAAATGAGATTCAACCAAAAAACTTAAGAGTGATGGTTGGTGAAGGCAATTGCGATAAACCTTATTCTCTTTCGATCTTTAATATTTCTGCTATGAGTTTTGGCTCTCTTTCATCTGCTGCAGTTGAATCATTAAACTGGGGAGCAAAGGTTGGTGGTTTTGCTCATAACACGGGCGAAGGATCAATCAGTAGCTATCACACAAAACACGGTGGAGATCTCATCTGGCAAATTGGCACAGGATATTTTGGATGTCGTGCCAGCGGTGGTGGTTTTGATCCTGTTCAATTTGAGGAAAGATCTAAACAAGAGTCAGTAAGAATGATTGAAGTAAAACTCTCTCAAGGAGCAAAGCCGGGACACGGCGGGATATTACCAGCCAAGAAAAATACTCCTGAAATTGCACGTGCTCGCGGTGTTCAACCTTGGACAGAGGTCGATTCACCTCCAAGGCATTCTGCCTTTGATAATCCAAAAGAGATGCTGAAATTTCTTGTAACGTTAAAAAAGCTTTCTGGCGGAAAACCTGTGGGGATTAAACTATGCTTTGGTATCCCCGAGGAATTTGAAACTCTTTGCCAAGAAATCGTTAAAAACGAGATCTATCCCGATTTTATCACGATTGATGGTGGTGAAGGTGGAACGGGTGCAGCACCTGTCGAATTTTCAAACTCGATAGGAACAGCTCTACGCGATGGCTTAGTCAGAGCAACGGATCTTCTGAAGAAATATAATATTAAATCTAAAATCAGATTGATTGCTGCTGGAAAAATTATGACTGGCTTTGACGTGATTAGAGCTATATCACTCGGTGCTGACGCCTGTTATAGCGCTCGTGGAATGATGTTAGCTCTTGGCTGCATCCAAGCTTTAGAATGTAACAAGAACACCTGTCCGACAGGTGTCGCAACTCAAGACAAGTCATTAATCAAAGGACTCGTCGTTGAAAGAAAGTATATGAGAGTAGCAAACTTTCATTCGGAAACTGTCCATGCTGTGGCTGAAATTCTCGGTGCTATGGGGCTTCTTCATACGAACCAAGTTAAACGCCTACACATATGGAGAAGAATAAGCATTACTGAAAGTAAAACTTATGCTGAACTTTATCCTGATATTTCGTGAGAAAAACGCGATTTTTTCCAATCGTTAAATTGAGCTGACATTTTTTCGTCAACCTTATTTAGTAATCCAAAAAGATCGATTGATGTGCAATATGTTTCAAAGTGATGATCGAATGATGAAATTTTAATCTTAAATGAGAAACCTTCTGCTTCACTACAAACGACTGCTCTAAGAGTTGAGCGAATTGGTGCTTTATCTAAAAGTTTTGTAATGGCTGCTTGAACAAGCCACATCTGACTTGCATCTGGCTTAAAACCTATAAAATCGACTCTATTATTTTTTGAATTCATTCCTGACCTCCATGGTCAACCAAACCCTATTCAATTAGGGCGAGATTTATCATACAACAGTTTTCAACTATTCAATGAATATTATTGGTAAACTATGTAAAATTTATGTTTTATCTAACTCTAAATATCTAAAATTATGAAACAATAGCTTCATGACAAAGCCAAAAATCGCAGTTGCAGGTGCCACAGGGTTTGTAGGTCGCTGGTTAATTGAAGACCTTAAATCAAGTTTTGATATCATTGGCCTGAGCCGATCTCGTATGGTTGATTCCGATCCAGCGATAGAATGGCGACAAATTGATCTATTTTCAGTTACAAGCACGCAAGAAGCCCTCAAAGATTGTGATTATGCGATCTATCTCGTTCACTCCATGCAACCAAACGCTAGACTGACCCAAGGATCATTTGAGGATAATGACATGATCATTGCTGACAACTTCAGTATGGCCTGTGAAAAAAATGAAATTAAGCATATCGTTTACTTATCCGGCATTATCCCATCAGTAGATAAACTATCTGAACATCTCAAAAGCAGAAGAGAAGTTGAAATGGTTTTATCTTCAAGAAAAACTCCAGTAACAACATTAAGGGCCGGAATGGTTGTTGGGCCAGATGGTTCATCTTTTCGAATAATGGAAAAACTTCTTCGACGTCTACCTTGTCTAATTCTCCCTGATTGGACCAATACACCAAGCCAGGCTGTTTCACTCGAGAAAGTGATAAGTTCGATTAGAGGAGTTGTAGGAAATAGTCATTGGTTTTATCGCACTGTCGATCTGGGAAGCGGTGAAACTTTAAGCTACAAAGAAATGCTTAAGCGTTGTTCAAGATTTTTAAATTTAAAAAGATTCTTCGTTTCATTTCCAATCAAATCTACAAGTTTTTCAAAATTATGGGTCTCTATTGTTAGCGGAACATCTATTGAGCTTACTTCACCATTAATTGATAGCCTCACTTACCCCATTATTCCTGATCTGAACGAAATGAAAGCACTTGGTACTTACGAACACCAAAAATTTGAGGTCCTGCTCGAAGGTGCCATTAATGGAAAAAAGAATAAGCGATTAAAATCCTTAAAAGAGCCCATGACCAAAGAAAATAATGTCAGATCTATTCAACGACTTCCAGAATTGAAAGAACTGACTTCTTTTGTCATTGCCAAGGAATACATGACTTGGCTTCCGCAGTTTTTTAAATTCATTATTCGTGTCAACGTTTCAAGCGAAAAAGCTAAATTTAAATTTCTATGGTTCACACTACTTGAACTTAGCCATATAACAGAACGTTCTAATGATGATCGTGACTTATTTTTTATCACAGGCGGAATTCTGTGCAAAAGACGTGATCATGGCTGGCTTGAATTCAGGCAAGTAAATCAAAAAAAGTGGACTCTAACTGCCATCCATGAGTTCGTTCCAACTTTACCATGGTGGATTTACCGCTTCACCCAAGCTCCAATACACGCATGGGTGATGAAAAAATTTGGACAGTACCTTAAACGAAAATACAATTAAGGAAGATCGGACAAGTACTCATCACAATCAACTTTCGATACATTTAGTTTTTTATAAGCAATACATGTTAGTTGGTTCGCAAGTGGATCAGCTGTTAAGACGACATTTTCACCTGGGACAATTCTAAGTTCCATGAATGTGCTATTAGCTGGAAATAACCATGGAATAGTTCCATAGCCTGTTTGATAAAGATTTCCGTTCTCATCTGGCTCTTGTATACCGGCCGTAATATAGACTGGATCTTTCGTTAATTTCTCAATCAATTTAACTAACGCTTGATCTGACAAAGTTAAAAGATTCGAAAGCAGTGGCAAAGATTTTCGTGTTTTTCTATAGCTTAAATCCGTAACCAAAAAGAATGAATCTTTTGATAGAGTTGAAAGACTATCTCGAGAAAAGAAAGCTCCAACTTTTTCATCAAACTCACTTGTTCCATTAAGAATTGTAGTTTGTGAGTTTTTAATTTTTTCAATTTGCCTCTTAAGACTCTCTACCTTTAGTTTAAAATTACGGATATCACTTGGGACTTCTTTTAAAAAATGTGACTGAGTTACGAGTTCAATATATTCCATTTCAATTTGTATTAAAAAAAATGAATTCTTTATTCGTAGTTGATCACGAATATTTTCACCATCATCAGTTATCACTCTAGAAGGTGAAAACTCTAGCGGAAAAGGTCTAGCAAAGGGAAGCTGATGAAAGAATCCTGAGTATGTAAAATATTGATCAAAATCGTTTTCTCTACATTTTCTAAAGTCAGTTTGATTTGGAGAATTATTAGTATAAATCTCTACAACTGCTGCCTCTTGCTCAAGGAGTTTTCCGGCAGGATGCTCTAGAAATTCATCAATTTTCTCCGCACAGAATTTAAAATCTCTTTTTCCTTTTAAATAATTTTCAACAAATAGTTTTGATACTGCCCTAGCAGTTTTTGGGTGCAGATGAGATTCACCAAGTGACACTAAATGTGACGACTTCACAGCGATATCATCAAGAGATTCAATTACATGACCAAAAGAGTAGGTTTTTGAAACATCTAGCTTTTCAATCAGGTACGGACTACTTGCAAAGGCTGAGTTCATCAGCATTAAAATGGCGATAAATCGCATATATCCTCTCTTTTCAAACTTCCCCAAGCTTTAAGAATAAAACCATACCTCAGCTAAGTTTCTCCTACAACGAGACGATAAGTTATCAAGGAGACTAAATGCTTGAAATTCGAAACATGAGTTATCAAATCCCCAAAGGAAGAATGATATTAAGCGATCTTAATTTGACGATATGGCCAGGCGAATTTTTAGGTCTACTCGGAAAGAACGGCGCTGGTAAAACAACTTTTCTAGATCTTGTTATGGGTCTACGTTCGACGACACATGGTGAAATACAATTTATGGGTCATAACCCACAATTTCTTCCAACCGATATTTCGCAGGATTTGGTTTTTTTATCACAAGATATTAAATTACCGCGCTCAATGTCGATTCAAGAGTATTTAAACTATATGTCTTTTTTCTATAAGCGATACGATAAGCAAAAAGAATTAGAACTTATTGATTACTTTGAAATTTCTCCGACAGCAAAAATTGGTAGCCTTTCAACAGGGCAACAAAAGAAGGCACAAATTGTTAGTGGCTTATGCGCTAATGCCAAACTCATCATTATTGACGAGATAACCGCGGTTCTTGATCCTGAATCTCGTTTGAAGTTTTTTACTGTTTTAGAAAAACTTCATGCCAAACGAACTCAATCTTTAATTCTTGCGACTAATATTGCAGAGGATCTAATTGGTCGAGTAGATCGTGTTCTTTTCCTTGCTGATGGAAAAGCGACATATCATCCATCAAGTGATGTTCACAAAATTTTCAAACTTGGAGAAGTCGCTTGAATTTTCTTCTTCATCATTTAAAAAGTGAATATCACATCCACGCTAAAGTCATGTGGTTTACACTCTTAATTTTGCTAGTGATGTGTTACGCCCTTTCAATTGATGCCTCGAAAGTAGATTCTGTTCAGATCATCTGGTACAGCATCGTCGCTGGAATGGTCACCAGCTCTGCATACAAAAAAGACTTTAGCTTAAAATACTACACAGCTATGCCGATCCCCAGAGATATTCTCATCTTGATCATTATCTTGGGCCGTGTACTTTATTTTCTTCCAGGTGCAGTCACTCTGACAGTTTATTACTCTGCCCTACCTAGTGATCCACTATTAAACCATAGCTGGCCTTTGCTAATGATGACTTATTTTATAGGCATAAGTATCTTTAACGCCGTTCAAGTTTTAGGTGATATCGAAAACCCGAGGATCGAATCAGTGCCAAGTCGCTTTGAATCGTTCTTAATGTTTTTTAAGAAAATAGGTATTAATTATATTTTAGGTGCTGGCATTTTTGTTTCTGGATTTGTTTTATTAAAGGGTCTTGTTGAAGTAATTGGATTTGATGCTATCAATAATCAATTTATTGTCATCATCTATGGTGGGGCAATATTAACTTTTCTTATGTATCGCTGCCATCAAGTTTTTCTAAACGAACACTTAAGTTACTGGTCATGGAAAAAAGACGGTGCGCTAGCAACCTTACTTATTGTTGTTTCTGTTTTTCCAGCAATTGCATATAAACAATCTGTTGCAAAACTTGTCTACAATAAAGGTGATTCTGAATACTTTAGTGCCATTGAAAACAATGATGTTAAACAAGTCATTGAACTTCACAAACAAGGTCTTGATTTAAATACTAAAAACGAGCTTGGCTATACACCCATTCTATCTGCCATTCGTTCAGGAAATATCTTGTTGGTTGAAACATTTGAATCACTTGGGGCAAGAATTGAATTAACGGATCTAGTTAATCCGTCGATGCTTCAATATGAAATTGAAGGAAAATTAAGTCCTATCCATCTTGCAGTTTTATCTAATGAGCCACAAATGATAAATCACATCTTGAAAAATGAAACAGTTGTCTCCATGTCCAATGATGAAAGTATTAAAGTTTCACCACTACATTTAGCCTCCTCAAGTTGCCTACCTAAAATGATTGAACCTTTATTGAGAAGTGGTGCATCTTTGGAAGAGAAAAACTTTAAAGGCCAAACTCCTTTATTTAATGCAGTTAAAACGAATTGCTTCGCTGTGACGGTTGAACTCATTTCGCATGGCGCCAACACAAGTATCATTGACTCGAAAGGTCGTCCACTACAGCAATTTTCTAAAAACCACCAAATGACACATATCTTAGAGCGTTTTGGGGCAAAAAAAATGCAACAAAATCGACTTCCAGCCAGCGTAGATGTTGCCTTTCCTGCAACAAACCGTTAAAAATATACCCCACAAGATGCCCAGGTGGCGAAATTGGTAGACGCACCAGACTTAGGATCTGGCGAGCAATCGTGGAGGTTCAAGTCCTCTCCTGGGCACCATCTTTAAGGTCTTAATGACTCAATCAAATCAATGTATTAACTGGCAAGTAATCGACTCTTTAGCTGAGGACGATGAAACAAGACAAATGATTCTCACTACTTTCGTTGAAAGTTTTCAAAGTGATTTAAATAAATTAAATGAAATAAGATCAGAAAATAATTTGGAGCAACTTATTTTTATTGCACACACAATCAAAGGTGCATCATCAAATTTTTGCCACGAAAGTACTCTAAATGAATTAAAAGATATTGAATCACAAATTAAAAGCAAAGCTCATGAAGACCATTCAATGCTTATCCAAAGACTAGAAAAAGTTACAACGCTTATTATCGATGAACTACGCTCTGCTTTAAAATAATTCCTAGGGAGTTATAATGAATAACATTAAGCTGTTAGTCCTTGTACTTTTAGTTAGCTCTTGCGCTTTTGCGCCAATGAACTCATCTAAAACGGCTAGACCTCTTCTAGAAGATAAGACTATGGTTGATTTTGGATTTTCTCCATTCCCCTATGCCAATCTTTCAAAGTCTGTCACAAAACGATTTACAATAAGTGGTTCAATCGAACAGCAGCTCTTTCCTCTTGTTTCAGGTGCCATAAAATACTCCTTTCAAGATTCTCGAGATGGATTTAGTTTTGCGACCGAATTAGGAGGCTCTCTTGGTATGGGAGTCGTCAAATCGTACTCTGGATTTGGTGGGCCAATCGTAAGTTGGAAAAAAAGGAAATTTGAATTTTACCTCTATCCTAAAATGAACCTTGTTTATTTTGACAAACTTGAGCTCTCAAATGCTGATCGAAATGATCTATTTATCAACGAGGTAGATCCAGGATCAATAACATATTTATTAACCGCACTAGGTACAACATTTTGGTTTGAAGAAAATATTGGTTTAAATATAGAAGTAAAACATTTTGCGCTTTTAAGTAAACCTGGTGAAGTTAAAAAAGATATTATTCCATCAATTGGCATGATGATTGGATTTGACTAGGAAGCCTTTGCAACTTTAGACAATTGTCTTTCAAGTTCAGTAATTTTATGAAGAAGTTGATTATTTTCAGCCTTAAGCTTAATTGCTTCTTTTTTCTTATCTGCAATTTCTAAACTTTGAGCCTTCATACTCTCTGCTAATTTTTGATTGATTTTCTCTAAGCGTTTTTCATCATTTGTAGAACCACTGTTGGCTGAGGCGGCGGCTCCAGCGCGAGATGATTGTTTATCAATCTGAGCTTGAGAAAACTTAAGATTTTGCTCCATTTGTCTCACTTTTAACGCCTGGGCCTTCACTTCATGCTGAGCTGATCTTTCTTTGAGTTTTAATTCCTCTAACTGCTTTTCAAGATCGAGTTTTCCTTTGTCATCAGTATTAGCATTGTTTTCTGTTTCAGATTGTCTCAAACGAAGGATTTCATTTTCTTTTTCTTGCAACTTTTTAGACAATTCTCGATGTGAAAAATCTAAACGAGTTAATTGATCTTTAAGTTGCTGCTTATCGGTTTCAACAGTTGCAATTCGTTCTCTAAACTTTGTTAACTCCGAAGTATCTCTATGTGCCATATCTTCTTTTTGCTGAGTCATTCGTTCTGAAAGATTTTCAGATCTCGCTGCTTGAAGATCAATTTGACTTTGAAGAGCCGCATTTTGTTTTTGAAGAATTTTAAGTTCGTTAGCCTGCTCTTGGGTGTTACCACTTCGTTCTTTAAAGTGCTCTAGTTTATTCTCTAAATTCCTTATCATTGCATCTTTTTGAGATGCTTCAACTTTTAAGATTTTTAGTTGGATGTTGATGTCTTGATCAAGACTTTGTACATTTTGAGGAGTATCAACATCTGGAGCGTCACTTTCGCCGATATCATCATCGATACTTCTTGCAACATTCTTTTTGCCAACCGCCGTTTTAGAAGCATGCTCTTGTAATTTTTGGACAACAGCCTTCATTCTTTCTATTTGATTATCACGCTTCGCAAGTTCTTGCGCAAAACGCTCTTGTTGCAATCGATCTTTTACAACAAGTGAACTTTCTTTCAGCTTTTTATTTAGTGATTCATTTTTTGAAAAGAGAACAACCTCTTTCAGCATTTCGGCCGCGGCAGATCTACTTCCACCAACCTCATCGATAATATGCTCTAACATCGCCACTTCAATCTCTTCAACTGGTAAGTTTTCATTCTTTAATTGATGTAATTTTTGAGAAGCCCTGCGAAGTTGCTCTGTTTTTTGTGGGGATGACTCTGAAATTCTATTATTAAAAATACCTTTATTTTTTAGTGGATCTTCTCCTCCACCCTTAATAACCATTTTTGACTTGTCTGCGACTTCTTTTTTTCCCTTGATAACAGTGCTTTCCTCTTTAATATGCTGAGTAGAGCCCTTTATTCTTGTCTCAAAATCATCCTCTTCTTCAGATCCAGAAACAACCTGCTTAAAGTCGTCGTCTTCTTCAGAGCCAGATACAATCTGTGAAAACTCGTCATCCTCAATATCACCGTCGACGAGCTCGGACTCCTCTTGCTCTATTTCATTGGCAGTTTCGATTAAATGCTCAAAAAGATCCTCATCTTCGAGATTATCCATTGCATATTCATAGCTTGCATCAAATAATTCTTTCGTAGAAACATCATTTAATGCTCTCAAGACATTATTAAATTCATCACTACTTATTTCTGTCAGAGCAGCTTGATCTTCAAAATCAATGACTAATTCTTTAAGTGTTCCAATTTCAGATGGTGTGTCTGCACCATCTTGAATTTTCTTACTTGCGTGATCAATAACACGCTTTAGTAAGCTTGGATCGTTTGTTAGAATCGTTTCCTCCTCCCCGTATCTTCTTGCTGTTTGGCCAGATAGCTTGAGTTCAGAAAACTTACTTTGATGTTTATTTGGAATTAATGCTAAGTTAGCTTTTTTCGCTACATATTTTTTTAGAGTATCAACATTTTGATAAAGTAATGATCCACCAGGAAGCTTGTACTGATCATGACACCATATTCCGGTGAACATTAATTTACTAGCATTATCAATTCGATTAATTTCTAAAATATGAGTACTTCTAAATGCTGTCTCTAGAAGTGATGAATAGATATTTGAAACATCAGTTGGGCCAAAAGATTCTTTTATTTGTTCAACCGAAAATGAATTATTACCAACCATCACTTGAACAACGATACAGCCTTGAAAAATTCCTAACTGTATATCTATAGGAAGAGCTATATTCTCTCTCTTCGCGTGATGAGCTAAATAACCCATTAATGCTGTAAAATAGCTTCTAAATGGTAGTGGATCAAACCCTGAATCTAGAATTTTTTGAGCCATCATATCGGCGATTTCACCTTCCTCAAAAGGATCAATAAACCTATAGCTATAGACTTCCTTATCAAATTCCTCATACGACTCTGCAAGATCAACAGAGAACTCTCCATTGATTGATCGTTTAATGAGATACTCTAATGCAGGGTGGTTGATATGAGATGGATGAACAGTACCAATGAGATTTTCATTCCAAATGATTTCATTATTTGAACTTAGAAGGAGAACCTTATCTTCATCCTTAATTTTTTTAACGTCATCACAAAGTACAGGCGCACTTTCGCCTAGTTTTTCGCTAAAGCTTACGATTTCCTCGGAAGGATTCTCGATAAGTAGATGAATAGATTTCGTAATCTTTTCTTCCATTGTTCCCTAAAGTTCAAACTCTATATATTCATGATTCATGGAATCTACTGAATCACTTTGTAATTTTGATAAAATATCAAATGGATCTTCGGCCCATATGTTTTTCCAATGTTGATTGTCTTGATCGACCAAAGTCTTATTCCAAGATATTGATTGATGAAGATAATTGAACCATCTCTCTAAATCGCTCAGTTCATGATAAGAAATATTCTTTGGTGCACCTGTACCGTCTGATTTTTCAAAAATAAGCTCTGTCATTTGAACAATTGAAACAAATTGGCTTTTCATCAAAGTAAAACTATATGTTTGTTCATCTTTTCCAGTTCTATTTTTTTCTAGATCATTAAGATCTGACAACTTCATTCCTTTTTCACTGAAATGGGCGCTATAGGTAAAGTTTATCTTCCATAATTCCTCTAAGAATTTCCATGAGGTGTATCCAAGAGAAATTGCACCAAGTAAAGATAGAGATGCTATTAAACATGAACGTTGAAAAAGAATTGTGCTTGGAGCACTCCACTCGCTAGCGAGTTCTTTGTATGAGTCTGACATAATTTCATCGCCAAGAATCATGATCTCTAGCGGGCTCAATGACGTTGGTGAAAAAAACCACTCACTCCATAGATCTCTTACATTATTAGCTAATTTTATTTTTTCTTTTGGACGAAGACCTGTTTTTAATTTTAATAATATTTCTTTTGCCGGCAGTATTTTGAGATGATCAATTTTTATTTCAAAATCTAATTTGGGATAACGTTTTAAATTTTCTTGATCAAGATATTCGCCCGCACGACGAACCAGTACACGCGATCCATCACGTTTCACCCAATAAATATCATGGGCGCTCAGCTGGCTTTGACCATACTGACTTAAATCGAAATTTTCGGCGTAAACCATCGAATCTCCTCATCTTCTTATCGGAAAATGAGGATGATTACTTATGGTATATAGAAATAATTATAAATGAAATTACTAGGCGTTCGGATTGTAACAGCGATACTGGTGCGTACTACTTTGCTCAGTTACTGGAGGGTATTCTCCACGACACTTATCCGTTGCATTCCAACACCTTGGGTGAAAATGACAGCCTGCTGGTGGATTCATTGGAGAAGGAATATCACCCTCAAGTAGGATTCGCTCTTTCTTGATCATTGGGTTCGGGTTTGGAATAGCCGAGAAAAGCGCTTTAGTATAAGGGTGTTTTGCATGCCCATAAAGCTCATGACTTTCGGCGACTTCAACCATATTACCCAAATACATCACCGCTACACGATTTGAAATGTATTCAACAACTTTCAAATCGTGGGCAATGAATAAATAGGTAAGGCCTAAATCTTTTTGAAGGTCCATCAATAAGTTAACAACCTGAGCTTGAACAGAAACATCTAGAGCAGAAACTGGCTCATCACAAACAATGAAGTCTGGTTCAACTGCTAATGCGCGTGCAATACAAACACGTTGTCTTTGACCACCTGAAAATTCATGCGGATATTTATTTAATGTATCTTTTGGAAGCTGAACTTGATCAAGAAGAGTATAAAGTCGTTTTTGTCTTTCTTCACCAAGTGCCAAACCATGGATATCCATTGGTTCTGCCAAAATTCCACCAACTGTCATTCTTGGATTAAGTGATGCATATGGGTCTTGAAAAATAATCTGAATTTTTCTTCTTAGTGCACGAAGCTCATTTGCATCAGCCTTCATGATATCTTTACCATTAAAGATAATCTCACCCGAAGTTGGCTCAATTAGTCTCAAAAGTGATCGACCAAGAGTTGTTTTGCCGCAACCAGACTCGCCTACTAGGCCAAGAGTTTCACCTCTTTTAATTTTAAAACTAACATTATTAACAGCATTAACAGCGCCGACAGTGCGACCAAAAAGCCCACCTTTAATTGGAAATCTTTTGCAAAGGTTGTTAACTTCTAACAAATAATCAGTACTCACATCAACCTCACGCGTTCAATGGATGGAAACAGCGAACACTATGCCCTGAAGCTGCTTCTTCTAATTGTGGATCGCCTTGGCTTCCTCTGCATTTGTCATCAACATATTTACATCTGTCTTGAAAATTACAACCAGAAGGAAGATCAAAAAGTGAAGGAACCATTCCTTCAATAGTTGGTAAGCGATCTCTTTTTTTACCAAGAGTTGAATCAAATGATGGAATCGATTCCATTAAGCCTTTTGTATATGGATGCTTTGGACTTGAAAAAAGCGTTTTTACATCTGCTCTTTCCACAATTTGTCCGCAGTACATTACCGCAACATCATCACATGTTTCAGCAACAACACCCAAATCATGGGTAATCATAATGATTCCCATTCCAAGCTCTGTCTGAAGTTTTTTCATTAGCTCAAGGATCTGAGCTTGAATTGTCACGTCTAGAGCAGTTGTTGGTTCATCTGCAATAAGGATATCCGGTTCACAGGCAAGAGACATGGCGATCATCACACGCTGCCTCATCCCACCTGAAAGTTGGTGAGGATATTCATGAATTCTTTTATCTGGAGATGGGATACCAACAAGCTTTAGCTGCTCGATAGATTTTTCGAGTCTTTGGGCCTTAGAAAGTTCTGGTTGGTGAAGTTTCAAAACTTCTTCGATTTGATTACCGACCGTAAAAACTGGATTCAAGGAAGTCATTGGCTCTTGGAAAATCATGGCAATCTTATTACCTCTAATTGTCCTCATTGCTTCAATTGGTTTATTTAAAAGATCTTCCCCACGATATAGAATTTTTCCACCAGTAATCTCTCCTGGAGGATTTGGGATTAAGCGCATAATTGATAAGGCGGAAACTGATTTTCCAGAGCCGGACTCACCAACGATACCTATTGTTCTACCCTTGTGAACATCAAAGTTTACACCGTTCACAGCAGTCACTCGACCACGATCAGTTCTAAACTCGACCACAAGATCTTTTACTTCAAGAATTTTCTCGGCCATTTTATCACCTTAAAAGAGGACAACCCCTCGATTTTACTTTCCTTTTAATTTTGGATCAAGCGCATCTCGAAGTGCATCTCCAAGAATATTAAAAGCTAGCACTACAATAAGCATGGCAAGCGTTGCTGCTGCCAATTGCCACCATACCCCACGAGCAAGCTCAAGTTTTGCATCATCAATCATGATCCCCCAACTTGGTCTGCCCTGAACTCCTAAACCTAGGTAAGAAAGAATAACCTCAGATTTAATTGCTGTTTGAAATGAAAGCGAAAAATTAATAATAACAATATGAAGAACGTTTGGAAGGATATGGATAAAGAGCTTTCTCATATCGCCGCCGCCGATTGCTCCTGCAGCTTGAACATACTCTCTGTCTTTATGTCTCATCACTTCCCCACGGATCAATCGACATAAACTCACCCAAGAAGTTAAACCAAGGGCAAGGTAAACCGTCATCAATCCTTTTCCCAGGATGAAAGCAATCGCAACAACAAGCATGATATATGGAATTGAAGTGAACGTCGTATAAAACCAAACGATCCCTTCATCAATCTTGCCGCCAAAATATCCAGCAAGAGCTCCCAAAGTTACACCAATAGTTATTGAGATTAGACTTGTGACAAGTCCAACTGACATAGCAACTTCAGTGCCTTTTAGAGTTTTTGCCCATACAGACATGCCAAAAATATCTAATCCAAATGGATGTTCTAAAGATGGTGGATTATATGAAGGGCCAACACTTTTTTCCCAATCAGAAGCTAAGACACCACAAGCAACCAAAATGGCTACAACAGCATAAACAGCTACGATGATCAATGAAGTTAGAGCAAGCTTATCTTTGCATAATTGCTCAAAGGCGTGGCGCCACAGAGATTTAGACTGAACATTGCTAGACATGACTTATCCTTAAGATAAACGAACGCGGGGATCTACTAACGTATAAAGAACGTCTGTGATCACCGAGAAAATTATATAGGCTACTGCCGACAATACCGTCATCGCTCTAATGACTGGAAAGTCAGAAGAGTTAATTGCATTAAGTGTGATACTTCCAAGTCCAGGAATCGAGAAGAAACTCTCCAATAGAAGAGCTCCTAAAATCAAAAACGGAATTTGGATAACAACATAAGTAATGATTGGGATCATGGCGTTTTTTAAAACGTGCTTAAACAAAATAACTCTCTCTGAAAGTCCTTTCGCTCGCGCTGTTCTAATATAGTCCTGGTAAATTTCATCCAGCATGATTGTTCTATAGAAACGAACATCTGGTCCAACTGACAACATAACCCAAATAATTGCCGGAAGAAGAATATATGGAATGAAGTAAGGAAAACCGTAGTCATAACCTGAAATTTCAAACCAACCAAGTTTGTAAGCAAAGAACCATTGACCAAATAAAATGTAAGCAAGACTAGATACTGACATTAAGGTTACGCAGCCAACAACAGTTACCTTATCAAACATAGAGCCGCGATAAAACGCGACGAGCAGAGAGATTGAAATACCTAGAATTGTTGAAATGAAAAATGCAGGAAAAGAAAGTGTCGCAGATGGAACTGCGCCAGCTTTAATCATTTCACTGATTTCTTGTTTGGTTGACCAAGATCTACCAAAATCAAAAGTAAAAGCACTTCGAACGATGTCAAAATACTGAGACAACATTGGTTTATTAAGGCCAAGTTGCTGACGTATTTCGACGACCTGTTCCGCTGTAGCGTGTTTACCAAGAATGATAAGTGCTGGATCCGGTGCCACGACATTAAAAATTAAAAAGATAATAGCACAGACTCCTAAAATCACCGGAATGACATAGAGAAGTCTGCGAAAGATATAAGCGTAAATATTCACGTTAACTCGTTATAGTTTTTCTAAAGCTACTTTTTTAGCTTCAACATCAACATCTAAATACTGTTCAGTACCGGCTTCAAAGTCAGTAATAATATAGTTTTTAAGCCATGAATGCTTAAGAACATAGTTTTGACGGTGAACACCAAAAATCCATGGCATCTCTTCAGCTGCCATACGGGTCATTTTCTCATACAGAGCAGTTCTCTCTGGAGTGTCTTGCATTGTTGATGCTGACTCATAAAGACGATTGAATTCTGGATTATTGTAACCAGAACCGTTAGCACCTGGAACTTTATTTGGTCCATAAAGAAGTTGTAGGAAGTTTTCAGCATCTGGGTAATCAGCACCCCAAGCAATACTCCAAATTTCAACTTGTCTTGTATCAATTTTCTTTTGAAGCTCTGGCCAAGTGTTTTGAACAACTTTGATTTTCACACCAATTTTTGCAAATTGTTGTTTCGTGTACTCTCCAATTTGGCGAGAAACAGTTGAAGAAGGACAGTCATAAGTTAACTCTTTAAGGCCTTTGCCTTCAGGGTAACCAGCTTCAGCAAGAAGTTTTTTCGCTCTTTCGATTTCGTCTTCTTTACCGTGTCCACGATAAGAATTCTTAAAGTCTTTTTCATAACCAGCAATTCCAGGAGGAACAAGAGACTGAGCTGGAAGGGCACGGTTATTGTAGAAAAGCTTATTTGAAGTGTTTACGTCGTAAGAAAGTGAAAGAGCTTGGCGTAGCTTCTTATTTTTTAAAAGTTCTAGATCAAGATTGAAAGCTGTATAAGTGACATCAAGTGAAGGCTGGATCAAAAGATCAATACCTTTAGTTGATAGATCAGATGCAAGTTCATTTGATGGAGTCACCGCTGCATCAAAATTGTCTTTAGGAATACCAATAAAGTCTAAATTTCCTTTTTGGAAATTTAACCATCTCGGTTGATCTTCTTTAATAATGCTAACGATGACTTTTTCAACTAATGGAAGTTTCTTTCCGCAGTATTCTTTAGCAATTTTTTCGAACTCTTCAGTCGCATCACATGGGAAAGTCTTTTCACGGTAATTTGGATTCTTAACGTATTCAATTCTATTTGATTGCTTAAACTCTGGAAGAATAAATGGACCTGTTCCTACCGGGTGGTTTAAGAACTCTTTGCCATAGAACTCAACCACTTCTTTTGCTGTTGCAGAAGTAAAGGTCATCGCTAATGAATAAAGGAACTGAGGAAAAGGCTTCACAAGCGTAAACTGTAGCGTGTGGCTATCTAGCGCCTTTACGCCTTCAACAACTTCATCATAGTTTACAGTTTCAGATGCTGTATTTTTCTCTCTCCATTCATTTAGACCTTTTAGTTTCCCGTCAATTGTCCACCAACCAAGTCCTTGAAGCTTTGGATCAGCTAGGCGCTTAATAGAGTAAACAAAATCTTCAGCAACAAGTTCACGACCTTTTCCACCAGGGAAAGCTTTATCATCGTGGAACTTAACACCTTTTCTAATTTTAAAAGTATAAGTTAAACCGTTATTACTAACCTCAGGCATTGCCTCTGCAAGATTAGGAGACAGTTGGTAAGGACGTCTTAAATAATGGTACTCGAGCAAACTCTCATAAACGCGAGCCGTTTCGTTTGATGAATAGCGATCGTTTGAATAGATAGGATCCATTCCTTTAACTTCACTTCCAACAACAAGATTTAAAACCTTTTCACTTGAAATTTCTTTTTTTGTACAAGAAACCATCGAAAGCACAGCAACGATGAGTACAGAAAGTAGCGATAACTTATTCATATGAACCGTCCTTATAAATACACCAAAAATACTTTTAAGCGATTGTAGTGAGGTTTTATATATAAATTTGTGCGTGATTTCTACTTTCTTTAGAGATAAGTGCTAACGCTGAGCAAGATTCCGACATTCATTTGTGAAAAGTTCGAGCTTCGCCTCAACATTTGTAACGCTATTCTTGTAAATTAGAGTTTGCCTGGAAAAATAACTGTCATTGTTAAAAGCATGCAGTGTCAAAGTGACACTTTCTTTTTCTCCTAACGCAGTGGCCAAGACGAGTTGATCTTTTTTATGACGAACTTCAGCATTTGGTAATTTGTTTTGATTTCTAGCAATAATCCAATCGCGCCATGTTAATAAAAACTTTTTAACTGAGTCTGAATTTTTAATACGTTGATAAAAACTACCAGTTAATTTTTTTTCTTTTAAAGAAATGTTTAATATTTCTTCTCCATAAACAGGAAGATCCAGAGAAACGGTAAAATTATTTTTTTCAAAAGCTAGTGTTGAGTAATAATCAAAGACATGCTTTTCACGACCTATTTCAATTCTGCCCTTGCCTGAACTTTCAAGACACCAACCCATATAAGCTTGTTGATTATTAGAATGAAGAGAGGCGGTGCTAAATAGAGAGCAACCGCCAAGGAAAAATACTATGGCTTGGAGGCTGGCAAACGCACAGACTCTAAATCTTGAAGGGCCTTGATGACTTCGTCTTTGTCTGTTTTGACTTTGCTTAATTTTAAAGCCTCCACATAATACTTTTTCGCCATATCAAAAGACTCTAGCTCTTTATAAACGATAGCTAGATGTTTTGTGATAACAGGATCGTCTGAAACTAGTTTTACAGCTTTATGTAGCTCTGCCAAAGCTTTTTCAAATTTTCCCGTTTTAAAATAATACCAACCTAATGAATCGCGAATATATCCATCTTTTGGAGAAATTTCGATCGCCTTTTGGATCATACTATAGGCACGATCCATGTCCTTACCTTGCTCAAGCAAAGTGTATCCAATGAAGTTTAATGCATGAGGATCTTTAGGATCTTTAACAAGCATCTTTTCAACTAAACTAATGGCTTCTTCATGGCGCTTAGCACGATCAAGTAACGAAGCTAAATAAAGTTCATGAGTTTTATCAAACCCAGTTCCATCTTGAACGCTGGCCAATGCCTCAATCGCATTATCAACGTTTCCAAGTGTTTCGTAGAAACTCGCTAAAACTAAATGCATACCGACAGTGACTTCACTGTGACTTGCAGCGTATTCATTAATTTGTTTTTTTAGATCTTTTTCTGGCTCAGGCTTGCCCTGTGCCGCATTGGTGAGTGCTACTACATTTAAAATTTGTGTGACCTGTAAAGCACTCTCGTGAAATAGAGCTGAGTCTGATGGAATTTTTTGAAAAGTTGCCATCGCGTCTTCAAGACGATCTGTGTCCTTATATAAAGAACCTAGATAAAATAGAACTTTATCCGAATCAGGGATTGCCACTAAGATCTCTTTAAAAGCACCAATCGCTTCATCGAGTTTTCCTGCGTCAGTATAAAGAATACCAAGTCTCACTTTTAAATTTAAATTATCTGGATCGAGACTTGAGAGACGCTCCGCAAAGGGAAGAACGTCTTTATATCTCGATGTCGCAAACATGACTTGAACAATCCTAGATAGAACTTGATAGTTTGAAGGCTTCATCTTTAAAAAAGCTTTATAAGTCGCTATCGCATCATCATATTTTTCAAGTTCTTCGTAACGAACACCAACAGCAATCGCGGCTTGATAAAAACTTGGCTGAATCTTTAAGGCTTTTTTAAAGTAAGCCATTGCTTCTTTATTCTTTTTTTCGTCTTGAGCAATTTTACCTAAATAAAAAGTGAAGACTGCATTTTTTGGATTGGCTTTTTGACAACTGTTTAGAAGCGCTTTCGCTTTAACAGCCTCTTTGTCTACGGCGTGAGCCTTTGCCAAGAACAAACAAGCCTCTTCGCTTTTTTTGTTTGCAGACAACACATCTCTATAAGCTTTTTTGGCTAAATCAGGTTTTTCAAGAGCCGTATAGATTCCACCAAGAACTAAACCTAGTGCATCTTCTTTTCCTTTAGAATTTTCAAAAAGAAATTTTAAATGCGGCTCTGCTTCAGCTAATTGACCAGAGCGAATCAACTCAACCGCATAACGCTTTTGCACATAAAGGTCTTTCGGATTCATAGCGAAAACTTGTTTTAAAAGCATAGAAGCCGTATGCGGATCATCTCTTAGAGCTGCATCATTTGCTTTTAAAAATAAATCACTCGAGAGAAATTCAATCGCTTGAGGCCCAGCCTTTATGGCCTGTTCAGTCATATCAGTTAACTGTTTATCTACTAAAGCTTTTAAAGCTTTTTCGTCGACTGGCTTAACCTCTTTATTACTAGCTACACTTTGATTTTTTTCATTCGTATGTGAGCAACTCAGTAGCGCTGCACTCATCACGATCAAAGTTAAGAAAGAATTGAGTTTTAAGTTTTTCATCAGCGATCATCCTCAGGTTAGAAAGCTTACGCTTCTCACCTATCTCATCGACGCCAAAGGTCTAAAAATTAGAAAACCTAGCCTTAATCGGCTTTTTCATAAAAATCGGCATCAATTTCCTTAAATTAATTATAACTTTGACGCTGTGCTCAGCTATTTTTTCGACTTAAAAGTCTGACTTTTACGAGATATTAATAAGTTAGGAATGACTCTTATGGCCGATTTTCTTGACACAGGCCTAGCAAGCTTGCTACTTACGTTATCGACGAGGAGCAATGCAAATCAATCTGTTGATGCGCATCTCATTATGTAGACGTAAGTCTTTGTTATTACATCATTTCCAAGTTTAGCTAAATAAAACTAACGCAAAGCATGGAAAAAACTACACTAGATGTTAACAAATTGATGGATTCTATGTATAACGCCCTCGGCTGCATTAAAAAGCTAATTAATTTGTTCTGAAACAAGAAAGCTAAACGTTAGATAACTTTCTTCAAATAGGGGAAAACGATGACTGAAGTACGTATTATCAAGCGCTACCAAAACCGCAAGCTCTATGACACTCATCAGAGTTGCTACGTGACACTAGAGGAAATCGCTCAGATTATCCGCGAAGGTCATGAAATCCAAGTGATCGACAATAAGACGAAAAACGACATCACTTATCAAACTCAATTGCAACTTCTTGCAGACCAAGAGCGTAAAGCCCTTAATGCAAAAGACGTTGAGCTTCTTAAGCGTGTTATTCGTTCTGACGACGGCACTTTCACTGGCTACATTAAAGCCCTTGAAAACAAAGTTGGTGGAGAGCTTGCTACTCCTAAGACTGAAGAGTTCAAGCCATTTATGGCAACTGAATTGAACGCTTCTGTTGAAACACCTGCTACTTTGAACTAAAATCTAGGGGTTCTAAACAATTGAACCCCAAGGTTTTATTTTGAAAATAGCAAATAAAAGTATTTTACGAATCCCTTTAAAACTCTGTTTTTTAGGGATTTTTTTTATTGGTACCACTCTAGCTCAAACTAAGATTGAAAAGTTAACCTCAACAGATAAGCCTGTTGTTGATTCAACTTCAAAATCAAGTTCATCTTCTTCGTCTTCTCCAAGTGGAATGCTGCAAAGACATTCAGTTGGAATTGGCCTTGGACAAACTTTTCTTTTAGGCGATCTTGAAGATAATGGTGAGAACAAAATCACTGTTGATGGCTTTTATAATTATAGTGCCAGCCATTCTTTTGATCTTCTTGTGAACATGCATATTTCAAAGCATAAGTTTCGCGGCAGAAGTGCTCTAGTAAGAGGTTTTGCTCCAGGGATTAAAGCTAAGCTTTATCAATTTGATAATTTTTCACCTTATGTGCTTGGTGGTCTTGGACTTTATGCTCCAAAGCTTCATCGTGTGATTAATGCCAATGGCGATATTCAACAGACTGAAACGAAGATCGCTTTTGGTTATCATTTTGGTGCTGGTGCAGACTTAGCATTAAATAATAATGTTTCAGTTGGACTCCTTTTTCATTTTCATAATCCATTTGACCTTAAACAGGATGTTGGGCAAGAAGTTGAGGCAGCATATTACAAGTTAATGATGCTCGCCTTTTACGTCTTCTAGAAATGACAGCTCGACTCCTTGTCTTCACAGGCAAGGGCGGTGTGGGAAAAACCACTCTCGCCCTAGCAACATGTGAAGCACTCAAACTTCAGGGAAAAAACGTTTTCTATAATTCGTTTCACGTGGATCACCCCAGAGAAGTTGAAAATCTAAACCTTGATTATTTTGATCTCGACCTTGAAGATAGTGCTACCGAATATATGGGGCGAAAGCTTCACTCGGAAACCGTCGCTCATTGGATAATGAAGACTCCATTCTTTAAAGCATTGTTTGGCATGATGCCAGGGCTCGGCCAAATGATTTTACTTGGCCATGTTCTAGATCGTTTAGAACAAGACCCAGATCTCTATATCGTGCTTGATTCACCTGCTTCTGGTCACACACTTTCGATGTTTGAATCAACCCATAACTTTCATGAAATGTTTCAAACAGGAATTTTAGCTGACGATATAAAAAAGATGCATCGTCTTTTATCGGATCCTAAATTTTTAGAGATTCAAGTCGTCTCACTTCCAACAGAAATGGCGATTCAAGAGGCTAATGAGCTCTCAGCTCAACTGGTTGAGCTAGGCCTTAATAAACCTAAGCATTGGCTCAATTCTTCAATGATTGAGAATGAGCAGATCAAAGAGTCATCTCATGATCAACTTCCATCGTTTTTAAAAATTAAAACAGAACTTGAGACTGAACTTCGAAAAGAGTACCAATTTCATTCTATTATTCCCTATATCGCGTCTTCGCAGTTTGAACAAATTGTTCAAATGATT
The DNA here is from genome assembly GCA_002787775.1 of Bdellovibrionales bacterium CG12_big_fil_rev_8_21_14_0_65_38_15. Lineage (GTDB taxonomy): Bacteria > Bdellovibrionota > Bacteriovoracia > Bacteriovoracales > Bacteriovoracaceae > UBA4207. The sequence continues at coordinate 90,435 of PCUW01000043.1, forward strand.
ACTCCCACCATGACTGGGAGTTTAGAATGAAAATTGATTATAAAAAACTTGAAATCTTTTGCGGTACAGGTGGAGTTGGTAAGACAACCTTGGCAGCTGCTAGGGCGATTCAGTTAGCCAATCAAGGAAGAAGTGCTCTGCTTATTACTATCGATCCTGCTAAAAGACTCAAACAAGTCATGGGCATTGATGGAAATAAAGAAGGCGAACTCTCGAGTGTTTCGCTCGAAAACTTTAATTTTTCCAAAGATAAATCTCTCGATGTGATTTTAATGAATCCTGCTGCCACATTAAAAAGAGTGGCGACTAAAAGAGGAAACCCAGAATCCTTAGATAATCCTATTGTTAAAATTTTAACTAGACCATACGGCGGTATGAATGAAATTATGGCGATTATCGAATTACAGTTTCAGCTTGAAACAAATAAGTATGAACATATTATTTTAGATACTCCTCCAGGAAAGCATTTTATTGATTTTCTTCAAGCCAGCTCAAAGATTAATGCATTTTTTGATAATTCATTTATTGAACTTTTTAAATTATTTGGTCCTAAAAAAGAAAAAAGTCCTGGCTTATTTAAGCGTCTTATCTCTTCAGGCGTAAAAAAACTTTTAACTTATCTTGAAAAAGTCACAGGCCAAGGCTTTGTTGAAGACTTTATCGATGCAGTTGCAGGTATCTATCAAAATAAAGATGTCTTTTTATCTGCTCTAGCTTTTGAAAAAGATCTTAAAAGAAAAGAATTTTGTAATTGGTTCTTAATCACATCCCAAGATCAGGTTAAAGAACAGGATGCGCTTGAACTTAAAAATAGCGCAGGAAAGTTGATGCACGATGACAATTTCCTCATTATTAACCGCTCTTTGAGTCAAGCCCTTGAGTCATGGCAGACAAATCCTAACGAGCCTTTAAACAAACTAAAGCTCGCTATGCTCGAAAGGGAAAATAGGCTAAAAGGGATGGAAAATAAGCGCTTTAAGGATGTAATAGAATTCCCTGAAGTGACACCTACATTACCGGCGATGCAAGTCGCTCATCTGGTAAATAATTGGGATGCTTTATGATTAATACTAAGCAAGCTTTTGAAGAACTCATCACGACACAATGGAATGCGGTTAATGCTTGGATAGATGAAGAGATGGCCAAGTATCCTGTTCCGATCTATTCAAGTGTCGACATTAGAGAAAGCAAAGATAAATTTGCTCCAGTTGATCATAATATGTACCCAGCTGGATTTAATAATGTCTGCGCCCTAGATCAGGACGCTTGTTCGAGCGCCTTTGAAAAAACAATCAATCGTTTAGTTCCTGGGGCAAAATCAATTGCGATTTTACCAGAAAGTAATACAAAGAATTTATTCTATCTCGACCACTTAGCCATTCTTGGAAAAATCATTCGTGATAGCGGACTAGAAGTTAGCTTTATCTCTTTTGATGAGACAATTTTTAATGGTGAAGAAAAGCTTAATCTTTTATCTCACTCAAAGTTTGATATCCAGATTGATAAAGCACAACTTAGTGACGGTCTTATCAAAACAAGTGATAAGAATTTTGATATGATCATTTTGAATAACGATCAATCAAAATTAATTGAAGTCGACTGGTCTTCAGTTAAAACACCTGTCATGCCAACCCCAATGATTGGTTGGTTTAAAAGACAAAAAGTTAGACATTTTCGTTTCTATAAAGAAGTCGTAGATAATTTTTCTAAACAATTTAATATTGAACCTAATTTATTAATGGCTGATTTTACATGTGTTGATGGTGTTGATTTTGGTTCTAAGGAAGGACTTGATAAACTTGCCGCTGCTGTCGATAAAGTAAAAAGTCGAATTGCCAACAAAGACGCTAAGATTTTTGTTAAAGGAAGTCAGGGCACTTACGGCATGGGAATTATGGTTGTTGATTCTGGTGAAGAAGTGATCAACATGAACCGTAAAGCTAGAAACAAAATGGATGTAGGTAAAAATAGTATTAAGTTCACCACTCTTCTTGTTCAAGAAGGTGTTGAAACAATGATTAAGTATGATGAAATGCCTGCTGAGGTGACGATCTATCTTGTTGATGGAAAAGGTCTTGGCGGATTCATGCGTGCTAACGGCGAAAAGGATTCACAAGCAAACCTTAATAGTCGCGGCATGGTTTTTAAAAAATATTGTATAAGTGAGATTAGAGAAAATCAGGATCATAAAAGTAAAGAAGCTGTTTATTCTGTCGTTGCAAGACTTGCAACACTAGCAGCTGGTTATGAAATTAAGGAAGTCTTATGATGAAAGGTACTAGACCAAATATTCTTCAAGCGATTGGTGGAACACCAATTGTTAAACTCAACAAAGTTACAAGCGAAGTTGAAAGCGAAATTTACGTTAAACTTGAATATATGAATCCAGGTGGATCGACTAAAGATCGCATCGGTGCCTATATGCTTGATCAAGCCGTGAAAGAAGGCACACTTAAGCCAGGTGGAACCATTATTGAGGGTACATCAGGTAATACTGGAGTTGGTCTCGCGATGTGGGCAGCTGTCCACGGTTATAAGTGTATTTTTGTGATGGCGGACAAACAATCACAAGAGAAAATTAGCAACCTCAAGGCGTTTGGGGCGAAAGTGGTCGTATGTCCTACTAACGTTGAGCCAGATGACCCTAGAAGCTATTACAGCGTCTCTAAGCGTCTTTCAGCCACTATTCCTAACTCATTCTATGTTAATCAGTACGATAACCTCCATAACCGCGACACACACTACACGTGGACTGCTCCAGAGATGTATGAACAGACAGGTGGTGATTTTGATACATTTATGGCGACAGTAGGAACAGGCGGAACTATTTCTGGATGTGGCCGTTATTTTAAAGAGAAGATGCCAAACGTAAAAATTATCGGCATTGACTGCGAAGGCTCCATTGTTGCTGAGTTTGCAAAGACAGGAAAAATGGGACAGGCCAGACCTTACGTTCTTGAAGGTGTTGGCGAAGACTTCATTCCTGAAAACTACGACTTTAAAAATATTGATGACTGGGTCGTTATTGGCGACAAAGAAAGTTTCTTAATGACAAGAAGGCTTTTAAAACATGAAGGCATCTATGCCGGTGGATCTGCCGGTGCGGCCATCGTTGGTGCGATTAAATACGCCAAAACGTTAAAGAAGCCTGAGAAAATTCTAGTTCTTCTTCATGACTCAGGAAATAGATACGCTTCAAAAATTTACAACGATGATTGGATGAGCACGAATAACTATCTCGATAGTAGTTTCAGTGTTCAGATTCGCGATGTTCTTTTAACTTTAGGTAAAGGAAAAGAAATCTTCAGCGTCAGTGATACTGCCACGATTGGTGAAGCGATTAAGATGATGGAAGAAAAAGGTATCTCTTATCTTCCTGTGGTTGATAAAGGAATAATAAAAGGACTTGTTTCTGAAAAGAATCTTGTTCGTCCTGTTCTTTTAGGTGAGTTTTCACAAAGCGATAATATTAGCCTTGCAACTCACCAAAACTTTAGAATCGTTGATGAGAATGAACTTCTTGAAAATGTTGCCAATGCTCTTCTTAAAAAAGAAATCGCGCTGGTTACACGAAACGATAAACTTATCGATATATTAACTGAAATCGATGTACTTCAGTACATGGCAAAGAAAGAGGCGCTATAATGGCCAAGAGTAAAAAGCAATCTAAGCAATCATTTGATACTAGAACTATTCATGTTGGCGGCGAACCTGATCCAGTAACAGGCGCAATCATGCCTCCTATTTTTCAAACGTCGACTTTTGTGCAAAAAGCTCCAGGTGTTCACCAAGGTTATGAGTATACAAGAAGTCATAATCCAACAAGAACTCGTCTAGAAGAATGCCTCGCCTCTCTAGAGAACGCTAAATTTGCAACTGTAACAGCGAGTGGACTTTCCGCTGCCATGCTGGTCATGCACCACCTTCCAAAAGGATCAAAGATTTTGGTCGGTGATGATGTTTATGGTGGAACTTATAGAATGTTCACCACCATTTTTCATGAACGTCACAACTTTAAATTTATTGATACAACTGATTTAAAAAAGACAGAAGCTGAGATTAAAAAATTTAAGCCAGCCATGGTTTGGCTTGAAAGTCCAACCAACCCACTTTTAAAGCTTTCTGATATTGCCGGAATTTCAAAAGCTGCGAAAAAAGCCAATGCGCTTGTCTTAGTCGATAATACATTCATGTCACCATACTTCCAAAATCCACTTGATCTTGGTGCCGACATGGTTCTTCACTCAATGACAAAGTATATCAACGGCCACTCTGATGTGGTTGGTGGTGTGCTCATGTATAACGATAAGAAAATGAATCAAGATTTCTTTCGTTTACAAAACAGTATCGGTCCTGCGCAGTCTCCATTCGACTCTTGGTTAGTTCTACGTGGTCTTAAAACACTTGCAGTGCGTATGCGTGCCCATGAACAGGGTGCTATTAAAATTGCTAAATGGTTAGAAAATCATAAGCAAGTAGAACGCGTTGTTTATCCAGGTCTGGCCAGCCATCCTCAACACAAACTTGCTAAAAAGCAGATGAGTGGTTTTGGTGGCATGATTACTTTTTTCATTAAAGGTGGCGTTAAAGAGTCGAAGAAGTTTCTTCAAGGGCTTGAGTTGTTTGCTTTGGCTGAAAGTCTTGGTGGAGTTGAAAGCTTAGTTGAACATCCAGCGATCATGACTCATGCCTCTGTTCCAAAGAAGGTTCGTGAGAGCATTGGCCTAAGTGATAATCTTATTCGTCTTTCAGTTGGTTTAGAGGACGTAAATGACTTGATCGCAGATCTTGAAAACGGATTTAATAAAAAATAATTAGAGTCTTTTTAAAGTGCTAACGCCGATGAACTCACCTTCATCATAAACGTTAGCACTTTTTAAGTTTTTATCAATAAAGTGAAAATACATTCCAGGAGCCGCTTTAATAATCAGCTCTTTTGTATTTTGTGGATTTAAATAAAGATCGTTATTTCCACCTTCGCCTCTCATATTGCTATAAATTTCTCCATCCCTAGCAATTGTCATCGTAAACTTACCGTCAATTTCACCCTTCCTTTTTTCCCAAAACTCTATATTCATCTCTATGTCTTCAACTTTGCCTTTATGCTTACCAGCTAGTCTGTAGAGCTTGCCTGAATAAACACCATTATATCTTTTGATCTTTGTAAGACTTGTAATTGTTTTTGCTTTGGCAAAATAAACTGCGGCATCTTTTAAGAGATAATTTTCGTTTCTTTTAAAGCTTGGTTCATAGTCGATCAGTTCTCTAAAACCTACTTGAATATCAAACTTCTTGAGTGCTTCATTTCTTGGATAATAAAATTGAGTTTGCGACTCAGAGGCAGGTTCGACGATATCTTCATTTGTGATTTCTGGTTGATAATTCTCTGGATTATCTACAATATTTTTTACTGATTCAGCATAATCTTTTTTTATACCTATGCTTGCTAAGAAAAGAAGGAATGCCTTTTCAATTTTTTCAGTACTTATCTGTGTCTCAGACTCATTACATTGCTTATTTACCGTTTCTATTTGAGGTTTAACTTGCGTTGTTATGCACTCAACGATTTCTTTATTTTGAACGTGATTTGTTTTAGTTAATAATATTAACGATCCAGATAGAAGAAGGCCGGCGATCAAGCCTAAAACAAATTGCTTCATTAGAATGATCCAGTGTTACCTTCACTCTTTGCCGGCGTTGGAGTTTGGGCAGGATCATTAACTGGGGTATTAGATTCTGGCATTGGACTCGATGAAGGCATTGGTATTACTGTTCCACCATGTCTTGATAACACAATTCCTTGATCAAGATAACGTTGAAGAACGCTAAAGGCACAATAGACTTTACCGTGATCTGAAGACAGATCTTCTTTCTCGCCTTCAGCAAAAATCAAACCATCATCTTGAATAAGAACTTTTAAACGGTTTAGTTCTCCACAATAAGTCGATTTTGAGCCTTCGACACAAAGTCCATCACGTTTTATGACCTCAACCGCGCCAGCACCTTTTTTCATATGGACAGGCTCTCGACATACATCAATAACCCACTGATCTTTAATGAACTTCAATTTTTCATGATGAATCGTAATGACACATTTATCTTTAGAAGTTGTTAATTTATTTTGAGTTAATCCAAAAGGGAAACCTTTGTGACTAATAGTTGTTTCATAACTCGCATCAAGACATTCAAGCTCGGTATAGCTATTCGCTTGTACAATAAAAGGAATAAGTAAAAAAAGAAGGCTAAACTTGAAGAATTGCATTTTTATCTACCTCTATAATTATGACTGAAGCATCAGTTTTTAAAAAATCTTTGGTCATATCTTTTTTCAATTTAAAAAACAGTTCCGACATTTTTTCATAAATGGATTTATTTTCTAAACTTCTTAAGAACTCTACCCACTTTTCATCTTTTTCTAACGGAGTCGATTCTAAATTTTTTGCATATCCAGCCGAGCGAATAAGAATTTGCTCTCCACGACTCATTTTAAAATCAATCTTGGCTTTTTCCACAAAGGTAGGATTTAACTCGAGCTCATTTGGCTTATTTAGAGCAATATTATTTTTCCAAATTGTTCCGCCACCAAAGTTATATCCACTGACCTGCATGGAGTGAATATCAAGTGTGATAAGCGTTAGTTCAACTTCATTGTTTTGAAATTTCTTTAGTTCATAAGAAAGTGATGTAATAAATTTTTCAAAGGATTGGTCATCAAAGGCTTTTGAATTTCTAAGATCTTCGAAATGCCCCAAAATGGCAGAGCTAGCGACATAAGACTTAGAGGACGCCATCAAAATCAAAACGTCTTTATCAAAACAAACAGTATCGAAAAACTCACCACCAGAACTCTCTCCGGCGGCAAACTTGCTATAGATTGAAACACCTTTTAATTTTTCACTTCGAAGAGGAACCAGTTTTTCATGCAAACGCTTTAGGCGGTGAAGTTCTAAAAGATTTTGCGTTACCAGAGCATTGAGCTTCAATGACATCTCTTTAATCTCAGTCATTTTGCCTGCACCATCTCTGGCCAAAAGTGCAGACCTTAAAACAGGAAGATAAAACTCAGCGTCTCTAGAGTAATCAACAAAAGCATGTATCTGTGGACGATCTAAGCATAATTGTCGCATTTGCCAAACTTGAGCTGCATCCGAATTTTGAACATCACCTAGCAAAATAATCTGCGCTTTGGCCTTACTTAAAGGAAGGTCGAGTTGTTCTTGCCAGGAATAATCAATAAGAAGCAGTTTATTGCTATTTAATAGAGCTTCATTAAGATCTTCTGAACTCGAAGCAAAACGCAATTCATCACTAGAAAGTGGAAGTCTTGGAACGATAGCCGATAACCAACTTTTAAAGCGTGGATGTCGACTAAATACTATGGTTTCTCGCATGGACAATCCTTCGTCCTTTGGCCCTTAAAGTGTGTTTATTATACGAGAGCTTGGCCTTTGGTGAAACCGTAAATACTTGATTACCCAATAAAACCTCAAATTATTGCCATAGTAATCAAGAGAAATTCTAGCCTATCTCACTGAAAGCCCGAATTTATCTAAAGTTCACTGTCTAGTTGACCGATTCGATCATGTGATTGCGTTAAAATAATACTTAGCGTCAGGACATTAATTGTTTTAATTCGGCCCTAGCGAGAGTGAAATGAGCGATAAAAAAAGCAATGTTATTTCATTACACGGACATAAAGTTGCAAGCTCAACTCAAAGCGAAGCTGAGTCTTTGCGTCAAAGCCAAAAAGAGTTTTGTGAACAAGCTGTAAGAAGCATTTTATACGCTCTTGATTGTAAGGATCATTATACTTACGGCCACAGTATGCGAGTTGCTTATTACTCTTTAACTTTAGGTAAAGAGCTGGGACTAGATGCTGAGGCACTTTATAACCTTGAGCTGGCAGCACTTTTTCATGATATTGGAAAAATTGCCGTACCAGATGCAGTTTTAAACAAGCCAGCCAGATTAACCGAAGATGAGTTTCTCGTTATGAAATCTCATCCGAGTAAATCAGCAGAAATCTTAAAAGGCTTTTCTCCCTTTGAAGATATCGCTCTTTGGGCCAAGCATCATCATGAGCGCTACGATGGTAGAGGCTATCCAGACTCTATGAAGGGTGAAGATATCCCACTTTATTCTAGAATTATTCTTATTGCAGATACATTTGATGCCATGACCTCTACACGTCCTTATCGTAAAGGACTTGCTTACGAAGTTGCGTTTGCTGAATTAATTGAGTTTTCAGGCTCTCAATTCGATCCACACCTTGTGGAGCACTTTATCGCTGCAATGAGACGTGAGGAAGGTAAAAACGAGCAAACCTTCAAGCTTACTATTGTTGACGGTGAATTTAACAAAGACGCTGCTTAAATCCCAAACTATCTTCGACTTGTAGACTTATTCCCTATCGGGATATGATCTTTCTATGAAAATACTTATTATCACAATGCTTATTTCAAGCTGTAGCCTACTTTCCTCAAAAAATATGACTCCAAGTCCGCACCTTGTTACAAGCGGTGAAGATATTCAATCTCTAAGCTCCACTGAAATGCGTGACCAATTAATCAAAACTGAAACAATGGGTGGTGGAATTTACAGCATCGAGGCAATGCCGCTTACGAAACCATACCTTGAAAAAAAATGGAAAGAAGTCGCTGAAACAAAAGCCCTTACATCTAAGCAGTATCAAAACGGTATTCAAAAAAATATAACTCAATATATTCTTAACAAGACATGTGTCCAATTCAACTATAGTGTTACTCGTTTTGAAGATAATAAAAATCTTAAGAATTGGAAAATTGCTATTGAACTCAAGGAAGAGCTTTTTCCACTTGAATGGATCAATCCAAATGATCAGCAAAATACATTTGTAAGCGAACAGCTAACCGCTACGCACGCAGATAAAAGATGGCATAATAGTGCTATAGCCTGTGTACCCGTCTCATTAGACTTGTGGCGTGGCTTCAGCTTAAAAGTCAAAACAGCTTTTGTACCTTGGCCTTTTTCAGAAGAAACATCGATTGATTGGATCTTTGAAGCCTTAACAAAAGAAGATGAAGCCGCTGTAGAAGAGCTTAAAAAGAAAAAATATCAAAAATATAGAGGCTGGTAATCTTAAGGGGCAACAAGATTGGAAAGATCATCTTGCTCTTGATTATTAGGTTGTTCAGATTCTGAAGTCGATGGCGTTGTAGATTTTCCACAAAAATCAGTTGGCTCAGGTTTATTAACATAGAACTTTTGAATAGCAGTGCAGTCTGCAGCAGATGCATAAACATCCCTAGTTATACACTCTGTACTTTGTCCGTTTTCTTTATTCCAATTTTGGTTTTCATAACAAGTAAAATAACTAAACTTATCAACACAAGCCCAGTGATTTTCTTTGCAGTTATAAACTAAACCTCGACCACTTCTTAAATAGTTGGGAGGTTCTATATATGAAGAATCATCCCTACCCATTGTGTTTTTCATATTTTTTTCAGATATCTTTTCTGATTTATCAACTGCTTTCATCAACATATCTAAACTGGATTCTTTTTTATCTTGCTCTTCATCCATACCTAAATCGATATTTGGTGTTGGAACTATAACAACAGGCATTTCCTGAGCAGGAGTTAAAACAATAGCAGGAGTCTCTGGCGGAACCTCTTCATTGTTTTCTTGCAGGTCTTGATAGCTCGTTTCATTTTCCTGCGAGTCTGAACTCGAATCATAACTGGGCTGTTCTGGCTCATCTTGCTGGACAATAACGGGTGTTTCAATGGCAATTGGAGTCTGTTCATCCTCTACATCACTTGGAGCTTGAACTTCTTCTTGTGCAGTACCATCGGCCATTGCTGCTTTTTGCGCTTCTTCTTGTTTCTTCTTTTCAAGCATTGCTCTTTTAGCAGGACTCATTTTGGGAGCAGCGACAACTGGAAGACCTGCATCGCCACCTTGCTCAGACTCTCCCATAAATTCATCTAATAGAAAAAAAGCGACGGCGCACATAACAACAATTCTTATAATTTTAGATTTTTTCGCTTTCTTAGCCGCTTCTTCATCGTCTTCATCTTCTTCGGCATCGTCTTCATCTTCATCTTCGCTGTCACTATCAGATTTTGCGATCTCATCTAAATCATGACTATCCGTAGCTTCCTCACCATCGACTTCATCTAGATCTTCGTCGTCTAGGTCTTCATCCAACTTAACGCCAAGCTTTTCACGAATAGCTGGGGGTAAAGCGGCGAGCAATTTCTTTTTTAACTCATCGAGATTCAAACTATCTCCATTTCCTGATATACCTAACTTATCGAATTTTCTCGGGAGAAGTTAAGTGTCTGAAATTGATGATGGTGTTATTAAATATGAGCGGCATTTCACTCCATCACCTGCTCTTAAGTCCGATCAATACAGTGGTCTTGAACACTGGAGAAAAAAGCTCTACCACCTAAAACTAATAGGTGAATACCCAGATGTTTTTATCGGGTATGGTAATTTGTCGCAAAAGATCCTTGGTTTGGATCATTTAGAGTTCATTATTACTGCGACACAGACTGGTAAGTTCCAAGATTTAACGGGTGAGCATTACACCATAGTTGAAGATTACGATCTCGAAAAAAATGCTATTTTTGCAAAAGGTTGTATGGATGCTTCAAGTGAAGCTCTTACCCACGCAGCTATCTATGAATGCTCAAGCGATATCAATGTTGTTTTTCATATTCATGATAATTATCTATGGAATAAAATGCTTGAAGAAAAATATGATTCAACGGCCAAGGAAATTCCATATGGAACTGTTCAAATGGCAAAAGCAGTTAAGCAAATTGTTAGTGGGAAAACGTCAGGGCTATTTGCTATGGCAGGACACTTAGATGGTATTGTCTCGTGGGGAAATACTCTGGATGAGGCCGGTGAACTTATTCTTCAATTAGTTAAAAAGTTCAATCCTTAAACCAGCTAGCTTTCATTAAAGAACTCTTTGGATTTAGTTGAATTCCATTTTCACTATTGATCAACAAACTTCCAGTCCCAAAGCGTAATGATAGATTCCAAATAAACCAGCCCATTGTTTTACGATGATTAACTTCGACACAAGGGTAATAAGTCGAGTCTTCTAATTCAAAACTATCAATTTCAAATATTCCCCTTGCACCCTTTTCTTTCCATGAATTAACAACTTGAATAAGCTCATCCTTAATCTGTTCAGGTGTATCAATTAATTTTCCACCGATAAAATTACCCTGCGAATTAAGATAGTTTTCGACTGAGAAAAGCTTTTCAATAGCATTGTCATTAATATTAAAAGTTGTTCCAATAACTCTTTTAATTTCTAGAGATTGCTCCAAAAGAAGAGGTCCTTTTTGCAATCGTTTTTGGATACCTTTTCTTAGTGAATCCTGCTCTAGCATTTCTAAGCTTATTCGCCACTGCCCAGTTCCACCCATCATCCATGGATCTTTTAAACGCCATCGACCCTTAGTCATCATTTTATTAAGTTCTTCGAAGCTAGAGACAATGCCTCCCGTTGGAGTCCAAAGCTTAAGCTGTTTATTTAAAAGGTGGTTTTCTAGTTTGCAATTACTGAGTTTAGAAATTGAACTAAATTCGCCCCACCACAAAGAACTCTGATTTTTAAGTGGTGCTACTTTCGCATCAATTTTTCTTAAGAATTCATCTTCGTATTTAATATCTGTTGCAAGTGGAAGTTCTTCGTTGCAGTAGAAGTAAAGACATTCCATTGAAGGCTGTAACACTTTATTCATCCAGGCTGGGACTGGACTTTGATAGAGCTTATATTCGTAATTGAAGTTTACGGTGTTGCTTTCCATGTCTTTCGTTGAGTAATCCTATAATCATCTTGGTAATTCGCTAATTTCTCAACAAAATCGGGTGAAAGACCACAACGCTTTCGAAGCTCTGGTTTAAAAAGAATACCCTTGGCACGATCGGGAGTTAATAACGGAGGAAGGTTATCCAAATAGAACTGCCACAGATCTTCATTCTTGCAGCTTGAACCTAACCACTTGGCTCCTCTAGCGACATGGACGATCTCGTCTTCTAAAACAACATTCATTGTTTGAGCTGACTTAGAATCTCCCAATTCTTCAAAAACTTCTGCATAATATGAAGCAAAATCAAGATTAGCAGATTCAAAAGTTAAGGCCATGAGCGCATAAAATTGTTCAGGTGTTTTAAGGTTTGGAGTCTGTTTCCAAAAGAAATCATTTAAAGGAACATCACCAAATTCAATACCAAGCTCTTTCATTCTTACGAGATAAAGCTTCAAATGTTTTTGCTCATCTCTCATGGTCAGGATTAAATCTTTTTTTAACCTAATCCCTTCTTCGCTATCATGGGGATAAACAAGAAGCGCCCCCGCCATCATTTCTAAAGCCAGCAATTCATGATTGGCAAAGAAGTGAAAAGCGATGCCTTTTTTGTCATCTGAAGCAAGCGAGCCCTTGGCCGGAAACTTTGCCTTTTTATTACTAAAGGCAATTTTATCAGCGCGGCCAGGAAGATCAGGAAAGGTTTGCAAGGGAAAATCAATTGGCTCAAAGCTATCAATATAGCAGAGTTTATCTTCAATACTTTTACCATAAAGAATTTGATTTGCTGCTTCGACCCAATTCACTATTTACTTCTTGCTTGAAAATTTTCTTTTTTTACTTCGTGCTTTTCCACCAGGGGATTTACTACCAGGTTTTGAATCTTTTTTAAACCTTGAAGAACCACCTGCCTTAGACTTAAACCCGCCAGGACCACCACCTGGACGACTTGGTCCACCTCTTCCAGGACCTGAGCCTCCAGCTCCTGGGCGACTTGGGGCTCCACGTCTAGCGAAACGTTTATTCGCAAAGCATTCTTCACAGATCGCAAACTTTGATCGATCAGCCAGCTTACCACCACAACTAGCACATGTAGGAACAATCCTGTCAGATAGAAGATGGTTAAGCTTTTCAATCGCGAGTGTTTTATTTTCTAAAAGTTCTATTTCATCAAATTCAAAATTCTTGCCATCAAAGTGCCTTGCTAACCACTGATAAAGCTCAACGCATTTAATCGATGTCTCTAGATAATCAATATCGCCTGATCTAGCATCGATCGCATCATTCTTAATAAAGCGACCTGCGACGTAGTGATTAAGAATCCATACATAATACTGAACATGTTCCATTAAACCTAAGTTCACTGGAGCACAGGCGAAGCCAAAAATTTCAGCAGATGATAAGTTACCTTCCTTATCTGCCTCTTCCACTGTTTCAGCGAGTTCAATCATTTCTTTAAGATCAACACAAAAGAATGGCTTCTTAAAAGTCATCGTATTAAAGAGTCTTAAAAATTCAGAAAGGCTTAATTTTTTTAAACCATTACTTTCAAGGGCATTATTCACTTGGCTAAAGATATCAAGGTCAGGACCAACCATACATTTGGTTTGTTGCTCAAGCTGACTATCTAGTGCGTCTTGAATTTGATTTAGGCCATCTTCTACTTTGGTAAGACAAGTCACAAAGCCTGTTGGAAATTTATTAAATCGTCCCGCTCGACCAGCAATCTGCTTAATCTCACTGGGCGTTATGGGATGTTCTACATTGTTGATGTATTTAGATAATGTAGAAAAAACAATTCGACGTACAGGTAAGTTCATTCCCATTGCGATGGCGTCAGTTGAAACCATAATATCAGTCGAACCGTTATCAAACTTTTTCGCCATCTCACGTCTAACTTCAGGTGAAAGACGTCCATACACAACTGAGACTTTAAACCCAGCACGCTCGAGATCAGATTTAAACCTAAGGGCGTTTCGTCTAGAAAAAACAATGAGAGCATCATTTTTTTCAAGATTGCCAACAGTGATGGGACGATTTTCAACCTGAAGCTCAGTCATTCTTGTGTAATTTTTAACTTCTAAAGTATCACCACAAAGATCGGCGACTTTTTGAACAAGATCTAGAACACTCGGATCACCACAAACATGAATCTCTGGCGCCATGATATTCACAAGCGCTCTGGTCCATGCCCATCCACGAGAACTATCGGTTATCATTTGAATTTCATCGATAACACAACAATCAAAGTCTTGTTGCAAGCGTGCCATCTCAATTGTTGACGATGTGTGAGTCGCTCCTTCTACTTCAATGACTTCTTCGCCCGTTAGAAGCATACACTTAACGTCTTTATGATTAAGAGTATCGTAAAGCTCACCAGCTAAAAGTCTGAGAGGTGCAAGGTAACACCCAGTCTTTGCTTTAGCGAGTGCTTCGATGGCGTGATAAGTTTTTCCCGAGTTTGTAGGTCCCATATGATAGATAATTTTTCTATTCATATGCCTAGCATTTGAGTGAACCCAAAACTCTCCAAGATATTCCTGTAAAATTGTACCTGAAATATCTTTTCTCTTAAGTACCATGACGGAGCGAACTGTTTTTTCAAACTCACGCTCAATCCAGTTTTCACTCTTCCATAAAGAAGATCCAATACTTGTAAAAAACTTCTTATAATCTGTTTCCGATAAAAACTCTTCCCCTAAACCTTCTTGAACTAAGATTCCTTTTAAATGAGGGCGTAGAAACTTCTCTCTTAGAACGGCGACTTCTGATGGGTAAGTAAAGCCATCTTTAACCATTGATTTGATCTGGGACTCTAACCTATTTAGTGTTGATCTTTTTAAACGGTAGCGTACTTGATGAAGTTTTTTATCTATGGCTTTTTGTAGTCCATAATACAAATCAGATACTGATCTCTCGCCTGTTTGTAAGGCTTCCTCAATTTTCAGCTTTACGTCATCAACTTCTTTTTCACATTCATTATGAATAAGATCACGTAGCTTTGCTCTATAATCAGTTACACAGTCGTGACACTGACATTTAAGATCTTCTAATTTTCTATCGATATTAAAATAATCTGTTAAATCTTTTTGTGTTGTTTCATGATTTGTTTTTACTTCTTCAATCCATTTTCTTACAACAGCAAAGTGAAGATCCATGATTTTTGGATTTAACCCGCCGTCTTGACCGAAAAAGAATTTTTCTTTTTGAGGAAAAAGACAATCATCTAAGAAAACAAGATCCAGTACATTGTTTCGTTCAACAAATTCCTGCCATGGTCCGTATTCTTCTTTAAATTGAAATGTAAGAGACGGATAAACTTTAAAAAAGTCATAAAACTGAGTTTGTATTTTAGTAATGAAATCTAGAACAATCGTTGCATCTTCTAAGCTTCTAACGTAGTCATCTTCATCGGCGTAATTATTAACTTTAATAATTGTTTTACGTTCGGCATCTAAATGTTCTTGAAGTTGATTAAAATCGGGTAGGCCCGCAAGATCAGTTGTCGACAATTGGAAGCATCCTCGTAAGGAGGGGGGAAATCCCCTAAGTTAATCTTACAAGGCTAAATGCACCTAGTAAATTAACTCAGGGTTAAAAAATTAACGATCTAGTTCAACAACAAAAGCAACAGCTAGTTTTGAGAATTTAGCAGCGTGAGAAGCTGTGCCACGCGAAATTTCAATTGTGTCATTAGCTGTGTGAATCTTCTTGTTCATTTCTTTCATTCTAGCTTCAAAAGGCATTGAAGCTGGGAAACCATTTGAGTGCCATGAAGCATGGTCAGAACAACCATATCCACACTTGTCATAACCCCAATTTAAGCCTTCTAAATACTCATCAATGATTTTACCAAGAAATTCATTTTGATCAGCATTAGTGAAGTCTGTCATCATTACGATGTCGAACTCGTCTGAACCTTTGAAGTTCGTCATATCTAGTTGCATTACACCGATAACATTTTTACCAGCATTTTTGTAACTTGCAGCGACTTCTTTAGAACCACGAAGACCAACTTCTTCAGCAGCATAACCCATGAATTGGATTGTCTTGTTTGGGCGATATGAGTTTTGCATTAAAACGCGAATAACTTCAGTGATTGAAGACATTCCTGAAGCATTATCATCAGCACCTGGAGCCGTCGCACTTGCACCACCAAAGTAGCCAGAGATTGAGTCAGCGTGTCCACCAACGATAATCACTTCTTCTGGGTTTACTGCGCCTTCAATTGTCATGATAACTGAAGGTTGTTTCCATGAAGCGTGGTCAAAGAACTCAACTTTAACATCTGAGCGGCCAGCGGCTAATTCTAACCAGCGCTGCTTGATCCATTCTTGAGATTGAACACCAGTATCTGCTTGATAGTAACGATTTTTAAATGAAGAAAGCTTTCTGATTGATGATTCAATTTCAGAAGCTTGTACTTGAGGAAGTAGCTTTTCAACTGTGTCTTGTTGATCAATCGTGTAGTTAGCAAAGATTGCTTTTGAAGCTAATGCACGATTATCGGCGTTGAAGAGCTCAGTCGTAGCTTCATCAATATTATCGTGGAACATGAAGCCACCACAACGATGGAATTCTTCATGCATCATATGAGACAAAAATTCTACACCAGACTCTTTTGTCTTAATGATAGCTAGACCATCACGAACTTCCATAATTTCTAAATTATTTTTGAAGTTAGACTTAGCACTTGTCAGTGCATCAGCATCGATAGTTAAGAAAACATCTTTTTCATTTGATTTTGGTTGGAACTTTGAAAAATCTACATCTTCATGAGCTTGGGCACTCAATCCTGATCCCAAAGTCATAACTAGTAGCATCATGCTTAGTTTATTCACAATAGCCCTCCGTTGGCCGTGCAAGTATTTTGCGTTTCTTCCTTGAATGTCATTACAATGAATGGACTAAACAAGTGTATCGCTCTTTATTCAGATTGCGAGTACACATGCCTTATAAATACTTACAGGTGATTATGAAAACGAAGACTTGGCTTACTGAAACACTCAAGATTAAACATCCAATTATCATGGCTCCTATGTTTCTTGTTTCCAATGACGAGATGCTTATTGCTGCTGCGAATGCTGGTATTACAGGTTGTATACCTGCTCTAAATTACAGGACTCCTGAAGATTTTGAAGCTGGTTTAAAAAATCTAAAAGAAAATTGTCCGGGTGCTTTTGGCGTTAATCTTATTGTTAATAAATCTAATATTCATCTAGCCAAGCAAATTGAATTACTGACTAAATATGTCCCCGATTACATTATTACTTCTTTAGGCTCGCCGCGTGAAGTTATTGAGAAAGTTGGAAAGCTTGGTTCAAAAATTATGTGCGATGTTGTCGATGTTGATTACGCTCTTAAAGTTGAAGAGCTCGGAGCAGATGCTTTAATTGCTGTTAA
Organism: Bdellovibrionales bacterium CG12_big_fil_rev_8_21_14_0_65_38_15; assembly: GCA_002787775.1. Lineage (GTDB taxonomy): Bacteria > Bdellovibrionota > Bacteriovoracia > Bacteriovoracales > Bacteriovoracaceae > UBA4207. Next base: position 107,651 of record PCUW01000043.1, read on the forward strand.
CTCAGGCGCAGGCGGACACGCAGGAAAAATTCCAAGTTCCATTCTTATTCCGATGCTTAGAGAAAAATCAAAACTTCCTGTTATCGCTGCCGGTGGAGTTGGTACGGGTGACTCACTTTTATCCATGCTTGCCCTTGGTGCAGAAGGTGCTTCCATTGGTTCTCCTTTCATCGCTACTCATGAAGGTGGAGTTAATAATGAATACAAGCAAGCCTGTATTGATTTTGGTGCCGCTGATATTGCCATGACTTCGAAAATTTCAGGCTCTCCTTGTACAGTCATTAAAACTCCCTATGTTGAAAAAATTGGTCTTGACCAAAACTTTATCGAAAGTTTTTTAAATTCTAATAAGCAGGTTAAGAAATATGCCAAAATGCTTACTGCCTACAAAGGAATGAAGCTACTTGAAAAAGCTGCGTTCTCTGCGACTTATAAGAGCGTTTGGTGCGCCGGCCCTTCCATTGAATTCAGTCACAAAATTGAATCTGTGGATCAAGTTGTGAAGCGATTAATCTCAGGGATGGAACAAGCTCATAAGCAATTAGGAGCTCGCTTAAGTGACTAAGCCAAAGTTCTCGTTACTTGGTAACCCAAATTATACTCGCCTTTATATTGCCGGTACTACATCTGAGCTAGGCTCTTTTATTACTGAAACTGCTCTCATGCTTTTAGTGTTTAAGCTATCTGGTGATGACAAGGGTTACCTTGGCTTAACAAGAGCTATTTTTCTTTTGTTTTTAACCATTGGTGGAATTGTCGGTGGACCCATTGGTGCACTAAAAAATAGAAGAAGCGTTCTCATCTTTTGTGATCTTGTGAGAATACCTATTGTTGCATCTCTTTTAGTTTTGAAAGATCCCAACGCCATCGTTTGGATGAACGGTATGATTGCTCTATTTACTGGAATCTTTAATCCATCAAGACAAGCGATGATTAATGAAATTGTGCCTCAAAAACAAATTAAACAAGCTAATGCTCTTTTTGGTTCTACGTTTGCAACTTTGCACTTAATTGGACCTTTTGTCGGCGCATGGGTTTTTGCTCAAACTGGTCGGATGCATGAAATTTTAGCATTTGATCTGTTTACATATTTTATTGGAATTTGGTTTTTGAGTCGCATCATTTATAAGCCTAAGAATTCAAATCCTAATTCTCGTTCAAACTTTAATAAAGAATTAAAAGATGGATTTTCCTATTTAACGAAGAGACTTGATCTCATTTCGATGTTTGCCAATAACATCATCGCTGGCTTTGTCATTGGGATTCTTATTCCAATGCTTTTGCCGTTTGTCCAAGAACAACTTGGTGGTGGTCAAAAAGAATACGGAATCCTACTTTCACTATTTGGTCTGGGCGGGATCGTTGGCGGATGGTTCTCTCATAAATTTTCTCAGCTATTTTCAACAGGTAAAATTATTACATGCACTATTTTCATTGAACCTTTGATAATGGGATGGTGGGTTTTAAATACAAGCCTATTTATCGGCTATTTTATTTTTTTCCTATGGGGAGTCCTAGTCTTTACTCGAATTCCATCTCAACTCAATCATATTTCTGAAACAGTTCCTTCAAATGTTCTAAGTCAGATGTTTTCTCTCCTAGATTTAGCTTTTGTCGTACCTAATATTTCTAGCGGCATATTGTTAACCTTCATTGCTAATGAGTACTCTACGGCAGATCTTCTGACTTATAGTGCCGTTATCTTTGCTTGTCTCATTTGGCCGAGAGCCTTTTTAAAAGAAACACAAAGCTTATTTAGTAATGACGTAGACAAAGTTGATCGCGACAATGAAGCTTTGTCTTAAGCAAGTATTCAACTTATAATAGCGCTATGAAATCAATTTTTTGGCTTAGATCTGAAACAAAAGACCATGAACGTCGCACCCCACTTACTCCTACTGGTGCTGAGCAAATACTTGCTGATGGACATCAAATATTTGTAGAGCGTTGTCATGATCGAATTATCAATGATGAAGTCTATGCAAATATGGGCTGTAAGCTTGTTGAAGCTCATTCATGGAAGAATGCTCCTAAAGAAGCTATTATTCTCGGTCTTAAAGAATTACCTGACAGTGATGAGCCTTTAACTCATAAGCATATTTATTTTGCTCATGCTTATAAAGGTCAAGCTGGTGCCAAAGAATTATTACAAAGATTCAAAAAAGGTGGTGGAAGTCTCTACGATCTTGAATACCTTATAGACGAAAATAATAGACGTGTTGCCGCTTTTGGTTTTTGGGCCGGCTTCAGCGGAGCAGCAGCTGCTATGGACTCATGGGCCGATCTTAGCCAAGGCAAAGAGTTTGCTGCTTTAAAAGATCATGAAAATCAAAATGAGTGGATACAATCCTTAAAAGAAAGACTCAGCGGTAAAATTCCAAGAGTCATGGTCGTTGGAGCTAAAGGCCGTTGCGGTAATGGCGCTATGACATTGCTTAATAATATTGGCATTGCAGCAACTGGTTGGGACTACGAAGAAACAAAAGGTGGTGGACCATTTAAGGCCATCGCTGAACATGATGTTTTTATCAATACAGCTCTCATTAATAAAAAGATTCCACCATTTATTACTGAAGATATGCTTGAAGATGAAGCTCTATCAATTATTTGTGACGTAAGCTGCGATCCATCGGGAGACTTAAATCCAATACCACTTTATGATCGTGTTGGTTCTTGGCTTCACCCTCTACAATCAAAGTTAATTGCGGGTAAAATTAGACATATATTGGCGGTTGATAATCTTCCATCACTTCTGCCGCTTGAAAGTAGTGAGGACTTCGCCTCACAACTACTTCCACATCTTAGATCATTTGCGATTGATAATGATTCCCCTGTCTTTAGAAGATCATTAGAAATTTTCAAAGATTATTCGGCTAAGATATAAATCCAAGGGCGCTCAACAATAAATGTTTCTGATTGAGCTTCTTCAAGTTCATCGAAGATTTTTCCACGAACGTCCAGAAAGCTTGCCTTAGCCTTATCAAGTCTGATTGAAGTTTTCTTTTCTGCTTTAGAGTATTGAACTAGCCCTTCAAATTTTACAGTAGCGCTTACACCAACATTGACTTTAACTGACCCCTTAAACTTATTATTTGAGATATTCAATTGTAGAGACTCTACTGTTGTATCATCACCTCTTCCAGAAAGTTCCAGTGCCTTAACAATAGCTCTAATGATTGAGCTTAATTGATCAGATCGAAGTGCACTTTGATAGACAAGTTTTGACAGTGATACAGAACCGTCCCCATTTAGACAGCTCTCAATTAACTCTGCAGCACCAGAACATTGAGCGCTAAGTCCTTCAATCGTGATCAATTTATCTTCATGAACTCCGGTAAGATTTCCAATGGCTGCTCGTTGTGAAGTTGCACCTACAACAACATCGACTCCACTCCACTCGGCCGTTTTAAGATCTTTAACCCAGTCAGAAGGATTGGCCCACTCCCATTGATTATCACCTGCAGTTAAGACATAGCCTTCACCTGCTGCTTCTATGGTAATTTGAACTTGTTTGTTTTTGAAAGGAACTTCAAAGTTATCGGCAACACCTGAACCATTCGGAGCTTCATAACTACCACTAAAGCCGGTTACATTAAGAGTAGAAGCGTAGGCTGAATTTATCAAAAATAAGACAGCAGCAAGATAGCGCATAAAGATTCTCCGATTAATAATTTATATAATTACCTATCGAAGAATCTGTTTGTTGACCTTTGCGCTTATTTAATTAGAGGCAAATATAACCATTTCTAGAGTAAACCTGCTCGCTTAAGAAGTGGCTCGACTGAAGGCTCTTTTCCTCTGAAATTTTTATAAAGCTCCATGGGATGGGCACTTCCACCTTTTTCTAAAACATTCTGTCTAAACTTTTTTGCTATCTCTTTATTGAAAATTCCATTTTCTTTAAAGTAGGCAAAAGCATCAGCATCAAGTACTTCGGCCCATTTATAGCTGTAATAACCTGATGAGTAGCCTCCATCAAAGATATGAGAAAAGGCCGTACTCGAGCATGTGCCTTCGACTTTTGGAGTTGTTGAAGTTGCGGCCATAATTGATTCTTCAAACTTTTCTAAATCATCGATCTTTGAAGGATCCCCAGAAAACCATCCCATATCCAAAAGTGCAAAAGCTAATTGTCTTAAGGTATTTCGACCTTCATGAAAGGCGGAGGCAGCTTTTACATTTTTAATTAATTCATCGGGAATAAGTTCACCAGTCTCATAATGCTTAGCAAAGAGTTCAAGACATTCTTTTTCATAGACCCAATTTTCGAAGATCTGACTTGGTAATTCGACAAAGTCCCAATAAACACTCGTACAAGAAAGTGATCTATATTTTACTTTGGAAAGCAAAATATGAAGAGCATGCCCAAATTCATGAAATAGAGTCAAGACTTCATCTAAGGTTAGTAATGAAGGCTTAGTCGCTGTAGGTTTTGTAAAATTACAAACGATTGAGGCATGCGGCCTAATGTCTTTATTATTATCCATCCATTGACTACGAATATTATTGGCCCAAGCTCCGCCTGATTTGGTTGGACGGGGAAAGAAATCAGCATAAAACAAACCAATAAAGCTTTGGTCACTATCTAAAACTTCAAAAACCTTAACATCTTTGTGATAGCCTGGAAGATCAGATCTAGCCTTAAAGTTTAGACCATAAAGCTTGTTGGCTGCGGCAAAGACGCCATCAATAGCATTTTCAAGTTTGAAATAAGGTCTAAGCATTTCATCATCAACTTTAAAACGTTCCATTTTAAGTTTTTCAGACCAATGAGCATAATCCCAAGCTTGAATTGGATTGGGACCCTTTTTTGAATCAACCCATTGTTGCATATCTTCCATTTCTTTTTTTGCTGCAGGAGTAGCCTTTTCCAATAGATCTTGCATAAAGCTTTTAACTTTTGCAGGCTCCTTCGCCATTCTCTCTTCTAAAACATAAAATGAGTGGTCTTTATAACCAAGAAGCTTTGCTCTTTCATACGAAAGATTTGCGATTCTTTTAGCCAGTTCTCGGTTATCAAACTCACCTTTATAGGCTCTTGTGGCAAAAGCCATATAAATTTTTTGTCGAAGCTCTCTATTTTCAGCATAAGTCATAAATGGCATAAAGCTTGGGTAGTGAAGTGTAAAAACCCAACCTTCAAGTTTTCGCTCCTTCGCTTCTTCGCTAGCGGCTTCAAGCGCTGACTCTGGTAGTCCTTTAAGCTTTGACTCATCAGTAATATGCATGAAAAAACTATTCGTGGCTTTTAGTAAGTTATCTGAAAACTTAATTTTTTTATCAGCTAATTCAGTATCAATAGCTCTTAGCTTTTCTTTTTGTTCGTCGTTTAGATTGGCACCTTCTCTTACAAAACCCTTATAGGTTTTTTCAAGCAACATTAGATCTTCACCTTTAAGTCCCTGTCTCTTATCCCAAACTTTTTGAATTTGAGAAAACAGCTTCGAATCAAGTGCTACATCATTTCCATAAGCAGTAATTAAAGCAGAAAACTCTTCAGCAATATTTTGAATCTCATCGGTTTTTTCAGCGTGATGTAAATTATAAAAAACTGAGGAAACTTGATTAAGTTCAGCGTCAATAAACTCCAGTTCGACAACTGTATTTTCAAATGTTGGCTCTTTAATTTCTTTTATTTTTTCAAGCTTGGCTTTTGCCATTTCAATTGATGTCTTTAAGCTTGGAAGGAATTGGCTATTATCTAATTTATTAAAAGGAAAAGCTTCATAATCAAGCGAAGATTTTTCCATAAGTACATTAGTCATTTTTGATCCTTGGTTAATAGAGTATGTATTTTGGTAAGAGGAATAACTGCCACAAGCCAAAGAATTAATGATGCATATAACAAAGCATCAATCCAAAATAAGGCTTGTACATAAATCATAATGAAAGAGATTATTCCTTTTCCAAATCGATAACAAAACATGTCGACGATGTATTTAGCACCATATTTTTGTTTATTTGTTAAAGGAAAATAAAGAAGTTCTTTGCTTACAGCAAAAATTGAATAATCAGTGCCTTTTAATACCATAAACATTGAGGCAACTGCTAAGGCTCCACCACCAAGGGTCCACATTTGTGTCGCAAGGTAAATAATCGGTATGAGCAGATGAATCCTTCTAAGACTTACAAATCTTAATAAAAATGGAAGGACAATGATTTGCAACATAAACGCAATAAGATTAATCCATGTATACAAACGACCTAGTTGCTCGGTTTTTGTAACTTGATCCGGAACTGCCAACTCAAATAGGACATTAAATTTAAAGTTAGCAAGGTTGATAACAAATTGAGACAGAATGACGATAGCGGCCATGAGTGCAGTATATGTTTTAATTTGACTAACTGAGGCTAAAGGTGAAACATCTGATTTCTCATTTGTTTTTTTTATTTCTGTTTTCTCTGCCATTAAATAACTAAAGACAGAGAGTAATATAATGACAGCACCGGCAATCGTAATTCCACTTAGTCCGTATGTACTAGTAAATTGACTTGTTAGAAGACCACCAAAGACTCCACCAAGAGATCCAATAGCTCCTAAAGGACCGTATAAAATTTTAGCAATTTTGATATCTACTAAAGTGTTAAGCAGCCCATAAACCATGTGGAGCATCACCACAATATAGACTTCTTTCCATATATAGAAAGGCCAAGCAAAGAAAGAGTTTCCCGCTTGTACCATGGAGAAACAAAAAAGGATGAAAGCAATACTAAAAATACCTGTACCTGCGTAGAGAATGTGAATTCTCCATTTCAGTTGAAAATGGTTATAGAAACTTACCAAAATTGATAATGCTAATACTGACCAAACCCAAACAAGCGGTGAACTTTTCGCGCCAAAAGACTGCAAAAATATTGCTGTCGAAGAAGAACGTATTAATGGGTAAGAAAGTAAGACAAGAAAGACAGCTAATCCCAAAAAGAAAATATTCTTCTTTGTTGATTGATCGACTTCGGAAAGCTGATGTTTTATATCAATTAAATTTTTGAGCATCCTTTTTTCCTTCATCGCAAAATAATGTCTATTTTGCCCTCAACATAGTAGAATTCAACTAGGCATAATAACTCTAAACCCAAGAAGACTGAATGGATAAATTGGCCATCGTCATTCCCTTCTATAATGAAGCAGACTGTATTCCCAGTCTAATAAAAGAACTTGATGGTTTCATAGACTTAATCGATGCAGATATTAGTATTTATGCCATAAATGATGGCTCAAAAGATAATTCCGCTGAATTACTAGCAAGTGCCGCATTATCAAGAACATGGTTAAAAAATATAAACCAGTCAAATGGTGGCCATGGAAGCGCTGTACTCAACGGATATTATCAAGCTCTTGAAAGTAAGACGGACTGGATCTTCCAAATGGATAGTGATCAACAAATTCCGATTGCCGATCTTTTGCCGCTTTGGAAAGAAAGAGATAAAAATCACGCAGTATTAGGTATTAGAAGAAATAGGCAAGATCCAAAAGAGCGCTTACTGGTTTCAAGGATTTTAAAAAAGATTATTCGCCTTCTTTTTAAAGTCAAAGTTGAGGATGCGAATTGTCCATTTAGACTGGTACCTTCCATTCAGCTTAATCACTGCCTTAAATTTATTCCACGAACAACTTTTGCACCTAATATTTTTATTTCAATCATACTTTCTAAAACTTTTGAAGTTAAACAGTCTTTTGTCACTCACTGTGAAAGACAAGGCGGAGTAAACTCGATTAATAGAATGAATTTACTGAAAATCTGTAAGCGATGCTTTGGTGAACTATATCATTTCTGGCTGACTAGGAACTTATGGAAACAATCCCAAAACATACACCAATCCTCTTTATAGGTGCAGGCCCTACAACAATTGGAGCTTGCTATCGTCTTCGCGATTTAAAATATGAAGATTATTTTGTCATTGAAGCCGGTGATCAATTTGGCGGACTTTCGAGAAGTTATCTAGATGACAAAGGATTTACTTGGGATCTTGGCGGACATGTTCAATTTTCTCATTACAAGGAATTTGATAATGCAATGGATGAAGCTCTCGAAACTGAGGGATGGCTTCACCATCAACGTGAAAGTTGGGTTTGGATTCAAGATCAATTTGTCCCTTACCCTTTTCAATACAATTTCCATCTTCTATCAAAAGACACCATTCATAATTGCCTTGAGGGACTGAAGAATAGATCAAATGAAAGAAATCCAAATCATTTCAAAGATTGGCTCCATCAACAATTTGGAAAAGGCCTTTGTGATCTTTTCATGTTCCCTTATAATTTTAAAGTATGGGCACATCCACCTGAATTAATGAATCATGAATGGATTAGTGAAAGGGTCGCTACGATCGATATTTCACGTATCGAAGAAAATATTAAAACACATAAGCTCGACGTATCATGGGGACCAAATGCCACATTTAGATTTCCAAGTGTCGGTGGTACCGGGCAGATATGGAAAAACTTAGGTAAAAAGATTATACAAAACCGAGTTAGCTTTAATACTAAAGTTGTAAATATTAGTGCTAAGTTTAAAGTTGCAACTCTAAGTAATGGTCAGCAAATTTCTTTTGACAAAATTTTTAGTACAATGCCAATCGATAAATTATGTAAAATGATTGAAGATGAAGACTTTGCTAAAGTAGCACAGCAGTCAAAGTCATTACCACATTCTTCTACTCACGTCATCGGCATTGGATTAAAGGGTCAACCTTCAAAAGAACTTGCTGGTAAGTGTTGGATGTATTTTCCAGAAGACCATTCTCCATATTACAGAATAACTTTATTCTCACAGTACAGCCCAAAAAATGTTCCTAATCCTGATGAGAACTTCTCTCTCATGCTTGAAGTCAGTGAGTCACCACATAAGCCAGTTTCTAAGAGTTTAATTGAAGAATGCATCAATGCACTTTTAAAAGATAAGCTAATTGAATCAAAAGAGCAGATCGTATCCAAATGGTCGACTAGACTTGAATATGGCTACCCTGTGCCTGGTCTTGGAAGAACTGAGATTATTAAAGATTGCCATGAAAAACTGCAATCATATGATATCTATTCACGTGGTCGTTTCGGTCATTGGCACTATGAAGTATCAAATCAAGATCATTCTTTTATGCAAGGCCATGAATGGGTCGATATGATATTTAATAATAAAAAAGAAGTTACGCTGTGGAACAAGTAAAATCTTTTTTTAAAGAATATTGGCCTTTTCTGCTCTTAAGTTTTCTAGGCTTTATACTAAAGTTTGCGCTTCTTGGTGAGAGACCTCTTCATCATGATGAAAGCCTTCATGCTCAATATGGTAAATACTTTGCGAATTCATTTTCGACTGGATTTTATAAATATGATCCCATGTTGCATGGGCCTTTTTTATACCACCTTCAAGCCCTATGGCATTGGATTGCAGCACCACTTTCAAAAGCGCAAGTACGATTCATCCCTGCCTTTCTAGGCTGCCTACTTTCCTTATCTCCATTACTATTTAGAAATAGACTTAATAAAAATCAACTCTTCTTTATCATGCTTTTCTTAGCTATTTCTCCAACTTTTACATATTGGTCTCGCTACCTAAGACATGACTATCTGGTATTACTAGAGATTACTGTTGGAATATTTTTATATATTGCTAGACCCAAACACTGGATTATCCTTCTGGGGTTTGTGTCTGGACTTCATTTTAGTACTAAAGAGAACTTCTTTGTTCACTTAGCTCTTTTAGCAGGCTTTGTTTTAACGAAAGATATCATTACAAAGAAATTTAAACTTCCAAAACTTAAAGAAGTCGGGATTTTTGTTTTGGGTTTCCTGCTCTCATCTATTCCACTTTATACAGGCTGGTTCCAGTATTGGCCTGGATTTCTAGATGGTGCTTATAGAAAAAGTCTTTCCTATTGGTTTAATCAACATCATGTTGAAAGAATTAAAGGTCCATTTTTCTACAATTCATTGATTATTAGTATTTATGAAGTCTGGATGGCACCGACATTATTACTCTTAACTGGACTCTGGATTAACAAGCAAGAACATAAGTGGCGCATCATTGATCTTAGTTTTATCTTTATGATATTAACTATTTCACTTTTTTTACCAACTCGTTTACCTGAATTTGTTACTTCCTTTTTAAAGATTAAGAACTCTATTGATTTCATTCTTTTCTTCACTATTATATTCGCTGCTCTTCGAGTCACAATACTGCTAATAAAAAAACAAAAGATAGTACTGGCATTTTCAAGTTATTTATTTTTTTCTAGCCTTTTCACCTATTCATTTTTGGGTGAAAAAGTACCATGGCTCTCGCTTTATCCTATTATGGCTTTTGCAGTATTAATGACGTTATTGCTTAAAAATTTAGATAAAAGATACTTTTACAGCCTATGCATTTTTCTTTCTTTGAGTATCTTTAAAACAATCTATATAAACTTTATTTCTGCGGGTAGTGAAAAAGAGCTCATTTCTCAAGTTCATACAACTAAGCAATATGAGGATATTGCTATCAAAATTAGAGATAGCTTAGATAAACCAGTCGGGAGTATCAAGCCAAGAGTTCTTATATTAGAGGATAATGGCTGGCCTTTATCTTGGTATTTATGGGGTTACGGCGGAGTTGATTATTCAGCGAGCTTAAGTCAACAATCGAATTATGATTTCATTTTTGATAAATTTTTAGATACTGATCCTTCTGGACAATTATCTAAAACTCATAACAGAGAACTTATTTCTCTTAGACATTATTGGTGGCCCAATTTTTCGGAATTAACTTTTAAGCGTTGGCTCGCTTTATATTTTTTAAATGAGCCATGGTCAGTAAGCGGAGATTTTAGAATATCGCTTTGGCGAAAAAAAGACGGTTTTTTTAGCGAATAACTAGATAGTATTTTTTAGTCTTGTTTCCCTCATTTTTTGTATATTCAATTCCTTTTTCCGTAGAAATCGTTTTATTTTTATCATTTAGTGTTCGAACGATTTCTCCAAGATCAATCTTTTCATTAGATCTTACAAATCTAGAGGTTGATAAAAAACTATTTTCGGAACCAATACGAATTTCAATTTCGTAGTTATGGCCTTTTTTATCGCATTTTATTTCTGTGGTTGAGTCGTTCATTTCAATACTCGACCATTTTCCCTCTAAGGTTTTAAGTATTGATACACTTGTTCCAGAATTATTGTCATTTGCCTGAATAATATTATTCTTCTTACCTATTGAAATCGTATTAGTGTCTTTATCAGATTTAGTGACTTCAGTTATTTCCATATCACAAAGAGATGGTTGAACTTCAAAATTAGTGTGTGTCTGGTATCTTGATGATAGGAACTTTCTTACTAAATTAACTCTTGCTTCTTCAATTTTAATTTCTAAACAGTTGAGTTGACTATTTTTTCTAATTTCATCTTCAGACGTTAAAACTGCTTTAACAAAATTGCTTGCTTCATTAAGGTTGACTGATTTTGGAAAACAATAAGACTGAAAGCTTTGACCATATAAGTTTAAACTTAAAAACCAAAGCATAGAGATAATTAAAACATTTATCTTATTCAGAGACTTCCTCAGGAAGATAGGTATCGCCTTTTTGACTACCCATAAATTCTTTAGCTGTATCAAATGAACAAAGATCTAGTGTTGTTTGAAAATCAAAGCTTGCAGGAAGTTTTCCGGCCTTGAAAAGCTCATCACATGAACAGCTTAGCTTTTTCATGAAGTCAAAAAACTTTTCACTTGTTTCAGAACTCATTAAATGTTCCATCAAACATGAATCTTTTTCTGCAACTTCTTCGCCAACACCAACAAAGTCCTTTAAAAAATAATACAAAAGAGTTCTAGCGGATAAAATACGGTGAACTTCTTTATGACCAACATCAGTTAAGATGAGAAATTTGCAGTCTTCTTCTTCTTCAACAAGACCTTTCTTTTTAAGGTTATTCAACGCAGTTGAAACTGATCCCTTAGTAAGCTTTAAGTCTTTTGCAATATCAGTTACACGAGCAAAACCTCTGGATTCTTTAAGTTTATGAATCGTTAAAAGGTAGTGCACCATTGAATGAGAGAGGTCGGCGGAATCTTGATCTGTATCGTGTTTTTTTGTCATACTAATTTTTATCAGTAAGAGGTTTTGGGGTCAAACTACAACAATTTATTGCACTTATACATCACTACTTTATGCTAGGTTTAAGCCGTAACCTACTAAAATCACGACTTTTTCACACCGGAAAGACTTACTTCACCTCTAAAATGCGGCTATTTCTTGGCATCATGATAAAATTGTCCAAAGAGGGTAACTCCATGAAATCGACATCTTACTTCATTCTTACGCTACTATTTGTCAGCCTGGCTTGGGCCCAGAATGATAATCGTGGTCGAGCAAGACCAAATTATAACCCAGATAATTTAACAGATGCCGAAAGACGTGAATCTGAAAGCTATATCCATGAGGGTTTAAACCAACAAGTCATGCTTCAAGAATGTGCTAATTTAACACCAGAGGAAGCTGAACTCTTTCAAAAAGATCAAGCCAAAGCTTACCAACAGTTTGGAGACAAACTGACGGAGGGTATGGCGACATGTGGAGGCGATAAGGAAGTTAAAGGTTTAGGCCTTTCTCCAGAAATGGCCGGAGCTATCTCTAAAGCATATTCGATGATTATTCCAATGATGGGTGGTGGTTTAAAACTTACTTCACTTAAAGATATTGCTGCAGATAAAACAGCTCAAACAAATCAAGCGTTAGATAATGCTGCTGGTGAAAATGGGAAGAAAGTTGCAGATATGAGTGCGACTGAAAGAGCGGATGCCATTAAAAATTCTAGTGATCAATCAGTTAAAGATGCTGCCGCACAAGAAAATACAGCAGCTGAAGAAGCTAAGGACGACGAAAGAGATCAAACGGATTACTGTCAATTCGTTGCCATGGGAACTGAAGCAATTGCGATGGTTCAACAAACAATGGCACAACAAGAAATGAATACTATTCCTTTGGAGCAAGAAAATAATGCTCAAAAGGCTGCACTTATGCGCGTATCACGCGGATATAAAGAGAGAGCCAAGAATGCGCAGACACAAGCAATGGGATGGGGTGTAACCACCGGTTGTTATACTTATATGATGTTTAAACCAAGTGTTGATAAGAAAGCATGGCAAAACTGGTTAAAAGTAGGAGCATCAGGTTTTCTAACTACAGTTTTTGCGCTTCAGGTAAAAGGCTTTAACAACGCTGCAGATACAACTAAAAATATAGCAAACTTACTGCCAGGCGCAGGTGATTGTAATCCTCATACTGATCGTGATTGTTATTGCTCACAGACGACAACAATGGGTGATCCAAAATACTGTGCTCCTTATGCACACCAAAGATCAATTCGTGATCCAGGTGTGACGATGAGAACGAGCTGTATTACCGACAAAGCTGAAGCTGATCCAAAATGTGCATGTCTTCAAGATGATAGTTGTATACACAAGGGCATTGATACGCTGTTTTCTTTAGATGGTCTTTCTGGTCAAATTAATCCAGCCTTTGCTGGCGACCTTAAGAATCTTTCAACTGGAACAATCGCTGGTAGCTTAAATACAGATGCTATTAATAGAAACCTAAGCGCAGCTCGAAATGCTATGAGAAAAGCAGACCAAGAACTTTCAAAGTTATCTCCACCTAACCCGAAACTTACTCCTTCTCAGTTAAAAGAAGCTGAGTTTTTAGAATCTAGAGGTGTTCCAAAAACGCTGGCTCAGGCAATCTCTGCGGAGAAAGTAACTGGTAACTTTAACAAAACTCTTGCTCTTGGCGGATCACGCCCTGCTGCTGCTTCTGCACCAAAAGAAAAAAGTTTTAATGCTAGCCTTGTCGACAATGGCTCAAGCAAAGGTCTCAATAATAAAAAAGCAAAGAAGACACAAAATGCTGCCGCTAACCCTTTTGCTAAATTCATGAATAAGGGTGGAAATGGTAAGAGCTCTTCAAATGGTGAAATTTTAAATTTTGCACAAAAAGCACAAGCAGGTGCTCAAATATCTAATCGAAAGGATTCGAGTGTCTTTGACATTATATCTCGTCGCTATCAAGTCTCGGCTTGGAGAAGGCTGGAGCTCGAATAAATGATGCAATGATAACGATCTTTTATGACCAACAATGCATTCTCTGTCGACGTTATAAACAAGCTCTCGATTTTATCGATCATACGGCTTTTAATTGGCTCGATGCTAATGATGATGAATCCATAAAAGTTATCGATCGAACGAAAGAAGAGCTATTATCCGAAATTCATATTTTACTAGAAGATTCAACCGTTTTAAGCGGATCTGAGGCGATGAGCTTCATCCTTAGTAAAATGCCCGGAGCCTCTCGTTTTTCATGGCTTATGGAAAAGGATTCAACTAAAAAGGCTATTGAAACGTTTCATTCAACCAGCGAAAAACTGCGTCGCAGATTGATCAAGTCTTGTCCATCGTGTAAGAATAAATCATCTTCAACGTGATCCGGAGCCAATGTTGGTAGAATCAACTCCCTTTGATCAAACACTGATCATTATTCCTACGTACAATGAAATCGATAATATCGAGAGAATGATCACGACTCTTTTTGAACTCTATCCTGCAGTACATTTACTTATTATTGAAGATGGTTCTCCAGATGGAACTGCTGATGTTGTTAAAAGACTACAAAAAGACAAGCACTCTTCAAGCCTTCATATCATTGAGAGAAAAGGTAAGCTCGGTCTAGGTACCGCTTATATTACGGGCTTTCGCTGGGCCTTAGAGCGCAGCTACAACTTTGTCTTTGAAATGGACTGTGATTTTTCACACGACCCGGCCCAAGTCAAAGACCTTTTAAGTGCGGCGCAAACGAATGATCTTGTCATAGGCTCTAGATATATTGATGGTATTAGAATTATCAATTGGCCTTTTAGAAGACTACTACTTTCCTATCTCGCCTCTATTTACACTAGATTTGTTACAGGCATTCCCGTTCAAGATACGACTGGTGGGTTTAAATGCTTTAGTCGAAAAGCTCTACAATCACTCAACTTTGATAATGTTATTTCTAATGGATATATCTTTCAATTAGAGCTTAATTACAAAGTTTGGTTAGCTGGATTTTCAGTTAAAGAAGTGCCTATCATTTTTTATGAAAGACGAGATGGTCAAAGTAAAATGGGTGGCGGAATTATCTTTGAAGCTTTTTTCAATGTCTTAAAATTACGCTTTAAGCAGATCGTTGGGACTCTTTAGTTTATCTCTCAATCGTTGTTCGACTGAAGATAACTCTATTGAGTGGCTCCATCATAATCATAAAGAATAACCAAGATGCTCCAAATTGAAGCTGCTCCGGTCTTTGATCAAGTGCATTCGTAGAATAATGGGTTATGATTAATATTAAATAAAAAACTACATGATAAAATCTTGGAAGTGGAATCCCCCAATTATCAACTCTCTTCTTAACTTTTGGAAATTTCAAATAGCATAGTGGAAGAACGACTAGATAAAGAAAAAATAAAAAAGCGACGAACCAGCCAGGCATAAAGTCATCAACAATGCCCCAGCGTCTAAATCCTTCAAGTGCACCAAACACAGTCATTATTCCTGCGGCAACATATAAACCGACAAGGAATGTTGTTTTCCTAAAAGGAGCTAAAATTGAAGCGCGATAAAAGTTTGCAATGATAGCACTTAAGATACCTGCCAGCGTTAGCCACTCTAAAACACCATGTGGTCCCGCAAACCAGGTCGAATAAATCTCAGTTTTATTATGTGACAACCAAGAGCCTGCAAAGATGATGGCAAAGATAAATAGGAAGGATACTTTTTCTAAGATTTTCAAAGTTTAGTGCCCCATCCATCGAACTTAGTGACACGATCTAAATGTCTGCCACCTTCAAAGCTTGAAGAAAGCCAAGTATTTGCTATGGCAACAAGCTCATCGTTTGAATTGATACGTGCTCCAAGGCAAAGAACATTAGCATTGTTATGTTGCTTAGATAATTCAGCTTCTTTTGAAGATCTACAAAGTGCTGCTCTTATACCAG
Source organism: Bdellovibrionales bacterium CG12_big_fil_rev_8_21_14_0_65_38_15 (assembly GCA_002787775.1). Classification (GTDB taxonomy): domain Bacteria; phylum Bdellovibrionota; class Bacteriovoracia; order Bacteriovoracales; family Bacteriovoracaceae; genus UBA4207. Next base: position 123,642 of record PCUW01000043.1, read on the forward strand.
CGAACCTATTGGCGGCCATCGAAATTCCGATTCCAGATCCACATAAAAAAATACCAAGACAGTTAAGTTTTAAAACTTCAACTGCCCCGGCCTTAGCGAAGTCAGGATAGTCACAACGCTCGTTTGAGTTGGTACCAACATCAATGAGATTATGCCTAAGAGAGAGGAGATGTTTTTTTAACATCTCCTTTTCTTCAAACGCAGCATGATCACAAGCGAGGACAATATCCATTTAAATCCTAGTAACGGTAATGTTCTGGCTTGTATGGACCTTCAACAGGTACATCAAGGTATTCAGCTTGAGTTGAAGTTAACTGATCACAACGAATGCCGATCTTGGCAAGGTGAAGACGAGCAACTTTCTCATCAAGGTGCTTAGGAAGCATATAAACTTTGTTTTCGTAGTTTTTATGATTATCCCAGATTTCCATTTGTGCCATAACTTGGTTAGTGAACGAGTTCGACATTACGAAGCTTGGATGGCCTGTAGCACAGCCTAAGTTAACTAGACGGCCTTGAGCTAGAAGCACAATTCTGTTACCAGACTTAGAAGTATACTGATCAACTTGTGGCTTAATATTCATCGCTTCATAGTTTTGGTGAAGGTGCTTGATATTGATTTCGCTGTCAAAGTGACCAATATTACAAACGATTACGCCGTCTTTCATGCTATCCAGGTGTTTGCTGTTGATAACGTCAACACAACCTGTAGTTGTAACAAAGATGTCGCCGATTTTAGCAGCTTCATCCATAGGCATAACTTGGAAGCCTTCCATTGCAGCTTGTAGTGCACAGATTGGATCGATTTCAGTAACGACAACACGACCACCAAGGCCTTTAAGTGATGCTGCTGAACCTTTACCAACGTCACCGTAACCAGCGACAACACAAACTTTACCAGCAATCATCACGTCAGTAGCACGCTTAATGCCATCAACTAGTGACTCACGACATCCGTAAAGGTTGTCGAATTTTGATTTAGTTACAGAATCGTTAACGTTAATAGCAGGCATTGTTAAAGTGCCTTTTTTAACTCTTTCGTATAAACGGTGAACACCAGTAGTTGTCTCCTCAGAAAGACCACGGATATCTTTTGAAAGCTCAGGGAAGCGATCTAGAACCATATTAGTTAGATCACCACCATCATCAAGAATCATGTTAAGAGCAGTGCCATCAGGCCACTTAAGAGTTTTTTCAATACACCAATCAAACTCTTCTTCATTAAGACCTTTCCAAGCGAAAACAGGGATACCAGCAGCGGCCATAGCAGCAGCAGCGTGATCTTGAGTTGAGAAGATATTACATGAAGACCAACGTACTTCTGCACCAAGCTCAACTAGTGTTTCAATAAGAACAGCTGTTTGAATTGTCATGTGAAGACAACCAGCGATACGGGCGCCTTTAAGAGGTTTAGATTTACCAAACTCTTCACGAAGGGCCATTAGGCCTGGCATTTCTGCTTCAGCGATTGTGATTTCTTTTCTGCCCCAATCGGCTAAAGCGATGTCTGCGACTTTATAGTCTGTAAAACTCATAAATCCTCCAAAGGTGCGTTTATAACGCACGTTGACTAATCTTTATATATAATTTCATCGGACTTTAGCACGGAGACTTCCATGCCCTCAAGTCTTCTGAGCACTTTAACGCTGGACAAAATTGATTAAATCCTACACTTTAGCCGTCATGGGTGATTATACAAGACTAGATATCAGGCAAGCGCGAGAAATTCTCAAAATTTATCGCCAAAAAGAGCTAAACGAGCTGATTCCGTTGTCTCTTGGAATCTCTAATTCTAATTATAAAGTCATCATGGACGACGGCGAACAGCTGCTCTTAAAAGTTTCAAATGATAAAAATCAATCCCAGCTGCAATCCGAACAAGAGATCTTATCCTTACTTGCAGATTTAAAATATCCCTACTCTCTACGCTCGTTAAATACATCAGATGGTTCATCTATTTATACTTACGGTGAATTTTTTGGAGTAATTTATCCTTTTATTGAAGGAATTCCACCAGGCCCAAGTGATGTGACGTGCGCAGAAATTGGCAAAGCTTTGGCCAAACTTCATTTATTAAAATTTGATCCAAGTGTACACCAAGCAAGGTCGCATGAAGATGTTGGATATGGACCAAGTAAAATCAAAGAATATATTCATTCATCAAAAGCCCAAGCTTATTTTGTAGAAAGCTTTAAACGTGTATTTCCAAATGGTGTTGATCACTTAGCCGATGCAAACTTGCCTAGCGGAATCATTCACGGTGATCTTTATTACGATAATACATTATTTCAAAATGAATCTATCGCAGCTGTTCTAGATTTCGAACAAGCCGGTATAGGTGAATACTTATTAGATCTAGGAATTTCAATTTCTGGTACATGTCTTGAAAAGGGTTTACTCCACGATGGTTTGATTAAAAGTTATCTCAAGGGCTATGAAGAAATTCGTCCTTTAAAACCACTTGAAAAAGAAAATCTAATCGACGGAATTTGCCTTGGATTATTTTCTATCGCCCTGTGGAGAATCAAAAGGTTTACCGAAGGTGGGCTCAATCCTGTCCTAAAGGATTCCTATAAAGACTTATTAAATAAGGCGATAGCCTTTAAAGAAGAGACTATTCATGAGTAATTATTTTGCTTCATGCCCAAGAGGAATGGAAGCTGCACTTTCAAAAGAACTTTATGAAGCCGGTTGTCGCGGACTCATTCCCTATCGTGGCGGTGTTGATTTTGAAGCAGAAGACGAAGCTCTTTTTAAAATCATTTTATCAACAAGACTTGCTTCTCGTATTTTTTTAAGACTGGCTGAACGTCATGTTGAAGATGCTAAACATATTTATAAAAAATTTTTAGATTTTGACTGGACTGAAGTTTTTGATCTTGAACAGACCTTTAAAATCACCACGCTATTTGATTTAACGACTAAAGAAGTTTTTGGAAACGCAATGTATGTTTCACAAAACCTTAAGGATGCCGTCGTTGATGTCTTTAGAGCAAAATACAATGTTCGTCCTGATGTCGATAAAGAGGATGCAGATGTCAGCCTTTACTTGCGTCTAGAACAAGGTGATCGTCGTGGATACAAAGCTCAACTCCTACTTGATTTAGTCGGTTCGCCGTTGTCAAAACGTGGCTACAGAAAAAGTGTTGGCGAGGCTCCGCTTAAAGAAAACTTAGCTGCCGCTATTGTTGGTGCAACAGACTGGAACAACAGTGAAACATTTATTGATGGTATGTGCGGCTCAGGAACATTACTAATTGAAGCCATTATGATGTCGGCCAATGTTTCACCTCAATTTATTCGTGTTAGTGACTACCTGGCAGGCCACTCACTTGCCTATGATTTTTTAGATCACTCTTGGTTTACAAGCCATGCTTCCAAAGAATTAGCTTTTAATAAACTAGCGCAAGCTGAAGTTGATCGCTCTATTAAAGCTTTAAAAGATTTACCCGCCGGTAAATTTTATGGCTACGATATTGATGATCGTATGGTTGAAGTCACTCGCGCGGCCATCAAAAGACTTGGTGTTCCTGATGATCGCGTTCACCTTGAATGTATCAACGCTACTAAACTGGTCGCCCCTGCCGCATCTGGAGTTTTGGTCTGTAACCCTCCCTACGGCGAGCGCATGGGCGATGTGGACCAACTCAAATCTCTTTATCATGATTTGGGAGAGAACTTTAAAGCAAACTTTAAAGGGTGGCGCGCCTTCGTTTTCACTGGAAATTTAGAGCTTAGAAAAAGTATCAAGCTTCAGACGTCAGCTAGAATTCCATTTCAAAATGGTAAAATCGAATGTCGCCTACTTCGCTACGAACTTTTCTAGCCGCCTAAAAATTCGGTTAATTTCATGGCGAAGGCGGGATTACTATATTTCATAAGTGCACCAGTATTGGCGACTTTATCCATATGCTTATTCGACTTACTAAAGAAGTAAGAAGATACATCTGGATCCTTTAAAAATAGAGTATGACCTTTAGTTGAAAACTTTCTAAGAACGAAATCAGAATCTAACAAGCATATTTCTCTGATCATAAAATTTCGACCAATATACATAATAATACTGTAGTCGCTCATTTCAACCAGAGACTTTCTAAGCTTCACGCCTTTTGGAGAAGAATGATCGGCCCAGTGAACTTTGATTTCACAGCGTTTTCCATCTAAAAAGAAATCAAAGCCTCTTTGAGATGTTGATTTTCTTTGTTCTAAACCAAAAACACATTTGGCGTACCACTCACCTAATTGAACTGGAAGATTCTTTCCGTTCATCAAGATTTGCTGGCTTCTTAAAATATCGTAAGATTTATGCACTTGTTCGATGGCACCAAAAATGGCTTTATTTTCTGGCATTTGAAAAAGAATCACATCTTTAGCAATCTTCCGTGGTAGTTTTTTTGAAAACTGCTTTTCGTACCAATCGGAGAAATGATCGTCTCCAAAAAGCTCTAAAGCATCCATGACAAAACCAGCTTTTAAGAGAGCTTTCGCATCTTTAAAACCTTCTACTTTTTTTACAAGATAGGAAAGTGGAGCAAACTCACCTTCTGAATCACCTTTAACGTAAAGCTTATCTTGATCGTAGTCAGTATTGCCGTGAGGCGTTTGCGAAAACTCCTTAATCACTCGATAGAGTGTTTCTAAGTTCATGTTGAGTTATCCTAAATTTAATTTAAAAAAATATTCAAATTATCTTAACACTAGCCCGGTTAAACAGCTAGCGTGGATAAGTCTTCAAACTCCAATATACTTTGCGTTATACCTGTATTTCTTGATAAGACTTGCTGGCAAAAGACCTTAAAGTCGACCAGCTTAGTTTCATAAAATTCTTTCTCGCTTGCATTGGCACTCGCCATCTTTTCCTTGGCGACTTGCGCTGACTCAAGCAGTCTCCAAGCTACAACTAAATTTCCGCAGTAAATAAGAAACTCATGAGAATGATAAAGCACTGCATCGAAATTTCCTTTAGCAGCCAACCCACCAAAGTTTTCAAGTATTTTTGTTGCGTCTTTTAAGCTCTTACCAATGACGCTAGCCTCTGATTTAAAGTCCGATGCATTTGATAAAGTCTTTTGAATCTTTTCTCCAAGTTTTGAAAAAGCTTGTCCCTTATCTTTTAAAACTTTTCGCATGATAAAGTCAGCGGCCTGAATCGCATTTGTACCTTCATAGATCGTGGCAATTTTAATATCGCGTGCAAATTGCTCAATACCATATTCGCTACAATATCCGTATCCACCGTGAACTTGAATGGCATCAATCGCTACGTTGAAGCCTTCTTCAGAACAGTATGCCTTACAGATTGGTGTTAACAATGCAGTCTCTGCTTCAAGATCTGCATTTTGTGATGAGTGGGCTTGATCAAAAAGATCACCAACATAAAGACTTAGAGCGCGCATCCCTCTTGAAACAGAACGCATCTTAAGCATCAATCTTTTTACATCTGGAAGATTAATAATTTCTTTGCCAAATTGAGAACGCTCTTTTGCGTACTGTTCAGTTAACATATAGGCTAAGTTGGCTTGAGACTCACCTTGAATACCACAAAGAAGTCTGGCTTCATTCATCATGATAAACATATTGGTCATACCTTCGAACTCATCACCTAACAAAGTCCCAAGACATTCACCTTCGCCGCCGAAAGTTATTTCACAAGTGGCTGAACCATGAAGACCCATCTTCTCTTCAATCTTGGTGCACTTAACGCTATTGCTCGAGCCATCATCATTTAATTTTTGAACAGTAAATAATGATAAGCCTTTAGTGCCTTCTGGAGCACCAGGAGTTCTAGCTAGAACTAAGTGAACAATATTTTTATAAAGATCATTGTCACCGGATGAGATAAAGATTTTAACGCCTTTAATAGAATAAGTTCCATCACCTTTTGGAGTCGCTGTTGTTTTAGCAGCCCCAACGTCACTACCTGCTCCCGATTCGGTTAGGCACATCGTACCACCCCATTCACCGGCCATCATCGCTGTTACCATTTTTTCTTTTTGAATATCGCTACCTTTTTTAATGATAACGTTCATCGCTGCTTTAGTTAGACCGTAGTACATTGAAAAAGAAACGTTCGCTCCATTAATTAAAGACGTACAAGCAAGCATGACTGATTCAGGACAAGGCATACCACCAAGCTCTTCACTAAATCCAAGGCCGTACCAACCATTGGCATAAAAAGCTTGATTGGCTTTATGGAAAACTTCAGGAACTTTTACACCATCACTTTTTAAGACAACACCTTCTTCATCACCAATTTGTCTTGTAGGATAAATTTCATTTTCTACAAACTTATCAAACTGGTTAACGATTTCAGCCAAGTCGTTGGCTTCGAATCCTTCAATATGTCGATCAGATTTTAGAACGTCAAAAAGATTGAAGTTAATGTCTTGAAGATCTGCTTTATACTTGGCCATTTTGCTCCCCTAACTAAGAATATATGCGAACTATTCTATCACGTAGTTTGGCCTGACCGTATGCATGTAGATGAAATATAAAACAAAAAAGCCCTCAAAAAGAGGGCTTTAGATTAAAACTTTGTTTTAAAATTAAAAGACGTTGATGACTTTGTAGCTATAAGCGTATCCATCTTCCGCCTGAGTATTAGCCGGACGGTAGAATACAGGGTTTGCTACTACTGGCTGGGCTACGTCGATGACATAATATGCACCTGAAGCATTTCTAACTTCCCAAGCGGTTTGAGAAATCTGCCTAGTTCCATTTGTACCAAAAGTTCCTGCTGGATTATTAACAATGCTAATAAGCTGGTTATGAACCGAACCAATATCGTTACCATATTCGTGTTCAATAAAGTTGTTAACTTTATCATAACGACGCATAAATGATCCGCCACTTTGTTGTGAACTAGAACATGCAGTAAAAATCCACCAGCTACTACAATTGTTATTTTGCGAACTATAATAAACATCTACAAAGTAGTAGGTCACCGCTGAATATTGTTGAGTCACAAACTGACCATTGACGACTTGTTGTCTAAATTGCTCAAAACTTGTGCTCGTTACAGCTGTTGAAACGCCATTTGTAAGCGGGTTTCCAGTCGTTACAGAGCTTGTACCAGCTTTATTATCTTTACCACAAGCAACTACGCCTGCTGTTAACAACGCCAATAAAACAAATTTCCACCATGATGCTTTCATAAATCCTCCACCCATTACGGGAACCAAAAATAAAATGTATTCATGGCTATACATACAAGGATCATGCCAGATGTAGGCTTCTACTATTTAGGGACTTAGCTACGCTGTATTGATCTTAGACACTACAGGTGTCTAAAGTTTAGACAAAAAAGCCTCCATTAATGGAGGCTATAAAAAAATGCTCGTTCAGCGAAATTAGGGAGCCGCTGGTCCTGAGGGAGCCAACTCACCGGCGCCACCGGCTGGAATGACAACTCGTCCACCAGTCTCTGGATTATAAATATCAAATGACTGTACCGTGCCGCTTACAGTTCCAGTTCTAGTTCTATTCTGGAAATTTCTTAAGCGAGTTCTGCTATCAACTGTTGTCGTGGTGTTTGCTGGGTTTCTAACCTGTTGACGAATATTATTACGTCTTTGTCTTTTCATTTTTCCTAAAATTTTATCTTTATCTATTTTAATTTCTTCGTTCTTAACCGAGGCAGGTCCCCTACCAGAATCCTTCATTCGATCAAAGACTTTATCTTTTAGTTTTTCACCACCGAATTTTTTCCTAGCATCATTAAGGAAGATGGCTCCATCACCATCAACTGAATTCCTTTTAACTGCTTCAAAAACACGTTGACTTAAATTTCTTAAATGCTCACGCCTTGCCGATGCCGGCGCTCTCCCCTTTACTCTTTCCCCTAAGCTATCAAGCATTTGACCTGGAGAAAGCATAATCTTTTCACCAAGGGCATTTGAAGCAACTTCTAATTTTCCTCTTACCAGAGCAATATCTGTTTTTGAGTTGCCATCGGTATCTGAATAAACATCAGTGAGAATTTCAGTCCCACGAATACCCATTGAAGCTGTTGGTGTTTTAATGGTTAACGTTTTATCTGGAGATTTATGAACAAACCAACTTCTAAGCTGACCTTTTGTTAATGAATAAGCAGCAGTTCGTATATTTTTAGTTTCGAACTCAAATTGATCCAAAGAGAAATCTGAGTTTGGCCCAATCTGAAATACTGTATCGTCTTTCATAATGACTTTAGCATATGAACCATTTCCAGTTTGAACTAAGGCGCCAAGCTCCAGCTCTGACAAGGCTTTAGCTTCTTGTTGTTCACCACTAAGCGAAACAATCTTGACGTCGCCTTTAACTTTAACAATTTTACCGATTGATTCAGCATGAACCGCAAGGCTTAAACAAAGAGTTGTGGTTAATAAAAGTGCTTTCTTCATTTCTAACCCCATTAGTGGAACTCGTTCACTTCATTGTACGTCCAAGCCAATGCCTGCACGTATCTCCAAGGACTTATCGGCTCTAAAGGAATAAACTTGATTAAAATTGTCCACAAAATGAGTCATAGGGACCCTATCTATCTGAAATGACAGTTTTTTCCACTCTAAACAATATTTTAGACTCTTCGCTAAAATGAACTGTGTTAACAAAAATACTTGTTTTTATCCTTATACTTTTGAAGCTTTCGATTTCATTGGCTGCTGATTCCACAGAAGCACAAGAAGCGAGGCTTGCTCGAGCTGAAATTGCTTTAGCAGAGGGTAACGATAAACAGGCACTATCTCTAATTGCAAGCAATCTTGACCCTGTTACCTTTCACCGTGCAAGTTTTCAATTCATCCTGGACTATCACCTTAAAAAAGGAAAATATTCAAAAGCTTTAAAAGTTCTCCACTACATGGCTTCAAAACTACACGACAAAAAAGTTCTTAGTGCCCGCTTTGATCAAAATTTTTTAAAATTTCTTTCAACTCTTTCTGTTCCAAGAAAGGATGCTTTAGAAATATATTTTTCTATTGGAGAGCTCTACTTTGATCTTTACCAAAAACAAGTTTTTAATTCTGAATTTGATAATCGTCTACTTTCGATGGCCCAAAAATATTTTGAAGTAACTCAGTATTTTCGCTACCAAATTGGTTTAAGCAAAGTTTATATCGGGAAAATTTTAGCAGAAAAAGAGAATTATCGAGGAGCTCTAAAGCAGTTCCTAACAGCAAAAGAAGTTTTTCAAGACGAGATGGAAAATAAATCAGATAAAGGTTTAGAAGATATTAATCTACTCATTGGAACAACAATGGTTCAAGGAGGTCTGTTTGATCCAGGTACTCTTTATTTACGATCAATTTTTCTTGAGACTGGAGCAAATACAGCGACAAAAGCTATTGCCCAAGAATATCTCGATGCCGTTAACTACCAATACTTCTCCCTAGCAGCCAAATATGGCTATCTTATGAATGATAACGTTTATGAACTCAACGAATTCCAACTTTCACGCTTCTCAAATTTTGAAAGTCTCTTGGGACCTAAAGATGGTAGTGCAACTCAAATTGGTATTTCCGCTTTTTATAATCAACCTACGTTATTTGAACATACGAATGTTCTTTTTTTAACTTCATTTAACCAGACAAATTATTCAGAAGAACTTCATCAAAATAGAAACGAGCGCAATCTCTCTTTTGGTTTTGACGGAAAATACACAAATATTGAAAGGGCCTTGCCTAAACTTCGATATATTTACACAAAAAGCTACAACCCTTCTGGAAATACAGACGGGTTTGAAGCAACATCAGCAACTCACTCCCTAGAGCTTTCCTATATCAAAACAATTAAAAGTGGATCAATTAATTACTCAGTTCCATACGTTTCGACTTCTTATGAAACAGGAACCGAAGAAAAATCAATTGGCCTTAATGTCTCCTACACTCCTTTTTGGACACTAAAACTTTTTTCTCCATCTATTTCTTTAGGATATTTTAATAGAAATGAAGTTTCTGTAGATGAGGCTGGAACTCGTTATGATTTTTCAACAAGTTTTCAAAGTGAATGGACTGATAATTTTTCTACATTTACGAACCTTTTAGTTCGAAAAAATACAAATGAGCTCGCATTTTTTGACTACATCGAATATGACTTCACACTTAGTGGGACCTATGTCTGGAATTGGGGCTTTAGCTTTAATGCAGAGGTCAACCTTAGAAATAGGACAAATACTGACGATTCAAAGCTCTCTGTCATGACTTCGTCAGTTTCGGCTACCTTCACTTATTAGCCCTAAAAATGGTATGAATGACTTAAATTATTAAAAGGTTATTGTATGACAAAAAGTATTCAGCATTTAAACGATCGCGCCTTATTAGTCATCCTTGATGGGTTTGGGATTAATAACGAAGATCATAAAAATGCAATCAAAGCCGCCAAGAAGCCAAATCTTGATCGACTCTTTAATAATTTTCCCTTTACGACAATTGAGGCAGGTGGAGAAGCTGTTGGTCTTCCAAAAGGTGTCCCAGGTAATTCTGAAGTTGGGCATATGAATCTTGGTGCGGGTCGACCTGTAAGACAAGATCTTGTTCGAATCAACGAGGCTATTACTAAAAAGACATTAGCCACCATGCCCCCTCTTTTAGATTTAATTAACTTTGCCAAAAAGAATTCAAATCGTGTTCATATGATGGGGTTGTTATCTGATGGTGGCGTTCATTCAAGCATTGATCACCTAGAGGAGCTTGTTGCTATCTTATCAGGTCATGGCCTTGAGCTTTGGCTTCACGCTTTTAGTGATGGTCGTGACACTGAACCTAAATGTGCCAAAAAATATATTGAACGCATTAATAAACTTGATGGAATTAAATTTGCTTCTATTCAGGGTCGATCGATTGGTATGGACAGAGATCGTCGCTGGGAAAAAATACAAAATGCTTACGAAACATTTTTAGGCAAAATCAATCTCAATTCAACTGATGCGTTAACCTATCTCGCATCAGAATATGAACAAGGACGAGGTGATGAGTTTTTAAAGCCTGCTCTGTTCGACTCTAAAGGTGCTATTCAAAAAGATGATGCTATTTTCTTTTTTAATTTTAGACCAGATAGAGCGATTCAATTAGCCCTAGCTTTCAACGATCCAACTTTTAAAGAATTTGATAGACCATTTCTAGCCCCTTTCTTTCTTTGTATGGTTCCCTATGTTCCAGATGAAGTGAAGCTCCCTATCCTTTTTGATAAAGAACAGCTTCAAGGAGTGATGGCAGATTATTTAGAGGAGCATGGAAAAAAGCAATACCATATCGCCGAAACAGAAAAGTATGCTCACGTGACATATTTTTTTAACGGTGGAAACAAGAAAGAACATAAAGGTGAAGAGTTTGTTTTAATTCCCTCTCCCAAGGAAGTGGCGACTTATAATCTGAAGCCACAAATGAGTGCTCCCGAGGTCACTGAAAAACTTGTTAAGGCACTAGAAGATACCTCAATTAGTTTTTATCTGGTTAATTTTGCTAACTGCGACATGGTTGGTCATACCGGTGATTTTAACGCTGCTATTAAAGCAGTTGAAGCAGTTGATCATTATGTAGGCGAATTGATGGAAGCCTGTGAAAAGAATAATGTTACGATGCTTTTGACAGCTGATCACGGAAATAGTGATCAAATGAGCTATATCGATGGAACCCCACATACCTCTCATACAGGCGCTCCGGTGCCATTTTCAATCTATTCACCGAAGCTTGAAGGGATTAAGATAGAGACTAATCCTGGTCCTCATGCACTTAAAGATGTCAGTCCCACTGCTCTTTATGTTATGGGTTTAGAACTGCCAGCTTCGTTTACTGGCCGACCAATTTTTAAATAGGGATACAGATGAGTGACTCAAAAATTAAAACTATCGCCGTACTAACTAGCGGCGGTGACGCACCTGGGATGAACGCTGCGATTAGATCGGTTGTTCGTACCGGAATCGCTAGAGGCTTAAAAGTATGGGGTATTCAGCGCGGTTATGCCGGCCTACTTGAAGGCGCCTTTAGAGAAATGGATGCATCATCAGTTGGTAACATACTTCAACATGGTGGAACTATTCTTCAAACTTCAAGATGTCCTGAGTTTCATCAGGCAGAAACTAGAAGAGAAGCTGTCAATTTACTCAAGAGAAAAAAAATTGATGGCTTAATAGTTATTGGCGGCGACGGATCTTTTAACGGCGCTCACCAAATGTGGCTTGAGCATCAATTCCCAGTCGTCGGTATTCCTGGAACAATTGATAACGATATCAGTGGAACTGAATATACAATCGGTTTTGATACTGCAGTACAAACGGCTATTGAAGCCGTGGATAAAATTCGTGATACAGCATCTTCTCACGCTAGAACATTTATTGTTGAAGTGATGGGAAGAAGATCTCCGGCCATTGCTCTGCATACTGGCGTTTGTACAGGAGCTGAAAATATTGTTCTACCTTCTGAGAATGTTGATCCTTCGCAAATTGCATCTGATATTCAGCGCGGGGTAAAGCGCGGTAAGAATTCCAGTATTATCATCGTAGCTGAAGGTGAAAAACCAGGTCTTGTGAGTTATCAAATTCAAGAGAGCTTAAAGAAAGATCATCAAATTGATGCTCACGTCTGTGTGCTTGGACATATCCAGCGCGGCGGACACCCATCGGCCATCGATCGCTTCCTTGCCGCTCGAATGGGTTATGAAGCAGTTGAGCGAATGATCGCTGGCGAATATCCCGTTGTAAGTGTCTACGTTAATGGACATGTTGGTGTTGCCCCTCTTTCAGAATGTCTAAAGAAGAGAGTGGAGTCAGCTCCAGGTCATCTCGAGCTCGCCAGAACTCTGTCCATCTAATCGATAAAGCGGCTCCATCACTTCTTCTATAGGTAATGCATAGAGATGTTTTGGAGCCGAAATACTTTTAGTAAGTAATAGCCTCAGAGGCGATCTTTCTCCCTTTGAAGCTAACCATTCTAAAACTTCAGGTGAATAAGTATAACAATCGACTTTTCCGTTTGGATCAACTCTCCCACTTGCATAGCAATCAGATAAATTTCCAATTTGAATAACACCGGCCAAAGTCCAGTAAAGTAGCAAGAGAGGAAGTTCAAGATTTCGAAGCTCTTCTTCTGACATTTTTTCAGCATCCAATCCATTTTCCACACAAAGCACATAGCGCTTAAGAGGAATGGAAATATTTTTTGTTTTTCCAATGAAGACAAATTTCTCTTTCATTGTCCTAGATAAGTTTTTTAGACCTATAATTTCAAGACCAGGAATTCCTTTAGTGGAATATCCAAAGACCTCGACGATCTTAATTCTTTTACCAATAGGAATAATCCCATATAAACTTGTCCCCATCATAAGAACCTCCACGCCTGTTAAAGCAATACTGGATTCATCTTTTGAAGAATAAACGGTGGAAATTAAAGTGATGTTGGAAGAAGTGGATCAGTAATGGAGTAATAGCAATTTAGATTTTTAGGACGACCAGTTAAAGAGGAATGCATTAAGTTTAATGTCATGGCAAAAACTTCGCGAAGTTCATCACAACCCTTTTTGGGATTTTGACAATAATTATAATGTTCTTCATCACAGCTAAGTGACAAAGAAACAGTTTCACCATATTCACAGTAGACCTGTGACTTAGACTTTGAAGCAAAGCCTCTAAGCAGTTGCCAACCACCACCATCAACCTTTTGACAAAAACTGCGTATCGATAACTCTCGCCCCATACAATCAAGTGTTGTTGAATTGATGACATCAACCAGTAAATTATCTTTTAGTCCTGATTTTTCACAAGCTTCTTTTATGGAAAAAGATTTTCGTTTTTGAACACCAACATCATTTTTTAGAACGGCGGCATTAGCGAATTGAATAAAGAAAATCAAAAAAATGAACTTCATGGATTAATGATAACAATAAATGAAGCTTAAAGACAAAACCTGGGTCCAAATAAAGAGGACCCAGGGATATTAGACTTATTAAGAAGGGAAAAGACCACGAAGACGCATAGCTTTTTCAAGTCTTCTTAGAGCGCCGATAAGAGCAGCTCTTTTCATATCAACATTATAGGTATCAGCAGCAACCACAACATTATCAAAAGCTTCTCTTAAGATAGCGTGCATCTTACTGTTGATTTCATCAAGACTCCAAAAGAAGTTTTGAAGCCCTTGAACCCATTCAAAGTAAGACACAATCACACCACCAGCATTACAAAGAATGTCTGGAATGATGAAAGAGCCTTGCTCAGTTAAGTGCTTAATCGCTTCTCTTGTTGTTGGGCCGTTGGCACCTTCAGCAATAATTTTAGCTTTCACGTTTCTGCAGTTATCTTTAGTGATAACACCATCAATCGCTGCAGGGATAAGAATATCAACATCTAGAGCTAATAAGTCTTCATTCGTGATCACTTTAATGCCTGGCATGTCTTTTAAATATTTACGACCCTTGACCCAGTTAATGGCAGCATCAAGATCAATTCCGTCTTTATTATATACTGCGCCTGACACATCTGAGACAGCAACAATTTTTGCACCTTGAGCACGAAGGTCTTCGGCCGCTGGAATCGCCACTTTACCAAAACCGTGAATGGCGACAGTTGTTTTTGAATCAATTGTCATTCCAAGTTTTTCAGCTGCAAAGTTAATACAGTATGCAACACCTTTACCTGTAGCTTCTGCACGACCAAGTGATCCACCAACAGCAATCGGCTTACCAGTCACAACACCAGGAACTGTGTAACCTTTTAATTGTGAGTAAGTATCCATGAACCAAGCCATCGTCTGTCCATCAGTTCCAATATCTGGAGCTGGGATATCGATATTTGGTCCAACGATCATAGAAATTTCTGTAGCATAACGACGAGTTAATGACTGAAGTTCTTGACGTGATAATTCATTAGGATCAACACAGATACCACCTTTTGCTCCACCAAGAGGAAGACCAACGAGGGCACACTTAAATGTCATCAGCATAGCAAGGGCTGCAGTTTCTGATAAATCAACATGAGGGTGAAAACGAATACCACCCTTTCCAGGTCCAAGAGTCATATTATGTTGAACTCTATAACCCATAAAAGTTTTTACTGTTCCGTCATCAAGACGAATAGGAACTGCAACTTGCAGGGCACGCTTTGGATATTTCAATCGTTCTGCAATGTTTGGATCAAGACCCATAATATTTGCAGCATCTTCGAGTTGTTCAAAAGCATCTTTAAAAAGAGGACTATCAAATAGACCGTCGGCCATAGGAATCTCCATTATGTATTTGCAACATAAACTACTCCTGCAGCCTTAAATTGATAACGTTTTTTTTAGGTATTTAGGCGATTTAGAATCCGCGAGTATAAGATAATTCGATGCGTGAATCAGAATCACCTGTAAATGGAGCATCGCCAGTGTTTTGCGTTGCACTAATTCGAGCCGTGATTTCTTCTGTTAGTGGCTTTTCAACTCTAGCGACATAGATGCCATCTCTTACATCAAAATCAACTGCCGTTCGTACGCCGAAGTCTTCAAGATTCTTTTCCATGTGAAGATTAATTCTACCGTTAAGTTTCACTGTGATTGAGTTATCGATCCATGGGTTGTTAAGAAGAATAATAGCCTCTCCTCTAAGAACTCTTGCTCTCACTTTCATCTTAATATTTGATGAAAGCTTGGCTTCAACTTTTGGAGATAGGGCTTTTTCAACTTGTCCGATATTATGAAAAGTTGAACCCTCTTCAGAGTTTTTAATTTCACCAGAAATTCTTTTATCAGCGTAACGAAGAAGTTGCTTCATTAAGTAATCTTTCTTTTGTTGTTGAGTAGGAGTGGCAAGTGGACCAACAGCTTCTACCTTCCAACGTCTTACGTATTCTTCTTTTTGTTGCCAAACTTCAAAGTTGCTACGAACAGCATTTAAAACGCCGGCGTCATCATCTATAAGAATATCTTGGATCCAAAGGCGTTGTTCAAGTGGAAGTGGCTCAATTTGATCATCTGGTACAAAATTAGCTGGAGCTCTTGATGGTGCTCTTTGGGCATGAACTGAATTACATGGTGCCAATAAGACTCCAACCATGCCGACGGCACAAACGAAGTGTCGAAGACTTAGACAGTCGTCAAAACTTCTTCGTAAAATCTGGTGGCAATAGGCAACCAGTTTCATCAGCTAACCCCTTATTAATTCATAATCTAATGATCTCTCTCTATTATATATAAGCAAGAGTGGTGCCAAAATTGCCCCTACAGAAACGACAAAACCCCGGCCTTCCCATTCTAGGAGGATCCGGGGTTTAGCACAGCACACATAAAATCTGGGACTTACATATCAACCAGATCCTTAGTTTCTTCTAATAGACGTTTAATCGCTAACTTAGTGGCATCATCCAATTCCATATCCTTAGATTTTGCATTCATCACCTTAAGGAAAGCATTGGCCGTAAGCCCTTTTGGAAGCTCTGGACTCTTTCTCGCTTTTTTACCAGCTTTGACGACTCCACCACTTCTAACGACTCTTTTGAGTTGAGCGCGCTTCGTGAGTGAGCCCTCAAGAATCTGTTTTTTAACGTTATCTTTCAAAGCACCACGATCAAGGGCATCGTACTCAAGAAGTACATACTTCTCCGTATTGTGCTGTTTAGCCGCTTCTTTGATGTCTTTAGCCATCTTCGCGATCAAAAGAGATCTATGAACTTCAGACTTAGAAATCCCAAGAGCAGCAGTGATTTTTCTCTCACTCGCTTTTGTAGCCTTTTGATAATTAAGAATTCCGTCAGCCTTATCAATAAAATGCAATGCTTCACGCGATGAGTTTTCAGAAAACTGAATCGCCATTAACTCTTCATGACTCTTCTCTTCTAAGATAAAGCATGGTGCTTTTTCAAAAGGGATTGAGCTCATGGCACGGAAACGTCTTTCACCGCAGATTAAGACGAAGCGATCACCTTCACGGTGAACCACAAGTGGTTGAATCAGGCCGTTTTCTTTAATGTTCGCCGCCAGTTCTCTAAGTGACGAATCATTAAATTTTGTACGAACTTGATCCTTAACAATAATATCTTTAAGGCGAAGCTCCTCAAGACGAGCACCTTGTAACAGGTGGTTATCCTCAAGACGCTTCATTAGGTCTGACTCAAAGCGATCAGACATATTGATTGTTTGACGGTCTTTTTTTGTAACTCGCGCAGCAAACTTCTTAGTCATGCTAGTAGCCTCTCTCTTTATTGCAAGTTAAGTGAAGCCCATAGAGCTTCGTAATCTTTTTTGCCCTGGCTTTTGGCTCCAAGCATGAAGATCGGTTTCTTTGTTGAAATTGATTCCTGCATATCCACAAGATTTCTAACTGGAGAAGTAATATGGAATGAACTAGCAAGTTCGCCCAATCTTTGTTTTTCAATTTTTCTTCTGGCATTAACCATTGAAGGAATAATTGAAAATTCTAGTTTTGGATTTTCTGTTTCGCGGATAATTTCAAAGGTATCCATTAACTCTTCTAGACCATCGATGCTGTAATCTTGCGCCTGTGTAGGAATAAGAATTCTATCAGAGGCGACCAAGGCCATAATCAATTCATCACCAAGCATTGGTGGAGTATCGATCACAACGTAGTCAAAATGATCAGTGATTTTTTCGAGGCGTTTTTTTAATAGGCGCTCTTTTCTTCCTGCATTTTTTCTAACTTCGTTCTCAGAAAGAATTAAAAGTTTTGCAAGATTCGCAAGATGGCGACTTGAAGGTATGAGAGAGATATTGTGATGGAATTCTTCTTCGCCGGCCGAAGCAACAATCACTTCTTCAGCTTCGACGTCACCGATGAGCCACTCAGGAATCAAGGTTCGCTTGATTTGCACTCCAAAAGTAGAACTTAGGTTCGCTTGTGAATCGAGATCGATCACAAGAACCTTTCGACCATTATTGGCCAGGTGACAGGCTAATTGATAGCACTGCATTGTTTTACCAACGCCGCCTTTATTATTGGCAACAGTGATGACATCCATGATCACTCCTAACAGGTTTTAACTCATTGCATTCATGAGCTACCTGAAACAAAAAAAGTGTAAGCTCTTAAAAATTGTAGTGGGCCTTTCTCGGTTAGTCAAAATTTTGGTCCTATAAACTGACAGTACGACTATAGGCCCACGTTTAGCGTTGGCCCAGTGCAATATAATGAATCATCTCATTGACCCGAGTTTTAAAAATAGATATCAATGCCCTTAATTAGGAGTTTTTTATGATCAAATCGATGGAAGTAAGCGAGCTTCAAGAAAAGCTTGGAAAAGATGAAAACCTGGTCCTTGTTGATGTTCGTGAACAAGCTGAATGGGATGAAGCTCATATTGATGGAGCGGTATTCCTACCACTTTCACAATTAGAAGCAAGATTTGATGAACTACCTAAAGATAAATCTCTCATTCTTCAATGTCGTTCTGGAAAACGTTCAATGAACGCAGCCATTTTTCTTAAAGATAACGGTTATAGCGACCTAACAAATCTTGAAGGTGGAATTATGGCGTGGATGGACGAAGGCTTCGACGTTAATGATTAATCTTTTTGAAGATAATATTGAAGAGACTGCGCACTTACCACTCATCAGTGAAAAAGACTTGAGTGATGACGATGTCTTAAAAGAATTAGATCAGCTTAAAGCTGAACTTTCTGATCGTGTCGTTGTTCTTGGTCATCACTATCAACAAGATGATGTGATTCGCTACGCAGATATCACTGGCGATTCGCTCGCTCTTGCTAAAGAAGCGGCTAAGCTTTCAAAGCCTTATATTGTGTTTTGTGGCGTGCACTTTATGGCAGAGACCGCAGATATTTTAACAACTGGTAAAACTGTTATTCTTCCAGACTTAAATGCTGGTTGCTCTATGGCCGATATGGCCAATCGTGATGATATTGATAAATCTTGGGAATGGATGAAGTCTTGTACTTCTGAAAAAATCATTCCCATCACTTATATCAATTGCGCCGCCACACTCAAGGCTTTTGTCGGCGATAATGATGGTGCTATTTGTACTTCATCAAATGCAAAAAAAGTTATTACCTGGGCTCTCAATAAAGGTGAAAAACTTTTATTTTTTCCAGATCAACATTTAGGCAGAAACACTTGTTTTGATTTAGGTATCGGCTTAGATGAAATGGTTGTTTATAATCCCAATATGCGATTTGGTGGTTTAACGCCTGAAAAGATTGCTAAAGCAAAAGTTATTCTTTGGTACGGCTACTGCTCTGTTCACCAAGGTTTTACTAAAGATCAAGTCGTAAACTTAAAAAATAAAGAACCTGATAGAACTGTCATCGTTCACCCAGAGTGTTCATTTGATGTCGTTCAGGCGGCTGATGATAATGGCTCAACAGCTTATATTATTGAACAAGTTCAAAAATCCTCTCCTGGATCTAAATTTGCGATTGGAACTGAAATTAATTTAGTAAAACGCTTACAGGCCCAGAATCCAGACAAGAGTATTATTTCTTTATCTCCCTACCAATGTCTTTGCACTACTATGTACCGCGTAAGACCTCGCTGGCTCCTTGCCACTTTCCGTGCGATCAAAGACAATAAACCCATAAACGTAATTAAAGTTCCTGATGACGTAAGCAAATCTTCTCTAGTTGCTTTAGAAAGAATGCTTTCGATTATCTAATCAAGAGATTGCTATGATTTATGCTGATTACAATGGAAGCGCGCCTGTTTGTGACGAAGTTAAAAATTACATTATTTCTCGCTTAGAAAATCAAGGTCCTTACTCAAATCCAAATGCCATCCATGCTCTTGCTCAAAAATGTAACGGCGCTATGGAAAAAGCTCGTCGTGAATGCGCTAAAATTTTAGGCGCAAAGCCAGGACAACTCATTTTTAATTCAGGTGCAACAGAAGGTTTATCTCACGCTTTTTATCACCTTCTAAGCGATGGCGTTCAAAATAATCGTTCATTGATTGTTATCTCTGGCATTGAACACGCTGCGGTTGTTAATCTCGCCTGCCACTATTCAAAACATGGTTTTGAAAAGGTTGTGCTTAAAACGTTAACCAATGGTCAGATTGATACAGCTCATCTTAAAAGCTTAATGAGTGAAAGAGGAAATGAAATAGCCTTAGTTTGTGCCATGGCCGCAAATAATGAAACTGGTGTTATTCAGCCTTATAAAGAACTACAGATGATTTGTGCCAATTCAAATGTCCCATTTGTGTGTGATACAACTCAGTATGTTGGTAAGACGCCATTCAACTTTTCGGAATGTGGTGCTGACTTTGCTTTCATGTCTGGCCATAAAATCGGCGCCATGCCTGGCACTGGCATTATGCTAGTTAAAGATCCAACTGATCTTAAAACACTTATTATCGGTGGTGGCCAAGAACGCGGTCGTCGTGGTGGTACACAGAACTATATTGGCAATGAAACCTTAGCGATTGCACTTTCAGCGTTTAATCAAAATATTGAAAAACTAGAATCTCTTCGCACAAGAAGAGATGCCTTTGAAAAAAGAATGAAGGATAAATTTCCTAAGATCGTAGTTTTAGGAGAAGAGTCTCCAAGGCTTGCAAGCACATCTTTTCTTTCTCTTCCTGGTGTACACGGTCAAGCAGTTCAAATTGAGCTTGAAAGCAACGGTATCTATGTCACCACTTCTTCGGCTTGCTCTGACAATGAGCCTGTTACGAGTAAAGTGCTGAAGGCGATGTCTGTTTCCGACGATGTTGGTCGCGGAGCTGTTAGAATAAGTCTAGGAATGTGCTCAGATGCTCTCTGGTATGATCAGATCGGAGATGCTTTAATAAACGCCTATGAAAAACTTTCTAAAATTAGCGCTTACTAGTTTTCTCCTTTTTAATCTAACATCGTGTACTAAAACAGATGTTAAAAAGAGTCGCTATTCTGAGGCAGATTGGAATCAAAGCCTTGGTGACAATCAAAAAGCCATAGAGATTTTTGCTACTAATAGTATCAAAGGCAATTTAACAGCTCAGCCAGTTTATTTTTCACCAGATGAGCTTAGTCCAGTTAGTTTTGGAGGAGCTCCACTTTTACTTGCGTATAATAAAATTTCAAAAGAAAGATCCAAATCCAGCTTGTGGTTGGACTTGGGTGATTCGTATGATTCACTAAGTGGTCCCATCCATCAGGGGATTACCAGCTATTTTTTTAGTGAAATGAAATATGATGCTATTGCTTACACTGAAAAAGAACTGTCTATCATTGGACTAAATTCTTCACAGGTTCAATTGCCTTTTATTATTTCGAATATGATTGATCTTTCTACCGCACAAACTTTTAAAAATGATCTCATTTCGCCTTGGAAAATCATCACTAAAGATGGAATTAAGATAGGCGTGATAAGTGTGACTAATTACAAATTTATTAAACAGGAATCATCTGAAAAAACGAAAGGTCTATTTTTTGAAGATATGGTTTTAAGTATTCTTAGAGCAAAAAAAGAGTTTGTTAAAAACAAAGTTGATTTGAGTATTCTTCTTGCTAATATCGATAGTGGCTGCCACATGAGTCATGATGAAGAGCTAACTTGTCCAAATCAAGGTGATGATCTGAAGAAACTGCTTTCAAGGATTCCACCAGATACTATTGATTTAGCATTAGCTTCCCCTAATAGGATTGCATTCGGTAGGATTAATAATATTCCTGTCATGATGGTTGCTGGACAAGGTAAATGGTTAGCTCGAATTAGGGCCATCTTTGATCAATCTAAGTTAGCTAATATTCAATTACTTTCACCTATAAGAGTTTGCGATAAGTTTTTTCATGAAACGAATGATTGTCACTTTCCGCTTTCAGGCGAAGAAGATGAGAGCGAACGATTAACGATGCTGAGAAAATCAAAAAATGAGATTAAACCGGCAAAGTTTTGGGGACATGAAATTATTGAAGATAAAAAGATTGAGCAATCGTTTCAGCTTATTCGCACACAAGGTATTCAAGCTCCGGTGAACAACTAATCTTAAGTCCTTGTTCGCACCAGCCAGCAACAGATCCATCGACACAATAATTTTTGTCTTTGATTCTATCAACGCCCAAAAAGCAGGCTGCTTCATTTCTTTTTCCACATGAGCTTGCATCTTTACAGATTTTCTTGATTCCTTTCGGTGTAACAACTCGAACGATTCCTTTGGCGCACTGAGAACAGTTCTCATCACAGTATTCTCCATCTTCAAGGAAATCTGTATTTGAAGTTCTAACATCACCAATATAAGCAAGTCTCTTATCTTGTAATTTTTGACCCCATAGTGGAAATGAAAAAGTTTCTTTTTTCTCATATTGAGTAATTGAAATTTCCATCTTGCCATCTTTGGCACTTATGTTTTCCAAACTTTTAATTGGTATAGAGTAGAGTTCAGGTGAAGTAATATTTTCCAAGCAAGGTGAACTATTTTTTCTTTGAACAATTGATAAAATAGAAACTGTCTCTGTTTTTAGAGCTGCTTTAAAAAGCAGACAATGATCATGAGTTTTTGAAACTTCTTGCCAAGCACCAGGAATAATAGCTTTGGCATTAAAACTAACATCTACGCTTTGTGCAAAAATCCAATACTTAATAATATAGGCAATAAATAATTGAGTCATTATTTAATCTCCATACATCTAAATCCAGGCAGTAATGGAAATTCAATCTCTTTATCTTTATCATTTTCTTCTATAATAAAATCATTTTGTGAAAATCCTTCTCCATTCCAAAAAGCGTATTCGCCCAATTGATGCCAAAGAGAACTTGCGGCTTGAGTCGAATTTGAGACGAAAAGGTTTCTATCTTTTTCATAAGGGTTTTCTAAATACTCAGGCGCTCCACCTATGACATCATGAAGCCCTGCCCATGTTGGAATATCATCGGCCATCTGTTCCCATGATAAAATATCTGAGCATTCTTCAACAAAGGCTTTTCGACAGTCTTCTTTGTTAACCTTCCATTTATTCTTTCTGGCTTTATAGAGAAATTCAGATTTTGTATAAATAGACCATGGGTAAGGTGTTCGAATAATTTTTTTAGGTCTAACCACAGATCGATTTCTAGGGTGATAAGAAGCTGCTTCAAAAACAGGCAGACTTGCTAGTTTTTTGCCCCTATAAGAGCAGTAAGATTTCATTTCACTTTTTTTAAGTCCAACCGCAGGCATATGACGATAATTGACCTTAATATTGAGAAGATCGACATTTTCTAATTTAACATTTTGTGAACTGGTCCATTCTTGAATATCTCTCCAGTTCGCGAGATAGCGATCAATCTTGATAGATTGATCAAAGTTGTCCCAGTCGACTTCGCTATTTTTTGTTTTAAAACTATAGCGTCTTTTTGGAAGTTCAACTTGTGTACAATTATCACCTAGAACCAGTGTTTCAATTTGCTTATTCTTTTCTAGCTTTAGAACTAATCCCCAATCCCTACTACCACTTGCCGATAAAACCTTTAGCCATGAGACATCTACTTCACCGATGCGAGGTCTTTGGGATAGAAGACATTTCATATAATCAGGGTTGCAGCGAAAATATTGGACAGGATAACTCACCTCAACATCGAACATGTCGCGGCAAAACGGTGCAAGCATGGTTGGATCACCCGAGCGCCATAGCGCCAATAGTTCAGATGCCGCAGTGGCAAGCTCTAAGCGTTCCTTGCTTTCTTGAATTAAATGCTTGGTTTTTTCCTCATTAATCAAATACCTGACAACAAAGGCCGCCGAAGACAGCACAAGAATAATAACAATGAGTTTAAAATTTCCAGATTTTTGCAAAGTAGTTCTCTTGGGACTTAAAGGCTATAATTGACACTATAAGGGAACAATCGCCCGGGGGCCATAATGAGTATTGATTGGACACAAAAAGCTGAAAAAGAGCGTGACGCTGGAGCCGAGGTTTTAGGCTTTCAGGACTATATGGAGCTTTTTGAAGCAAATCCAAAAAGAGAAACGAGACCAACTTTCAATTATCTCGATGACATGCTGGAGTATTTTGGAAAAGACAAACAAGATAATTATAAGCTTTTTGATATCATGCACACCGACGCACCAGCGGTGCATGGTCAATTTAAAATCATTAAATCAATAGTTTCTAACCTTAAAAACTTTCAAGAAGAAGGTTTTAACAATAAATTTATTTTACTCGTTGGCCCTAATGGTTCATCAAAATCGAGTATTGTTAAAAAGCTAATGAGAGGTGCTGAAGAATATTCGCAGTCAGATGAAGGCGCTTTATATACCTTCAGCTGGATCTTTCCGATTGATAGTTTTGTAAAAGGTTCTCTAGGACTTGCTTCAACTCCAACAGATCGTAATATATCCACTTATGCTTATCTTGAAGATAAAGACATTAGCGCTATTTTACCTTCAGAGCTAAAAGATCATCCCCTACTTTTAATACCAAAAGAATATCGCCAAGAAGTATTTACTGATGTTTTCAAAGGTGATGAATCACAGCTTGAAACAATAAAGAAGAACTATCTTTTTAAGGGTGATCTCTCTAAAAGAAATCGTATGATCTATGATGCTCTTTTAAAAAATTATAAAGGTCGCCATAAAGAAGTTTTGAAACATATTCGAGTGGAAAGATTTTTCATTTCAAGAAGATATTCAAATGCAGCAGTAACGATTGAACCTCAAATGCATGTTGATGCACGAATGCAGCAAATCACTATGGATAAAAGACTTGGCTCACTTCCACCAAGTCTTCAGTCCCTCAACCTCTATTCACTTCAAGGTGAAGCCGTCATGGCCAATAGAGGTATGCTTGAATATTCAGATCTTTTAAAAAGACCATTAGATACTTATAAGTACCTATTAATGACAATGGAATCTAGTACTCTCAATCTTCAAGGCATTTTAACTGAGCTTGATATTTTCTTTATTGGTACAAGTAATGAAGTTCATCTTGCAGCTTTTAAGCAGCATCCAGACTTTAATTCATTCAAAGGACGCTTTAACTTCATCAAAGTTCCTTACCTTTTAAATTATATTGAAGAAGAAAAAATCTATATCGAACAAGTCGAAGGTTTATCGGATAGTTCACTCTTTGAACCACACGCACTTAGAGCGCTATGTCTCTTTGCTGTTATGACAAGACTTAGAGCAAGCCTTGCTAAAAACTTTGAAGATAAAAAACTTGCCGAAATTCTCTCTTCTCTTAACCCGTTAGAAAAATCTCGTTTTTATGCCGAGCATGCGATTCCTGAACGCTTTGATTCTGAAGCGAGACAATTGATGTCTCAGTCTTGGAATGAAGCGATGGAAGAATTTGAAAACGATAATCTCTATCAAGGTAAATTTGGACTTTCCCCGCGTGACATCAAGAGTATCATCTACAAACTGACATCTCGTTATAAAGTCGTCACTTTTGTTGAAGTGTTAGAGTATCTTCAACGCCTTATTACGAAGAAGAATGATTACGATTTCCTCAATATGACAGCTCAAGCAGATTTTCATCATCCGACAAGATTTCTTGCTCTTATTAAGGATTATTGCCTGGATCTTGCTGACGAAGAAGTTCGTGCATGTTTAGGCCTAGTAGATGAGCGCTCTTACGACGAATATATTACTCGCTATGTTCTTAATGTTAACGCACTTATTAAGGGCGAAAAAATTAAGAATAATATTACTGGCAAGTATGAAACTGGTGATGATTATTTTATTAAAGAGTTTGAACAATCAATAAGTCTAAAAGAGGATGTCTCAAAGTTTAGATCTCACCTTATATCAAAACTTGGTGCTCATTACCTCGATAATCCAGGAAAACCAATTAACTATAGTGAGGTTTTCCCTGATCTTGTTAGACGCTTACAAGAAAGTTTTAGATCAGAGCAAAAGAAAGTCATTGAAACGATTTCTAGAAACCTCGTTTTCTTTGAAGCGGAGCTTTCAGGTAAAAAGCAAGGCGATGAAGTTTCGACTCCACTTTCGGAAGAGAATCGTAAACAGATTCATCAAGTTGTTAACAACCTCGTCTCTAATTTTAAATACACGACAAGTGGAGCGATAAGACTTCTGCAGTTCTTGATTAAGGAGCGTTACTAGGCTGAATAAGCCAACTTGCACTGACTTGAGGGCATACTTCTTTAATATTATTAAGTATGTCCTGATGTTTTGATGCTCCTGACACTCTTTCACTTTCTATATCAGCTGTAATTTGTTTAAACCAATCTAGATAGCTTTCCATTTGATAAGCATGAAGTCTTTCATCAACTCTAATAAGATCAGCATTAAAAGGTCTTAAAAACTCACCCTGTTCGTTAGCGTTATTCATATTTCTAGAATAAGCTTCTTCGATTTCTTTTTCCCAATCTTTGAAATTTTGTGCTCTTCCAATAATATTTAAGTCCGAATGCAATAAGGCTTTAAGTTTTTCTTGTTTTTCATTCTTTTCATTTGGAAATGCTTTTTCAACAAAAATTTGATAAGGATCTGACTCTGTTTGACCTGTACCAGTTTGTAAATTATAAGAATCTTCAACTAACATTTTGCAGTGGTTTCTAATATCAGTCGTTGAATAATCCCACCCCATAACGCGACTAATTCCATTTCGACAAAGTGACAACAAACTATTTCGAGCGTGCTTTACTTCATCTTTTGCGTCATCTCTTGTCTCTTTAGCAATATCTTCAATTTGCGAACGAAGTCTATTTCCTTCTCTTGCTGATGAAATATCACGATTATTTTCACGCATTTCCTTTAGCTGTTCTGCCTTAAAGGTTAGAAAATTTGCTTGCAGATCTGGTAAAGCGAGCTTTCTTCTTAGAGCTGCTAAAGACATTTCAGCATCTAAATATTTTCTCCAAATATTTTGTAAATCTCCACAGAACTTTTTCTCTAAGTCTGTATTGTTTTGCAAGTAATCTACCAACTTATTCATATCCTTAAGTTGATCCTCTAACTGAATTCTATTTTTAATAGCTTCTCTGGCACAAACCATACGATTAGGATTATTCACATCAGAAAGCAGCTGAACCTCGAGATCTCTGGCAGCATTGATTTCATATTGCTTTAACTCTTTTTCAACTCTTAAATCATCCAAGCTAAATGCAGTATCTTCACGCGTTTTTTGAAGCTGCTTACTCATTTTTATCATTAAAGGTAGATTTTCTAAAACATCTTCAAGTTGCTTATGCGCACCTGAAACTTTTTCATAATTTTCGATGGCCTTTTGGAAAGCTGCTAACTTTTGTTCGTCATTCATATTGGGTTTAAAAAGACTAATTAACTTTTTAATGCCGAAAACAACGCCATCAACAGCGAAGTTTACAAGTGTAGCTCCTAGAGCTGCCCCTGCACCTGTAGCGGCTGCTAAGACGAAGGCATTTTCAGGTTTCATGGCGTGTTTTAAAATGTCATTGGCTTGTTGCATTTGATCTTCGATGATGGCATTACTTTCTCCCCATCGTTGATCTAAAATCTGATTGAACTCACCCATTCGTTGATCTAAAACTTGATTACTTTCGGCCCAGTTTCGATCAATCATCTGATTGAAGTTTGCAAATTCCTGTCTAGTATCCTCTAAGACTCGATTTGTCTCAGACCAATTTGTATTTGAGTTCGCCCAGTTTTGGTTAGCATTGCCTAACTGATTGTTCGTTTCTTGCCAGTTAGCATTTGTTTGATCCCAGTTTTGATCAGCATAAGTATTAAAAGCAGAAATATTTGTATTTAAAGAAGTCATTTCGCTTAGAAAACCGGAAAATAGGGAGTTAGTCGGCGCATCTAAACCAACGCTAACGTTAGTGTTGGTGTTAACGTCGATTGTTCCAGATAGTAATCCACCTACTCCGCCACCAGTACCACCACCATTTGATCCGCCGCTGGAAGTACAAAGCAGTAAACAAAGGAAATCACCTGGTGAACAATTGCAACTTGATTGGGCCCATGCTTTTCCAATTAATAAATCAATAATATCGACAGATGATGTTTTTAATTTATTTGAATTTTTTAAATAAAGAGTTCTTTGAAAAAGCTCAGACTCAACATATAATTTATCGCCATAAGAAATTCTAAACATGGCAATACTTGTATGTCTTTTACCTGCATTTTCCCAAACAAAATATTTAAAGAAACGATTGCCTTTTTCCCAAAATCCTTCAAACACATAGGAGTCTTGATATCGACGTTGTACTAATTTTTTTGGTCGATATAATTTCTTGGCCGACTCTCCTACTTCTTGGGCGTATTGATTGAATGTTTGCTTATCCTTAATGGCTGATTCTAAGTGACTGACTTGTCCTATTGGATATGCACGCTTGGCATCTTGATAAAATCTTTTATAGAGCCTGACTTTTTCACCGTGCTCATTGCTTATGACTTTGCCTGCACGCCAAGTCCAAGGACGATTTGATTCAGCAGCATTTAAGGTTGCCGAGAACATCAAAAAAATGGTGATAATGAGTTTTCTCACGACCCACTTTTCGGTGATATATCTAAATAACTTAACTTTTTACTCGACTATTGCCATAAGTTGCTGATATTTCAATATAATGACTTTAGTTTCAAAAACATTTAGCCCAGTCCAGTACTGTGCCACTCATATGGTTGATGAAGAGCATGCAGGCATGAGGCTTGATCAATACATGCAACTTCATCTTGAATCTTGGTCGCGTGAGATGGTTAAAAAGAAAATTGAATCAGGCGATATCACGATTGAAGGCAGGCCTGGAAAAATTCGCCCCAGCATGAAACTTGCTTTCAAGGACAGAGTCACACTCATTACCAATAAAACTTCTCATGAAGATGAATGGTGGAACGGCGAGAAAATTAAACTTCAATTTGATCCAGAGATCATTTTTGAAGATAAAAAAATTGCAGTCATTTCAAAACCAGCTTATATGGCCACTCATCCAACAGGAAGACATCTTTTTAATTGCGCCACTGTTTATCTTGAATCTAAAACTGGTCACACAGTTCATTCGATTCATCGTCTTGATCGAGAAACCTCTGGAGTTTTGCTCTTAGGTAAAAACCCAAAAGCAGCCAACGAGCTAACAGTTGAGTTTGAAGAAGATCGAGTCAAGAAAGCCTATTTTTTTATTGCTAAAAACAGAGCTTGGAATGGCGAGGATGAATTTTGGGCACATGAGCGTCTTGATAATGCTGGCGATGGGCTTAAGCGAGTTTATATAGAACATTTCCCTAGAAACGATACTCGTGGCAAGCATGCCTCTACTCTTTTTAAAATATTACATATCGAAGGTGAGTATGTTGTGGGACTAGCTTTTCCACAAACAGGCAGGCAGCACCAAATCAGAGTGCACGCCATGGTTCACGGCCTTCCTTTAGTTGGAGACAAACTCTACCTAGGAAGCTTTGAAATGTTCCAACGTTTTAAAGACTTAAAAGCTAAAACTGAAGAATATGATTTAATGGAACTACCAAGACATGCCTTGCACGCTGTGGGAATTTCTATTATTTATGAAAAGAAAAGACAGATCTTTAAATCGAGTATTCCTAGTGATCTTTGTGATTGGCTTTCTCAAAAAACAACATTAAAGATTAATCTGCTAGAAGCTGAAATTGCCGATTCTCTTAGCAGTTACTTTCAAAAAATTTGATGTAGTCTTTCCATCACGCCCGCAGGGCCAGGCGCCTTGGTAATGTGACTTGGAGCTGGATTAAGCTTGGCCAAAATAGAAGCAATATTGGCTACGCCAACAGTGTGTGGAAAATTGGCAAACATACCCTGATCGTTCATCGAATCACCAAAATAAACAATCTGATCTTTAGTCATTTTATTTTGTTCAAGATACCACTGACTAGCTTTTTGCTTTGAGATATCCCCCGCCCAAAAGTTCAAGTGAACATTAGAGCAAGAAAAGTGAATGCCACTAGCATGCAAAAAGTTTTCGATATCTTGATAAATCTTTGGATGTTTTTCTAAATCTCTTAGCTCAATAGCACGGTCATATTTTCGACCTAAAGTATCAGCTGATAAACGCACCTTTGAATAACGATCTTTAATTTCAATCGTGGCGTCTTCAAGTCTTGAAAGATCGGCTTGTGAAACAAATCCATGCTCATGAATGTCACCATTAGAGTCGCGCCAAAGATAAGCTCCGCCGCCCTCAACAATAACTCCTTGTAGATAAGACAAGTGAGTTAGTAAGAAATGTCCCCAGGAGATTGATCTACCCGTGACAATAAGAAGTGGTATTTTTCTTTGTTTTAGAAATGAGATGATATCAAAAAAAATGGGACCTAACTCTGTATGATCAGTTAGCGTCCCATCAAAATCACTTAAAACTATTTTTGGACTAAGCATCTATTGTAGTGGGTATGAAAGACCAACAAGGACAGCTGTAAAGCTATCTTTTAATCCAAGTTGAATTTCAGCACTGCCAATAAGGTTTTGGTACCCTTCGATTGGAAGGTGACCATTAATGCCTGTGTTAAGAGAGATTGTGCTCTCATATGTTTTTGTATCTGAATTAAGATTCATACCAATTGGTAGAGAAACAAAAGGGAAAGCTTCTTGTCCCCAAAAAGCAAAACCTTTTGAAACCATTGGTGCAACAGAAAGAATATTTCTTGAAGCTCCAAACTCCTTAGCGAATTCATAACCTGCACGAACTGCAACTCTTGGCTGTCTCATATAATCTGGAAAAATTTCAAAGTCAGCGTTACCAAAAATGCGTCCACTTCTTTCTCCTGAACCCATTCCAAGTCCAGCATCAAAACTTAATTGCTCACTCGCTTTTTGAGTATAACGAGCTTGAACACCCATACCACCACCAGTTGATGTCACACCTGTGATTTCAGTTGAGAGCATTTTTTTCTCAACACTTAATGGGAATGAAGAGTACCCAGTTCCGTAGGCAAACGCTGTTGCTGAGAAACCTGAGAGGATAAGAGCAAAAGCAATATTATGTAGTTTCATAAACCTTCCTTAAACATGAAATAACTCTCTATAAGTGTAAGAAATCCTAATGGTCCCGTCAAAGTATCGCATCAAACGCCATGCACAATACGTCCGTAAACCCTCGTTCTCATTGACACGCAATCAGCCACCGTTTATAACTGCATCCTTATGGTGGCCATAGCTCAGTTGGTTAGAGCATCGGATTGTGATTCCGAGGGTCGGGGGTTCAAGTCCCCTTGGCCACCCCATTTAAAATAAAAATACCAGGCTTGCCCTGGTTTTTTAGTTTTTAGGAGTCCCAGAGATTTGAAACCACGACGAAGTCGGGGTGTTCTTGGGCGACAAAATCATCTAGCAGATGATTTTGACCTCTTTAGCCAATGTAATAAATTAAACTTCGAAGTAACGAGTTCGCACAAGTTGTCCCCTTGGCCACCCCATTTTCAATTTCAACTTTTCAACATTATTCTTAATTTTTCGCTAAAAGTTTAAGCCGCTTCACAGATACTTTTTGAAGTCTTTCTTTATTATCTCTAAAAAAGTAATGTGATGTTTTGGATAATATACTTTTTCAAAATAACTCAAATAAACCTTTGTCTTAACTTTATCTCTGTGATTAATCTTCGAAATCTCATCGCAATCACGCACGAGATGATTCGATACAATCGCTTGCCCAAGCCCCTTTTTTACTCCATCGATAATCCCGTATATATCGTCCATGAAACTTCTTTCTATCTTCATTTCTTTCTTTATTTTTTT
This sequence comes from Bdellovibrionales bacterium CG12_big_fil_rev_8_21_14_0_65_38_15, assembly GCA_002787775.1. Lineage (GTDB taxonomy): Bacteria > Bdellovibrionota > Bacteriovoracia > Bacteriovoracales > Bacteriovoracaceae > UBA4207. The sequence goes on from PCUW01000043.1 coordinate 155,158, forward strand.
AAAATAATGAAACGTTGTGGAATCCTTCTCGTCATGGTCTAAAAATGGAAGAGTTACATCTCTGCTCCTAGGCATAATATGAACAAGCTCTTCTTCTGCTATTAATATATTTACAATATTCTCTCTGTTAATCATTTCTGTGGTAATCACAAAATCAACCTTACCCGAAAGAAGTAAATCACTTAACTCATGTACCTCTTTAGAAATTAGATTAAAGCGAACACGTGATTCAGATTGAGCTTTTGCCATAACTGGAATTAGGGCCGACCTAATAATTGAACTATATCCAGCAACAGAAAGTTCTCCAAGTGATCCTGAAGTTAATGAGATTGACCTATAAAATGACTTATCAAGCTCAATTTTAGTCTTGTAATAACGAACCAACTCCAGACCAGAACTTGTAAGCACTAATTCTTTTGATGAACGTATGACTAGTGTCATCTCTAATTCATCTTCTAATCTGGCAATTTTTTGAGAAAGTGCCGGCTGTGAAATACAAAGGGATTTTGAAGCCTTTGAAAAGCTGCCATCTAGGGCGAGTTGGTAGAACGCTTTTGCTTTGTCGGAGTCAATATTCATCAGTATAACTTATAGTTATAGATGTATAAAATCAATTAATTTTACTTTAATACCAAAAATAATCATATTCATTCCCAACGAGAGCCTTAATGCTCTTCACAAATTTTCGGAGAGGATATGAAAAACTACAAATTAATACTTCTGGTAACCATTAACCTGTTAGCTACAACAATATTTGCTCAATCATTCGATTTGAATACCGCTCCAAGATACAATGATTTTTATGAGTGTGAGTTAGAAGGTGGTGATGTGATGAACATCCATCTTCATCACATGAGAATTACAGAAGCCACAGTAAACGTATTTGGACAAACATTTACAGGTTACGGAGCATTTTACGATAAAATCATTGTTTCAGATAAAAGTGCCACTTACGATGAAGCTAAAACATTGCATATCTTTACCCAAAACTCATCGGGGCTTCCTATCTTGCTTCATGTTCACACAGCGCTAACGCGAGCACCATTTAGTTATAAATTAGACTGTAAAAAACTATAAAATACAATATGGAGAGGGAATACACTCTCTTTATTTCATCCAAACTCATAAAAGAATTAACCCCATTTAAAATATAAATTGCCAACCTTGCCTAAGATTTTTTATGCTTTGGTATTGTTAGAGTTTTTTCTTAATTAATTAATCTATGACAATGGAATAAGTTTGATCATTAGAAAATTATTTCTAACAGATGCCATTCCTTTAGCAGAGCTATTCTTTAATACGATAAGAACAGTTAACTTAGGTGACTACACTCAGGAGCAAGTCGAGGCATGGGCTCCACAAAAAAGGGACCTTGATTCTTGGACTCGCTCTTTTTCAGGAAAAAATATATTTATTGCTGACGACAATGGAGTACATGCTGGTTTTGGTGAAATAAAAGATAACGGCTATATAGACAGGTTTTATATCGCTCAACAATACATAGGAAGAGGCGTAGGCAAAACGATTTACCAAGCCATTGAAGATTATGCTCGTGCAAAAAATATCGATAAGATTTTCGTTGAAGCGAGTATCACCGCTAAACCTTTTTTTATAAAAATGGGTTTTATTGAAATTAATGAGCAAGTGGTTTTATTACGAGGTGTAAAATTTAAGAATTTTTATATGGAGAAAACTTTAAATTAAGCTATTGATATTCCCTCTGATCAAATTCGTGATGATATTTTTCATTTGTGTTGTTTTGATCTTAAATAAAAAAATATGGCTATTCTAGAAAATACGTCATTGTCTTTTCACCATTCTCAGCCCGAACAAAGTTACATTTTTGCAGAACATTTATCGAAGCTAGATTTTCAGGTGAAACCTTGGCCATAATTTTATTTATATGTTTTTGTGTTAAGGCTCCACTTGTTAGAGCGTGACAAACTTCAAAAGCATAACCTTTTCCCCAATAAGACCTATTAATCATGAAGCCTATTTCAAATACTGTGTCATTAACAGGAAGTAGCATGAACCAAGCAATTAATTTTTTCGAAGTCTTTTCAACTACAGCAAAGTACCCATCAAGATCGGATTGCGGTTGATGATCAAGAATCTTAGATAGCCTCGTTTTAGACTCCTCTCGTGTTTGTGCCCTTCCTGGACCGGTATGAATCATGACGGCCGGATCTGACTCCATTTCAAGAATTGAGTCTAAATCCTCAGCCATAAAGCGTCTTAAGAAGGTTCTTGGAGTTTTAAGCATTTCCATAGAATTAATATAATACAAATTGACGTAATTTTGGGACTTTACCTTTAATAAAACCTATTGCTCTTTGCGCTAACAGGCCGTAAAGTCCGTCCATATTCAGATGCTGATCTCTTCGGAGTGAAACATATTAAAGCCAGTGTTTAACCCACGCTGGCTTTTTTTTTGCCTTTTTTATCCTATAATCAGCCAAACATAGTTAGCTGAGGTTTTATGGTTATTCACCCCGTTATTATTATTGGTGCTGGACCTGCTGGAATTGCTACGGCCGTCGAAGTTCTTAATCGTGGCTACAAAAAAGAAGATATCATTATTTTAGAAAAGTCCGGTGAAATCGCTCATATGATCGCGGCTAAGTATCCTGACGAAAAACCAGTATTAGCTAATTACAAAGAAAGAATAGCCGAATGTATCGGCGATCTTTGTATTACTGATATGACCAAGCCTGAGTTCATCGACTACATGAAAGAGATCGTTAACAAAAAAGGTTTAAAAATTCATTTTCATCAAAGTGTTGAAAAGATTGTAAAACTCAAAAATGGCCAATGGCGTGTTGATACAAACGACGATTCTTGGATCACTAATGTTGTCTTTGTGGCAATTGGTAATATGTCATCAGCCCGAACTTTAGGTGTTCGTATTGATGATTCAATCGCGAATTTAATCTACGATGATATTCAAACGATTAAATCTAATCAAAAAGATATTTTGGTTGTTGGTGGTGGTGATTCTGCTGGAGAATATGCACAGATCCTTGTGTCACGTGGTCATAAAGTGTGGATGAGTTACAGAAAGGAACACTTTGCCCGTATGATTCCTCAAAACCTTGAGAAGACGCAAAGTCTGATTAATGAAGGTAAAATTAACTTCTTACCAAATTCAATCGTTACTAAGATTACAGATTCAAATCAAAGATGCTCCGTCAGCTTTAATACACATGAATCTATTGTTGTTGATGGTGTAGTCACTGCTCTTGGTAGTGAAAGACCTAAGACTTATCTTAAGCAAATCGGTATCTCAGTTGAAAAAGAAGATGGCGATGACTTTCTTGAAAACGAACAAGGTGGCATTTTTATGGTTGGAGATTTAGCCTCAGGAAAAAGTGGTGGCTCCATCAATTTTGCCTTTAATAGTGGTACTAAAGCCGTATCTAAGGCGTGTAGTCTCTACTTGGACTGTGATGCATAATTTTAAAAAATTTATAGAAACATCACATGGAGAAATTTCATCGATGCTTGAAAAGCATTGGGAAGTTGATCATGCTTGCTATCGCACTCAAACGCTCAGTGAGTACGAAGAGCTTAAAGTCGTTTTTTCTGTTAGTTTTAATCTTTTGATTGAATCGATAATTGGTGGAAGACCTATTTCGACCTTTAAACTTTCGCAGCCGATGCGAGTCAATGAACTTTTTGTTGATCTCATTGAGCTACCAGCTCCAAAGCCAGGAAAGTCTTATCCAAAAGGATATGAACACCTAGAAGTCGTTATTGATATTAGCTTTGAAGAGTTAATGACAAAATATCCAACGCTTGATTGGGATACATCCGGCACGAAAAAGGGATTAAACCCCGAGCTTCAAGCTTCTTTTGGAACGTTCAACGTTAAGTTTCATCATCACAGTCTTGAACATATTATTAATATCGAAAAGCATCCGATGGCCCATAGCTTTTTAGAGCAAACTGATATTATTAAAAAGTTATCTCAGTTTAAGCCGCTTCTTTCAGGAACAATCCCTCTTGGTATTGATTTACCTGAGTCTGATTTAGATATTTTATTTGAAAGCCAAGATTTTGATCTTTTCAACAAGACTGTTTTAAATCATTTTCCAAGTGCCATCATTTCAACACAGGATGATTTTACAATCGCCAAGCTAACTCATAATAGATTGGCGATTGAGCTTTTTTGCCAAAAGATAGCACCACTTAAACAAAATGCTCATCGTCACCTTCGAATTGAAGGACGTTTACTTAAAATGTTAGGTACTAATTTCAAAAACAAAGTTATTGAACTTAAGTCTTCTGGTATTAAGACTGAACCAGCATTTGGACAATTGCTCGATTTAAATGATCCATACAAGCAACTGCTTGAGCTTTATCATTTCAGTGACGCTGAACTCTTCTCTCGCTTTGAGAAATATAAATGACCAGCTTTGATCGAATTTATATCGAGATCAGCAATATATGTAATCTTCAATGTTCCTTTTGTCCTGAAGTTGAACGAGAACAAGATATTATGTCCTTGGAGAAATTTGAAAGTATTCTGCTTCAAGCACTGCCTTTAGCAAAGCAAGTCTGTCTTCACTTAATGGGTGAACCACTGGCTCACCCTAAGTTTCCCGAGATCCTAAAAATTTGTGAAAAGCATGATGCCAAAGTTATGCTTACAACTAATGGAACTTTATTATCAAAACATAAAAATATTTTAAACTCGAAAGCTATTCGCCAAATCAATTTTTCTATTCATAGCTTCAGAGACAATTTTGAAAAGAAAGATCTTCATCGATACCTTTTGCCTATTCTAGAATTTACCAGATCCCTTAATGATCTTAATCCTGACACATATATCAATTATCGTCTTTGGAATCTTGGTGCGGGTGATTTAGGTGAAGCAGCTAACAGTGATGTTTATGATTTAGTGGAGCGATATTTTGATGTCACGATTAATCGCCGCCAGGGTACTGGAAAGTTTAAATCTAAAAAAGTTTGGAATAAACTCTACTTTCATTTTGATACTCGCTTTGAGTGGCCCCACCCTGATCTTCCAGCGGGCGACTCTTCAGGTACATGCCAAGGTCTGATTAGTCATATCGCTATTCATTCAAATGGCGTTGTTGTTCCCTGTTGTCTCGATAAAGAAGCAAGACTTTCCCTTGGTAATTCACTTGAAAAACCTTTAGTTGAAATTTTAAAAAGTGAGCGAGCCACTTCAATGAAGAACGGTTTTGAGCGCGGCGAACTTGTAGAGGATCTTTGTAAACGCTGCGATTATGTGAAGCGTTTTAAGCCAAAAGTTAAACGTATGAAATCTCATTCCATCACTTGATTGCTTTATGCATGTATAGATAGATCAAGTTTTTTCTCTGTCATGTATCACCCTATTTATGTTGGCCCATTGTAAAGTTGTGTCAAATAGCTTTTCCCCTTCTTGTGAATAAATTTTCAAAGCGTAAGATTAAGTTGTGGAGATAAGATTTTTTATTAACACAATCAAGGAGTGATCAATGAAAGCCAAAAAGAATAGAAACAATGCGAGTCTTATTGAAAACACAAAAGATCGTATTAAAACTATTCTTCCAAAAGTTGAAGACATTGAGATTAAAGTTGAAAACAATGCTAAAGCTGGAGGTTATCTCACAACGATTCGATTTAGGTCTCTCGGCAAAGAATTTATCGCCAAGAAAACAGCACCTTTCTATAAGGAGAGCTTAGAAAAAACTATTAGGGCCATCAATTCACAAATAACGAGTTTTCGCTCTAAACGCTTAGGTCATCCTCACCACCGTGTCGATTCCTACGCTTCCTAACTAACAAACAGGGGGTGTCGAGCCTATCTCCATTACTCGGCGCCCCAAGTCTTTGTTATTACGTTTAATCCTTTTTAACAAAACCTTACCTTGAAGCGACTTCCCCCTCGTATATTGATAGGCTACCTCTCTAATTCTTGACGAGGTAACTATGAAAGCACTGATTGCAGTTTCACTATTGTTAGCTTCTTTAAATTCATTTGCATTTGATTATTCAGCGCAATTTGGATTTCAAGGCGAAAGTAGTATTCCAGATAGCTCACTTCCCTCTTCTGTCGAGCTACCTGCAAGAAAGAATATTGAACTACCAACTCTTAATGTTTTAGTTTTTCCTCACACTCTTAAAAGTGATTGGCTTCATGGCAAGCCAGATGACTCGTCACAATTAGAATTATCTAGCAAAGAAAATTTTGAGATTAGTTTTGGTGAAGAGCTCATTCAAACTTCAAACTTAAAGTTAACAAAGAATGGAAATAAGATAAAAGCCGTATCAAATGACGGTAGAGTTTTTAACTTTACCACTGCAAGAGTCAAAGGCACGTCTGCGATCAAACTTAAAAGAGTTGTCTCTCCTGATAAATCACATAGCTACCTTGGAACTTTTACGCTTCAATTTGAAAATGACGGCATTCAAGCTATCAACCATGTTGATCTTGAAACGTATCTTCGTGGTGTCGTTCCAAAAGAATCCGGCGCCAGTTGGCCTTTAGAGTCGCTTAAAGCTCAAGCCCTAGCCGCTAGAAGTTATGCCTATTACCACTTTCTTACTGCTCCAAGCACAAGAGATTACCATGTCGATGACACGGCAAGGTTCCAAGTTTATGCTGGTGTTTCAGGCGCTGATTCTCGCACAGACGTTGCAGTTGAGCAGACTCGTGGTGAAATCATGACCTATCAAGGTCGAGTGATCGTAGCTTATTTCCATGCATACAGTGGTGGACGCACAGACTCAGCTTTAAATATTTTCAAGCAAAACAATGTTCCTTACTGCGCAGGCAATGCTGAGATTTTCCCACGCTCAGAACTTTCAGATGAACTATCATCTGGTTCAAGATGGATTGTTAGCTGGACTACTAAGGCTTATACATCTCAAGAACTCTTAGAAGAATTTAAATCTAGTTCAAGAGTTGGCGGTAAGTTCACAAACTTTAATCGCTCAAGCCAAGTTGATTTGGTTGAAGCTGAGATGAATGATTTGTTTGAATCTGTTAAGACATTAACTGTCGCTCAAAATGCCACGGCAAGTTCGGCTGATCTCGATTTTGCCGACGTGAGAACAGCTTTAGGTTGGTCAAACTTTCCTGGTTATCACTTTAGAGTGACAGATACTGATGAAGGTTTCGTTTTCAAAGGTCACGGTTGGGGTCACCACGTTGGTTTATCCCAATGGGGAGCCTTTATAATGGCCAAGAATTACAATAAAAACTATCTAGATATCGTCAACCACTACTATAACGATATTGATGTTGAAAAACTACCTTGGTCTGGCATTTAAGTACTTGTAATTTATAGTTTTATCGCTGTCTAAATACGAAAAGTTGTTATGTATTTCCTTTTAATGTAGACTACAACGCTAATAGAAATGGCGTCATATGACAGGAAATGTCGTCACATAACAACTGAGTGTACATGAGTAAATTCAAGTCAGCCTCATCCATGGGGATTAGAGCAGCACTTGTCGCCTTAGCTAGTGTTAGGGCCAATGTTAACGAAATTCTTGATTTAGCAGGAATCAAACGCGAAAGCGTCGATGATCCAGATGGTAAGCTATCAATCGATCAAATCTCAAAATTCTGGGAAGTTATCTCCACCAACCTTGATGACAATATGGTCGGCATTAATATGGCCAAGCTAACACCTTTTGGAACTTACCAAACAAGTGACTACTTACTTTCAAGTAGCTCCAATGTGCGAGAAGGCCTTCGTAAATTTGTTCGATTCTTTGCACTAATTCATCAAGAGCTTAGTACTAAAGGGATCGAAGAAGACGGCCGTTATGAATTTCAACTTTGGCCCATTTCAGATGAAGAAGTATCAAGACATAGCCTTGAGTATGAAATTGCTCTCGTCTTTGAACGTTTGAAAGCTGTAACTCAAAAAAATATTAGTCTAAAATTAGTTAAATTTTCTCACGAGCGACCAGCAGGTTCTGAGGGAATATACTCTGAGTACTTTGGTTGTCCTGTTAATTTTAATCAAACAAGTAATTCACTTATTTTCGAGCAACATTATCTTGAACTTCCCTGTGTTGATAGTGATTCAAACCTTGCCGATCTTTTAGAAAATAATGCAAAAAAGATTTTAGAAAAACTTCCAAAATTTGAAGAACATGCTCAGCCATTATTTCTCATGCGGTTTAATGAAAAGCTAAAGAATGAGCTCAAAGAAGGCAGAGCAAGTATAGAAAATATGGCGACTTGCTTTGGGATGTCTCCAAGAACATTACAACGTAAATTGAAACAATATGATCTTTCCTACTCAGAAATACTGACAAACTTAAGAATTGAATTATCTAAAGAAATGCTGACCAATCCAAGTCTTTCCTTAACCGAAATTGCATTCTTATTAGGTTTTTCTGAATCAAGTGCATTTCACAGAGCGTTTAAGCAGTGGACAAAACTGACACCGTTAGAGTTTAAAAAAGAACAAGAAGGATAATTACTTCTTAAGGCTTTTAAGTTCGATATTGGCATCTTTAAGGGCTTGATTTGCTCTTGATAGCTCAACATTAACTCGCTTTAACTCTGCTGCCTGTTTGTATAGCTGACTGTAAAGACTGACCTTGTTTAATAAACGGTGCTCATCAATTGGCTTGGTTAAATAATCAAAAGCTCCAAGCTTATAACCTCTAGTCGCAAACTCATCTGATTTAAAATAGGCAGTAAGAAAAATAATGGGAATATGTTTTAAGTTTTCATCATCTTTAATGGTATTAGCAAACTCGAAACCATTCATCACTGGCATCTGTATATCGACAATAATGAGATGAACCGTCTCTTTTTGAAGAATTTCAATACCCTTTTGACCAGATGAAGACTGAAGAATTGAAACACCACTTGCTTGTTTTAAAATACATTCGAGCGTGTACAGATTGTTTTCATTATCATCAATAATGAGAATCTTTAAATCGTCTGATGAATTTGTCATATAAGCTCCATTTCAAACCAACTTTATCAATTGAATCTATTCACATCAACTGGTAGTTTAAGATAAGTTTTTATGATGAGATATTTATGATCCAACGCTTCATTCCTAAGTATGTTACAAAGAGTATCTCAAGAAAACTGATCTTTTTAATTTTATTATTTAGCTCCATTATTACACTTATCTTAACTGCTACTCAGCTTTGGCTAGAGTTTGACAGCGAAGTAAGTGCCATCCACTCAAGACTTATTGATATTGATAAAAGTTTTACACAAACAATTACTCAACAAGTTTGGAATCTAGATCGTGAGCAAATGGAAATTACCGCCAATGGTCTTTTTCAGCTGCCCTATGTTGATTATGTAAGAATCTCAGGTAGCGATATGGACCCAGTTATTTTGGGTGAAACTGGACTGCCAGCTGAATACTATAACAATAATAGTAATCATATTAGACTTGAAAAAGATCTCTACTATGAGTCTATTGAGACAAGTATTGGTCATCTTTCCATTTGTACTTCTTTAGATCCAATCTATTCAAAACTTTTTAATAAAATTTTAATAACTCTTGTTACTCAAGGGATTAAAACTTTTCTTGTTTCTCTATTTATGTTGATTGTATTCAATCTTGTTGTTGTTAAACACTTGGTGGCGTTGGCAAAACTCGCTGATGATCTAACAAGTGAAAATCTCAACGAAGCTAAGCTACTACAATCTCTCACTGTTAAGGGCGATGAGATTGATACTGTTATTTCATCTATTAACTTAATGATCACCAGACTTCGAGAAAACTATAATGACCTCAAACACAGTGAACAGGAGTTAAAAGAACATCGTGATCACCTTGAAGAAGTTGTAGAAAGACGTACGTCACAATTAAAATCGGCTAAAATTTCTGCGGAACAAGCTAATGAAGCTAAATCCTTATTTTTAGCAAGTATGTCTCATGAACTTAGAACGCCTCTAAATTCGATTATTTTATTATCTGGATTAATGGCAAAAAATCATGAGTCAAATCTTGATGATGATCAAATTAAAAAAGCTAAGATTATTAATTCATCCGGAAAGGATCTTTTATCACTTGTTACCGATCTACTAGATCTATCAAAAATTGAAGCCGGTAAGATGACTCTTGAATTTGAGGATTTCACTTTAAGTGAAATTCTTCAAAGTATTGAGACACTTTTCTCACCTCTTGCTATCCAAAAAGGTATCAACCTAAGTATTAAAATCGATAGTGAATGTAGTGTTCGTACAGACAGAGAAAAACTATTACAAATTTTAAATAATATCATCGGCAACGCTATTAAATTTACAAATCAAGGCGAAGTTTCAATTCTGCTTGAGAAAATAACGAATAATTCTCAAGGTGAATTTTGTATTACCGTCAAAGACACAGGCATAGGTATTAGCGCTAGTGAGAAAGAAGTCATTTTTGAGCTCTTCCAACAAGCTAATAACAAGATTTCTTCTGAATTTGGAGGAACAGGACTGGGTCTTGCAATTTCAAAGAAGCTTGCAGACTTACTTAAAATTTCTATTGAAATTGATTCTGAAATTGGAAAAGGCTCAACATTTAAGATCTTTATTCCATCTCCACAACAAATCGAACACACTGTTTTCAATATAGATATTGATCTTAGCAAGTTCAAAAAGAAGCTTAATATAGCCGTGATTGATGATGATCAGCGCTCTCTTGTTTATCTACAAAATCTTCTTGAAACTGATAATATTAAGTTGGAGTGTTTTGAATGCCCTCACGTATTTTTAGATGTCGCTAATCTAAACGGTAATCACTGGGATATCACAATTATTGACTTCGTTATGCCTGAGATAGATGGTTTTGAACTTTTCAAAAAGCTAAAACAAACAAGCTATCAAAGTAAATTTATTCTACTGACGGGACATACGAGCTTGGAACAAAAGAAGAAAGCACTGGAAGTTGGCTTTGATAGTTTTGTACCAAAGCCAATTAATTTAAAATTCTTAAAACAAGAAATACTGCGTTTAACTCAATTATAATCTAGATAGGTGTAAGACTTTAAAGAGTCCTCATAAAAATCAGTTAAGCGAACACCTTCTCGGGCATTCATCTCGCCGTTTTTAATCAGCTTACCAATTGTTCTTTTTACCATATGGGCCATGTACTCAGGAGTATACTGCATTGTGGATAAGACATTTGCCATAGAAGCACCACGGATCACTTCTTCAATGTAAAAATCCGTTGGATCATCATCATCACTAAAAACATGAACCTCATTGAGTCTACCAAAGAGATTATGCATATCACCCATTACATCTTGATAGGCACCGGTTAGGAACATACCAATCACATATTCATCACCTGGTTTGATTTCATGCAATTGTATTGTTCTTCTCACTTCATCGTTACCAATGAATTTGCTGATTTTCCCATCAGAATCACAAGTAATATCCGCTATAGTACATTGTCTTGTTGGCGCTTGATGAAGTTTAGTTAGTGGTAGTACCGGTAGCAATTGACCAATTGCCCAGTGATCAGCAGCGCTTTGAAAGATTGAAAAATTACAAAGATATTGAGCAGCTAGAGTGTCTTCTAACTCTCCAACAGATTCAGAGACGAAATCTTCTTTTCGTGAAAACTCTAGGACGCGTTGACTTGCTTTCCAAAACAGCGTTTCCACTTTCGCTCTATCTTCAAGCGAAAGGATTCCTAATTTAAATGCTTGAAGAGCATCATCACGAACTTGTCTGGCATCATCATAAACTTCTTTATAATTATCTTGATCAAGTGTTCCTAGAAACTCTCTTACATTTTTAACAAGTTGATGTTCACCAGCTGATGGAGTGACATCCCATTCATTCTTTTTTGAATCAATAATGTCGACGACATTGGTAACGACACAAGAGTGTTGTGCTGTAATAGCACGACCACTTTCTGATACGATATCTGGATGTCTGACATTCTCAGCATCACAAACTTGCTTAATACCGTAAACGATATCTGCAATGTACTGAGACATTGTGTAGTTCATTGATGATTGTCCAGTTGACTTTGAACCGTCGTAATCAATCGCTAGTCCACCGCCAACATCGATATAGCGCATATCAACGCCAAGCTTAACAAGCTTAGCGTAAATTCGAGCTGCTTCTGAAATGGTCTCTTTAACACATTTGATATCGGTAATTTGAGAACCAATATGATAATGGAATAGCTGTAAGCTATCTAGAAGATCTTCTTGTCTTAATCTTTCCACTGCCAAAAGTATTTCAGTAACCGTTAAGCCAAACTTTGCACGGTCCCCACTTGAATCACTCCACTTTCCAGTGCTTTTATAAGACATCTTACAACGCAAACCAATCAGTGGAGGAACATCGAATTCTTTTGATATTTTTAATAGGCGATCAAGTTCGGAAAGTTTTTCAACAACAACAATAACTTTTCGGCCAAGTTTTCTTCCAAGCATCGCCAGACGCATATACTCATCGTCTTTATAGCCGTTAAGGACTGTTAGTGCGCCAGGGTTATCATTATAAGCTAAGACGGCCATAAGCTCAGGCTTAGAGCCTGCTTCAAGACCAAAGTTATAAGGAGCACCAGCGGCAACGATCTCTTCAACAACTTCGCGCATTTGGTTTACTTTAATTGGATAAACCCCGAGATATTTTCCTTGGTAACCTTCGTCTTCGATCACACTTTTAAATGTTTCGTTAATAGACACAACTTGAGACCAAAGAATATCGTGAAAACGAATAACGGCAGGAAAAGAGATTCCCTGTAGTTTCATCTCTTCAATAACCTCTGCAACATCAATTCGAGGGCCATTTTCTTTGCGCTCAGGATTTACAGAGAGATTACCCTTCTCATTTATTTCAAAATAACCTTCGCCCCACTGTGAAACTTGATACAATTTATCAGAGTCATCTATAGTCCAAGATTTTTTATCTTTATTTGTCATTTATTTACCCGTTACCTATCACAAGCATAATTTCACGTAGAACCTTACAAGCAAAAACGGAACTATTATTGGAAGGATCTAGCTCTGGTGCTAATTCAGTAATGTCAGCTCCAACAATATTTTTATGCCTAAACATTTTCATTAATTTAATAAAGCAGTGAAAGTCTTCTCCACCAGCTTCAGGCGTTCCCGTTCCTGGCATATAGGCAGGATCGAAAAAGTCTAAATCGAGAGTTAAATATATGGGACGATCATTTGGGATTGATTCAATTTTATTAAAAAACTGCTCACGAGAAGTCATAAGAGATTTTCTCTCTTTCATTTCATCGTATTCTTCTTTTGTACCTGATCGAATTCCGTATTGGATCAATTCATGACCCTTTCTGAAATGGTCAAGACTTCTCCTCATGATTGAAGCATGACTAAAATGGTGACCTTCATAGCCATCGCGAAGATCGGCATGAGCATCTAGATGAACAAGCACTAGATCATCAAAGTTATCTAGGTATGTTTTTATTGGAGCATAAGATATCGAATGCTCTCCACCAAGTGTGATGACTCTAATATTATCTTTTTTAAAGTTTTTATCTTTTGCTAAATCAAAGAAGGCATCAGTCGCTTGTTTCCAATCGGCATCAGCGTCTCCTGAATGCCCAACAGGTAAATTTCCAAGATCATAAATATCAGAAACATTTTCGAGATCTAAATCTAAGTAAGGTGAATAACCTTCGATACCATAAACAACATTACGGATTGCTTCAGGGCCAAAACGTGTCCCCTTCCTAAAGCAAGCTGTTCCATCAAATTCAAAACCAATTAAATGGATACCGCCGGCCACAAATTCTTGTCCTGGTTCGCCCCATTCAAAACTAACTTTTGGCGCCTTTAACATAACACCTTCCACTCTTTAAAAATGACTTTTTCATGATGTCTAAATTGATGATTTGATAGGATTTTTGAGAGTATGCGTCAAGCTAATTCCCCCACAATGTGGGGGAGTTAGGGATTGTCTTATCTGTTAGAAGAATCACTTGAACCCTGCGGGTTGTATAAATACGGGCTATTGGCATCAAGAACACTTGGACGTCTTCTTTGAGAGTCGTTTCTTGAGTTTTGTTGTGATGCAGAAGTAGTCGGCTGGATAGCGCTATTTACTGCTTGAGTTGAACTTACGACAGATGACTCAGGGTCGCCGTCTTTACGATCTCTGCGGCATTTTAAGCTAGTAAAAATTTGAATATTTGAAGGGTCATCTGACTCATCAAAACGAAACTGCTTAGCTTCAAGTGAGCCCAATAAAGGATTATTAACTTTAACCCCAACAAAGTTTTGGTGATCAAAGTCTTCCATTACTTCTGATAGAGCACCGTCACCAAGATTTTTATCAAACCCTAGATACTGACAAAGATCTTTCTCATCTGTAAGTGTTTTACTTCTATAAATACGCCCGTAAGCATCGTAGAAATTTCTTTTTGCCACGTAAGGGGCGCCAAAACGTCTTAATTCAGCTGCAGTAAAGATTTTATCAAAGAACTGTTCGCGTTCACGCTGAGCATCTGCCCTCGCTTCATCAGAACGTCTTTGTTGATCTCTGCTTGTTCTAAAGCTTTCCGGTTCACCAAACTCTTCGATACATTTTTTCATATCGGCTTCGGTATGTTCCTGCCTCATTAATTCTTCACAAATATGAACGTCTTGAGCAAAAGCGGAGCTCATGCCGATAAGTAGTGTAAATGATGCAGCCATAGTCCAGTAGGTTGCTGTCTTAGTTAGTTTCATAAGGCTCCTCTCATATAGAGATTCTTAAAGTGCTAAAGTACTAAATATGAGTTATATATAAGCAGGCCGTATGCCAGTCTTAATGACGGTTTTTCAGTGACTTATGTCACTTAAACCATGCATATTCTTATTCGATGTTTAAATATTGGACACTTAAGCGTGACGAAAGCAAAAACGATTTACCAAGGTCAATACATAAAACTTGAAGAGAAGCTCATCCAAGAGGATGTGTATGAACTCGTTCATTTAAGGGCTGCCGTCATTGTTTTTGCCAAGGATAAGAACGGAAAATTTCTTTTTATCAAAGAACACAGACCTCACGAAACCCCTCATCTTAGATTAAAGCCAGTTACAGGATTTATTGATGACGGCGATGATTGGCTCAAGACTGCGCATAAAGAGCTTAGAGAGGAAGCTGGCTTAATTGCTGGCAATATAGAACTCATTAGGCATTTACCTCTTACTGGCTCCGTCACTACAGATAAGTATTTTGCTTTAGCGACGGATTTATCTAAGGATCAAAATCCAATTGCGAATCCCGATGGTGACGTGATTAAAGAAATTATGTATTTAAGTCTTGAAGAAGCTATTGAATTAACGCTTAAAGGCGATATGCCTCTCGTGTTTGATTCACTTGGGCTCTTCTTAATTAAGGAGTTAAAACTATGAACGCAAAAATGATCGTTATCCTCATGATGTTGGTTTTGCTCGCTCTATTTATTTGGAGTAAATATTTTCGTAAGAACGAAATGATTGTTACTAAACTTGAAGTTGAATCTTTTGAAGCGATGAAGCGCTGGCAAGAAACGAGAACAGAAGAACTAAAAAAAGATGCCCTTAATAAAATGATTGCCCTTAGTTTAGCTAAAGGACTCAGCCAAGAAAAAGCTGAGCATCATGCCGAGAAACAATTTAAAACTTTGACGGTATGAAAACAAAAGTCATCTCCTTTATTGTTCATCTTTTGATTCGTGCTTTAGGTTTAACCTATCGTTTTGAGCACAGAGAATCGAAAGACATTAAGGATGCAAAAAAATCTGGACCAAATGGCGCTTACCTCTATGCTCTTTGGCATCAAAATATAGTGGCTTCCATCTTATCGCATATGGGTAGACCTCACGTTTGCATTGTTAGTGCATCTAAAGACGGCGAACTCGTTGCTGTAACTTTAAAAATGCTTGGACATAAAAGCGCCAGGGGCAGTTCTTCCAAAGGTGGCCAACAGGCAATGATGGAGATGACTAGGATTGTAAATGAAGGAACTCCTGGAGCAATATCTGTCGATGGCCCACGTGGACCAGCCAAAATTCCAAAGAAAGGAATATTTGAAGTTGCAAAACTTACTGGCGCACCAATTATTCCACTTGTGCCAATCCCGTTAAATTTTTGGAGTTTCAAAAAAAGTTGGGATCAATTCAGACTACCGAAGCCTTTTTCAAAGATTATCGTTTTTTATGGTCGACCAATTTATATAGACAAAAATATTCAACAATCTGACTTAGTGCGCTTAAGTGAAGAACTTACCGCACAACTTAATAATGTTGAAATCAATGCTCTGCGGGAACTTCAACGAAATTAATAACTTCGCTTATTCTTACTAGAAATCGTCATTTTAAGCCGTTTTGGGTGTTGAAACTTAGCTCGAAATCACTAGAATAAAGCTACTCAAAGTACTTCAATGCCTAATCGAGGAGAATACAAATGGCCGAAAAAGAAATGTTACTTGTTGGATCTAAAACTAAAGATGCTATCAAAGGCACTGGCTTAAACGTTGCTTCAGATGCTCTTGATAAATTAAATGAAGTTGTTCATCAGCTGGTTAAAGATGCTCAAGTTCGTTGTGAAGCTAATGGTCGTAAGACTGTTCGTGCTAGTGATTTTTAATTTCAAGAATGCGAAGAAGATCTTTTCTTCTTCGCCTCTACTCTTGTTACTGTTACTGACCTCTTGTCAGGGAACACCTCCAACAAACCTAGGTGTTCATGATAATAAGTTACGTCCTTGTCCAGATAAGCCAAATTGTGTTGTCAGTTATGATTTTGGTGAACAAAAAAATTTCATAGAACCAATTAAAAGTGAAGAAGAACCTGGACGTATTAAAGAGAAAATTCTTGGTATCGTCTCAAAAGATAAAAGCGCTAAAATAGTTGAGCAAAATGATACTTATTTAAGAGCTGAGTATACTTCTAACCTCTTTAAGTTTGTAGATGATGTTGAGTTTTGGTTTGGTGAGACTGGAGTCGTCCATTTTCGTTCAGCTTCGCGACTAGGTTACAGCGACTTAGGTGCAAACAAGGACAGAATAGAAACTATTCGATTTAAATTTCATCAAAATGATTTCTAAGTTTCCGATAAAGATTGCATGAAAATTGCTTATATATTTGCGACATTACTTCTTTTCTCATGCAATCACTTTTCAAGTCGATCGCCTGCTTCAATTGATAAAAATATTCTTATTATCGGCGATTCTCATATGGCCGGACCCTTTGGACAATATCTACACCAATCTGTTTCAACTAATACTGGCGTTAATATTGTGACCTACGGTCATGCTAGTTCAGCACCCATTCATTGGCTTAGTGAAAATAGACAAAAGCTTTCTGGCGGAGTCTATCATCAATTAAGTGCTAACAAGACGATCAATCCTAATGAGCTCATTAAATTTAGTAATCCAAACCCTACCGATTGGAGAACTCCTGTTGAAGTTCCATTTTTTGAACAATTAACTACAAATATGAATCTTCACGAGAAATGGCGAAACAATGGTTTTCCAGATTCTAGTTATGACTATGTTGTAATTGAACTTGGAGCCAATGATCGTAGGGCCATCGTCAATAACGATGTCGTCAATCAAGTCGGCTACAATCAACGCTTAAGGCTGACAAGAGAGCTGGCTTTACTAGCGACTAAAAACGGCGAGAAGTGTCTTTGGGTAGGCCCTCCACATGGAAGAACTAAAACGGATTTTGAACAAGCAACACTTTATAAGATGCTCGAAGAAGCTCTAGAGCCTACATCATGCCAATTGATTTCAAGCAATCATTATAAAGCAATGGGATGTGATGGCGTCCATTTCAACTGTAGACAAGAAATGGATAACGCTAAAAAATGGGCCGGCGAGATTGCCAATATGATTAAATCAATTCTCTGACATTAATTTTCTCCCATCTCGCTAGAGTGACAATTTATTGAGTCATTATAGTTTTCACAGTTTCAATAACTTAAGTCATCTCAACTAGTTTTTAGAATTCTTGAATTACAATATAAAGAAATTTCAACTAATTACCGATCATAATAGTCAGTAGAGATTAGGGTAGGAGCAACCATGAGAATAGCCATTCTAAAAATATTTGTCGTTTATACTTTAATGGCTACAGCTGCATTTTCCCAATCTTTTACTCATATACCAACTTCACAAATTAAAAATGCTCAGAGTTGTCAGTGGAAACCTCACAAGCAAGAGAAGTTAAGAAGTTCTAGCGGACCATGTGATGATATTTTCGGTGGCCTACAATGGAAAATCAGTAACGCCATCAAAAATGGTAAATTTGAAAAAGTTGAAGAGCTTCTTTTAAGTCACAGTGATAAAAAACAATGTTTTTCATGTGATGCTATTAAAGGTTCTGTTAAAAAGTATGCTACTGGAAACGCAGAAGCAACTCGCAACATGAATACATATTTAAGAAATAAAGGCTATGATTCAAACTGTAAAGATATTCCTCAAGACGAAGGACGCACTCCCCCAAGCTGTGAAAGTTTATACGAAAAAGATCTGGGTAGTTGGTCGAAGCAGGAAAGTGAATATTTTGCATCTAATAATTGTTGTCAACAAAAGAAACAAGAAGTCCTTGGCGACATAACTACCTACCAGCAATCTATAAATGGTAGTCAAAAAGAATTTATGGGAATAGGTTCATACAATTTCAAAAAATCTGAATTTGATAAATTAGAAAAATTGGGTTGTTTTAGTAAATGTGAACTTTCTCCTGATCAATTTCCTGAAACTTCTCCTGGATCTGATCAATTAAGCGGTGCTAATTATCAATACCCCGGCTGTGAAGTTAGGCCTACGATAAGTCAAATTGAATCATACAAAGAGGGTATGTCGTGTAGTAGTGGCGATGATAGAAATATAAATATGGATGACTATATCTTTTATACTCTTGCCGATTTAGACAACCTCGTTGAAGTAATGAAAGAAGATCCGGAAAGATTTAATCAATTAGTAGAAGAAAAAATTAAGAAAGAAGAATTATGCCCAGATATTAAATTAGTGATCAACAATTACTCATTGCCCGGTGGAAATGTTACTGATGCAGTAAAAATTAGTGCCTCTTTGCATGGAAGTGATCAAGTTCATTTTAATTGCTTCAAAAAAGGCAAAGGTGGAGATCTACCTGAAGGAAAAACAGATAATGGAACGAGTTTTCCAATTTGCTGTGACGAAGAAAGAAAAGCCGAGTATTTGTCTGAGTTAGAATCACTTGGAATCACGTTCGCATCTGCTTGCAAACCAGAAACTCACAAAATTGAAGAATCTGGCTCCACACCTGGCAAAGTAAATCTCAAATACTTAGCCAACTGTGGTGGTGATGAAGACTTTGTTATTTTTGATAATCAAAAGTTTCCTGAAATTAATCAATTCCTAAGTGCTGAAGGTCCTGGTCATGATGGTGGCGAAGTTTCTTCTGGAAGTGACAACAGATAAGAATAAGATTTATGAAATGAATTTCACAGTCTCAGGACTTAAAAATTCATCTTTGTATTTAAGGTAGCTCATATAGTGATTGCCATAACCTTCGTATTCTTTCTCAGTGAGCTGGCGCACAACCTTGGCAGGCGAACCCATAATCATTGAGTTGGGAGGATACTTCTTTCCAGGAGCAACGACTGATCCTGCGGCCACAACACAATGATCACCTATCTCAGCGCCGTCCAGGATTATCGAACCCATCCCAATCAAGCAGTGATCGCCAATGGTACAAGCGTGAATAATCGCACCGTGACCAACACTCACACCTTTACCAATGATGAGAGGAATTTCTTCAACTACATGGAGCATTGAGAGGTCTTGAATATTTGTTCCCTCGCCGATGCGAATATCATTAACATCACCTCGAGCGACAACTTGGTGCCAAAGATTTACATTTTTTTCTAGATAAACTCTACCGATGACATCGGCGGATGGAGCAATATAAACACCTTCACCGATGCTTGGTGAAAAATCTTTATAGCTATAAATCGACATTTATTTTTTTGCCCAAGGAAGCTTAGAAATATAAGCTGCTAAATCTTTAATGTCTTGAGCAGAAAGAGCACGAATATAAGGCATCATGACTTGGTTAACACGCTCACCAGTTTGCATCGCTACAACTTGCTTTTCAATATACCAATCAAACTGGCCACCGATGGCCGGTGCATTTTGTGATTTCTTACCTTCACCAGCTTTACCGTGGCAAACAATACATTTGCCATAAAGAGAGTGTCCGCTTTCAAGTTGCGGAGTATCGAGGACGACAAGAGGACCTTCTTCTACAGGCTCTTCTTCTTCTGTTGCTTTTTTTAGAGCAGCTAATCTAGCTTCTTCAAGTTTTTCAATAGTCTCTAATTTCTCATCATGATTTTTTTTAACTTCAGAGTAGGTGAAACTTTTATTATCTACAGTAAGGTTTTTAAATGAGCCAAGTGACATCACTAAAACAACTGCAACTAAAAATGAAATAAATAGCACTAACCGAGTCATGGTCACTCCGAAGGCATAGTAAGTGGTCTAAGTACCCAGAAGTATAGGGTGTCTGCGCTGTATTGGCAACACAACACGACTACACCTTTAGCTTAACAAGGGACTTTTCTAAGCTTTCAATATTATCGACGAATTGCAAAAGTGCTACGTGCTGAGCACTGATAAATCCCTCCTGCTGAGCTCGATTGATGTGTTCGCGCAAGAAGTCATAAAAGCCATTATGATTTAATATAAACACGGGCTTAGCGTGCAACTTAAGCTGCGCCCACGTTAAGATCTCAAAGCATTCGTCGAGGGTACCAAAACCGCCGGGAATAACAACAAAAGCACTTGAGCGTAAATACATAATTTCTTTTCGCTTGTGCATTGTATCAACAACCACAAGGTCAGTTAGATTTTCGTGGGCCAATTCCCAATCAACCAAAGATTTTGGAATGACACCTAAAACTTTTCGCCCTCTCGCAAGACAAGCATCAGCAAGAGTTCCCATGACGCCAACACTGGCTCCACCGTAGACAAGATCGAATTCATTTTTTTTAAAAACTTCTGCTAGCTCCTGAGCCATTTTTAAATACGTATCTGATTTACCTTTGGCCGAACCACAAAAAACTGCAACATTCATCGAGATAACTCCTCAAGATTGACGAGATTCACTTTCGATTGAATCCCAGGTTTTAGCCAATATAAATATTCTTGGTTACCCGTTTTACCAACGACAGAACATTTACTTGCAGCCATTATACCAAGTCCTAAACCTTCAGCGCATTGAAATATTTTATACATGGCCTCAAGACGGTATTGTGATGACTTCACAAGACCATTTTTATCAATACCATTTCGGCCAACTTCAAACTGTGGCTTAACTAATAAAATTACGTCAGCTTCAGCTTTAATGAGTTTAACCATCACGGGTAAAACTAACTCCAAACTGATAAAAGAAAGATCTGCCACAATGACATCGACGAGCTCAGATAAGCTTTCTACGTTTCTAATATTTGTCTGAGACATTTCGACAACTCGAGAATCACTCTTAACTCGTTTATCTAACTGATCGGTCCCTACATCAATAGAGAACACTTTATTAGCATTTTTTTCAAGTAAGACCTGAGTGAATCCCCCCGTAGATGCTCCAATGTCAGCACAAACTTTATTATTAATATCAACATTAAATTGAGCTAATGCATCTAATAGTTTCAATGCCCCTCGACCTACATAATGTGTCTGAGCTCGAACTTCTAGATTTTCGCCGGTCGTTAAATAGGATGGTTTTGTTATTCGAGCTCCAGCCTCGTAGACAGCTCCACTTTTAATAAAGTCTAAAGCTTGTGATCTGGTTGAAGCTAGCTCGAGTTTAACTAATATTTTATCTAATCTATCTTTCATTTAAATTCAGGTTTTAAAAATACTTCGATAAGCTGTCCTATATTATCTTTAACCTGAAATGAAAGCTGTTCACCAACTTCAATATTTGAATCATTACCTATAGCGGAAAGCTCTTTTCCGGTATCTGAAAATACTTTTCCTATCACTGAAATTTTTGAGCTAGGTCCATAGATTGTTGGATCAGCAGGAAAATCGACTATCAAAGAAATTTCTACGCCTTCGCGCATTTTAATTTTAAATTCCTTCCTTGGTGGAACCTCTTCTTTTGAATGAAGCTCACTTAGAAGAGTAATACCTTTATCAATTCCCTTATGGTGAAGAATGCTGACGTTTAATAATAGACGCGCC
Source organism: Bdellovibrionales bacterium CG12_big_fil_rev_8_21_14_0_65_38_15 (assembly GCA_002787775.1). Classification (GTDB taxonomy): domain Bacteria; phylum Bdellovibrionota; class Bacteriovoracia; order Bacteriovoracales; family Bacteriovoracaceae; genus UBA4207. Next base: position 177,281 of record PCUW01000043.1, read on the forward strand.
TTGGCATCAATAGGTAAAAAGAAAAAGATGAATAGAATGATCGTGGCTGCTTTCACAAGTCTTATGATACCCTTCAAAACATCAATGACCAAGAATACATTCAAAACAAATTTAAAAAGAAATTTTGTCCTGTTAGCTTATCTAGCTCTTAGTCCGATATTTTTTATTCGATTTGCGCCTTCAAATCATATAAGTGCAATTCCCTTAGATAAGGTCTTTCACTATTGTTACTATCTTTTTTTTGCTTTATGGCTTCTTTGGGCAAAAACTAAAGCTCAAAGTACCTTTTTAGTTTTATTTATTATGGGTTTTGCTATTGAAGGACTTCAGGAGCTTACAGGCTACAGAAGCTATGAGCTAATTGATCTCATGGCAAACACGGCAGGAATTTTTAGCGCTATTGTAATTTTTAAATTAAAAAATCATCGAGATTAACGTCGCCTTCGAAAATCCTTTTTGCTGGTCCAGCCAACCAACACTGATCCGCTATAAATTCTGTTTTTAAAATTCCACCAGCGACTTTGATATTGATTTCGTTCCAATTATATTTTTGATTTAAGAATCTTGCTGCGGCGACGGCCCCCGTACCACAGGCTAATGTCTCAGCCTCTACACCTCTTTCAAAAGTTCTTAGAACGACCTCTCCTTCTTTTAAAACTTTAACGAAGTTTATATTGCATCCTTTTTCAAAGCGCTTATCAGCTCTAAACTTAGGAGCTTCTTTCATCCAATGAGTAGAAGCTATGTCCTGGTCTTGATTTAGAAGAATAACGGTATGGGGGACTCCCGTATTGAGGTAAAGAGATTCATTTTGAGGATAAAAGTCAGCAACATCTATGGCGGCGACGTCTTTTAACTCATTCATCGTAACTTTAATAAAATCTTCACTTATAACTTCAGCTTCATAGGCTGCATTTGATGCTGTAAGAAATTTTATTTTAGTTTGATGAAATTCGTTTGCAAACCAGTGTGCGCATGACCTTGCTCCATTGCCACACATTTCAACTTGACCACCATCGGAATTATAATAAATCATTTGAAAATCTGAAGAGACTTCATTTGTTTTTACGATTAAAAGGCCATCGGCACCGATACCAAATTTTCTATCGCAAAGCTTTGCTAGATCGATTTGCTCAAATTTATGAGGAACTTCACTGAACAAAATAAAATCATTTCCAGCTCCGCTATATTTCCAAAACTTCATGACGGTCCGCCCCTTTAGTCGATCGTAACACCACGATATAACTTTGGCCTAATATCGACCATTCTAAAAAAACCTAGTATAAAGAGGATGGTAGTTTCAAAGGGACATTAGCTCAGTTGGTTAGAGCTACCGGCTCATAACCGGTTGGTCGTAGGTTCAAGTCCTACATGTCCCACCATTTGCTTCTTCAGCACACCTTTTCAACCTAAACAAAATTTAATTAACACACAGTTTATTGGCATTCAATCTGTCGTCATTTGCATCCCAAAAACCTTAGTAACTAATAATTTCCCACAAATAAATTAATAATATCTAAGGGTTATATTGTTTTAGCCGATAAATACAAAAAGAATAGTTTATTGAAATAGCGAACCACCAGTTAAACTTAACTATGGTTATTGAATTAATAATTGATGATGAAGCCGACCCGTTGGGAATGCTTACGCAATTCCTTCTATAAAGGATGGAAGTAAAAGTGGAACGTATTATGAACAACCTTCCTAAAAAACTTTTCTCACTAATTAGAAATCAATCTGGTTTTTCATTAGCAGAAGTTATGGTTGCAGCTGGCGTTGCCGGAACCCTTGCCTTAGGGACCATGCAGCTTGCAAGTCTACATACTCGATCACAAATGACTGATGAGATCATCTCTGCTCAACAAGCTGTTCAGACCGTAATGAAAAATTCTAAATCTTGTAGCTGGACTGTTCGTAACGCTAATATTTCAAGCTTTGCACCATACGATGGAAGCGTAACACCAACACCAATTGAACTTAGTTCAATACGCAAACATAATGAAGTTACTAATTCTGGTGATATTTGGTTACCAACCAGTCCTTTAGCTTCAAACATTTCTCCTGCCAATGAATCAATTATTGATCGTTCGGCCAACTATGTTGTTTTTGGCAATATTGTTATGGTTAAAAACATTAGAATTACCAACATAAGAACTGTTGGTGGTAAGTCCAAGCAGCAGGCCGGCGGCTCGACTCTATCTCGTACAGGTGTCGGTGAATTAGAAATCTTATTTGCAGTTAAAGACATAACAAAACCTGCCGGAAGTAAAATCAAAGAAATAACAAAACATATACTATTTCCAGTCACCTTCACTCAAGGTGGTGTGATTGAAGATTGTAAATCCCCAGAAGACATTGGCGTACAAGAAACAGAAGCAGAAATGTGTACAACACTTGGTGGATCAATGTTTAATGATCGATGCGTTCAAGCAGAAGAAGTCTTAACTGACGGTGTAAAACGTAAAACATGTACAGATTTGGGTGGATCATTTAACAACGCTGACAATAGTTGTATTCCACCTTGGGTTGGTTGTTTATGTAATGGATCAGTTGCCGATCACATGACTGGATTTAGTCCAACAAATGGTAAGCCAATTTGTAAAAGCGGTACTCCACCAACTGGCTGTAAGGTTCCATAAGAAGCGGTGTTAAATATAATGATGAAATTAATAAAAAATATATTGAATAATAAAGGCTTCACTCTCGCAGAGGGGATGGTTACGGCCGGTCTGCTTGGTGTCGTTAGTCTTGCCATGCTACAAGGGATTAAAGAAGATTCCAAGACCAAGGCGTACGCAAGAATTAATGATGACATTCAGACGATTATGAATTCGATTAATAATAGTATGAAAGATACTGAGGCCTGCACCGAAAGTTTAAAAAATGTTGCACCTGTGCCGAAATCTTCATCAACACAAAATACAGTAGCATCAATTAGAGACAATTCAGGATCTTCCATTCTTAGAAGTACTTTACCTGGTTTTGGCACCGCCACAATCACGGCAGGACAAGTTGTTGGGCCAGGCCTTGCCATTGCCGGCATAAGAGTTGTGAACTTTGCCAACTTTTTTAACGTAAATACTGATCTAGCTGATAATTTGTCAGATGGCAGTACAACATATCGTTATGGCTCAGTTGAATTAGAGGTCCAATTTAGAAGAACTACTGGCACAGACAGACAAACATCGAGCTTTGACAATGCTAAATCTATTACAGAAAGAACCATCTTGGTGCATGTCAGAGTTCAAGGAACAACCATTTCGAGTTGCGCGAACATGGCGGATTTAACTTCTTTGCAGTTAAAACAACAAATATGTGGCACTCGAGTTGTTGACTACGCTGGCAACCAGGTCATTGTTGGCTCATTTGATCCAACTGATGGAACGTGCGCCGGAATTAAAGAAAGTCTAAATGCTATTGGCTCTCAAAAAATTTGTACCGAGCTAGGTGGTGTTCTTGACGCTGGTGGGGACTGCGTCCCCTTTGGTTCGCAAGGTGGCGTCGTTTGTCCAAACGGATTCAAGGGAATTGTTAATGGTGTTCCAGGTTGTTTTTAGAAAATTAGGATAACTATGTTGAAGCGTTTTATAAATTCACTATCAAACCAAAACGGAAGCTCACTAGTTCAAGTGATGGTTATTGCAGGTATGGTTTCGGTTTTCGGACTCGCCGTCATGCAAACACAGAAAAACGTGCAAAGTGTACAAACGACATTACTCACCAGAGATTCAAATACTGAATTAAAAAATGCAGTGACGGCGCTATTGAAGTATCCAACTGTATGTCAAATGAACTTATCATATTTCAGTAGAGGCGTTGCTGTAACAAAAACAGGTCCCGATGATTTTGTAACTGATCCCGACCTCCTATTAATTGATGTTGAAAGTAACCCTGTTTATGTTGCAGATAATACAACCTCATATTTTGGAAGATCTAGAATCACAAGGTTTAGAATTGGTCATTATGATGCTGCAAAAAATTTAGCAACACTTAAAATTATAGTTAATAACGTTGCGCCAGGTGCTAGTGGTGGTCTAAACCTTGGAGCAAAATCTCAAGAAATCGATATTGGTGTTAGGGTTTATTATGACGGCGGTGGAGTACTCACAAGATGTATGGCCGAAGAGGTTCCTGTAGAGGAATCTTATGCAAACGCCGCAGTTGACACTCAACTATCACAGTTGTGTACCAGTGATTTAGGTGGAAGTTTTTATAATGGAGATTGTAAAATACCTGAGTATGTAGAGAGATCGGCAAAATCTAAAACTCACGACAATACAACTGCAACAGATAATATGTGCCAAAACTTCGGTGGCGCGTACGATCCAGCAACTGGTCGTTGTACTGAAGGATTTATGTCAGGAGCTAAGATTTTCTGCCCTGGTGGTGAAAAGATTAAAGGCTTCGATAATGCTGGTAATGCGATTTGCCCATAAAAGCTCAATAAATGATTTTTAAAAATAAACTGTATCATTATCGATATTATATTCTGATTTTTTTGCTCATTTTTATAATGTTTGCGAGTTCAATGTATTCAGGCCCACTTTGGGATGATTATGTCTTTATTTTTGAAAACGATCAAATCATTAAAAATAATAATCCTTTTATTTTCTTCCATCCATTCATAAAAGATCATCGAGCTTGGCCATTGGGTTATACTTTTTTTTGGTTTATTTACAAATTTTTTGGTGAAAACTGGATTCTTTACAAGATACTCAACATTTTTATCCACTACATCAATTCAATTTTAATTTTTAAATATTTAAGAAAACAAAATTTTGAATATGCTCTTGCACCGACACTTCTTTTTGCCATACATCCTCTTCATATTGAGACTGTTAGTTGGATATTTCAATTCAACACTATGATCTCAATAACATTTTTACTTCTGTGCATTGATTATTGGAGTCAAAATACAGAAAAAATACAAAAAAAGCCCTACCTAATATCTCTGCTGTTTTTCTCTCTTAGTCTTATGACTAAAAGCTACGCACTTTTTGTTCCTTTATATCTTTGGTCAACTTTAAAGCTAAATATTAAAACTCGATCAATATTTATTGCTCCATTTATTATCGCGTCCGCCTTAGCCGGATTTAGCACTATCCGCGGCGTAACAAGTTCGGGGCTAGAAAACCAAAAACAAATTAACTATCAACTCCAAGCTTCAACTCAACAGAATAAACCTAACTCGAAAAGCTTGACCTCTCTAAAGGTTATTGATGCTCAGAAATCTAAACAAATTGAAAAAGAGAACAAGCCATTTGTCCTTCAAGAAAGCTTTGATGAAATTGTTGAAACAAAACCAGTCTTAAAAACCGAAATTGATACAGATAAAATTATTAATGTTGTAAAAGATAATTGGTTTGACATCATTATTGATCGATATATTGTCATTTCAAATAACTTTGGATTTTATTTTTCTTCATTTTTGACACTTACGGATCGAAATCTGTTTCAGCCACCTTTTAGTCAATTAAATACTTTTTCGAGCATTTTCAATTTGCTTATATTTACTCTTTTAATTGTTGCCATTTTTTTAATTACTAAGAAGCACTCACAACGACTTCAAATAACAAAGCAGTATATGATTCTGCTTATTTCCTTATTCATCCCCGTCAGTGGAATTGTCTACATTCCATTTATGAAGTATTCGCCGGTGGCAGATCACTGGTTTTATTTTGCAGTTATGCCTTTAAGTTATCTCTTGATAGAACTTATTGTTTATATTTCTGATAGATTTGCTCTTAGAAAGCATTTTCGCTCACTCTATATTTTATTTGCGATTCCGTTAGTCTTTTTCTCAATTGAATCCTTCAGATATGGATCGCTATTTAATGATCACGAAAGTTTATTTTTAAGTAATATTGACGCATATCCACATAATGTCTTTCTCTATCGATATCTTGCACAGTTTTATGAGAAGCAAGGAGACATTAAAAATTCAAAGATAATGATTGAACAGGGTCTAATGTTGCATCCTACTGATATTGGGCTAATAATAGACTGGCAAAGAATAACTAAATAAAGAGTTTATTGTGTTTAGAGATTTAACAACAACATTGGTGTTGACTCAGGCTCAACTTAAGGCCAGGTACAGAAATACTGTGGCAGGTATCGTTTGGGTTATTTTAAATCCTGTTATCATGTTTGGTGCTCAAGCTATTGCCTTTAAACATATTTTAAAAATTACCATTGAAGACTATTATCTCTACTTGCTCGCCGGGCTTGTTCCATGGATCTTTGTTATTATGACAATTCAGATGGCAACACCAATTTTAGCGGGCTCCGGTCCAATTCTCAAAGCGTTTAAACTCAATCCAATTATTCTAATCTTCTCTCAAGTCCTAGATAATCTACTTAATTTCATGCTTGCCTTCTCAATTATGTTTATCCCCATTCAAATGATGTATGGACCTCCAGCGTGGACTATAATCCTTTGCATCTTGCCACTATTTTTAATGTTGATTGGTATATCGAGTTTATGTACTTCACTTTCACTAACTCAGGTTTTTTATAGAGACACAAATTATGTCGTCAACTTCATAACAGGCGTTATGTTTTTTGTTACACCTATATTCTTCACACCAGAAATGGTCGCGACAAAATATGCTTGGTTATTTAACTTTCACCTCCCCTATCTTTACATCGATGCGTTTCGAGCTTGTTTCTATCATTTTGATTGGAACTATTTTATTTTGGCCCTCGGTAAGTGCTTTTTAGGAACTATATTTTTGGTACTAAATGCGAAGTGGTCTTGGCATAGGAATAAAAATGAACTCTATCTCAGACTCTAAGCCTATTTTAGAAATTACAGACCTCAATATCTTTTTTGAGCTTGATTATCATTATATTGCTTCTGTTCGTGAGAAGTTTATCCAAGCGGTTCAAAACCCTCTTGAATTTTTTTCACCAAGTGCGGATAAGCTTCATGTACTTAAGGACATTAACCTTAAACTTTATCACGGCGATCGTTTAGGTATTATTGGTGTAAACGGAACCGGTAAGACGACACTTTGTCGCTGCATTGCCGGGATGTATGTGCCGGACAAAGGAACAGTAAGAACATCAGGTGAAGTTAGGGCGATTTTTGATACCGCCGTTGGAATTCTTCCAGAACTTACTGGAAGAGAAAACGCGTTTTTATTAAGTCGATTCCTTTATCCAAATATTTCAAAAGCAGAACGTAACGATATTGTTAATGATGCCTTAGATTTTACTGAACTCGGCCATTTTCTAGATACTCCATACAGAACTTATAGCAAAGGCATGCAAACAAGATTAAGTCTTTCACTGATATCATCTTTGCCTACAGATCTATTAATTCTAGATGAAGTTTTTGACGGAGCTGATCAATTTTTCCAAAAGAAAATTTCGAAACGTGTGCTAGATATGATTAATAAATCTGGAAGTGTTATCTTTGTATCACATGGACCAGAACAAATTCTTCAAGCATGCAACAGAGCTATTTTGATCAATAATGGAAGGATTGCTTTTGATGGCTCGCCAGAAGAGGTTATTAAACTTTATCAGAACCTACATCACGTTAGACCAACAGCTTAGCTTGATCTAAAACATGTTCTAATTTTTCATTTCTCATAGGAAGATAAGAAAGAATAGTTCTTAAATTTTCGAAGTGATATTTCATGTCACTACGATTTTTTAAAAAAGGTAATTGAGTTAAAATCCCAAAAACTTCCCAACGTATTTGACCGTATATGATTTCACATTCTGATTCGTTCAGTTTTGAAAAGCTTTCAACAACCTCTGGATAGTTTAATTTAGACCAATGAGATTCAAGCCAAGTATGAGGACTGTAAAGCATTGGATTAGAAATAATATTTTTCCCTATTCGCTCTCGAAGTAACTCAAGCAATGCTGTTTTACTAAGTTCATCAATACTCACTTCAAGAAGTTGAAAAACCTTGGTCCATTTTCTACGTCTAAGATGAGATCGATTTTCTATATTATCTTTGTCGCTTTCATAAGTACGCATAAGATAAATTGCTGCATCAATAGAATTTGATTTTTTACTCAAATTTGCGAACGACATCAAAAGTGGATCTCGCTGAAGTTCATAATAATTGTAAACTTCTTTAATAATCTCCAAGCTTTTCGTACTATAAAAGTTTATTTCGCCCATAATCAAAAATATTTTTTTAAAGTTAGTTAAAACCTCATTGGCAAGCAGGGGAAGATGATCGTCGGTAGATACAATTGTAAAATCAATATCGCTTAAGCCAGGCATAAGATCTTTAGACTGATAACTATTTCTTGCCCAGATAAGAGTTGAAGGAAAACGCCATTTCCAATACAGCACGATTGAGTAGAAAACAGCCTTATAGATAAATACGCCAACAAAATTAAGTGCAGATGATGGGGCTAATATTTTGATAATAGTTTTTCTAAAAATATTCATTCATTTGCCAAGTCTTCAAAAAAATAGGGATAAGATTTTTTAATATGCCGCCAATTACTTATCTCTCCACCTGCGAGTGCTTTCATAAATAAGGCTGCAACCATAATCATACGATGATCATCAGGCGCTTCATAATGCTTAAAAGTCGCCATCGCTTCTGTATATTCAGTTGAGATAGAATCTTTCGAAACATTTTTTGGTCTTTCAAAAAGAGTTAATATTTTTTTCATCTCTTCAAGACGATCGCATTCTTTGTGCTTTAAGACTTCTAAATGAGTTAAAGTTCCAGGGTTTTTTGAGAAAGAATTTATAAAACATAGAGTTGGAACTAAATCAGGAAAGCCAGAACAGTTTCCACTCCATGCGCTTAAAGACTGAGCTTTTATAACTTTTAAAGAACTCTCAGTTTCTATGACCTTAGCTCCCATCTTTTGCAATATATCTATAAAAATTGAATCTGGTTGAAGATAGTCTCTACCTGTGTAGTTTAGGATTTCAACCTCTCCAAAGATTGCTGCCAGGGCAAGAGGATACGACAAGGAACTGAAATCTATTGGTATTTTCCAATTTGATATTTTTACTTGCTCAATACAATCAATAGTCATTTTAAAATAATCTTCGGAAGCTTTGAGATCAACTGGATTGACTCTCCCCCCCCAAAGACTCATTGTCATTGCTATGGCCGAGGCAAATTGAGTTGAGCGGCTCGTATCGACATCAATTTCTTCTAGATTTTTTGTAATTGGCCCAGTAATCTTCATCCAAGCATCTTGAGACTTCATTTCGACGTGAACACCAAGTTGTTCAAGAGGCTTAATCATTTCTTGCATTGGCCTAGAGCGCATATGTCCTTCTGGCTCTAAGTGATAGGTTTTGGAACCTAGCGCAAGCAAACCTGCAAGAAATCGAGTTGTTGTACCACCATAACCACACTCTACTCTGACTGGATTGTCTGTATTTAAATTTTCACAATCAGGAAATGAGTTTTTAACGATTACAGTATCTTCGTTCATAGTGATCTGAAGGCCAACCTTTTCTAAAGATTGAATCATATCCATCACATCACTCGAGCCTGGTACGTTAGTAAGTGTTATTTCCCCAGGTGTTATAGCTGCAAGAAATAGCATTCGATTGGCCCTAGACTTCGACGTTGGTACACAAATTTTTTTATGATAAGTACGCTGAGATTCGACTCTCACCACTTTATCAATTGAAGGAGATCGCACTTATATCTCGCATTTTATTTTTAAATAATTCTTTTAAGTTTGCTAGATCGTATTCTTTAATAACAACATCTTTTTTTTCGTTTACTACAACTAACTCAATGCTCTTTTGTGTTATTAACTTTTTGTCTTTTGTTAGTATTTCAAATATCTCATCTATACTTTGATCTTTGTGGATTGGATTACTGAGTGAGTCTTCAATATTTAAGTTCTTTATCATTTTTTCAAGCTTACTAAATTCATCATTTTGATCAAAAAGCTTAAAAATAATCGCTAATCCCCATAGAACTGATACTCCATGAGATAATTTATATTTCCATTCAATGACATGCCCAAAAGTATGACCAAGATTAAGAATCTTTCGAATTCCTGTTTCTTGTGGATCTTCAGTTATTATCTTTAGTTTAATTTGAGCGCAAGACTTCATTAATTTAAGCATTGATGCTTTTTTTTCAATCAGTTCATAAACATTTTTATCAATATAGGCGTATTTTAATAGTTCACCGTATCCACTTAAAACTTCTTCGAATTCAAGTGTTGATAAGAACTCATCACATAATAGAACTTCAATCGGTTGATGAAAGTTTCCGATCAGGTTTTTGCCGAATCGGCTATTAACAGCAACCTTTCCGCCTATAGACGCATCGATTTGAGATAAGATAGTTGTTGGAATCACAATCCATGGAATCCCACGTAATAAAGTCGAAGCTACAAAACCAGAGACATCACTCAATGCTCCACCACCAATCGCGATCAGTGTTGTTTTTCTATTGACCCCGCGTTCAATAAAGAACTCTACAGCCCTCTCCCACTCTGCAAGACTTTTTGCATTTTCTCCTTGGGGAAATGTAAACCATTTCTGGGTATTGTTAGACTTTAATTCTTCTAGTTCTCTGGCATAAATTCGCTCGACATTTGAATCAGCACAGATAATGAGATCAAGGTTTTTATTTTTGATATAGTTGCAAACTTCTTTAATTGATTTAAAAACTTTAATTTTACTCATTAGAAAGGCCATAAGCTTTTTGTCTTAGGTAGTGATCAGCTAAAACAAACTTAACCATTGCTTCAACAACTGGAATCGCTCTTGGAATAATACAAGGATCGTGTCTTCCTTCTTTAGCTTTTTCACCAATCGTAGACGTTGGTTTAAAAACACAATTCATCAATATTCTTTCTCCATTACTAATCCCGCCCTCGATACCTCCAAAGTTTTTAGCGTCAACGGAAACGATGGAACCTGGTAGATCAGCCATTTTTTCACCGAGTCCAAATGAAAAGGCGACACAGGCACCTATCGATAATATTCCCTTGGCTAGATCGGCTTTCAATTTATCAAAGGCTGGCTCACCCAAACCGACAGGACATTGATCGACGATAATAGAGACACGCCCACCGCAAGACTCTCCATCTTTTTTAAGTTTAAGCAGGTAATCTTTAATTTTTTCCTCATTTTCTAAGCCTGGAAAATGATAATTATCAAATTTTTGATTTTTTAGATCTGTAATTTCACCTTTAAACTCAAAGTCACCCATCTTTGAGATATATCCCTTAACCAATACGTTAGGAATAACGAGGCTAGCAAAGTAGCCACCTATGACTCTTGCAAGAGTTTCTCTACCACTGGATCTGCCACCACCACGATGATCGCGAATACCATACTTATGCATGGTCGTTTTATCAGCGTGCCCAGGCCTGTAGTTTTCTTTTAGTTTATTATAGTCCTGACTTCTTTGATTAGTGTTTCTAACGATAACTGCAATTGGTGTACCCAGCGTTTTGCCATCCATAACACCCGATAAAACCTCAGCTGTATCCGGTTCTTTTCTAGCAGTTGTGCCTTCAATTTTTCCTGGAGCTCGCTTATCAAGTGCAGCTTGCAAGTCACTTAATGAAAAATCTAAGCCTGGTGGCACACCATCGATTACAACACCCAATGCCTCACCGTGAGATTCGCCAAAGCTGGTCATTGAAATCATTTTTCCAAAGCTGTTTCCGCGCACATAAACTCCTTAAATTTCACTCTATTATAGCAAGAATTGATTGATTTAATGCGAGGTGAAATCTTGCCTAAAAACTATTTTAGTCAGATTAAAGATCGATTGTTTTAAGCAAAAAATCTGGAAGACGACCGGCTAAAGCTTGGGCCTCTAATGTTAGATTAGCTAAAGCCTTTCTAGAATTAAGAATTAAACGCTGATCTCCAATTAATTGCTCTTCTGCTGATATTAATTGGTCAAGATCAACTCGGCCTTTAGCGTATAACAAAGTATAGGAGTCGAGTGCTTTTTGTGCCAACTGAACTCTTTGGCTGGCATTATCTAGATTTTGTGCCAAAAGCTTATGCCTTTCACCTAGTGTGGTAGCTGTATTGATTAAAACTTCATCCCAATTTTTGACATATTTTTCAAGCATTTGCTTTTGTGCACTGACTTTTATTAACTCTGCCTCAGAAGCATTGTTTCCTAAAGGAAGGCTGACTTGAAGTGCGATTGTTTTTTCATCGTTGTCTTGAGTTAAGTATCCACCTGAAATGGCCTTCGAACTTTCGACTTCCCAATTATTCGTTCCATAAGATGTAACAAGCTTGATGTCAGCCGAATTCTTTTGCTTTAATGATTTGGTTTTTTGCCCAATTGCTTCAAGTCTTTTGATTAGTAATTGACGATCAACATTTTCTTTAAGATGCCAACCAATCCAAGGTTTGGTCCAGTCTATCTGAATACTATTTTTTTTAAAATTTAACTGAGTCACATTTATTAAAACGATTTGTCCTATTTGTTCGCGCAGCTCCCATAATCTGTGCTCAACATCTCTAAGAGCACTTTGTCTTGCGAGTAAATTTTCCTTAGCTCGGTACTCATCGACTTTTTCGCGAATACCGTCACGGACTTGATTTTTGACATATTTTAAGCGTTTTTCTAATCGTTTGATTGAAGCTTTCTCTAGTGAAATTTGTTCGTTTAATGTTGATCCTTCAACATATAAAATGGCCAACGTGAGTAATTGCTCTTTTTGCTCTAACGTTAATTCCAACAAGCCAACTTCATTTTCAAGCTCAAGAGCCTCAATATCTTTTTGCAAAGAACGACCTAAGAAGTTTTGCCCAAGGTCCTGTGTATAAATGAGTTTTTGTTGAAAAAGATAGGATTTAGAAAAGCTTGATTTAGGATCGAGCTGTCGATACTGATTAACAAAGGCGAGCTCTCCTCCCCAAATAAATGATTTTGATAATGAAAGCTCGTTTGACCAAGCCGTGTTAGCAGCAACAAGAGAGAATGGATCTCGCTCAAAATTAGAGTCAACGAAACTTGTTTCAAAATTAAGTCTAAAGTCTAAATTAGAATTTAAGATCGTTAAATTTTGTTCATTGGTTAAAACCTTAACTCTTGAGTTTTCTAGCGTGAGATTATTGCTAAAAGCGCTCTTGATTAGTTCTCTTAAACTAGCTTGAGCTTGAACGCTAAAAACGAAGATGATCGAGATGAATAAAATTTTAATCATAGGGCGATTTATCATGCTTAGAGCTACTTGACTATGCTATCGACGTAGTGCATAAATAGCCTCGGGAGAAAGACGGATTATCGCTGGTATCTTCGGATGCGGGAGGAAAGTCCGGACACCATACAGCAGCGTAGCGGGTAACGCCCGTCCATCGTGAGATGAGGACAAGTGCAACAGAAAGGATGTATAGGCGCTTAGGCGTGCTATAGTGAAATCAGGTAAACTCTACGTGGTGCAAATCCAAATAGGCTTGCGCTTAGGGCAGCTGGTCCAAGCAAGCGGGTAGGATGCTTGAGGGTCTAAGCAATTTGACCCCTAGATGAATGATAGTCCTTTGACAGAATCCGGCTTAAAGTCTTTCTCCCTTTTTCAAGCTTTGGCACCGATTGTGCTTATAAGTATTGCATGAAATTCAATTTGACCTATTTTAAGACATTTACACTGTCTATATTTTTGACAGTCGTCTTCGCCTCGTGCGGTAACAAGAAGGCTAATACAAGCCTAACGTTACGCTATAACGAAAACGGCTTAATTGTGTCTTCCATCATTGCTGATGAGACCCCTTTGCACACTGGAGAACAGGCCTATACACCAGGAGAGCGCCTGCTTAGTACTGATTGGTCACAGTCCTATCCCTACAATTCAGCCCTTCCACTTGTTGGTGACAATCCCCCACCTGTCGGTTGCGCCAATACTGCAATCGCGCAAGTGATGTATTATTTTAAAGACAAAATTAAGCCTAGTGGAATCTATAAAGGAAAGCTTCATGATAAAGAAGCTTGGGCAGATTTCAATACCCCAATTCATTGGGACCTTATGCAAAGCAATCCATCCGAACATCAACTTCAAGTTCAAAATGATGAGCTTGCTCTCTTATTTAAAAATTTAGTCATTATTAATAGGACGTCTTTGGCAACTTCACAAAGTGGTGGCTCAGGAACATCTGATCAAAATCTCATGCATGCGATTAAGCATTATCTAGGCTTTAGTTCAGACTTGGAACTTTTGAGTGCTAACACAAATGAATTAGTATCGAGTGGAATAGAACAAAGACTAATTGCTAGTATTAATAAAAAAATCCCTGTGTTTCTTTCAACTCAAGGCTCATTAGCCCATGGACTTATCATTGATGGTTATCAAATCAAAAATGATGAAATTTTATTTCACCTTAACTTTGGATGGGGTGGATTACATAATGGTTTTTATAGTTTAAATCAGCCACTTACTGTTACAGAAGAATTCAGTAAACCAGATGGATCGCGCTGGGAAAGAACACTTAAATCTAGTGACTTTTCTTTTTACATGAATTTAAAACCATGTATACACGATTGCAGAAAGTTTAACGAGCAAGGCGATAATCTTTCTAACCACACTATTAGTGGCAGCCTTTATAAAATCTTTGACGAGGATTATTTCGGTCCCTTTGCTGCTTCTGATAATGTCCAAGTCAATTTAGATTTCAGAGCAAAACCTTATTACGTTTCCGCTATCAATGAATACGGTGAAGTTATTGCTGAGAATAACTCGACTTTTTCTTTTTCAAGTTCAAGTCCTTATAGAATAAGAGTTTCACCTAAGTCAGCTCAAACTAATTCGTATTACCCAAGAACCTCTAATTATAATTTTAATTTCCTAGCGAGTGAGGTGTTCACTCCATCAGTCGAACAAGACTTACGGCTTTATCTAGACAGTCAATCTATTTCCCTTAACAGTACTAAGACAGTCAGAGTCCTATCCAATAGTTATATTCCTGGTAATCTTCAAATTTTAATTGAAGGGGAAGATCTCAATGATGATTTTTATGAAATTAAAAACAATCTTATTATTTTCAACCCTGACGCTTTTATTAGGAACAAAGTTTATAAATTAAAAATCTCACTTAAAGACGACGACCATTTTTATTCAACGTTTGAAGTTGAAGTTATACATGCACCTGAAGATTTAAGTATTGGATCAAAGCAAATTCTTCGAGGTCAATTCACGTCTCAAAATGATAAGCTTACTTTCAAGTCTGTCCTAAAAGGGAACTGTTCAATTAAAGGTGATCGAGGTTTTTCTAATCAAGGATTTTTTATTAATTTCGATCATCGAGGATTTACTGAAGTCTATCAAGATACTTCAGATCTCGATTTGAATATCTATACGATTGAAGTCTCATTAGCCTCAGGAACTGAGTCATATATGTTTAACTCAAATAATAATGACTTTAGTATCGAAATTAATTGCAAAGATTCTGAATATTCTTTTTCTGATTTGGTACAAATTCTCTAGAAGTAAAATGAGTAATCTAGACCAATGCGGTTCCAACGAAAGACCAATGAACGCTGAGAAGATGTTTCATTTTCAACAGCTTGAGAGCGCTTAAGAGCAGAAATACCAAAACTAAATTTCACACCGAAATGACTACTATCTGATAACAAGTAATTAACTGAAGTATCGGCCCTAGCCCCAAAACCTGCATAGTCTTCTGAACGTAATTCCTCTTGAAGAGTGTGGTAAGTGACATAACCGTGCATTGTTTCGAAGACTCTATTAAAACCAAAAAGATCCGATAGATGACGAGACCTCAAAGACGCACCTACACCTAAGTATAGATATTTTTCTTGAGCTTCGTCTGTTCTTTGAAAGTTTCCTTCAGAGTTAGTACCGCTCGTTGCACTTGAATTTGATCCGACTGTTCCAAAGTCTGCTGTTCCTTGACCAATAACTGTTTCAAGCCAGTAATGTCCTAGATTATAGGCAAATTGAAATTCATAATCAGTCATTGTCCCAAAATCAGAGGGCATAAGTGCAGAATAGTAAGCGAGTGTGATTCTTTTAGCGCCTTTGATTTCTATTTTTTCTGTTTGTTTTGGTACATATTCAGCAATGAAATTTGATTTCATATAACTCGATAACTCAGACTCTTCTTGTTTTTCAATTTCTGTTTTATCTTGAGCGAAGATTAAATTGGAAATGCTAAACATTGATAAAATCAAAAGAAGCTTCATAGGTACCTAAAGTGACGAGTTAAAATTAAAATATAATGAATGAATCATATCTGTTGCAGATATACCTTGCAACTCACGTCTTCTTGGATCTCTAGAAAAATCATTCACATAACTTATCGAAAAATACTCGTTAAACTTCCAATCGGTACTTAAAACAGAGCTAATATGCGTCATACTTGTATCAATTCCTAGAGAGCCCGTCTGTTGCATAGGTCTTAGTAAAAACTCATATTTTAATGTTAGTTTTTTGTCATAGTGCTCTGATGCAGCTCTTAATCTAAAGGTATGTCTTAAGCCAACTTGAGAGCGTGTTTCGAATGTGGAATTAGAAAGTGGAAAGTCAGATTTTTGATAATCAAAAGTAGGCACATAACTTAAATCTACGTATGTCCATGGAGCTGCGACTCCAATAAAGTCATATTTTAATCCTATTGGCCCAACGTTTATGTGAGCACGTAGTGGATAGGCTTCACCCTGTTGTCTTTTTTCAAATGTTGCATATGAAAATATTGATGACTTATCGCTAAGCTTAAGTAGGTCTATATTAAGATTGGCTTTATGCTCTTGAAAGTTAAAACTTTGTCCACTTAGCTGGTCTCTATATTTTCGTGATTCAATTTGGTAATCAAAAGAAAGTTCCCTAAGTCTTGATGTTGTTGCCTCTGTCTTAAAGCTGATATTCCTCTCACCACCAACTCTTCGAAAGCTGGCTGGCGATAATCCTGCTTTAATTTTCCATCCTGAAAATAAGGGCTGTGAATCATCTACAAAACCATCAATCTCAGCCGTGATTCGATCTTGCGCTTCTTTAATCGCTGTTTTTTCACCATCTACTTCTGTGTAGCGTGAAGTTTCTTTCAGCTGCTTAGTGTAGCGCTCTTCTTCCGGATCTTTGTAAGTATCGTCTTCAGGTCTAACGTACTGAGTTTTTGCAAAACCCTGAAGTCTTTTCGTATCCATAAGAACGAGGTTCATCTGTTCACGATCTTCAGCAGGTAACTCATGGGGTGCTGAAGGTTTTAGTAAAATAGGAAAAGCATAACTTATTGGCTCATATTGATAGTAGAGTGCCCACTGTGAAACATCCGGCAAAACCTGAATAGCGATAGCTCGGCCTTTAAATCGACCTTCTTGCATAATGCGTACGAACTCGCCCCTAAAGATAGCATCTGCTCCACCACGTGAAACAACCATTTGCTTATCTGCAAGATTAAGAACGTTAACTTCAATATTTTCACCACGCACTAAACCGAGTGCAATACTCGGAATTAATGTGAGCATCATTACTATTTTAAGAATCATTCTAAAATCATAACCGATCAGATTCTTCGGGGGAAGGTACGAAAATGGGTTTTGTGGCTTGGCGGGCTAAAAAGGCAGCATCCACTTTTAAAAGACCGTCTGTTTCTATTCTGTAGATCTGCCAAATTGAGCGAGATTCGCTAATTTGAATACATTCAGCTCTAAAACCTTTTTGATCATGGGTCCAAAACCAAGCATGATCGCCTTTAGCGACTCCGTCTTCGTACCCTTTGTTAAATAGCAGTGTATCTTGCTGTTCAGAGACTTTTAAAACACTTCCAATCATTTGCCATGATTTTCTAGGCCCCATTTCTTGGGCGAAAGTGCTTAAACTGTGAATAAATAAAAGTAGAACGATAACTCGCATACTTTATTTTAAACCATCTGCAATTTTCTTAAAATCTTTATTGTGACAGAGGAAAAGTTAACCGCCTCAAGGTCGAGCTCATACATCTCAAAACCCCTCAAATCGCTGGAAACCACGATATTCTCAAAAGAGTATTTCGTAATGCCTGATTTAATTCGCATTAACTCTTTTGGAAGCTTGCCTTTCCATTTTGGATAGCGATCAAAACCTTTTTCAGTACTTTCTAAAACAAAAGTTGGTAGATCAATTTGACCTGAGAGCCACTCTCCGTCTTTTCGTAAAATACCGGCGAGATTTCCATTTTTATCAAGATGGATAACTCGAATTAACTTAACCTCGAAATTTTCTTTTGCTTTTCCTTCGTCTAACAAACGAGGAAAAGCTTTAGGCTCTCCACTAATGCGAGCAATACAATTTTCACTCATCGGACAATTTAAACAATCTGCCGTTCGAGCTTGGCAGTAGACTCTACCTAAATCCATCAATGCTTCGTTTAAGTCTCTTGGTGAAATGGCTTCATGGATTAATGAATCTTCAAAATACAAGCGCCTGACTTCTTTTTGAAGTGCTGCTCCTTTAAACTCTCCAAGACCAAATAAGCGAGAAAGAACTCTTTCTATATTCGCATCGACGGCGATCTCAGGTTTATTCATCCCAATGGCAATCAATGCACTGGCAGTATAGTCACCAATACCTGGTAGTTTTTTTAATTCATCAAATTCATGGGGAAAATTTTGAGATCCCATTGTTGAAATTGCGATTGCTGCTTTTCGAAGATTTCTTGCTCTTCGGTAGTATCCAAGTCCCTTCCATTCAATACAAACTTCATCCTCACTTGCTCTTGCCAGTGAATCTATTGTTGGGAACTTTTTTAAAAATGGGATGAATTTATTCATAACAGTTGCAACAGTTGTTTGTTGCAACATTATTTCGGAGACTAATGTTCCATATAGGGAGCGGTTCTTGCGCCAAGGAAGATGCGAATATTCGCGTTTAGACCAGGCAATGAGTGATTGGAAATCCATGAGGTAATATACTTACACACATTGTTTTTTGACAATACTGACGTAGCTCTCTAAATCTTTGACAGACGTGCTTTTAACACCTGAACCATGATAAATGGCCCCAATAGAATCTAAATAATCTCTAAGTTCGTGATTGAGTTCATCAATATCTGTCACGATGAACAGATACTTGGCTTCAGAGGCCTTGATCCACTTTATAAAGCGCTCAGTATCATTGGTTCCATAATTTTGACAAAGACCTTCGTTGGATCCAGATAATTTTATTGAAGTATCATAGGTCATAACAGACAACTTAGAGTCACTACATTGATCTTGTAGTTTCTCTACAAAGCTTCTTCGAACGCAGCGAGCAGGATCCGAAGAGTAGTCCATCTTTCTAAGCGAAGAAGAAGTATCAATCCAAATTTCAACTTCACTTGTTTTTTGAATTTGCTTTTTGGCCTTACCACAGAAGATATCAAAGTATTCGCCTTCACGGCATTCAACCAGGTTAACTTCATCACTATTAAAGGTTTTGTATTCTAATCTTGCAGGTTTTTCATCAATCACTTTTGAATCAGCGTCATCTGGAATAAAGCCTAGTTGCGGATGAAAACATCCGTCGCCTGTTTTAATACATTCATCTTTAAAATCATTCGCTGAAACTTTGCCAAGTGATGTCCAATTTCTTTCAATTGATGATGTAGCAGTAGGTTCAGATAAAAAAACGATCTCCACTTGGCCAGGAGCGGCCAGTGCTGAAAAAGAAACCAGTAAATACAGTTGAAATAAAACGTACTTCAAAGATCCATGCCCTTTTGTCTTAAATAGCTAATAACGTTTTTACCTAAATCCACAATCAAATCTCTTCCATCACTATCAAGGTTCAAAAAGTCGGTTAAAAATGCTTTTTGCCTTGCTGATAAATTTTGAAGTCTCTCGCGCAAAGTTCCTTGAGAATTTCTAGCACCTTGATCAGCTTGAAAACTTATCGTTCTTTGTTTACCACCAACATTTATTTTTGCTGATGCATTTTTTTGTGCTGTTCCCGAAGTGCCAAGAGCATCTAAATACTCATCATCATCTAAAGGTTGCTCTTCTTCTAAATCACTTGGCGCTGGTCCAGAACCTTCTGGCATCGGCGCTCCAGCAGCTTCTTCTTCGCGGTAAAATTTCACCAAGCGAACGAAGTGCTCTGTATATTCCTCTTCGACAAATTCAATAATTTCGTGAAGTGGGATGGCCAATTTAGCGACAATTTTCGCAATAAGCTGAGCATTGAGTTCGCTGGTCTTTAAGTTAAGAAATCGGCTCATGGTTGAAACACCAATATTGGTGATATCGGCCAGATCCTTTTGAGTCATCGGTCCACGTATTTGCATATACTTACGAACGATTCCCAGGAACATTTCCAATTTATCTCTATTAAACTCAGCCATGCTGGACCTCCGGTCCCGAATTTAGGCCCTATAAGCCCTTAATTATCCTATCGGATTGCAAAATAATTTCTTTATGCAATTTTATATCTTGACGCAATTAGTCAAATATGGCATCATGCAATTGAGAGTTGCAACATACTTTCAAAACGCACAGGGTCGGAGGATAAATATGCACACGTTAACAGCCTTCATCGACACCATCTTTGAGAACGCTAAAAATGATTCAAATTCAGCTGCTGAGAGCTCGACCACAAGGAAAGGGTCACAGTTCGAAGTTATTGAAAATGAAAGGATTTCTGGCATAACTCTTGAAGGTTTAACGATTTCTGGCTCTCTCTTCTCTCTCACCACCTTCGTAGGCGTAACCTTCGATTCCTGTGCCTTTTTTGGTTCGAAAATTGAGAATTGCGAATTTGTGAATTGCAATTTTATTAATTGCAGCTTCCAATTTAGTGAAATTACACACTGCAATTTTAAAGCAACAACGTTTAAAAATATCCTATGGGATTTCACACCAGTTAAGCGCTCGAAATTACAAGAGTGCACAATGGATGGGTCATCTTCATACTATTTGGCGAAGCACGACTCTTATTTAACTCAATGTTTTGATCTTCCAACTGAGTGGGATGAAGTCCCACCAGATGAAGAGGATTTTATTGAGGAGTCAGGCTTCTTCTCACAACTCCTTGGAAAAGCAGCTTAAGTCTTACTGACACTATATCCCTCAAGTATTTTAAGGACGGCATTGTCAGGAATAACCTCG
>PCUW01000043.1:198330-199181 GCA_002787775.1 Bdellovibrionales bacterium CG12_big_fil_rev_8_21_14_0_65_38_15
ATCGTGAAATACTAACCTTCTCGGCCAGATCCAGGGAGATGGATTTCCCCTGGTCCCATTCTCGCAACTTCATTGTTGCTCACCCCCGCACCCTAGGTTCGCCTAGGGTGTATTCTTTTTCTCAAGAAATTGCATAGAAACACCGATTTAGAGTTAATAAAGAGGTGAATTCATGCGATGTCTTACGCTTGCTCTATTTTTATTTTTTAACTTTGGCCTACACGCCCAATCAACGATGGAGCCAACATCAAGTAATCAAGGCTCTTTATTAGATGCCATGAGTTCTTTGTCTTTAGGTGATCAAACTATCGATCAAGATAATAGAGATCAAGAAGCCGATGATTCCGACACATGTCTTTGGGGAGGATGGCTTTCAACTAAAACTGAAACGGGTGAATGTCAGGCTGCCTTTCTTCAAAGTGTTTATAATGATCCTTATATTAAAAATTTTGGTCCAACCTATAAAGCTGATCTTAGATGTGGTGCTGCCAATCTTTATCGCTGTAACCCAGTTATCTTTGGGCAAGCTTCTAGTGGTCGCGACTCTAAAGGATATTGTGTAAACATTCCTTCTCCTGATTCAGCACTCTTAATGAGTGCATGTAAAACAGCTGCGGCCGAGCATTCACAAGAACACTTAGAGCAGTTAAAAAAGAATCCTGAACTTTTGGCAAATTATATTGCTCAATCTGCAGAGATTGCACTTCAATGTCGTCAAGGTGGATCAAACTGTAACGAATTTATTGAAGCCGTCACAAGTGAATTAAAACCTGCCCTAACATGTCATCAATCTTCGGCGTTATTCCCCTATTTAGGAAACACAATGTCTCAAAGCAATTTGAGCATGATAG
>PCUW01000035.1 GCA_002787775.1 Bdellovibrionales bacterium CG12_big_fil_rev_8_21_14_0_65_38_15
CAGCGCTATTTATGACGAGATTTGCTTATGGTTTTTTTCTTAATGGTCGAATGAAGATGGAAAGACTCTTCGATTCAAGAACGCCTTGGGGCGAAATGAGCTATATAGAAAAAACATTCCCAGGTGAAACACAGTTTTACAGCCTTATTTTTATTTTTGCTGTGATCTTTAGTATTATTTTTTACAAATTCTTCAGACAGTTGCAACAAGCCAGACAGGGTGTTTCTCTTAATAAAAACAAATGGCTCTTTAATGCCTCTTTAGCTCTTAGTGTTTTTAGCGCTTTCATCTTTCTTCCCATAGAAATGGCAGTGACAATGATGGCATTACTTCATTCAATCCAATATTATTGGATTGTCTGGCATAAAGAAAAACATCATTTATTTTCCAAACTTCCAAAGATTGCTTCACTCATTATTTTTGTATTAATCACGCTACTAGCTACATTTTTGATATTTACAATTGTCGATGAATGGATGCAAGTCGGTGTTGCCATTATTGTTGGCATTAGAATTTTACATTTTTGGTATGACGGTTTTATTTGGTCTGTCAGGTCAAAAGATGTAGCTTAGAAAATCTTAACTTTTCCAAGCCAGATCTGTGCATACATGACCCAATCACCAATAAAGCTATAAAATGGTTGCTTAAAAGATGCTGGTCTATTTTTTTCAAAGACAAAATGTCCAATCCAAGCGAAACCATAACCTGCAACTGGTAAAAACCAAAGAAGCTTATACTGCTCAGTCGCCACGCCATAGATTAGAATAGCTAGAACTAAAGTCGTTCCAATAAAATGCATCAATCGGCACACTTTATTGGAATGTTCTGATAGATAGAAGGGATAGAACTCTTTAAATGTTTCATAACGTTTTTGAGTCATAGATCACCTTATTTTTTTGTAAATTCCATATGGAGCTCTTTGAGCTGATCAATAGATGGAACAGAAGGAGCTTGGGCCATTAGATCACTTGCAGCGGTTGTCTTTGGAAAGGCAATCACGTCGCGAATTGATTCGGTTTTAGCTAGCATCATAACAATACGATCAAGACCAAAGGCTAATCCACCGTGTGGAGGTACACCGTATTTAAGCGCTTCAACAAAAAAGCCAAATTGTTTTTTAGCATCTTCAGCAGAAAAACCAAGAACCTCAAACATTTTATCTTGAATATCTTTTCTAAAGATACGAATAGATCCGCCGCCGAGTTCATAGCCATTACATACAACGTCGTAGGCTTCTGCGCTTAGAGCTTTAAGCTCTTCAGTATCACCTTTTAAGAACGTATCAAACTTATCTGTTTTTGGAGAAGTGAACGGGTGGTGCTTAGCAAAGAAGCGATTAAGCTCGCCGTCCCACTCAAGTAGTGGAAAGTCATAAACCCATAGGAATTCATAGCCGTCTTTAATCAAGCCAAGTTTTTTTCCAAGGTGACGTCTTAGAGCATCAGCGCAGCTATGAGAAACATCAGCGTTAGGGTCAGCGAAGAACAAGAATGTTCCTTCACCCGTAACTTCACAACGCTCTTTAAGCTTTGCTTTTAATTCATCACTGACGAATTTTTTAATCCCACCTTCAGCATCAGTTTTTAAGAAAGCAACCCCTTTTCCACCATGAGGCTTCACAATATCAGTAAAGCCGTCAGTGTCTTTTCTAGAAAAAGTCGCATTTTCTGTTGGAACGAAGAAGGTTTTAATTAAGCCCTTAGCATCGGCCACTGTTTTAAAAACAGAAAACTCACTGTCAGCAAACAGATCAGTCACGTCATAATGTTTTAAACCAAAGCGAACATCAGGCTTATCACTGCCCCAATCACGGATGGCTTCGTCGTAGCTCATTGTTCTCATGACAAAATCACTTGGAAGATCAAATAGCCCTGAGATAATTTTTTCAACTAATTTTTTAATATAAACCGGGGTTGCAAAACTGACTTCAATATCAATTTGACTAAACTCTGGTTGGCGATCGGCACGCAAATCTTCGTCTCTAAAACAACGACAAATTTGAAAGTACTTATCAGTTCCACCAATCATCAACAATTGCTTTAGCGTTTGTGGAGATTGTGGAAGAGCGTAAACTTCACCCGGATGAACACGAGATGGAACAATATAATCGCGTGCACCTTCAGGTGTAGATTTATATAAAATTGGAGTTTCAACTTCAATGAACTCTTCGTTAGCCAAAATATTTCTAACTTTCGTTGTTACTCTTGATCTAAGTTTTAGAATCTCTTGCAGACGCTGAGTTCGAAGATCAAGGTAGCGGTACTTAAGTCTTAAATCTTCCGTGGCTTCAACTGAGCCGTATGGAAGAAATGGAATGGTATTAATATCACTTTGAGAAAGAAGCTCTAAAGATTCGACTTGAACCTCTACTTCTCCAGTGTCCATTTTTGTATTTTTTGCACTGTCAGGTCTGGCACCAACTTTTCCTTTCGCCAAAACGACTGACTCAAGCGAGCATTTTTTTAAAATAGAAAGATCACCTTTGAATTGCTCAAAACCTAATTGTGTTACACCAAACTTGTCACGAAGATCCATGAAATGAAGACCGCCAAGATCTCTAGACTTGTTTACCCAACCTGCAACGATGACATCTTTTCCGATATCACTTGCTCTTAATTCACCACAATGATGAGTACGCATAAGTCCGGTTTTTATAGCAGTATGATTCGATTCCATTGTCACCTCTTCATGCATCTTCTAGGATAGAAGGCATGAATAAATTTATGCCCCAAATAAGCCTAAAACTCATCCTTTTTTTATCTTTAAGCGCATTTATCGGCTGCCAAGATGAAAGTGTCACAACGCAAAAAGAACCGGCAACCTTCAAGGCCCTTCGTACGGCAAATGCGAATGATCCCCTTGACTCTGTGCGACGTTTTCGTTTGGCCCATCCTTCTAGCCGTATGATTGAAACAGTTTTATTGGTTTCAATGAAAGAGCAAGAAGTTGGGTTGTCTGGAACAAAGGATCATGAGTTCAAAGACAATGAAGGTGCACTTTTTTGGTATCCTTCTACTGGCACTCGTCGCTTTTGGATGCCTGATACTTACTTCAACCTTGATTTGGTTTTTTTAGATGATGAGCTTACGATCGTTGATATCGATAAGAACTTAGAAGCCCACCCAGGGATGGATGAGCCACCAAATATTGTCTTTTCAAAAACGGTTCGTGCCAGACATGTGCTTGAAGTTAAAGCTTCAAGTGAATTTGCAAAAGCTCTTAAAGTTGGTGAACGCTTGCAAGTTCTTGCGCCTTTGAATCTTTCGCAAATAGAATCAAAAACTCGTCAGCTGCAATAAAGCCTAGGTGATCTCTCACTAATTTCTTTTGGTGAGCATTGTTCACTTTAATCAGTTCTATTTCACCACGAAGAGCTTCGTTTTCGGCCAAGATACGCTCTTTTTCGTAAACTTTATCATTGAGATGAGCATTGCGATTATAGTAGTCAACGACTCCACCACCAGAGAAAATCAATCTAAGCACTAATACACCACAAACGGCCCAAAACACCTTAACAACAGTATCGTTAACATTGAGTGGTTTACTCAAGTTTGAGCGACGTTTTGGAGATTTTGCTTTAACTCTTGGTTTTACTTTTACTAAAGCGGTCGATCTTTTTGAATAGCTCACAGGCGCCGGAGGCTTTCTTGGGCCTGATCTTAGAGTACTTGAAAAACGAACTTGGTCAGCATCTTGAGCAATGGTTGGGCCTTGTGAAGTTGTGCCAGAAGTCCATGAAGACTGGGTGTTCGAGCTTTGACGTGACATCTGAATTGTCTCGCGCTTCTCTTGCTTGGCACGATTTCTTTCAATAGCTTTTCTTAAACGATCAGAGCCTAGGCCCTGTGAATGACTAGCAGTTTCCACAGTAAACATCCTGTTATCAAAATCAACTTCCTGTTGATATTTAAATTATAGACGAAGCAAGCAATCGCATCAAGATAGGTTTGTTTTTTTCTCTAATTTAATAGCTAATTGACTCCAAAAATTTCGAACACTGGCCAATTCATTTAAATAGAAAAATAAGGTGCGACCAATTTCACTGCTTCCAAAACCACTTAAATCGTTTGGTGAGCGGCCACTTTCAAAGATATCTCTTAGGGCTTTGTACCCTTTTGAGCTTGAATCAACTGGTTTAATGATAAGACGTCTTTCATCACAGCTAAACTCACGAACACTAAACAATGATGATAGCGATTGTTTTAATTCCCCAAAACGACGATGAGCAAGAAGATCATCCCCAATTGGTCCAAGTTTAATAAGGTTATTTTCACGTTCGATACTTTGAGATTTGAAATAAACAATCAAACTTTCTTGGTTTGGTTCCATCCACCAGCTGTAACCAGGATCACTTAGATTACAAAGCATATCTTCATAGAGTGGAAAACGACGATTAAACAACTGATCCATGACGACTTCAGCTTGTTCAATAAAATCACAGCGAAAGTGATGAATTTCAACTTCTTCATCATCTTCAATTTTTAAAGCACTTCGAAGACTACGATCACCATCATTTAATTCATCAAATGTTTCTTTTATACTCTCACAAGCGATTCCACGCAGACTGAATGTGCTTCCACCAGTGACGACTCGATAAAGAATTCCTGGACCAATTGGTTTGAAATTTTGACCTGAAGGACGAAAATCAGATTCCATCTCATCAAACATACTTGGGTCTAAATTTTTAGAAAGCTCGAGAGTTTCTCTAGCCATTAAATCAAATTGCATTAAGCTTGAATCCATTCAAACCTCAGTTGTATATCATCCTAAATCTAATGATACGACTCACTGCAAGTATATGACAAGCTACCAGAGAACTTCGATGAGTTTTAAAAGAATAATAACGATGAAAGCAGAAAAATCAAAAGGTAAATCTTTTGGTAACCAACGTCTGATAGGGGCACACGTAAAGTCTGCAGCCCTTTTAATGTTGGCTACGATTGGCTGATGACGATATTGAGGCAGATAACTCAAAATAATATCGATGATAAGCAAGAATGTGTAGAGATCGATCAGTACGCGAATCAATTTAACTCTCCTTCTAAAGCGTCACCATGGTAGCCTTTTGTTGAATGAGCCACCAAGGCGCGCCGCCGCGATGTGAGTTCATTAGCTAAAGAGACAACGAAAAAGAAAAAGCACATCAACAAATAAATCCAAAGCGCACCCAAAACCAGCGTGTAGGCTTTACCATAATTACTTAAAAGCGATTCCTTGAGCGTCTGAAGATAAAGCCAAAAAACTTTTTTCAAGATAAAGACGCCACTAGAAAAGGTTATGGCACTTATCAAAGCGTGTTTCCACGCCAGATTTGATTTAAAAATTTGGCGAAAAGCATAGGTAAAATATAAAACAAACAAAGTCAGAGCAAAGTAGTCAGACTTAATAAGGAAGTTTGAATCAAAGTCTAAAAGAGTAATTTGCAATAAAAGTTGTCTCGGTAAATCGATCGCTTCATAGATAGCTAAAATAAACGAGTTCGTTTTAATAAAATTGATAAACCAAAGGGTTAAGACTGGGATCATGAGAACCAAAAAGACAAAAATCGATGAAAAACCTAACAGAGACAAACCACTTAAATAGTTTCGCCAAGAAAGATAGCTTCGATCCTCTGTAATAAGATAAACACCTGTCCAAAGCGAATTAACAAAAGATAAAGAACCAATAATTAAGAAAATGAAATTCACGATCGTAATATTTACTGAACCAAACAAGGCTGTTTGCACCAGTTCTCTAATCGTGATGAGAAATCCCCCCGCTAAATTGGGGAAGAAGTTCTGTGCCACTAGAAAGACTTGATCAAGTGCAGTTGAAAGATCTCCAAAAATAAGTCCAACAGCGCGAACTAAAAGTAAGGCAGTAGGAACAACAGTTAAAAGAAAGTAAAAAGAACTGGCAGCAGCAAGAGTCGTCCCTCTTTGCTGAAAAAAGCGACGAAAAGCTTTAATTACGATCTCTCTTTTTTTCGTGCTCACTATAATAAGTCCAATTGGGCTCCGCCCTCTAAATCATCCCAACTTGTATCAAAATACCATAAAACACTTTCGGCCAAAGGACGAATCTGTTTATCGATATAGTGTTGAAAATCAATGTCTTGCGGATCTAACTGTATTGGTACTGGACCTCTAGAGGTCATCATATACTCAACATCTCTGGCGCTCTTGGCCTCTTCAGCAAAGTCTGGGTGATCAAAAAGCATCATAACGGCGCGGACATGTTGAGGAATATTCTTTTTATATTCATCAGCAGTTTTACTAAGTCGCTTTTTATAGATGAGCTCTTTGATGAATTCACGATTCTTCACTCGCTCAATAAACTTCTTGGTCCACTCTTTAATATCTTCATCTAAAAAAAGACGACGATAAATTTCACGTTGATAAATTTTAGCAAGCTCCGTCCAGTCCTGTCTGACGACTTCAAGGCCACTGAAGGTAAACTCGCCTTTCGGATTAGGACTTTCAATATCACTTCTCGACCATTGCCAGGCAGCATATCGCTTTTTAGCTGCCCCTTCACCGCCCCTTAAGGGCGCGAAGAAGATCTTTCTATAATATTTTTCATACTCAACTTCCAGATGCGAAGTTATTTTAAATCGTTGTTGAATAATTTTCGCTAGCTCAATATTAAGTTTTTCAGCTAAATCATGAGCCTTTTCAAATGCTTTGGAACTTTCGCCTACTTTTAGCTGAACAAAAAGGGAGTCAGTATCACCATAGATAACTTTATTGCCCTGCTCTTCAATCCAGGCTTTAGAAGTTTCTAAAATCCAGCGCCCAGTGCCAGTAATTGCTTCAGGTAGCTCAACATGATAAAAGCGACAACCTCGAGAGCCCATAACCCCATAAAAGCTATTCATTAAAATTTTAATGGCTTGAGATAGCGCCGCATTTTTATCTTTCTTCGCCAAGCCTCGCTTATGAGTAAGTTCAGTTAGAAAATCTGGCAAGATATGTTCATTTTTTGAAAAGTTAATGCCTGTGGGAGTATTTAGAATATCATCGATATTTTTACCTTCACTCGATTCAAACTCCGCTACCATTCTTGAATAGGGATCAATTTTAAAAGTACGCATAATGGACGGATATAGACTTTTAAAATCCAAGACGATGACATGATCGTGTAAGCCTGGAACAGGATCAAAAACGTGGCCACCACTTGCGCCACCTTCCATATCGATATCTAAAACATTTGGTGCAACATGCCCTTTGCGGTGAAGCCTAGGTAAAAGAAAGTGATCAAAAGCCGCTGTAGAAAATCCAGTTTTTTCAATCATGAGTCCAGAAATCTTTGAGCGCTCAAGCATTATATTAAACAAACCAGTCTTTAAAAGAATCTGATTAACGAGAACGGCATCCATCAGGTTGTATCGAGCTAGTGCAGTACGATCTTCTTTGTATCGTCTTTCAATCTCAGCAACTTTCTCCATTCCAGTAGCTTCAATATCTTTACCTACACCTAAGACTTCATGGGCCACGGTATCGAGTTTAAAATTAGAAAACGAAAAGAAGTTCGCTTTAAAGGCCCAAGGCCCATCAAGAACAATTCTTCCTTTCATGGAAGCAAAGCTTGCTCCATTTCGCTCAAAAATATTTAGGCGATCGTTTTCTCGTCCCATTGTAAGGTGAATACCGTATTGGTTGGCTTTCTTTTCTAGAAATTTAAAATCAAAACCAATGACGTGCCAGCCCGTAATGACGTCGGGATCCCAATCTTTAATCGTCTCAAGCATTCGCTTTAAAACTTCAAGTTCATTACCTAGCCACTCCACCGGAAGAGTTGAATCCTTTTCACCATTTTCAGATCCATTCATCAGCACTAAAGATTTCTCATCTCCAGTTCCATCATGATTAATCTGGTGAAGTCCTACTGATAAAAGATCACCTTTCATACTTGTTTCAATGTCTAGAGACAAAAGAGAAAAAGTGACGTCGAAGGGTTTTGCACTTCGAAGCTGCGCCTCATGAACAACTAAACTCTTTGCATGATTTTGAATAGTGCCTGAAACTTCTACATGGGCGTGGATGAAACGCTCCATGAGGTAGCGCTCCAATGGTCTTATGTCTGCTTCGTAAGTTCGAACACCTGCATTTTGTAAAATATCTTTTGCTTCTAAAAGATCTTTATGATTTTGAAAATAAAGGCCGTCGACATCACGAAAGCCCATGTCTTTTAGAGGTAAGAGCTTTCGCTCAAATTTAGCAATGCCTGACAGTTTTTCACTTGAAACGTCGCGCGATATAAAAAAAACAAGTTGAGGATCAGAAATAACGATTTTGGCAGGAGCTTCTTTTGTGCGTAGCCAAAGAACGAGGCTTGGACGCCCACGCTCTTCACTATAATAACCATTTATTAAAAATCCATTTAACTGTTCGCGTGCCAAACTCATCTCCAAATGGCATGATCGTACCCATGAGAGAATTATACCCAGAACTAGAACCGTATCACACGTTTTCCCTTAAAGTCTCAGAGCTTCATACACTTTATGTTGAAGAATGTGGCAATCCGGAAGGCACACCAGTTGTTTTTCTTCATGGCGGGCCAGGTGGTGGATGCGGGAAGAATTATCGACGTTATTTTAATCCACAAAAATATCGTATCGTCTTATTCGATCAACGAGGATGCGGAAGATCTCAACCTCACTCAGAACTTGAAGACAACACAACGTGGACACTTGTTTCTGATATAGAAAAAATTAGAGAGCATTTAAATATTTCTAAATGGGCCGTCTTTGGTGGTTCATGGGGGTCAACTCTTGCCCTCGCCTACGCACAAACTCATCCCGAGAGTTGTTTAAAATTATTTCTTCGTGGCATTTTTATGCTTCGAAAAAAAGAACTCGATTGGTTTTACCAAGAAGGTTGTTCAAAAATTTATCCTGATTTTTGGGAAGATTATATCAAGCCTATCCCAGAGTCTGAACGTCATGACTTCATGAGTGCTTTTTATAAAAGACTAACATCAAAAGATGCCAGTGTTAGAAGAGAAGCGGCAACAGCTTGGGCGGTTTGGGAAGCAAGAACAAGCAAGCTGATTCCAGATCAAGCTCACATTCAAGGCTTCGAAGAAGATATTAAATTTGCAGATGCGTTCGCGCGCATTGAATGTCATTACTTCGTCAATAAAGGTTGGTTCGAACCAGAAGATCAACTGCTTCGTGATGTTGAAAAGATTCGCCACATTCCAGCCGTTATAGTGCACGGAAGATATGATGTGGTTTGTCCTGTTGAGAACGCTTGGGAATTAAAGAAAGCATGGCCTGAAGCTGAACTTCACATTATTGCTGATAGTGGACATGCTCTAGCAGAAACAGGAATTCGCTCAAAACTTATTGAAGAAACAGATAAATTCGTCTCAGATTAACTTAGTTAATTCTGCGACGATTTTTTCTTGCATGTCTTTCATATCAGCATCTGATCTTGCTTTGGCATTTCTAAAATCTAACTCACTCGGTTGATTACACGGCACCACATGAAGATGAAAATGTGGAACTTCAAATCCTTGAACCATAAAACAAACACGTTTTGATCCAGTAACTTTATGAATAGCCTTTCCAACTAACTGACCAATTTGCATCACTCGAGCATAAGTGTCAGTTGGTACATCAATAATATGATCAATCTCTTCCTTAGGAATAACCAGAGCGTGACCAAGTTGATTTGGTGGAACTGCTAAAAAACTCATGACGAGATCATCTTCATAAAGTTTAAAGCAAGGTAGCTCTTCATTAATAATCTTTGTAAATACTGACGACATGAGTCAACTCCTAGGAACATTTGAATCACTTGGTGAGTGAGAAGTGCTAGATTATGATGTGATGGACGCAAACTCAACTAGGAATCAAATTTTGAATATCTTTTTACTAAAAGGACTTGTTAGAGAAAAAAGACATTGGGGAGATTTTTACGGAGTAATGCGCTCAACTTTCCCAGAAGCCAACATCATCGGCTTAGACTATCCAGGTGTTGGTGAAAAAAATGAAATCATTTCACCTAGAAATTTTAAAGCCTATGTTGAAGATATGCGCAAAGAATATGCTCATTGCTTTGATGGTAAACAAGAAAATACATTAGTCGCTATTTCATTAGGTGGCATGATGGCCCGTCAATGGATGGAGCTCTACCCTGATGATTTTAAAAATTGCGTTTTAATGAACACAAGCTTTAAAGGTATTTGTCCAATTCACAAAAGACTTCAACCACAAAGCATGAAAACTTTTCTAAAACTTTTTGTCACACGTAACAGAGATGAAGTTGAGCGTGGCATCTTAGAAATGGTATCCAATAGAAAAGATAAACATCCACCTATCTTAAAAAAATGGATTGAATATCAGCGTGAACGTCCAGTTTCACATAAAAGCTTCATTAATCAAATTACAGCTGCTCTCACCTACAATGCTTCAAAAGAAAAACCAAAACCAAAGCTTCTCATTATGGCCGGAAAAAAAGATCGTCTATGTCATTATTCTTGCTCTGAAAAAATTCATCAGGCTTGGGGTGGAAAACTAGAAATGCATCCTGAAGCTGGTCATGACCTAGCCATTGATAGTACAGAATGGACAGCACAAACAATCAAGAACTTTATTGGTTAGTAAACTCAAATGAAGAAGTTTAAGATTATTCAACGATTTTGTAGATGCCTGAGTTCTTTTCATTTTCACGAACTTCAACTTTTGAAACCCAAGCACGATTATTCGTTTTTGCGCGAATCAATTTATCAGACTCGTGATAAACCCACTCTGCCGTTCCTTCCATTCCAACATTAGGAAGAACTCGCAGCTGAATGATGCCTTTTTGATCCATGTCTTTAAAAAGTTCTAAGTATGGATCATCTGAAGAAGCTAAAAAAGTGTGATCAAACATCGTATCTAGCCAAGCCTTAAGATCTTTAAGTCCGCCAAAATCGACAACCCAACCCTCTTTCGTCATCTCACTACATTCAAATTCAAAATAGAACTCACGACTGTAGCCGTGCACGAACTTGCAATGACTATCAGCTTTCCACTGACGGTGGGTACAAGGGAAACCAATAAAGCGTTTTGTAGAGGTAAATCTTTTAGGCATAATCTTAGTTATCCTTTTTTCATTGATTTGCGAAGTCACCGTCAGCTTTTTAGACATATGTAGAGCCTAAGTCAGCATTTACATGTGTTATACACGAAAAAACAGCAGCTTAACAATGCTAAGATAGGCATATATCTTGCTCTATTAGGACAAAACCCTGAACTTCGAGAAAGCTATGAAACTTGATATCGTGCCTCTATCTAAATGGATCCCGAACCTTAAAAAGCCGTTGGTTATTGCTGGTCCATGCTCTGCTGAGACTGAGGAACAGGTCATCAAGACAGCCCACGAGCTTAAAAAGAACGACGATGTTCGTATCTTTAGAGCTGGTATCTGGAAGCCTAGAACTCGTCCAAATACCTTTGAAGGTGTTGGCGAAGAAGGTCTAAAGTGGATGGCCCGTGCTAAAGAAGAAACAGGTCTATTAACTACGACTGAAGTTGCAACTGCGGCCCATGCAGAACTTGCTCTTAAATATGGTATTGATATCCTTTGGATCGGTGCTCGTACCACGGCCAATCCTTTTTCAGTTCAAGAAATTGCCGACGTTTTAAAAGGTACTAATATTCCAGTATTAGTTAAAAACCCAATTAACGCTGACCTTGCTTTATGGCTTGGTGCTATTGAGCGTATCGCTGGTGCCGGTATTAAAAAGATTGGTGCTATTCACCGTGGATTTTCAAGCTATGAAAAAACCATGTACAGAAATAACCCAATTTGGAAAATCCCTATTGAATTAAAAAGAATGCTTCCTGATCTTCCAATGATTTGTGATCCAAGTCATATCGCCGGTGTTCGTGATCTTGTTGGCAGTATCTGTCAAAAAGCCATGGACATTGATATGGAAGGCCTGATGATTGAGACGCATATGAGTCCAAATGATGCATGGTCTGATGCCGCTCAACAAGTAACGCCAGATTCATTAAAAGAAATATTAACTTCTCTAAGTCTTAGAACTGAATTTTCTGCTGACAGAAACTTTGAAGCTCAGCTTGATGAACTTCGAGCAAAGATTGATCGTATCGATCAAGAGCTTATTGACGCTCTTTCAATGAGAAAAAATATCGTCACTGAAATTGGAAAAGCAAAAGCTGAAAACAACGTGACTCCACTACAAATGCAGCGCATGGGTGCCTTAATGGAAAAACGCCTATCTCAAGGACAAAGCGCTGGCCTTCATGCCGATTATGTAAAAGAATTGTTTGATACAATTCACGAAGAATCGGTACGTATTCAAACAGAACTTATGAATACGGGCCTTAAGAAGGACTAATATGATTTCAGATCGTTTACTTGGAGTTGAAGGCTCAAAATCTGTGGGCCTTGCCTCCGTTTTAATGAAATTGAAAAAAGAAGGCAAAGATATCATTGCTCTCAATGTTGGAGAGCCTGACCTTGCTACTCCCGATGTGGTTAAAGAGGCGACTTATAAAGCCATGCTTGAAAACCATACACGCTACTCGCTTGTTGAGGGTATCCCTGAACTGCGTGAAAGAATCGCAACTCGATTTCAAAAACAAACGGGACGTAAGATTGACCCTTCACAAGTTCTCGTTTCAAACGGTTCTAAACAAACACTCTATAACCTTTTTCAAACTCTATTAAATCCGGGCGATGAAGTTATTATTCCAAGACCTTACTGGGTAAGCTTTCCTGAAGCTGTTAAGCTTGCCGGTGGAATTCCTGTTTTCATTGATGCCCCTGATCTTCAGCTTCCTGTAGACGGGATTAAAGCTGCTGTTACAAAAAAAACAAAACTCATTATCGTCAACTCCCCCAATAACCCATCAGGAGTTGTTTATAAAAAAGAAGATATGATTGCTATTGCTAATTTAGCAGTCGAAAAGAATATTCATATCGTTAGTGATGAAGCCTACGATGCTTTAGTTTATGATGATCAAGAAAAATTTAGTTTTGCTTCTTTATCAGATGAAGTATTCAATCATGTTATCTTTGTCCAAAGCTTTTCTAAAACATTTATGATGACAGGATTTCGAATTGGCTACAGTATTGCCTCGACTGAAATCACTAAAAACCTCAATAAACTTCAAAGCCATTTAACAGGTAATAACTGTACTTTTGCACAGTGGGGAGCAGTAGCCGCCATTGATCATGAAGAGGAAATTGTACCTCCTATGGTTGCGCTCATGAAAAAAAGAAGAGACTTGTGTCTTGAACTATCAAAAGGTTTGTTTGAAGTTGAAACTCCTGGTGGAGCTTTTTATCTCTTTCCTAAAGTCACTCAGTATTTTGATCGTTTTAAAGATTCAGCAGAGATGGCCACTTATATTTTAGAGAAGACTGGTGTCGCAGGTCTAGGCGGCTCGGCTTTTGGAATGGAAGGACATCTTCGTTTTGCTTTTACAGCAAGTGAATCTGATTTAAGAGAAGCCTTTCGTCGTATGAGAGAGGTACTACTTTGAAAGTTGGAATTATAGGCTTTGGCCGCCTTGGAAAACTGATTGCTCGCTATCTAAAAGAAGACGCTGATGTCATTGTCTGCGATTTATCTGATGTTTCTAAAGAAGCTAAAGAATTAGGAGTTCAAACTGGAACTCTTGATGAAGTCTGTCAGTGCCCTATTGTGATTCCCTTTGTTCCGATTAGTGAGTTTGAAAACCTCATGATTCAAATTAAAGATAAGCTCAACCCTAAAAGCTTGCTCGTTGACGTGTGTTCGGTAAAAGAGTTACCCGTCAATGCCATGCTTAAGCATTTACCTGAAAATATTCAAATCCTTGCCACTCACCCAATGTTTGGACCGGACTCGGCGAGAGAAACTGTCTTTGGTCATAAGATTGTTTTATGTCCAGTTAGAATCGAAGATAAACTTTTAAACGATATCAAGCGCTACCTTAATGGCCATGGCTTAAAAGTGATTGAAACAACGGCTGAAGAGCATGATCGCCAAATCAGTCACTCTCTTGTTCTTGCTCACTTCATTGGCAGAACGCTCATGGATACAGGTGCTGAAAGACAAGAAATTGAAACTTTAGGCTATAAGCGTTTGATGAAAATTTTAGGTGTTGTTCAAAATGATAGCTGGCAGCTTTTTGTTGATATGAATAAATATAATCGCTTTGCTGATCAAGCTCGTGCAAGATTTATTGGATCTCTAACGGCGATTGATCAAAAACTAAGACTTGGTGAAGAGTGAAGAAAGTTGGTTTTCAAGGCGAACGTGGAGCCTATTCAGAACTAGCTCTTCAAGGTTTTTTCGGACAACAAGCCAAACCACTTGGCTTTGCCTTATCTGAACAGGTCGTTGAAGCTCTATTAGCAAAAGAAGTCGACTTCGCTATTCTTCCTGTAGAAAACTCAATTGTTGGAAACGTTACAGTTAACCTCGATCTTTTATATGCTGAAAATGTCGAAGTATGGGGAGAACATTTTCAACCCATCAAGCACTGTTTAATGACCTTACCTGGCACTCCTCTTGAAGAAATCACAGAAGCAGCTTCTCATCCGATCGCTTTATCACAATGTCGTGATTTTTTAAGTCGTCATAATATTCGTGCCCACGCCGAATACGATACTGCTGGCGCGGCCAAGCTTCTACGTGAAAATGCAGATCAATCAAAAGGTAAAGCTATCGTCGCCAGTGAACTTTGTGCCAAATACTATGATCTAGAAATCCTAAGTGATAAGATTCAAAATAATGATACGAATCTCACTCGTTTTTTAGTTTTATCTAGATTAGGTGAAAATCCCAATACACTTGAGAAAAATAAAACAAGCTTGGCTTTTGTGACAGATCACAAGCCAGGTGCTCTTTTAGAATGTCTCCAATGCTTTTCTTCTCATAAGCTGAATATGACAAAGATTGAGTCGCGCCCAGATCCATTAAATCCATTTCAGTATGTTTTCTTCATTGATTTTCTTGGAGATCAAAAAAATCCAGAGGTCGCTGCATGTTTGCTGGAGCTTAAAAATATTACGAAGACTTTTAAAGTTCTTGGTAGTTACAACGCTGCAGCCCTTTAATAAAGTCAATCTAGACCGTTATGTCTGACCCAACGGCGCATATAGACCACTTCAACACCAAGAAAGATAGCGCTACAGATATAGAACCCTGCCGTTCTAAAGAAGAGCCAATAGTCTGTAGAAGCTTTAACGGCGACACCTGCCATAAATAGCCCATAAGAGAACATGAAGATGCCCATATGAAACTCTATTCGTTTTGTGAGCTTGGCCGGAATAGATACCTTTTGTGGAAATTCTTTTTGCATATCAGCGATTATGCTTTGACCTTTATATCGTTGATAGAAAAGAAAGCTTCCTACACCGACACCAGTGAAACAAGGTTGAAGTTTAAACCAAATGCCTTCATCGCCTAATAAAGACATCGCTCCTAAGAACATTAAAATAATAAAATTGAATTTTGAAATTTTGTGAACATGACCGAGCATTAATCGCTCAACAATGACTTCAATAACAGCCATACCGAGACCGGCGGCAAGAGCAATTCGTAGAGGATAGTTTTCTTCAAGCCACCAAAAAACAATGGCCGGAAGAAAAGATAAAAGAATAAAACCCTTAGATTTATTCACCTAATTATGAAGCCTTTTTAATTTCACTCGATCGATGGAGCCATTCACTATAGCCTGTTGCTACGTGAGTTGGATCCATAATTTGCACACGATCGCCTAGATCGTGTAACCAGGCATAGAAATCATCACAAACTTCGACTGATGCAGCCCAAATGACATCTCCCTCGGAGTTCGTCGTAATATAAGGATTCGCTAAGAAATGATATGGAGGATTAAGATCCACATCATTAGCTGTTTTTAATTTTAGAACAAGTCTCTCTTCATTTCCTGAAACTACTCGAAGTGCTAAAATAAAGTCATCGACTTCAATCGGTGAAAAGTTTGGTTGATAATTTTTTGTCACATCAAAGCGAATAGAATTGATATCATTAACTGAAAACGAAACAAGACAACGATCGCCCGCATCCTCACCTACTAAAGAAAGCTCGCCTTCTAAGTAAACAAGTTTATGAGGATAAACGCTAGTCACTCTTGATTGACCCCAGTGAACTTGAACCACAAGTCCACGCGATAAACCATCTTCAATTTTCTTTACCATCTCTACGGCCTGTTCACCAAGACGACCTAGAATTCCTTCTTTGGCTTCTTCTTCTTCAAGCAGTTTGTACATATCATATTCAGGATAATGAGCTTCAAGATCCTCAAGCTTATCTGCCACGAGTGCATAATGAGGCTTTGATTCTTCTTTACCGATCACGGGAAACATCGCCTGCAACGCCAACCATTCACATAGACTCATTTCAAAATGAATCCCAGGAGAATGTGACGGTGGTACGAGAATGTCTTGTCCGTGGTGATCATCAATCACGAGTGGATAATTTAGCTTTTGCAAAACACTAACCACCTCACAAACCAAATGAGGCTTAACTTCGTGGGCATTAGCAAAGGAGCTCAAAGATGTTGGATTCTCAAGTGATTCTAGTGACTTGAGAAGATTCCAAAATTCTTTTCTTGGTAATAGATCTTTAAACGTCACCCTAGGTGCCCCTGTATGGTGAGGATGGTTCCTCAATTCCGTACAATTCTTATCGGGTATTATTCCTGCTTCCTTGAGTGCTTTTTTCAGTAAAAACATGGATAATATGGCCATGCTATTGAAATCTATAATGAAAAATCCAATTTTAGTCGTCGGTATTTTAATGATGTCGATCTTTCTTATGACCCTTGGTCGAAAAGAAGGTTTGTTTAATCGTAGCGCCTTAATTCCGACCTCCTGCAGAGCTGTACTAGTCAAACTTGATAGACGTATTCCTGCCAATT
The DNA here is from genome assembly GCA_002787775.1 of Bdellovibrionales bacterium CG12_big_fil_rev_8_21_14_0_65_38_15. Lineage (GTDB taxonomy): Bacteria > Bdellovibrionota > Bacteriovoracia > Bacteriovoracales > Bacteriovoracaceae > UBA4207. Next base: position 16,871 of record PCUW01000035.1, read on the forward strand.
GGTCGACTTCTTGTGATGGTAACAGTTTAACAATAACGATGAATTTTGCTGAACCAAAAGATAAACCTATCCCCGAGTCTGATCTTAGAAAAACACTTTTTAGAACACTGGCGAATAACTTAAAGTCAGTGGCCTTAAACTCACCAAGCGATAACTTAGAAAGAACGGATATTGTTGCAGTTAAATTGATTCACCCAAGACTAACAATCAATGCCGTTAGTGAAGGTAAGTACGTTGTGAAATTAGCGACCATGAATGATCCCGCTATGATCGCCGAGCATCTCAAGGTCACTGTCCAAGTCCAAGAAGTCGCTGCCAAACCCTAGATTTACGTCTTTAGCATTGATCAAGTTTTCAATTTTATATTGATAGGCATGAAGAAATAATCTCTCTGCTTCCTTTCCGTTATAGAATTTGTCGCCACGAATCGGTGTACCAAACATCGCAAAATGAGATCTAATTTGATGACGATGACCGTGGGCCAAATCAACGGCAACGACCACTCCCCTTGCATCCTCTCGAATCGTTCTTACAAACATGCTTCCTTCAACCCATTGGGCCTTATGAATTTCAGAAGCTTTCACTTTTTTTCCTGTTAAATCAAACCAAGCGTTTAATAAACCTTCTTTAACTGGCTTTTCATCAAGAACAACAATATAGCGTTTCAAGTGGGCAACCTGATGAAAGCGCGCTCGAAGATCATTCCATAGATCCTCTCTTTTAACATAGAGAAGAACTCCAGAAGTGGCTTGATCTAGTCTATAAAGAAGACCTCGTTCATGTTGGGCAAGGGCTACATTTAAATATTTACCGTAACCAATTGATCTCAGCCAACAAAGAATATTATCTTGTTCAAGATAATTAAGCGCATGACCATGAACATTTTCAGGTTTATGAATAATAATAAAGTCATCATTTTCATCGATAATTTTAGGCTGCTGACTTGAGTATTCAGGAGAGATTAAACCTGGATTTAAAACATCAAGAGAGAAGTCTAACTCTGCTTTTGCACGAAGTGATTTTTTTAATTGAGCAGAGCTTAAATGCTTTTTTAAATGAGATCTAGAAATCCCTAGGGCTTTTAAAAAGTCTAGTGCTTGATCCCAGTCTTCAAGTGGGCATAGACCAGCTTGCATATAATCCTTAATTTGACTTACTACCAGGAGTATTGAGATCAGCTTTTCTGATCATAAACTCGACTCTTCTCGATAGTTCATCATTTTCTGCTTGTGAGCGATTAGGCAAAGTGATTGTTCGCGTATCACCGTAAAATACAGTCGTAACTTTACTTGCTCTAACCCCGCGCCTAATAAGTGACTTGGAGACCGCTGCCGCTCTTTGGGCGGATAATTCGAAAGCATCCTTACCATCGGCAGATCTCTCACCTACAGCGGCGTGCCCTTGAACAAAAACAACCCAATCTTTTGAACTTAGCATTTTGACAAGATCGTCATAGACTTTAACAACGATTTTTGAAGGAGTAACACTGCCTTCATTAAAAAAGATTTTATCTTTAACAACAACTTTAATTCCTTCAGTCATTTCGTAAACTGTTACGTTTTCTGAGAGACCATACTCTTGCAGATCACTCTTCATGGTATTAAGGTCTTCTGTACTTTCACGATTAATTTCGTGCTTATCGAGAAAACCTTCAGTTGTTAAAAATTCAATGGGAAATGGTTGAATTGGATCCTGACTTTCCATCATCGTTGGTGAATCATCAGGTGATTTACCTTTTTGAATTACTTCGCCTTGTTTAAGAACGTTACCACCAAAGGCATTACGAATAGATCCCATTGCAGCTTCATATTTAGCGGACTCAGTTTTAGCAAAGGAAAGAAGCAAAACGAAAAACGTTAGAAGTAGCGTCACCATATCTGAAAACGTTGCCATCCATCCAGGAAGACCTGGGGTACATGGAGGGCATTTTACAGGAGCGTCGCCTGCGCCTTCATCATCTGAGACTGGAGAATTTACTGCTTCTTCTGCCACAATTTATCCTATTCGCCTTTTTCTGCATCATCACCATGATCTCTTTCACCTGGTGGTAAGAATGCATTTAGTTTTTCTTTGATTAATCTTGGGTTTTCACCGGCAACGATACCGAGTGTTCCAGCGATAATAATCGTCATACGTGATTGTTCAGTGGCTGAACGATATCCGAGTTTAACTTTAATCGGGTTGGCCACAATGTTAGCCAAACAAGAACCATAAAAAGTCGTCAAAAGGGCAACGGCCATGGCGGGACCAATCGCTGCTTGATCCGAAAGGTTGCCAAGCATGATCACTAGACCAATAAGAGTTCCAATCATACCAAAAGCTGGGCCATCATCCGCAATACCTTGCATGATATCTTGACCTGTTTTGTGTCGATCACCCATTGAATCGATTTCAAGTTGAAGAATCGAAGCGATCACTTCTGGAGGTCTGTTATCTGCGGCAAGTGTCATCGCCTTCTTCATGAACGGATCATCAATTTGAACTTTCTCAAGCGCAAAAACTGATTCACGTCTTGCTGTGTCTGCAAGTTTTCCGATTTCTTCAATAGTAGATTTAATATCAGTCGGTGCATAAAAGACTGACTTCATAATAACGCCAGCAACACCCTTCACAATTTCTAATGGCCATTTAATAAACGTTGATCCTAATACCCCAAGTCCAACCACGATAACCGATGGAATATCGACGAAGGCTAAGAGATCACCACCAGCGAAAATTGACCCGATCACCGCACCAACACAAAGCACGAGACCGATAATTGTAGCTAAATCCATATGGACAATCCTGTTACTTTCAAATTTCTATGGTTAAGTATCGGAAATCTTGAAAAGGATTTGAGGAAAATCGACGTAGGTAGTTGGATTGTGGAAATTTTGCCTGTAAAACAGAATTAGTCAGAATTTGGAAACTTAAAAAGTTAGTATTCATCGGTGTTTTAAAATCCGAGTTAAAAGGTTGCCCAATGATGTTTTTATCTCGTCTTCAAGAAAATCAGCTGCCAGTAATGCGAAAAAGTATCGATACTTTGCAGATAAATCTTGGAAAATTATGTAATCAAGCTTGTAGGCACTGTCATGTCGAAGCCGGCCCTACACGCACTGAGAACATGACCAAAGATATTTTTGATCGCCTACTTAGCTTAATTGATCAATCTCAAGTTAAGACGATTGATATGACCGGTGGAGCGCCAGAACTTAATGCTCACTTTAGATGGTTTGTTAAAGAAGTATCTAAACGAAATATTACAATGATCGATCGTTGTAACCTCACTGTGCTGTTTGAACCAGGCCAAGAAGACTTGGCTGAATTTTTAGCTGAACATAAAGTTCAAGTGGTCGCTTCCTTGCCGTGCTACTCAAAAGAGAATGTCGATAAGCAACGCGGCCAAGGTGTTTTTGAAAAATCAATACGAGGTCTAAGAAATTTAAATCAACTTGGTTATGCTAGAGAGTCAGGTCTAACTTTAGACTTAGTCTACAATCCTCTGTCTGCTGTGCTTCCTCCATCTCAGGAAAAACTTGAAAAAGATTATAAAGCTAACCTTAAAGATTGGTTTGATATTGAGTTTAATAATCTTTACACCATTACCAATATGCCAATTAAAAGATTTCTCGAAGATCTTGAAAGAAGTGGAAAGTTTGAAGAATATCAACAAACTCTGATCGATGCCTTTAATCCCTCTGCTGCTGCCAACATGATGTGCTTTAATCTCATCTCCATAGGTTATGATGGTCAAATCTATGATTGTGACTTTAACCAAATGCTTGAATTGAATTCTAAGAACAAGCCTACGATTTGGGATATTGAAAATTTTGATCAAATTAAAAATGAAGAAATTATATGGGGACAACATTGTTATGGCTGTAGCGCCGGCGCAGGCTCTTCATGTGGAGGTAGTTTAGTATGAGTATTAAAGATGATGTGAAAACTTATTACGGTGACACTCTACAAACAAGTGCTGACTTAAAAACAGATGCGTGCTGTACGGATGAATCCCTTGCTCCCTATGTGAAAAAAGCACTTTCGATTTTATCTGATGAAGTTCATCAAAAATACTATGGTTGCGGCATCGTCATTCCAGAAAAAATGGAAGGAACACGAGTACTAGACTTAGGAAGTGGAGCTGGTCGCGATGTTTTCGCAATCTCTCATATCGTTGGTAAAAATGGTAGTGTTGTAGGCGTGGATATGACTCCAAATCAACTTGAAGTCGCAAATAAAAACATTCCCTTTCACGCTGAAAAGTTTGGCTTTAATAATGTCCAATTCCTTTTGGGCGATATTGAAAAGTTAGATCAACTCGATCTCGCTCCAGGCTCTTTTGATATTATCGTTTCAAATTGTGTGATCAATCTGGTTGAAGATAAAAAGAAGGTTCTAACCGATGCCTTCAATCTATTAAAAGATGGTGGAGAGCTTTATTTTAGTGATGTCTATACTGATAGACGTCTATCAAAAGAATTACAGGAAGATCCAACTGTACGTGGTGAATGTCTTGGTGGAGCACTTTATTGGAATGACTTTCACCGCTTCAGCAAAGCCTCAGGCTTTAGCGATCCAAGAATCGTCTCTTCAAGACAACTTGTTATAGGTGATGAAAAAATTCAGCAAATGATAGCTCCTGCAAAGTTTTACTCAGTGACTTATCGCCTCTTCAAAATTTCAGAGCTTGAAGATGCCTGCGAAGATTTCGGTCAAGTGGTAAAATACAAAGGCTCACTCGACACATCACCAAATGGCTTTCTGCTTGATGGTCATCATTATTTTGAAAGTGGTAAATGGGAATCTGTTTGCGGCAATACCTATTTAATGTTGAATAAGTCACGTTTTGCAGAACACTTTGAATTTGCAGGTGACTTTTCTAAGCACTTTGGTATTTTTAAAGGTTGCGGTATGGATGTTCCCTACCTGGATGAGAGCGCTGTTCAGGCAGATGGAAGTGCTTGCTGTTAACGATTATTCTTCCGACATTCAATGACCTCAAACGTCCTTTAACATTAAAGGTTCTTGATTCCTTAATGGGTTTAGATGTTATCGTCGTGGATACACCTAGCGATGATGGCATGGAATCAGAATGTAAAAAGAGAAACTTCACTTATCTTAAAAGTACTGCTCTAAACAGAGCTTCTAGATTAAATGAAGGAATTAAAGCCGCTAAAGGACCTTGGCTCGTCTTTCATCACCCTAGAAGTATTTTATCTCCAGGATTTAAAGAAGAGCTTCTATCACTAGATAAGCCTTCGTGGGGGGCTTTTACTCATCGATTTGATAAGCATCATCCGCTGTTAAACTTTACGTCATTTTGGTCAAATCGAATCCGTGGTGATTTATCTAAGATTTATTATCTCGATCATTGTCTGTTTACACATCAAGATCTGTTAAATGGTATTGATACCCCTTTTGGTACTGATGATATTTTTGAAGATACGATTTTTTGTGAACGACTTCAAAAAGTAGCAAAACCTGTAAGACTTCAGTCAACATCAATGACTTCTTCAATTCGTTTTAAACAAAATGGACTTTATAAACAAGCATTGATGAACCAATTTCTAAAGATTGGTTACAAAATTAAGATGGATAGAAAGCTTATGAACAAAATCTATGAAAAAGGCTTAAATCTTAATCAAAGATATAAAAGCTAAGATCTTCTCCATTGATGAAAGCGCTCTAGATAAGTTAGAAGTTTTTCTGGTTTGGTTGAATTCTTCCAAATTCCAGCAAGATATTTATTCGCTTCACCAAGACTTGGATAAGGATGAATTGTTCCTAGAATCTTGTTAAGACCAAAGCCTTGCTTCATCGCCTGAACAAATTCAAGGATACTCACACTCGCTTCTGCCCCAACAATAGTTGCACCAATAACCTTATCAGTTCCAGGTGAAACTAAAACCTTCACAAAACCATCTGTTTCTCCGTCCGCTATCGCTCGATCAAGATCATCAAGTTGATATTTATAAACTTCATATTCTTGTCCTGCAGCTTTAGCGCTGTCCTCTGTATGACCAACGGTAGCTACTTCTGGATCAGTGTAAGTGGCCCAAGGAACGACAGAGTAATCAACTTTAAACTTCTTAAGAAAGCCAAAGATTCCATTCACAGCGCAGTACCATGCCTGGTGAGAAGCCATATGAGTTAACTGATAAGGACCAGTGACATCACCGCAAGCAAAGATATTAGGAAAGTTCGTTCTTAAGTATTCGTCAGTTTCGATAGTCCCGTTCGCTCTTAGTTTTACTCCAAGATCTTCGAGACCAAAACCTTTAACTCTCGCCTTTCTACCAACAGCAACAAGAATTTTTTCAAATGTAATAGTCAACTCTTTGCTATCATGTTCTACAACTAATTGATTAGAAGCAGAGAATCTCAAAGCTTTATGAGAAGTTAAAACTGTAACTCCCTCTTCTTTTAAACGATTCTCAATAACATTAGCGACATCAGCATCTTCCTTACTCATGAGGCGATGGTGCATTTCAACGATAGTCACTTTTGAGCCTAGACGGCTAAAAGCCTGGGCCATTTCAAGACCAATAGGGCCACCACCTAAAATAACCATGTCTTTTGGAAGTTCTGTTATATTCCATAAGTTTTCAGACACTAGAATATCAACTTGATCAATTCCAGGAATAGGAGGAACAAACGGAGCCGCCCCAGTTGCAATCGTAATACTTCTTGTCGTTAGTCTTTTGCCATTTAGCTCAACTTCCCATGGGGAAACAATTTTGGCATGGCCTTCTAAACAATCAACTCCAAGACCTGTGTATCGCTCTCTAGAGTCATGAGGTTCAATCGCCTTAATAACTTCATGGACACGCTTCATCACTTTTGAAAAATCAATATCGATGCCAGTGACTTTAACTCCAAATTGATCGAGATGTTTAGCGTGATAAACATGCTTGGCAGCTTTAAGAATAGCTTTTGAGGGAACACAACCAGTGTTGAGACAATCTCCACCCATTTTATCTTTTTCGATAAGTGCAACCTTAGCTTTAACAGCAGCACTAATATATGCCGTTACTAATCCTGCAGCTCCGCCTCCGATGGCGATCATATCGTATTCAAATTTCTTTGGTTTTTTAAAACCTTTATAAACTTTTTTGGCCTTCAAATAGCCAAGAAATTTTTTCGCAATTAAAGGAAAGATTCCAAGTAAAACAAAAGAGCCTAAAACCTCTGGTGATAAAATACCTGAAGCACTTTTAAGGCTTGAAAGTTGAGAGCCAGCATTAACATAAACAAAGGTGCCTGGAAGCATCCCTAACTGAGAAACCCACATATAAGTGAAGACTCTCATCTTGGTTAAGCCCATTCCTAAATTGATCAAGAAAAATGGAACAACTGGAACAAGTCTTAAAGTGAGAAGATAAAATGCACCTTCATTTTCAACACCACGATTTATGGCTTCAATTTTTTTACCAAACTTTTTATTCACCCACTCTTGTAAAAAGAGTCTCGCCATAATCATGGCCAGAGTTGCCCCTAATGTACTGGCGATAGAGACATAAAATGTTCCGATAATGGATCCAAATAAAGCGCCACCAGCTAACGTTAAAATAGTTGCCCCTGGAAGACTTAAGCCCGTGGCGAGAACATAAATACCAATATAAATGAGAATAGACCAAGGTTTATGATCTCGAACCATTTGTTGAAGATAGACTTGATTTTCCTTGAGATAGGCAAAGGTTAACGTCTCATTTAGTCCAAAATAGAAATAGCTTGCGACAACTAGTGCTAGAACGAGAAGTATTATTAGTTTTTTTATCATTAGTTGCTCTCAAAAGAATTAGCGGCCCAATCATAATCGAGATAATCAATTTTTGAATCTTCTTTAAATTTATCGTCTCGCCATTGATTGAGAACGATTAAGATATTTTTTTCTTCTTTGATAAAATCATCTCCATACCATTCAAATATCTTTGAAAGGTAAGCTTTTCCATTTTTGATTGTATTTTTTGATTTATCATTAAGAAACATTTTTGCTTGCTCTTCGAGTTGGGAATCTAGCTTAGAGGCGATAAATGCCTCTTGCCTTAGAGCAGGGCAACCAATCGAAGCACAGTTAACGGCAAAATGAATTCTAGGCTCATTAAATTCTTTTCTAATAACTTCATGTTCAATCCAATCAAGATGTCTTTCTTGACCAAGGAGCTTAAAGAATTCTTTTTTCCATGGGTTGGTAAAAAGTGAGCCAAGATCTCTAATGGATTTTACTGGCCAGGCATCACGCATAAGCTTCAACGTAAAAGCGTTATAGGCATTAATCATCAAGGCTAGTTTTTGATCTTTACTAAAGCGGTCATATTCAGACTTCTTAAGATTTGAAAGTGTTTCGAGATAGGCATCGAGTTGTCTTGGTGATTTCTTTAGCTGTTTATAATTAACGAGTGTCTGAGCACCTTCAATTTTTAAGGCTTCGCTTAAAATCTTACTCAAAGCCGTATGATCATGATCAAAAGCAAAAGTTCTAAATGATAAGAGAAGAAGCAATATTGATAGAATTGATGACATGACAGGCCTCGTTAAGAATCTATAGGAGTGAGTGCCTATATCCGTGAGTATATTACAAAAAAAAACCCAAGGGTGAACCCTTGGGCTTTAAATATTGATTCGACTCAGGAGTCCTACTGACAATCGAGAGGAATCAACCTTGTAACATTTCCGAATTCGATTCTAAGTAACTTAGCATCGAGCGACGTAGTTCCGCCAAAGATAGCTGATCTTCTTCTAGAAGCAGCTCCTTTTTGATGAAGTCGACCGGAAAACCCGTTAACGATGAAAGAGAATCTAAAGGGATCTTCTGTTCCTCTGTTAGGTTCCCAAGCTCCACCTGTTTTGCGTCTTGCTGCGCCATTCCACACTCCTTTGCAGTTCGCTCAGCGCCTCTAAAACATCGTAGTTTTAAAGACATATCCATGCCGAGAAATCATTTTTATGAATGACAACCCAAGCATATCGGGCCATTTTCATCACTGTCAATCAAAGCTATTCTCTGATGACTGCATGTAAGATTTTATTAGAACTTAGGATTATTTCAATATAACCTATTGATCTTCAAGGTTTCTATAGAACCACGTCTAAGAGGCGTTAGGAGTTAGATTATGAAAAAACTACTGAACGGAATATTGGATTTTAGAAAAACTAAAAGAAAAGAATACGCTCAACTTTTTTCTGATCTTTCTGCTTTTCAAAGCCCCGATACACTACTTGTCGCTTGTTCAGATAGTCGTGTGGTTCCAAATCTCTTCGCTTCAACAGATCCAGGCGATATGTTCGTACTAAGAAATGTTGGCAATATTGTTCCAGAGTACGGAACTTTTCGTGGAAGCGTCGGTGCGGCCGTTGAGTTCGCTGTTAATCAGCTTCAAGTTAAAGATGTGATTGTTTGCGGCCATTCGAATTGCGGTGCTGTGGCAGCGATTATGGATGATATGAAGTTTGAAGGTGATCTTGCAGCTTGGCTTGGGATTGGCGCTGAGATGAAACAAATCAAACCACCTAAAGGCGAATGGAGCAGACTTGATCTTGCCTCTCAAGCCAATGCGATTTTACAAATAAGACGCCTTTCTAGCTATCCAGCCATAGCCAATGCAATTAAAGAGCGTGGTCTAAGACTCCATGCTTGGTGGTTTAATATCACTGAGGCAGAAGTTCTTCGTTATGATGATGATAAAGGGCAATTCATTGTTTTAGATGAGGAAGAAATACCAAAACTTTTAGCTAAATTGTAGTCAGTACGTTTTGAAAACTTTTTAATTTCGAAAGCATTTCATTCCATTCACTTTCACAATCACTGTGGACGGTCACACCTCCTCCAGCGTGAAGAGTCGCACTTTGTTTGGACCAATCAATCACTCCGCTTCGAATATTAATCGATGCGCTCAATCCTGAGCCATCCCAAAACAACGTTGATCCACAATAAAAACCACGAGGCTTTTCTTCGATTTCATCAATCAGTTCACATACTCTTTTTTTAGGTGCACCTGTAATACTACCACCGGGAAATAAGCTTCTCATCAATTTG
>PCUW01000025.1:0-5022 GCA_002787775.1 Bdellovibrionales bacterium CG12_big_fil_rev_8_21_14_0_65_38_15
TGACAAGCTGAAAGTTGCTTTTGATTTAGAAGCATCCAGTTGGATGGAACAAGTAAAGACAGAAGGCATCTCTCAGATTTCAACGGTTATCGCCAAAGAAATCAAAACAGACAATGACGGCAATTACCATGTCGTTGCAACGACACGAGCAGAGTTTTATGCAAATCAACAGTATCTTGGGCATGAGGATCAAGTCATCGAGATGACAATGAAACTTTCTCCTCCTGAACGAGGCCGTCGTTGGTATCTCGAACTCACAAGTCTTAATTGGGGTAAGGCCGAAACTTTTAAAACAAAAAACAATCTATCTAAATGAGGTGAAAAATGAAAAACATGTACATCACAGCAGTGCTAAACGGGCTTAAATTTCTAGCAAACCTAATTTATAAAGTGCTTATTATTATCATCAGCCATATTGTCTTGCTTTACATTGGCTTTAGCCTTGGAATGAATACCTGTCATGCAAAAACGATTTACTATGGATCTGAAACAGAGGCCGTTACTATTTCTTATGGCGGTGAAACAATTTTCAGATTTAACGAGCCTGTTAAAACGATTAGCCGCGCCTCAGATTTTTCAATTGAAACTGCTGACAAAGCTAATCCTGACTATGCAATTCTTTCAGTTACACCTCGTTTTACCAAGGGAAAAAGCAAGATTACATTTCTTTTGGCCAATGGTGCTGTAGTTAGTACCAATATAGAAACCGTTTCTAAGGCGATCCCAGAAAAAACAGACAGTTTTTACGATTTCATTCCCAAAAGTTCTCTTATTGAGAAAGAGGGCAATGTGACTTCTGACATTACAGATATTGATCTTATGAAGTCGATGATTCGTAGAGAAGAAGTTTTAGGAGTTGAACAACGACCACTAGAACGCGAAATTGATTCGGGTGTTGCTGATCTAAAGGCAAAACTAGTTCGACTTTACACAGGAGCAAAGTTTAACGGCTATGTTTTCAAACTGACAAATGGATCAAAAAAGAAAACCTATGCTGTTGACCTTAGGTATCTTTCATTGGGTAAACCGAACCTTGCCTTGTTATCGCAAACTGATAAGGACAAGCTCAAACCAAGTGAGTCCACCTTTTTTAGGATCGTCGCCAAGCCAAGCTCAGTCTATTACAACTTAAACATTCCTTTTGGTGAAGTTAAGACCGAGTAGCACTCTATTCCTTTTCCATTTAATTCAACCTATTCCAAGGAGATCATCTTGAAGAATCTCAAGAAGAAGCTTTCCCCTATTGTGGGGAAAATAAAGAAATATTATCCCAAATATAGAGTTTATTTTATCTATGTAAGTTCTGTTTTCACTATTTTAAGCATTTATCTACTTTCTACTTTCCTCAACACAGAAGAAAGGATTTACCATCAAAAGGAAAGTGTCAGTTTTGAAGGAGGTCGTATTGTTGGAGGTGGTACAAATCTTTCCCAAATGAAAGATAATGTTAATTCAAAACGAATGGCTAAACTAGAACAAGATATAAAAGTAATAGCAGAGTCTCTACAAAAAATCAGTGAAAGACTTGATGAACCTCAAGAGCAAAAAGACAAAAATGATGCAACTCCCACAGAAGAAACACCTCAACCTCAAGAGTCCACTTCACCACCTACAAATGAGAACAATGTCAGTTTTGACCAACCGACAAGCAATCATCAAGTAAGTGGTGTTCGAGCACAAGATCAAGGGCAAGCGACTTCGGTTGCTGCCAACCATAGAAAAGTTTTTAAAAGACAACCTCCTTCAGGGCCATCAACAATTTCATTTCCCGTGCAATCAAGTGCAGCTAAAAGTGAAATGACAATTAAAGTTCCTGCGGGATCATACTTGAAAGCGAAACTCTTAACAGGTGTTGAAGCAAGCGAATCTCGTCCCGTTCCTGTACTATTACAAGCTGATTATTTCTTTGTTGGACCTAATAAAACAAAAATTGATCTTTCAGGCTGTTTCATAATTGCCAAGTCACAGGGAAATTTATCAATTGAACGTATCGAAATGCAGACAGACAAAATTTCTTGTGTATCTAAATCAGGAAAAATGTTTGAACGTGGTCTAAATGGCTTTGTTGCCGATGGGAACGATTCTAGTTTTGGTATTACAGGTATTGTAAACTCTAAGCAATCGCGCGTTGCTTCGATGGCATTTCTAAGCTCAGTTGTTCAAGGAATTGGGTCAGCAATCCAACAGGCCCAAACAAGCACACAGACAAACGCCCTTGGTGGGAGTAGTTCCGTAATAACAGGAGATCAAGCAAAACATATGGCAGCCGGAGGCGTTAGCAATGCTGCTTCCCTTGTCACAAATTGGTATCTACAACACGCACAAAATCTTCTACCAACAATCAATGTTGGATCAGGTCAGGATGTTTGGCTAATTCTTCAAGATACAGTTGATCTACCCAATTGGTACTTTGCTAAACCTAAAACACAATCAGCACAAGGCAGTTTTTCCTATCTAAGCCGCCTAATCGACTAATAACGACAATTTAACACTTATGGAGAATCATTTATGAAAAAGCTATCGCTGCTTTTCCCACTTTCTTTTACCCTTATCATTAGCTCATGCTCAACAACGAGAGCACCAAGCGTAAATTTTCTTGAAATACGTTCTGATTACAATGGGAAGTCGCAAGTAAAGGAGTTGGATAACAATTCACTCTTTGTCCCTAATCGCACCCAACCAAAACAAGTTGATATTTATATTCATCCCCATGAAACCGTACATAGCGATTATTTCCGTGGAGGTTATATTCGCTCTATTGTCCAAGGTGGCCAGTGGGAACTCACTGAAAATCAAGCTCCTAAAGAAATGAAAGTGAAAGAAACCAAAAAAAAAGATGAAGTCAAAGAAGTTCATCCTCCCCTAAAAACTCACCACTTCATGGAACACGGAGGACGCTACCGCTAATTCTCTAATTAATCATTTAACTTTTAGGAGATAAACTTGAAAGCATCAACGCTTAATAAACTTCCTTTGCCTATCGCTAAAGTATTAAGCGATAGATCATCTTTTACAAATGCTCTCTTTTCAAGGCCAGAATCTTTATCAGCTTTGTTGCCCTACGATGAGTTTCTTACGGCTGATTCTTTATACCTACTAAAAGACGGCTCTCTAGGGGCCGTCTTTCAGCTAGAACTTCTTGAACATGAGCCAATGATCTCTAAAAGAATCATTGAGGCAGTAGATGGGCTAAAATCATTTTTCTCATTGCCTGAAAACTGCACTCTGCAATTTCTTTTTGATCAGTCCTTTATTTCAACCTTCGATCAACAAATAGCTGATATTGAGTCCCAATTCAGTGATGGTCATTCAGTAAGTAATATTCTTTTCCAAGAAAGAATGCACTCTACCAAGGAATCTTGTTCAAAAAGAAATGAAGTATCACCAATGCGCAGAAAACTTTTTTTATCAATTCGGTATTTTCCAAATCTTATTAAAACCAGAAAAGCTAAGGATTATCTTGCTAAAGGAGAGGTTACACTTTACCAAGAACTCAAAGAATTTACTTTTGAGCTAAATGCTTTCAAAAGTATTCTCAAATCTCTTGAGATGTCTTCCCCTTTAAAACTCAATAAACTTGGAGCTACGGAGCTTCTTGATTTTTTAAGGAGATTTTTTAATCCTGTCACCTACTACAAAAGAAGTTTTGCCAGTTTTAATAAGAACATCCCAATTTCAGATCAATTTCTTTATAACTCACCAGTTTTAGACTTTTCAGGAATTGAGCGAGAAGGAACAAAGAGTAGAACTCTCAGCCTTAAAACAAGTCCACTCTATGCTTATCATGGGGGCATGGCCTATTTTTTAAAGATTCCTTTTCCATTTAAGCTATCATTAAATTTTTCTTTTCCTACAAAAAGTAAAACAAAATTCTTTTTTGATACTAAAGAATTTTTCTTAGAGCATGGGACAACTGCAAAATCACGTTTACAGAAAGAAGAAATTAAGGAAATTCAAGAACAACTTGCAAGAAATGATCGCTGTCTTCATCTAACCTTTAGCGTAATCATAGAGGGTGAAACAGAAGAAGAGCTAAACAACCGAGAAAAAGAAATTTGCCAAATTTTCAACAATGAACTTGATTGTGAAGTCATCACTGAAAAAGATATTGGCCTTGGTCTTACTCTTAATTCACTTCCTCTTTGCTATTCTCCTGACGCAGACTTTTCAACTCAAAGAGCAATCCGTATTTTGCGCTCAGATGCTTCAAAATTCATCCCCATTTTTGATTCATTTAGAGGCATGAAAAAACCTCTCTCATTGTTCAAATCAAGAGAAAATAATCTTGTTCCTTTTTCACTTCTTGAAAATGAGACTTCAAATCACACCGTTGTTTTAGCCGATACGGGATCGGGGAAATCCGCTTTTGTGATCGAATCCATTATTGCGGCAAAGCGCATGTCACCTGAGCCTCTTATCTTCATTATTGATAAGAAAAGTTCATACTCCATGCTTGCTGAATATTTTGATGGTGATTTAACTGTTTTTGATCGAAATACAAATGTGCCCTTCTCACCTTTTAGAGGCGTTTATGATGAAGAAAAGATCGCTTTTCTCACAAAACTAATTTCCTCGGCGGTGCTTCTCACTTCTCCTAGCTTTGAGTTAGAGAGTGAACATCAAGCGGCCATCACTAAGGCATTAAAACTCGCATATCTTAAAAAATGCGATCGTAAGGGATTGACCTATCTTGATGGACAACTCGTAAAACAAGAGACTGACGAAGAAGTCGAACTCTCAATGGAAGATTTCATTGTTGAACTTGGTTCACTCTCTGATGAAAAAAATGAGCGTAGTCGTGAAATTATCGACATTCTTTTGTCTAAATTGCGTCCTTTTTATTCAGATGGAGTTTATGCCAAATTTTTCAATGGAGGTGATAGGCAGAAAGGCAAATCAAAACTTTTCTATATCTATGACCTAGATGCCCTCGATGGTGATCCTGTTCTTCAAACTCTCATGACAATGGCGGTAATTGAAGAAATTAGGCGAATCCTCTCACTTCCAGAAAACCAAGGTCGA
>PCUW01000025.1:5040-10281 GCA_002787775.1 Bdellovibrionales bacterium CG12_big_fil_rev_8_21_14_0_65_38_15
AGAAAGCGTGGATGCTGGCTCATTACACTGACACCTAGACCTCAAAACTATTTTGAACTGGAAGTTGGCAAAGCATTTTGGTCTGTTGCTTCTAACTATGTTTTTCTACAAATGAACTCTGACAACGTAGATTTTATTTTAGAAAAATCTTCTCTCTTAGATGAAGCATCAGGAGAGATTGTTCGTTCTCTTAAAACCATCAAGGGTAAACATTCAGAGATATTCTTCACCAACAAAAATAAAACTATTCAAGGTGCCTTTTGTTACGCTCAAACTCCGATGGGTCGCTGGTTAAGCCCAACAAATGCGAGTGATACCAGAGAAGCATTAAAGGCCTTGAAAAAGTTTGAAGATAAATGGGAAGCACTTGATTATCTCGTTAAGAATTTCCCTCACTAAACCTTTAAGGAAATCCTATGAAATTTTATTTCGCAATACTCGTGGCCTTTATGGCCATGAGTTCAATCACATTTGCCAGTAGCGATCTTGATTATCGCAATGTTGGCACACTTTCCCCCTCTGATTATCTTTTAGGTTCACATGGAAGAGGGCGAGATCCAGTTTTTGACGAATACAGAACAATTGACCTTAATCTTGATATTGGGCTTGGTGCCGACTGTGGTCGGATTTCCATTGAGAACACTATGAAAGCTGCTTTAAAAAATATCTTAGATGCTCGCTATCTTGGTGATATGGGAAAAGACATTATGGCCGCCAGTCCAATGCTATTAACTTGTTACTTTTCTCCCACTTGGTGCAGTATTCTCAAACACTCACGGATTCAAAGTAATTTTCTTGCTCAACTTAGGATGAATCAATGTAAGGCCATCGACTCTTATACGGACTCTAAAGTAAGTGAGTTTTATGAGCAACGGGCTGAATGTGTTAGAAAAGCAAATCAAAAGTCAGGTGGAAACTTTGAGCAGTCTATGGAGTCTTGCAAAAACTATTTGGATGCAGACATTGCCAATTGGTCAGGGGATGGAAAAACAGCAGAAAACCGTCTAATTGAAAGCACAGCAAAGTGGGCTGGATTCAAAGGTGCAAGTGCTGATCGGGTTGTCAATCTCACCAAAGCCTTTATTGGAGACACCATCATTAAGCGAGGAAGTCTTAGCATAGACTATGGCCCTCATCGTGTTCAATTGACTCCTAGAACTTATCTCATGGATGTTAGAAAGGAAACATTTGAAAAACTTTGTGGTGGAGTCGTTAAAAAGATTCTTGATAGAGGTGGTTATAGAAGCAATGTTTATAACTTAATTACTGATGATGACTTAAAAGGTTTAAGTGGTGGTGCCGACCATAATCTAATTGATCGTCAAACTATTCTATCTCTAGCTTATCTTCCACATCAAAAACGAGCAATTGCTTGTCGCAAACTCTCTGACGCCTTGGCCATGAATATCTTTGCTGATGACATGGGAAGAACTGTTGATTTTGCATCATCAAAACTAACTACCAATCCACACTTACCAACTAAAAGACAGGATGAAGCGATTAGAAAAACGAGAGTGCTAAAGGATCAAATTGAAATGACTTTGGCTCTTGAAAAACAAAACTCTGAACCACTCAACCAAGTTCTTCAACAGATTAACAAAGAAGGTGAAAAGTATCAGCAAATTGTTGTCGAGGAAGAAATGAAAGTTGACCAAGGTTCAGAGCTATCAAAAAGAATTGATAACCTCTTTTTTGATTGTGCGGATGGGATTGGTTGTTACAAAGATTTTAGAAATTAGGAGAGATTATGTTTTCATCAACGGCGTATGAAGCCTTCTACACTATAATCGGACTCCATTTCCATGAAGCTTCGATTAACATTATTACTTCTCAAGCTATCCTTGCAGGAATTCTCGCCCTCACTTTTGGAAGTGCTTTTTTCTTTGCAACTTGGGGCTATTTTAAACGCTATCTTCCAGGTTCTTTGGGAGGCTTTCGAGGAGCGAGTTTAGGAACATTTGTTAAACTCATCGCTTCTTTTTTACTAGGTGTTTCACTATTAAAAGTCGGATCATTCAGTAGTACTCAAGATTTCAAGAGGGTTACTTGGCATAACAACAATTACATAGCTACCAAAGTTATTGATTTACAACAACAATATAAAGTTAGTTTTGTTTTTGATGTACTTACTCAATCTGCCGAAGAAGTTGCAAATTTTTTAAGTCTTATTGTCGATAAGCTCTTTGAAAAAACAAATTCTGAACTTCATGCACCTTCGGCCTTCTATAAAGCAGTTATGTATGCGGGGTCTGTCTCAATTGATGATCAAAGTTTGCGTTCGTTAATTGACCTCTACTCCGGGGAATGTTTTGACAAAGTAATTCCTCAACTAGAAATGGCAAAAAGTAGTGACAAAATCTCAGAGTTTTTTCGACCTTATGGGGTTATTGATGAATCACTAAAAGGTATCAAAATTCCTACAACCAGTGGTGAAGAAATAACTTGTTATGACTTAAAGGAGAAGGTTCAAACTGATCTTTACAATTACTCGCGTAAGATTCAAGGAAAAATCGCTAACTACGAAAGTATGATTTCGTTGAAAGTTCAACGTGACACGATCAACGAAGTCTCATCATCGGCCTTGAATAATTACTTTAATGAGAAAGCTGAAACCTATTGGCTCAATATTCAAAAAGGAGCTGAGGTCCCATCAGGGGGATTTGCAAAGTTTCTACTCGGCTGGAAAAGGATAACGTCTTGGGATGGTGTACTAAGTCTTTTAGGACAAGAGGATTTAGAGGGTGCAAGCCTGACAGCAGAAAGGGCCTTACAATTCAATGAATACTTGAAACGTGCCCCTCATCTCAAAGGTCTAGTAAAACTATTTCTCATTGCAGTATTTCCATGGCTCATCTTTTTTATTTTTGCTGGAAAATGGAAAATCGTTATTTCGTGGTGGACGGTCTATATTTCAGTCCTATTGTGGACTCCATTATGGACCCTACTCTATCACTTAATGACCACCATAGCCCTCTCTACAGACGTAATGGAAGCCTTTGGGAGGCTTAATGATGGTATCTCACTCTATTCGTCAGACCTTATAACCAACAAGATTTATCAGTTTTATGCCATCTACTCATGGCTTCAATTGGTCATTGGTCCACTTCCTACAGTAGTCCTAGCTTGGGGAATGTTCACAGGTTTTTTAAGCGATTCTCAACAAGAATCTGCTCCTGAAGGTATCTCAAGTGCTGTCTCTGTTGCAGGCGCAACAGTAACAGGTGGGGCAAGTGCAGGAGTTGGAGCCGGTCTTTCTGCCGGAGCCAAAACCGCCGCAGGCAGCATGGGTTACAAACCAAGTCGAATTCCAAACAAAAAATAAAAATTTTTAGGGCATCGTACAGATGCCCTTTTTTGACTCGATCAATCCGAAATCTCAATTTTTCAATCACAACATTCAACTTAGGAGACTTTTTATGAAAAAAGATAAAAAGCCCTCATCAAATGTGTCATCAGAAACTCAATCAATGATGAAAACATTTGATGAAGGCATAATGATGTTCATTGATATTTGCCAAGAACTTTGTGTCATGGGCGCAATTGGCTTTAGTGAAATCTGTAAACTCACATTTAGATACTTTCCATTAAGTGCAGTTCTGTATTATCTGATTTTTGCGATCACAAACTTTTATGTTTTAAGACTCGCACATCTCACTTCGCTTTTCAGCATTGAACCAAAAATATTCACACTGTCGATTCTAAAATGGACATTAAAATTTCCAATTTATTATCACCACTTTGTCATTCTAGGATTTTTGCTTGTTTCAGTATGCATTCTTCTTGGAATGAAGTTGCGTTTTACACGCTCTAAATTCATTAAGATTTTTACAACATCAGGACTTACAAATGGTGTTGGTGATACTCCTAAACTTGTTTATACAAAAAGATTAGACAATTACAGAACTCAACTAGATTTTGATGCAAATGGAATTGGCATCAGTGAATTTGAAGATAAAAAAGAGCGAATCGAATCCATGTTTGGAATGGAAATCGAGTCCATTATTGTTGGTAAACGTCCGGGCCGTGTTCTTGTCACTTTTAATAAAAGAAGTATGCCAACTTCCGTTACTTATGATGAAGTATCAGAAGAAAAAGTGTTACCTTCTGATTCATTCTATGTAGGACAATCATCAGAAGGTGTTATTACCCAGAGAATTGCCGATCTACCACATATGCTAGTAGCAGGAACAACGGGTTCAGGAAAATCAATCTTTTTTAAACAGTGCCTATTAGGACTTTTAGAATCAACTAAGCATCTACAAGTGTACATTATTGACCTAAAAGGAGGTCTTGAGGCGATTGACTTTAAAGATGCACCAAACGTCAAGATCGTTAAAAGAGTTACAGATGCAGTTGAGGTTTTACAACTTGTAGAAAAAGAAATGATGAATCGTTTTACCTATTTGGAAGAAAAGAATCACAAAGAAATTGTACCAAGCCGTGACAAAAAAGATCGTATTATTGTTGCTGTTGATGAAGCCAGTGTTCTTTATAAAAATCGAAATCGCTACGATGATGACTACAAGCAGGGTCTTGAAGCAAGAAAACTTGCAGATTCTATTTCAAAACTTTCAAGAGCTGCTGCAATTCACTTGATTTTAGCGACTCAAAAACTTGATAAAGATGTTATTCCAACTTCTGTTTCAGAAAACATCACAGGAAGGATGGCATTTAGATCAACTTCACTCCAAGGAAGTTTAGTTGTTTTAGGAAATAAAGATTCAACTGAATTACCTCAAATTGCTGGTCGCGGAATTTGGAGTGTTGGAAATAAAAAAACGATTGTTCAATCACCCTACATTAAAGATTCCGAAATCAAAAATGTGTGCAAAAGAATTGCAAATGAATTCAAGGCAAATGAGAGGTCTATTTTTGAACCTTTAATTAGTAATGTGAAACATGAACAAAATGAAGTTAAAGAACAAGCTGTTCAATCATTAACCAATGTGAGTTTCAAAAATGACAAAGAAAAACAATCAAATACAGATAACTCAAAGGGACATTGATTTACTTTTTTTCCTTCATTCTGTAAAAATTGCAACAATAGATCAGATAGGCCGAGAGGCCTATCCTGATCTTGGAAAGTGGGGGCTTTATAAACGATTGCAGCGATTAGAAAAGCAAGGTTATCTCCAAGGAATAAGATCTTCAGAAACAAACTTTAACAAAGTTTATAATATTACGAGGAAGTCTTTTAAAAAATATTTCCCAATACGCGATGTAAAACGAAATGAAATTAAA
>PCUW01000003.1:1662-95500 GCA_002787775.1 Bdellovibrionales bacterium CG12_big_fil_rev_8_21_14_0_65_38_15
AAAACTTAAAACATTATTCGAATTTCAAAGATCGCCTTTCCATCGCCTAAAGATGATGGTGGAGATGACAGGAGTCGAACCTGCGACCCCCTGCGTGCAAAGCAGGTGCTCTCCCAACTGAGCTACACCCCCGCACAAATCCAAGCCTGAAAAGGTGAGGCAGAATTTATGTGAGCACTGCGTGTATGTCAACAAAGTTTTCTCTTTATTTTTATTTTTTTTTACTTAAGTTGCCAGTCTCAATAAAAAGTATAAACTATGGATATTACAAAGCTTACGGAGGAACCGCTGATGAGCAAGCTGAATCGATACTTAGCCGCTATTTGCCTTTTGACCCTCACTCTAATGGGCGGAATGGCTTGTACTAAAAAAGAAGCCAATACGGATTCTGAGCAAACACTTTCTAGTGGCCTCAAATCTGATAGCAACGGATTGTCTGTAGCAAAAGCTACTATAAAGACAGTTCATGGAAATATTGTCTTTAAATTTTATCCTAATAAAGCACCTAATACTGTTAACCGTATTGTTGAACTTATTAAGACTGGATTTTATGACGGACTAATCTTTCATAGAGTTGTTCCAAACTTTGTTGCTCAAGGTGGAGATCCTACAGGAACAGGTACTGGTGGAAGTGGTAAAAAGTTGAAAGCTGAATTTAACGATATTCAACATATTCGTGGAACAGTAGCAATGGCACGTGCCTCTGAGCCTGACTCTGCAGATAGCCAATTCTATATCGCTTTAACAACACTTCCTCACCTAGATGGTAACTACACTGTCTTTGGCCAAGTAGTAGAAGGATTAGACCTTTTAGATAAGATTCAAAAAGACGATAAGATGTTAAATGTAGTTGTTGAAGAATAAGAAAATAAAATAATGATCAAAAAAAAGCCGCTTTAATAAGCGGCTTTTTTTATAATCATTTTTCAAATTTTTTAGCGACCGTGACGTTTAGCATCTTTAATATAAATAAAAGACTTTAAAACAAAAAATCCAACAATCAACACAGAGATCAATGCCCATGTAGGCATATAAAATTGGTTTTGCTGAATTCCTTCAAACTGGGCATTTACTTTTAATGTACTTTCTTTAGCTTCCATTTCTAAGCTCCTTAACGATAAATCGATTCAAGAATAACAACTAAGGCGTACAACCCTGCAGAGATTGGGATTGCCGCAATAAACTTTAGCCATCCTTTTTCTTCTTTTAAGTGCATATAGTAATAAGCCACAATAAAGGCTTTACCTATAGCTAGAAAAATAAGTGAGCTTGCCTTATAGACATATTTTGTATCAAGGCCAGGAATAACAATTTCCACGGCAGTTAAAAAAGCCAAGACGAAGAAAATGATAAAATATTCTTTCCAATGACTTTTATGTTCTACACCTGCATGATCTGACATCATATCCTCACTTGTTATACATCTGGCGATTCATGGTTAAACCCACATCAACCATTAAGCTGTCTAAACTTACTTTGTCTGTTCCATAATAGCCTCTGACCCAACCATCTTGATCGACAAGAACTAGTTTCTCAGAGTGAACTATATCGAAAAGTGTCACTTCATTGCCATCAACCATTCCTTGAATCGGCTCTTTGCCGTCACCCATTGGAACTTTATAACCATCAACGACAACTTTTTTAATCTCGTTCACGTCACCCGTTAAAAAGCTCCAGACAAAAGGATTGGCGTGCAATCCTCTGGCAAATTTATGCAAAGCTTTAGGTGTATCTGTTTCAGGATCAACCGTAAAAGTTACCAGTGCTGCTTTGTTGCCAACACCTCTAATTCTTTTTTGAACCTTTTGCATTTTCTCCATTAGTGCCGGGCAAGTTGTAGGGCATGAGGTGAACATGAAGTTTGCAATATACACTTTGCCATTAAGTTCATTGCTGCCAAAAGGTTTTCCAAAGTCATTGGTTAGACTGAAATCTGGAACCTTATAAAACTTTGGTAGCTCTGGCGGAAGTTCGCGGTTCAGTGAGCGAAAAATAGGATAGCCAAAAGCTAGAACCATAAACGCACACCAAAAAGCCCAGTGACGAACAAGACGTTCGACCAAGCTATGATCTCTTTGGTAGGCGATGGTTGCTGACATTATTTATTAGCTTCCTTAATTTTATTCATCAGCTCAGTTCTTGCTGGAGTATCTTTTAACTCTCTAAGGCTTTGAACATAATAAGCGACGGCCCAAATCTCTTGATCTGAGAGCGTGTCTTTCCATGATGGCATTGAAGTGCCGCCAATACCGGCAGCAAGTCTTAAATAAAGATCTTCCATATTTTGGATTGATCTAAGTTCATGCCAAGTAAAGTCTGGTGGAATATTAACATATCCATGGTCAGTCTCTTGAGGCTTAACCTGATAAAGAGTTGGATCAAACTCTGTCATCTTTTCGCCGTAAGCAGTCTTATTAAGATTAGAGAGCTCCTCGTGAGAGACATAAGCTCTGTGACAGCTTTGGCAGTTTGCTGTCATATGATAAACAAGTTTACCTTGCTCAATCGCACTTGATTTACGTGCAAGTCCAAATGGATCTTTAGTTACTTCAAGTTTTTGACCAAGTTCTTTATCTTTTCCAATCCAAGTGTCTGGGGCAAAAGTTTTAATATATTGAACAACCGCATCTAACTGAGTTTCAGATAGATCCCACGGAAGCATGGCAGAACCTTTAAGTCCGCGCTTGATATGCATCTTAATGATTCCATCGTGTGGAAGTTCACCAGAGACAACATCTCCAAACTTAAGAATACCAAGCTTGAAGTTACGAGCTGGTGTTGTCATACCCATAGACGCAACACCTTTACCGTCACCTTCAACGCCGTGGCAGGCCATACAGTATTCTGTGTAAATTCTTTTACCAAGATTTAATGTATCGGCTTTAACGTATTGACCACCGGCCATAATGACGTCTTCATGAAATTCATTTTGCCCCTCACAACCAACAAGAGTTGTAAGAAGAGATAAAACAAATAAGCTTTTTAAAATCTTCATCGTAAAATCCTCAAAGCACAAAAAGGGTCACAAACATCAGTGCCCAAATAATGCCTAAAAAATGCCAAAACTTTCCAATACTAGTTATTTTTACTGCTCGAATATCTGTCACTTGCTCTTTTTTAACCCAAACAATTGGCCAAATAAGTAGAGCAAGTGCGACCGCGATATGGGCCATGTGAATCCAAGTAAACGTATATATCACTGAAGCAAAAACACCGGTGCCAGCTAAAATTCCATGTAGCTTAAGTTCAGACCAAAGGCCAAACTGTGAAGCTGTAAAAGCTAAACCAAGAACTAGCGTTGCAAGAACCCAGCTAAGCTTTAAGGTCTTTTCAAACATATTCCAACACAAACTACTGATAGCAATAAAAATTGTGCTTAGAATCGGATAAAGCATCGGAAGATTATCCATTCCCATCGGAGGCCAAACTGGTGCCGAAGTTCTAAGGGCTGCATAGCCCATAAACAAAGTGGCAAAAAGCATCGAAAACGACACCAAAACAAATACCATAGCAATACTACCAATAGCTTTGGCTTGGCGTATTTCTCCTGGAATAAGTTGAGTTTTCGTCATCATCAGTATTAAGCCTTAACCAATTCTTCTGTTTGGTATTGGAAATCTCTACCAGTAGTTAGGTTTGGGTTACTAAATTCATGTGGTCCACATTTAACAACAGGAATTTCTTTAAAGTTATAATTTGGAGCCGGTGAAGGAATAGTCCATTCAAGCGTTCCGACATTCCATGGGTTTTGTGTAGCTTTTTCTTTCTTAAAGAAAACTGTATGAACAAAGTTCACCACAAAGATAATCTGAGAAAGACCCATAAGGATTGCCGACCAAGTAATGAATTCATTAATTGGGATCAATCTTTGAAGGTGCTCATAAATGAATGGGTTATAAATACGACGGTGCATACCTGCGTATCCAACGACCATCATGCCCATAAAGACGCCATTTAGACCAAGCATTGTTAACCAAAAGTGCCACTTGGCTAGAGTTTCATTGCACATCACTCCAAACATTTTTGGCATCCAGAAGTAAATCGCTGCAAAACCACCAAGAAGTACAGAAGCAGCCATTGTGTAATGGAAGTGACCAACAACAAAATAAGTATCGTGAAGATAAAGGTCAGTTGTAACAGTCGCAAGGTAAAGGCCAGTTAGACCACCAAGACCAAAAACGAAAACCACTCCTAAAGAGAAAAGCATAGGAGAATCAAAGCGAATCGATCCGCGCCAAATTGTTCCAAGCCAGTTAGCAAAGAAAATTGCCGAAGGAATCGAAATCGTCATCGTAAGAGTCATAAATGACTGAGTTAGTAGCGGACTCATTTGAGTCGTAAACATATGGTGACCATAAACAAGCGTTGAAAGAACAGTCACAGCAGTCATTGAAAGAGCTGTTGCCTTTGCACCAAACGCAGGCTTTCTAGCAAAGAATGAAAGAAGGTCAGAAACAATTCCCCAAGCAGGTAGAATCAAAATATAAACTTCTGGGTGACCAAAGATCCAAAACACGTGCTGAAAAAGAACCGGATCACCGGCGCCACTTGTGGCCGCTGCTCCAGCTAAGAAGAACTGTGTTCCAAAAACACGATCAAAAATGAGAAGCAGAACACCAGCACCAAGAACTGGTAAGAAGATTGCGTTCAATATAGCTGTAAGCCATAGACCCCAAACAGTTAGTGGCATATCAAAATAGCCCATACCTGGAGCGCGAAGAACGATAATTGTCGTGATGTAGTTAATAGCACCCATTGTTGAAGACACACCAAGAACAAAAATTGCTAATGCCCAAAGAGTTTGTCCTGTACCAGGGGAACCAATGAGTGTTGAAAGTGTTGGGTAAGAAGTCCAACCTCCGGCAGCGGCTCCAAGTGGAGTAAATAAAGATCCAACCAAAAGAAGTCCTGAAATAATTGCTAACCAAAATGAAAGCATATTTAAAAGCGGGAAAACCATATCCCTGGCACCAATCATTAGCGGAATACAGAAGTTACCAAAAGCACCAATCAAAATCGGCGTAATGGCATAGAAGATCATGATCGTACCGTGCATGGTGAATAGCATGGCGTATGTGTCAGGAGGAATAATTCCGCCAGTCTCAGGGAACATGAACTGACCAATAATTGGAAAGGCTTGATCAGGAAAAGCTAGAGCCCAACGAATCATAAGAGCCATGATTCCGCCGATACCTAGAAAGAAGATTCCATACCAAAGAAATTGTTTTCCAATAACTTTATGATCGAAGGAAAAAATATACTTCGATAAGAAAGTCTTAGGGACCGGGTGCATATGTTGTTCAAAAAAAGCCATTTGTAAGCTCCGTAATATTACTTAGTTTCTTAGTATTCCCATTTCCAACCCCAGTACATTTCTGCACGTTCTGGGTCGTTTTCAACTAAAGCTTTCTCTTCTGCTTCAGCTAGCCATGTTGCGTATTCTTCAGGCTGATAAGTTGTAAGCTTCGCTGCCATTCTGTAGTGGAATGTTCCACACATCTCAGCGCACGCAATTTCCCACTTACCGTCTTTTGTGAACTTAACCCACATGCGAGTGATACGACCTGGAATCGCATCAACTTTTCTTCTGGCATTAGGAATAAAGAATGAGTGAATAACGTCTTTAGAAGTAATTTGGAAAAGAACTTTTTTACCAACTGGTACTCTAAGATCGTTCATTGTTAAAACGTCATCGTCTGTGTTGAAAACACCGTCTTGACCTGGGTAGCGAAAGTTCCACATCCACTGCTGAGCAAGCACTTCTACTCTTTCAACATCTTCTTCAGCTGTTGGCCATTTGGCGAAAACATTCATGAAGTCGTTGTTCGACATACGAGTAATGTTCATGTCTACACCGAAGAAAACAGCAACACCGATCACTGTCGCAACAATGATATGCATTTTTTTGTTTCCATAAGTATATTCAGCTTTAGGGTGGCGCTTGTACCAATAGAGGTAACTAAAACCAAACAAACCAATACACACCAATGTAAAAAAGAAAATATTCAAATAAGTGGTATAGCTAAAAAGCCAATCAATTAAATGACCATTCTCTGAGATATCAACCGGCGGAAGCATGCGCTCCCACAAACTCATACTCGGTGGAATTGGATGGGGAGCGTTCACACTGAACGCGAGGGCTCGCCCAAAAATAGCTAATAAAAGCTCCATAAGCCTTCCTTCTTGCACATAAACTCTAACATTTTCAATGAATTGCCAGTGAATTGTACCTATAATTTCTAACTTTATCTACTTAGATATATCTTGCAATATGTACTTTTCCAGAAACTAATCGTCACTGAAAAAAGACCATGGCCGTGAGTAAAAGTGGCAGATAGATAATGGAGCCAAAAAAGTAGCGACGTGCCCATTGGCGCATCGCATCTTCAGTGTTCTCAATAAAAAATCCGTAAATAGACCAAGCCAAAAACAGTAAACTTAGGATCGTCGCACTGACTTCGTAGTGCTTACCAAAATCTCCCCACCATACCGGAGCTAGGGCACAAGCCATAAGGACGCCAGTATACAAAAATATGTCGCGGCGAACAGATTTAAAGTTAGACTTACGAGCAAAAATCTTAATTCCAGCAGATTCGTAATCACCGCGATAATAAACCGAGATGGCTAAAAAATGAGGCAACTGCCAAACAAATAATATTGCGAACAAGCACCAAGCAATTACATCCATAGAGCCAGTCAGTGTTGTCCATCCCATCACTGGTGGCAGTGCACCAGGAACAGCGCCAACAAAAAGGGCTGCGGCGGAATATCTTTTGAGTGGAGTGTACGCAAGTAGGTACATGAGATGGGCCAATAATCCCAAAAACGCGGTTAGCGGATTCACGATAAAATAAAGTGCTGGTAATGAAATAAGACCTAGAACAAGTCCAATCCATAAAGCAGTCTTTGGCTTCATTCGACCAGATGGAAGAGCTCTTTGCTTTGTTCTCTCCATCAGCGCATCAATATCTTTTTCCATCCAACAGTTCAGCGTCGTTGCCGAGGCAACAACCATGAAAATTAATGCGAATGATACAAAGATATCGAGAAAATAAATCTTTCCTGGAGCCAGTAGTGCGCCAATCAACATGGTAACCATGACAAGGCCTGCTAGCCTTGGCTTAAATAATTCAAGAATATCGGAGAACAGAGTTATTTTCTCTTTGCCATCAAAACTTAATTCCATTTCTTGGTGATAGAGCCTCGTCTTTAAAATAAATGCCATTAATCCAGACGCGATGATTAAGTGGAAGACAGTGGCATGAACAGCTAAACTTGAAGCAATATTATAAAAACCAGAATAGACCTGAACAAAAATTAAAATGAGAGATAAGAGTGCTGTATTTCTAGCTTTTTTCGCAGTAATTCCTTCAAAAGATGAATACTGAAAAAACGCCACCACAAGAGTTGGCAGCGCTAGTAAAAATAGAAAAATCCCAATTATACGGTGGAGCATTTGCAACTGCGAGGCTGCTCGCATAGGCCAAAGAGAAACACTTTGCGTGATTTGATCCGTGCAATAAATAAGATTTTTAATTCCGATCCCACAAGCTGAGGCAGCACCTGTGTGACGGACAAGTCCACCAAGTAGACTTTGAACAAAGAAAAGAATTAATAAAACTAAAAGAAAATCTTTTAACAGATGAGGGAGTTCATTTTTTGGTGACTCAGCTTTTTCAGCCAACGAATCATGTAAGACCACGATATAAGCAACTGTCACCAAAGATAAAAGTAAATGAACAAAAGAGATAATAGCTGGTAAATTAAAGACAGCTGTTAAAGCACCAAGAATGGCTTGTAAAAAAATAAGCCCGCTAACCCAGTAAGACCATTTTAACTTTTCGTGTTTTACTTTCTTAAGCCGCCAACTCAAAACAAAAGAGAGCACAATTAAACAAAGTGCTACAAAGCGGTGAAAATAAATCAGAATCTGATCAGCAAAACGGCCCGGACATAAAGGCCAAGTCGGACAAGAAGTCGCTAACTCGGCATCATGCAGGTATGCACCTAATGACATAAGCAAAATGGTCAAAATAAGTATAAAAAAAGCATTTATACGGTAGGACATTGTTCTCTTTAATAAGGTGCAAGATCTTATACACATGAGCCATTTAATCGGCAAATTAACTCACTGCACATCTACCGAATATCTCCCTGTCAAATAGCTTTTGATCGTTTATGATTTAGGCAATTAAAATTGGAGAATTCATGGCCGGTACCTACTATGGCGACTACTTAAATCTTAATCAACTTTTGTCGAGTCAAAATCCATTAAGTAAAAAAAATGGAAATGAATCTCATGATGAAACTTTGTTTATTATTGTTCACCAAGTTTATGAGCTTTGGTTTAAACAGATTCTTCATGAACTTGTCTCAATTCGAGATGTTTTTACTTCAGATAATATTGAAGAGAGATCCCTTCACAGTGTTAATGAAAGGCTTGAGCGAATTATTAAGATTCAAAAGCTGTTAGTCGATCAGCTGCCCGTTATGGAAACAATGACTCCAATGGATTTTTTAGAGTTTAGAGATTTATTGGTTCCAGCTTCTGGCTTTCAAAGTATTCAGTTTAGACAAATTGAAGTTTTGATGGGTCTGCCAACTGGTAAGCGTGGAAAGGTTGATCGCAGTTACTTCATGGGTCGATTAAGTGAAAAAGATCAAGCCGTATTAAATGAAGTTGAAAGCCAGGCTTCTTTATTTGATGGTCTTGAGAAGTGGTTGGAGCGAATCCCATTTACCAAAGAAAAGAATTTTGATTTTTGGAATAGCTATAAAGTTACAGTTGAAGAGATGCTTCAAAATGAAGAAAACATACTCTTAAAAAACCTAGCGACATTACCTGAGATTGCTAAAGAAGCTCAAATTGAAGGACTGGAATCAACTAAGAAAACTTTTGCCAGTCTGTTTGACCCAAAACAATTTGAAAAGCTCACTAAAGCAGGCAAAAGAAGATTGTCACAAAAAGCGACGCTAAATGCTTTGTTTATTTTGCTCTATCGTGATGAGCCTATTCTTCACCAACCTTACAGGCTCCTAAACCTACTAATGGATATTGATGAGAATTTTACGAGCTGGCGTCAAAGACATGCCATCATGGCGCAGAGAATGCTTGGAACAAAAGTTGGAACTGGTGGATCATCTGGACATGAGTATTTAAAAATGGCAGCAGAAAAAAATCGTGTTTATCTCGATCTTTTTAATCTTTCTACTTTTTTAATTCCTAGATCAAAACTTCCCATCTTACCTAAAGAGCTTAAGAAACAGCTTAACTTTTATATTGCTGAAGAGAATACAAGTGAGCTTTAAAAAATATTATCAACATTTTTTAAAAGCACACGGCGATGTCCTTCATATGGCCTGTCATTCACATCATTTTTGGCCTGATGTCACAAGACAAGCGACTTTAGATTATTGGGATGACTCTGCTAAACATTCAGACCAAAAATGGGGAATTATTTTTGGTGAGAAGATACCAAAACTGCAAAGTCATATCGCTAAAACACTCAAGATTGATAAAGCTGAAAATATTGTCTTTGCTCCCAACACTCATGATTTACTGATTAGACTTTTATCCACTCTCCCAACCAAGAGAAAACCTAGAATTTTAACAACAGATGGGGAGTTTCATAGCTTTTCAAGACAAATTAATAAACTTGTTGAGGAAGACTTAATTGAAATCACAAAGGTTTCGTCCTTTCCAAGTAATTCGTTTTGGTCTTCGTTTGAAGACGCTTTAAATGAGAAAAATTTTGATATGATTTTTATCAGCCAAATTTTTTATAATTCAGGAACATCCATTGATGATTTGGAGAGAATTGTTAAGCTAGCTGATAAGCATGGGAAAATTATTATTGATGGGTATCATAGTTATTTTACTCGCCCATTGGACTTGTCAAAAATTCAAAATAAGATTTACTTCATGTCTGGTCACTATAAATATGCTCAAGGCGGTGAAGGGCTCTGCTTCATGACTTGTCCCGATGATGGAGCTAACCCAGTCATTACTGGATGGTTCGCTGAGTTTGAAGCCCTCTCGAGTAAAACGGGAGAAGTCACTTATCCAACCCACGCAGGAAGATATTTGGGATCGACCATGGACTTTACTCCGCTATATCGATCTTTAAGTGTTTATGATTTATTTGAAAAAGAAGGGATTACACTAGATGTGATTCGCTCACATATTCTTAAACTTCAAAAGAAATTTTTAGAAATTATCAAAGAAGTAAATCATACTGAAATTAATGAAAAATCTCTTATTCAAGATGAATCTCAAGAAAGAGGACAATTTCTTGCTTTTAAGCTCGAGTCGACCCAAGCTTGCCAGGACCTAGAGCAAGGTCTTAGATCGATCGGTATTCTCACTGATTCAAGAGCTAATATTTTGCGTTTTGGTTTTTCTCTTTATCAAGACGAATTAGATTTTGAAAGATTAAGGCGTATTAAAGATCTTTAAGAAAACATAAATTAAAACACCAGTGACAGAAACATAAAGCCAGATTGGAAATGTTTTTCTAGCGATCCACTTATGCTTTTCATGATTACGTCTGCCAGCATGATAAAGAGTTGTAAAAACCATTGGCACAAGTGGAATTGATAAAACAATATGGCTTATTAAGATAAAGAAATAGGTTGGTCTTATTATTCCTTCAGCTAGAAACTTCGTATCACCTTGAAAGTGATGATAAGTAATATAACTTATGAGAAACAATCCTGATGAACAGGTCGCACTTATCATCAACTTTATATGTCTAGAGACTTTGCGCTCTTTAATGGCTTTATAACCCAGAACTAAAAACACAGTTGTTATAGCATTGAAGATTGAGTTTAAAGCAGGAAGCCATGTCGCCCAGTGAGCATGTTCGGCCGGCGATTCTTTCCAATAAATGAGCCAAACAAGAAATGCCAAAACCACAGCACTTAAAAGACCAATAACGGTATAAGCTTTTTTATCTTGAGAATTATTCAGACTCACTATCGGCCGCAATACTTGGATTTCTGTTTTTGATAATCGTTCGATAAATAATGAAAAAAGGAATATAAGTCAGGGCGATAAATCCCATCAAGATATAAACAAGATATTGATCTTCTGGGCGAGTTTTAGAACCAGCACACATAGGACAAGCAAAAGCTTGCCCCATTAAAAACATTGAAAATAGTACTGCTAAAATTTTACTCATATTAAATAGACGAAAGTGAAAACAAGGATCCAAACTAGATCAACAAAGTGCCAAAATAATCCAGCAACTTCTAACTGATCATAGTCTCCGCCATCAAAGCGACCACGTTGAGCTAAGACATACATATAAATAAGATAAAGTGTTCCTGTTAAT
This sequence comes from Bdellovibrionales bacterium CG12_big_fil_rev_8_21_14_0_65_38_15, assembly GCA_002787775.1. Taxonomy (GTDB): domain Bacteria; phylum Bdellovibrionota; class Bacteriovoracia; order Bacteriovoracales; family Bacteriovoracaceae; genus UBA4207. The sequence goes on from PCUW01000003.1 coordinate 12,996, forward strand.
ACGTGTAGTCCGTGAAATCCTGTAATTGCAAAGAATGTTGAAGAGAATAAGTTTTCACCGTGAGCATAAGTCGAAAGTGTCATCCCCATTTCATGCATTAGGTGAGAATACTCATAAACTTGAAGTCCAAGGAAGGTAGCGCCACCAAGAATAGTAACCAACAACCAATTAAGCATTTGTTTTCTTTGAAGTCTTTTTGCTGCATCAATAGACATAACCATTGAAACAGAAGAGCAGATCAAAAGAAATGTCATTAAGCCTGAAAGCTCAACACCACCAAGTGCTTCAACCGGATTTGGCCAAGGACGAGTTGATCTTAAAATGCCATAAGCAATCAAAAGACCTGAAAAGGACATTGCATCTGTTGTGAGGAAGATCCACATGCCAACTTTCGTTGGACTGGCTTTTCCAAATTGTGGATCAACAGGGTAATCATGCATTGCTGGTGCTTTTGCGCTCATTATTATCTCCTCATAGGTGAGCGAATTTCTTCTTCACCAATCTCCAAGATGTATTTTACTAATGCTTTAACTTGTTTATTTGCATCACCACCAAGAATCCCTTCTTCAAGAGACTCTCCGCCTTCCCAAAATGATGGCATGACAGTTCCTGGCATAAACTCTTGTGGATTATGAAGCCAAGCTTCAATCCAATCTGGGCGAAGACGAGGCTTAGCCTTATAAAGATTTGGCGCAGAAGCTTGATCTTTTGTAAATCCAGTCGCGTGACATGACGTACAGGCAAGGGCCTCAAAAAGTTTTAGAGCTGCGGCTCTTTCACCTGGCTCCCATTCAACTTTTGCATCATTAGCAACGAAAGTTGGTTGAGACGCTTTGGCTTGGAATCCAGTTACAATTTTGTTTTTCTCTTCAGTAGAAAGATTAAACGAAGGCATTCTGACTTTTAACCAAGGACGAATAGGTTTTACGTTTCCAAGGAAATGATAAAGCCAATCAGATTGAACTCTAAAGCCTTCACGGTTTAATTGAGGTGGGCCTTCATTGGCATCATCATACATCTTAACAATATTACCGCCCCATCCATCAATGCTATGACAGCCGACGCAGCTATATTTATTAACAACTTTCATTCCTTCGTTTGCCAGTTTTTCTTGAGCATTTAAACGCTTCACACCTTTAAGTGGAACTTCATCTGAAACTTGTCCAAGAATTGCTAAAGTCATCGACTCTGCTTCTTTTTCAGTCATATAGAAATTTGGCATTCTTGTAAGGTCTTTAAATGGCTTATCTAGTCCACCGTCCCAACGACGTGGATTAATCAAGTGAGCCTTAATCCATCCATCTCTTGAATGTTCGATATCATGCTGTTGGTTAAATCCAAATTGGGTCAGTGGTTTTGATCCTTCTTTAGTTAGTTCTGGACCAATGCCTTGGCGACCATCAAAGCCTTCAATACTGTGACAAGAGTAACAGCCATATTTACCGACTGAGCGATAACCTAATTCTAGAGTTCTTTCACGATCACTCATTGCTGCAACTTTTTGCTCAGCAACTTCCAAAGTGTCAAAGGCCGCAAAGTATTCAACAAGTAGTTCGTCTCTTAAGTCTTCATTAAGTGTCTCAAACTTAAGTTTATCAAACTTAGTATTTCTCATTGATAAAAGATAAGCTGCGATATCGTTAGCTTCTTTATCAGTAAGTCTAAGAGAAGGCATAATCGTATCTTCTTGGTAGTGAGATGGTTTAATTAACCAAGATACTAACCAATCAGGACTCTTAACTTTTGAGCCGGTTCCAGTTAAGTAAGGACCTGCATAGGCACCAACTTTTTTAGATTCAGCGTCCCAACCTTCAACACCGTGACAGCCCATACAGCCGACTTCTTTAATAAGCTCTTTGCCTTTTTCTGCATTTCCACCTTGGTACTTAGCAAAAGGCTTATAACCTTCAGCTTTATCCCAAATGTATTCAGCCATCGCGTTTACTTCTACAATATTTTTTTCCATGAACTCAGGCTTAGAGTTATTTGACTGGGCAAAAAACGCTGGCATTTTTGCATGCTGATTAAAGCCTTTTGGACTCCACACCCAGTTTTTAAAGAATTCTTTCGTTATTTTAGAAGAGATCTTTTGAAGACTCGGTCCTGGCATTCTTTTATGTTCCCAGCCTTCTATTTTATGGCATGCATAACAGCCATACTCTTCCATTTTTTCCCAACCTGCATTTAGCTTATTAGCTCCAGGAAGATGTTCTACACCCTGGTGACATTTCACGCATGATGCTTCAGTGTGCTGAAGTTTAAACATTGGTTGTGGAATTTTATGTGGTTCATGCCAGTTATATTTTTCAATCCATTCAGCTTTTTGCTCTTCATTTTGTGGAATGTGGGCCGCTGAATTGAAATCGTGAACACGGTGACCTTCACCACCATGACATGATGTACATCCAAATTGCTTCATTGGGTGTTTTGAGTCCGTCGCAACCATCAGCTCTAAATTTGGGTGAGTTTTATGTGGATTTGGTTGATCTTCATAACCAGTTTGATCAATAAATGTGTGACAAGTGATACAGCGATCAACTTTCGGTACCGATACAAAGTAACGATCATCAGTCACATTATTAATAACGATCTGTTGAATTTTTAAAGTTGGATCCAAGAAATCTAAGAAAGGTGCGTTTCTTATAGCAAAAACTGGAGTTACATTTGTTTTTGCCAAGGACAGTTTAAGTAAATCTAAAGTTCTTGTTGTTTCTTCAATTGATTTTTCTGCTTGAAGTTTTTCTGCCTGAAGCGAATCTAATAATTTAGTTTTTTCCTTCATCGTGCTTTCAAGCATTTTCATTCTATCTCTTGAAAGCTCAAAATCCTTTTTGAAATTTCTAAGAGTCTTCAATAGAGATTGAGCATTAGCATCGCCATGAGAGTTAGCTATTTCATATTTAAAAGTTGTAGCAGAAACCATCGAGTTCAATCGTCCATTAACAATTGTTTCTTGCTTGATATCTCTCTCGATTGCTTTCATTTCTGCTTGGACTTTAGAGATTTGATCAACTCTGCCTTCAGCGTCTTTTTGACCCTGGGCAAGCTGAGACTCAAGAGCTGAAAGTTTCTCTTGATCGATATTCTTTTTAGCTTCTTCTACTTTTTCTTTAAGTTTGCTTTGGCGAATTTGTAATGCCTCAAGCTGAACAGCTTTCCATGGACGAATATAATCGTCTAAGAATACCCAAAAAGTAGTGATAAGCAGACCAATAGATAAGATCGCAAAGACCTTATTCAGTTTGGACATGTCGTAGGCCATTCCTGGCTCTTGCTTCTTTGACATCTCTATTTCCTTCTAACGGGGCACGGTAACAGTTTTATAAGTTAAGTTCGATTTCGGGTAACGCAACAATATATTTCAAACTAAATAGCCAACGAAGAACCATTTTAATCGGCAAGCTTCCCATAGAAATCACCAGGAAGATTACAATGTAGTAGCGCATCGTCCCTACTTTCTCGAGTAGGTCTTTACCAAACTTTGTTTTAAGCGAGATAAACGGCAAGCCAATTAAGTAAGCAAAGGTAAGTGCAATCCCCAATGCTTCCCTAACAAAAATATTTTTGGGCATCGATGTGTTTAGCCACTTCAGCCATAAAAACTCTGAAAGGTTTACGTTGTACTCAGCCACAACTTTATGGAAGTCCCAGTATTCGAATGGTCCGTAGAACGTCCAGTTTGGTCCTCGAAGAAATGTTCCAACAATAATGAGGTAAATCCAAAGAACAAGCCAGCCGTAAAGAAAGCCAGTAATGGCAAACTTTCTGTCTTGGAAACAGTAGTAACCATTACCTTTAGGATTCGTATCTAAGTATGGAATGGCAATCAAGCCAACAACGATAAGACCAGGAAGAACAACACCGGCCATCCATGGATCGAAATAAACAAGCATTTCTTGAAGTCCTAAGAAATACCAAGGAGCTTTTGCTGGGTTTGGTGCCCAAGTTGGGTTAGCTGGTTCTTCAAGCGGCGCTTTAAAGATAATCGCCCAAACAACCAAGAATATCGTCCCAGCTATAATAGCAAACAACTCAGTGTAAACAAGATTAGGCCATGCCCAAACTTTTTCTCTGTTTTCAGGAAGAGCTTCAACGGGCTCTAGGCCTTGTTCAAGTCTTTTGTCGTTTTCTGCTGCTTTATAAAGTGGAAACCACGTTAAAAAAACAATCAATATTACAAGAATGTTAATTGGAATATTGTCAGGCCATAAAATAATTTTAATAAACTGAGGATCTGCTAAAAACCACACCGTCACAGGTACTGAAATCGCTAGAAAAATCCACGCAAATTTCTTCGTTCCAACAACTCGGTACCATTTAATCATTGCAAAAAATAACAATGAAAAAATCGGAAACGAAAAAATTGGATCGGCAATGATATTAATAAAATGCTTCATAGCCCTTTACCTAAATCCTTATCTTAAAGTGGAGCTGAAATTCCACCATCTTTACGTACACGCCAAAAGTGAACAGCGATCAAAACGCCAACGACTAAAGGAATAAATACGCAGTGGAGAATATAAAAACGTAAAAGCGCTGGCTCACCAACAAAACGACCCGCTAATAATTGGAAGCGAACATCGTTTTTATCTGAAACCATCACGAAGTCACCAATTTGAGCAAGGGCAGCTCCTGGACCACCGTGTCCGGCAAAAGGAGTTGCTTTCGCCATGTTTGATCCAACGGTAATCGCCCAAATAGCTAGCTGATCCCATGGAAGAAGATAGCCTGTGAACGATAGAAGCATTGTTAAAACAAGAAGAATAACACCAACGCCCCAGTTAAATTCACGAGGTGGTTTATATGAACCAGTCATAAAGACTCGGTACATATGCAGCCACACGGTAATAACCATGGCGTGAGCACCCCATCTGTGAATTTCGCGCATTATTCCTAGAGGCACGTGTTCACGTAGAGCGATAATATCATTGAAAGCATATTCTGCTGTTGGACGATAATAGAACATCAACAAAACGCCAGTAACTGTGAGCGCTAAGAAAATGAAAAATGTTAATCCACCCATACACCAAGTGTAACCAAGCTGAACGCCTGACTTCTTAAGCTTAATTGGGTGAAGATGTAGGAATACGTTACCAGCAACTACAGCTGCACGGTTACGTGAATTGTTTGGTGGGCCATGGCGGAAAATTGATTTCCATACCTGTGTATCCCTTACCTTATCGGCTAAACCTTTTGCAGACATGCCTTAGTCTCCTAAACTGAAATGAACGAGTTAGGGTTATTCCACTCACCTTTTTCGTAGCGATAAACTTTTGTTTTATCGACACGGATTTTACCTTCAGGAGTGAGTGAAACTTTATATCTTTCTAGTGGACGAGGGGCTGGACCCTCAAAGTTAATTCCACTCATATAATAACCAGATCCGTGACAAGGACATTTGAACTTCTTTTCTGCCGGCATCCAACTTGGAATACAACCTAAGTGAGTACAGATATTTGAAAGTGCAAAAAGTTTTCCATCCTGCTTAACCATCCAAACACCGAAACCATTTTTGTAGCGTTCATCTACACCGGCTTCAAATTCAGAAGGCCCACCTGCTAGAAACTCCATCTCTGGTTCAAAGTTTACGTTTGGATAACTAAACCTAAACGCAAGACTAAGAAGGCCTGCAGTAGCTGCAGTAAATGCAACCCAACCTACAGTTAGGAAACTAAAAAATTCACGTCGATTCAATTGCTGTTTGGCCATGAAAGCACACCTATTGCGAGCAAATTAAAAAAATACTGTCGAAATTCGAACAGTTCATATCATAAACGCCTAAAATTCTTAAGCAAGATTTGCTCAGAAAATGTATAAAAATGAGTAGTTAGATTATGCTTACCATCTAACGTTTTTTCAACTGATTAACGGTTTCACGCATCTCGGAAACGACGCCGAGGTTTTGTTCAACCGGAATCAATCTTTCAATCAACTCGTTCAATACATTCCATTGAGTCTTTCTCAATGATTTTAAGATATTCATTTTCAAACCAATAACTTTAGATTCGCTGAAAGCCGCATCAGCACTAGGTCTTGATGACATTGACAATATTTCCTCAAGCGTTTCGCGCGCGACGTCATTACGATAAGAGATTAGACCCGTAGCAGCAGCATATCGAATTGAAACAGACGAAGAATTATGAAGTTTCACCAATTTCTCTTCAGCCTCAGGAATATTGTGCATTGCAAGGGTAAAAATAGCCGCCTGCTTCACTGCTTCATCTTCCAGATTCAACAAATTAAGTAATAGATTTTTATTTATCTCAACGCCTAATTTGTTCTCAGACAAAGCTATGACAGCATGAAACCTTACGTTTGGATCAGAATCACTAATTGCCTGAGTGAGAACTGGAATTGATAAATCACTTTTTAAAGCACCCATAGCTACGACGATAAAATCACGAGTTCTTGCGTCTTGGGCCGACTTATAAAGCTCATCAAGATTGCCAACTAACCACGGAATATCTTCTTCAGGTATAGATGAAGTAGAAATCAACTTTGATAATTCATAAGCAGCAACCCACCGATTACCAAAGGTTTTAGAGTGCAATTCTCTTACTAGATCTTTATAAGACCTATCAGAAGATAACATTTTAGTGACACCAAAAATAATTAATGCACCCACTAAAATAATAGCAACAGGAACAACCAGGCTTCCGATTATTGGATTTTCTAGAATTTTCTTTTTACCAGGCGATCCAGCTTCCATAAGCTTCTCTATGTTTGTGAGCTTCCCAATTAAGGGGTGATGTTTTATGTTGCCCTTGTTTATTATCAGACGGGCGAAGTATCGGCCACTAAAACCGACCTAAACATTATAGCGACAGACAGGATAATTATTTATGGCATATTTACTTAGAGGGCTGATTCTTCTCATGGTTATTGGCATGGTTCTAACCATTTCAACAGCTTTAGGTTTAGTTCAACTTCCTTTGGGGCATATTCAAATTTCAATCCCCGCTTTTATTTATACAATTTTTGCTCAAGCCTTCGTGATGTTTTACTTCATCGGCGTTGCTCGTTTGGTTGAGAATGTTTATGGAATATTGCAAAGCGGTGGAAACAATCTGAAGGAGCTTTTTGATAATCCTCCAGAAAATTTAGAACCCTATATTACTCGAGTTGGTCGTTTTCACTACGAAGCTCAGCTTGGCAAAAGACAAACTGTTCCTTGGAGTATATTAATGCTCGTCTTAGGCATGTTTGCTTTTTTATTAGGTGGAGCCCATGACACTGGCCTTGTTTCAAAAAATGTTCATGCTGGTGTTGTGTATGGTTTCACTGTCGCTATGTTAATTGGATTTGTTAGACAGTGGTTCTATTTAAAGAAAGCTCATCTCCTGCTTAGAAAAATCAAAGGGCTCTTTGAGATTCCTGACGGACAAATGTAAAAAATTATAGCGATTTTACCCAAATAAAAACTTTGTTTTTACCAGGTGGATTGCCGCGACCGCGAGTTCTACTTTCGTACAATACCGCTTCATCAATTTGCATCACTTGCGCTAAGAATTCTTTAAGATGAATCCTGGGAACAAAAATATTATAATAGACTCCACCTGGAACTGGTGTCCCAGGCTTCACATTATCAACTTGAGTCACACCATAAGTTGTCAAAAGATCATCAAGCCTTGATCTTGAATTGATCGTATCTTCAGATTTCATCATGACTCTAAAAACTGTCGTATTTCCATAACTACTATCACGATAACCCGTTCTTCTTTCTTCTTCGTAACCAGATGTTTCTTGATCGGCAGTATTAAAATCTCTAGGAATTGAATCTAATGAAGAAAGCTGTACTTCTGATTCAGTATCAAAGCGTTCCTCTTCTTCAAAGCCAGGAAATTGAGGAGCATCCTCACTTACTCTATCGATATCATCTACATCTAGTTCAACTTCTTTTAATTCTTTTGGATCAACTGATTTAAAAGAGAGAGTTCTATCGAGCCACTTAAATTGAGGTTCATACACCGCGATTTTATCAACCAGATAGTTTTCGTAAATTTTATTACCTTGTTGAATGGCGTAAACCAAAACAGTTCCGATAACCAGAAGGATGACGACTTCTTTTGCAAATTTTAATTGTTTTTCTAAACTTGCATTGAGTTTAATTTTTTTAAAGTCAAACTCTGGATGAAAAAAATCCACTTCCATTTTACGAAGAAAGCGTCCCCACTCTTCGTATAAAGTCACTTCCATTTTTGGCATAACATCATCTTCATGACTACCACTGATCAGCTCTGGTAGATTCAACATCTCTTTCAAGCTTTCAAAATCTAAATGCAATCCTTTAGAAGTAACATTTGTAATTTGAAAAATTTGTGAAAGTTCATCATCATGACCAGGAAAAACTTCTGTGAAGAAGTTTCTTAATATGGCCGATATGTCTGAGATCGATAAACCTGTTTCTCTTGAAAGGGTTAGAATATCTGCTTTTCTAAAAATAAAAGTAAAGCAGATTAGCTTTTCAAACATCCAATTAAACCATGCCTGAAGAGGGCCAATAACACATTGGTCATGAGCATAGTTAAAGCGGTCAACAAGCTGTCGAAGAGAAAGGCCCTCTACGTAAAAACAGGCCCAAAATTTTTCAAAGTCATCTCTAAATTTACCCTGCCAAGTTAAGCCGTCGATATCAAGAGCGATCCATTCTTTGAACCTCTCAAACTCAATGACCTCGTAGTGGATATGGGAAACTGGCTCATTCATCTTTATTAAACACTCTCAAGTAAAACTGCGATTCCTTGTCCGCCACCAATACAGGCAGAGGCGATTCCTCGTTTAAGACCCTTAGCCTTTAATTGTCGCGCAAGTGTTAAACTTATTCTAGTCCCGGATGCGCCTAGAGGGTGACCAAGGGCGATAGCTCCACCCCAAATATTAAGTTTGGATTGATCAATTTCTAATTCTTTTACGCAAGCTAGAGTCTGACTGGCGAAGGCTTCGTTGATTTCAATCAGATCTAGGTCTTTAATCGAAAGACTTTGTTTAGCGAGAATTTTTCTAATGGCAGGAACAGGTCCGATTCCCATAATACTTGGATCGACACCTACAACCGAACCATCAATAATTTTTGCTAGCGGTTTTAGGTTATGCTTTTTAACAAAAGACTCTGACGCAACCAAGACACTAGCAGCTCCATCAACAATACCTGAAGCACTGGCTGGAGTTACAACTCCATCTTTAAGAAAGCTTGCTCTAAGCTTTGTCATATCTTCTAAAGAAGCGTCCGGACGTAAGTGCTCGTCTTTGTCGCAAACTCCGCGCTTTAATTCGATTGGAGTAATTTCATCTTTAAAATGTCCATCAGCGTAAGCCTTGGCAGCTTTTTGATGTGAAGATAAAGAATATTCATCGCATTCTTGTCTTGTTAGTGAGTATTTTTTAGCTAAGTTTTCTGCCGTAATACCCATTGGTGTTTGGCAGTAAGCATCTGTTAAAGCATCTAGCAGCATATCGACAGATTTAAGGCTTCCATATTTTGTTCCAAAACGTGCACCATAAGTTAAATGAGGAACCATCGACATATTTTCTGTACCGGCGGCCAAAACACAATTTGCTTCGCCAAGTTTTATCAATCTAGCTGCTTCTAAAATCGCCTCAATACCCGAGCCGCAAAGTCTGTTAATGACGATTCCGGCGACTTCAATAGGGCAACCTAATTTTAAAGCTAAATGTCGACCGCCATACATTGTATCTGTTGTACTAGGTACAACATTACCTAAAATTACTTGATCGATTTTATCCGCCGCTAAATTTTGTTCAGATAACAGTGCCTTAGAGCAGGCAACGGCTAAATCGACAGGAGTAATGTCCATCAGACTTCCACCAAATTTTCCAAATGGTGTTCTTTTTCCTGCGACTAGATAGATTTGATCGGACATATTTTGCCTCCTTGTGACCTATGGGGGCACACCAGTAAAATTAACTATGTTAAGCGGATGCTACATCTTTATAGCATTTGTTTTAAGCATTTTAACCGAGGAACTTCATGTCCACAATCACTGATGTGCAAGTCATGCGATTTAAAGAAGCTGAAAACAAACGGCATCTGTCTGAAATGCGCAAATTAAAGAATGAAAACGCCACTGAGTACCAAACAGAGGCCAAAATGAATGAAAAAACAGTTAGCCGTATGCGACAAGATTATGAGTCTCGTATCCAAGCCTCTCAAACAGATCTCGAAAGACAATTAGTCGACGTGAGAAGAAAACAAGAGAAGCGACTTGAGGAAGAGAAGTTAAGACTTGATGAAGAACTTAAAACGTTAAAATCAACTCATAAAGATCAAGTCAATGAAATCAAAATATCTAATATGAATGAGATTGAAAATATTAAAGAGTCTCATCAACGAACACTTGATAATGCGAAAGAGAAATTCGTGAAAGAACAAACCAAGTGGGAAGCTTAAACAGTAATTAATTTGGGAGAATTTTATGGACAAGTCAGCTAGCGTTTTTATCAATGGTCGTGCCCAAATAATTGAAATGCTTCAAATTATGCCTACAGCAGAAAAAGAAAAGCTATTAAAAAATATTCGAGCCAGAAATCCACAAATGGCACAAGAACTAATGGTTCAAAGCTTAACTTTTGATCAAGTTGCAAGACTTGGCGATGATGATCTTTTGGCCCTTATTGAAGCTGTTCGTCCGGTTGTTTGGGGTGTGGCACTCAAAGGCCAAAAACCTGAATACCAAAGAAGAGTTTTGTCACTAGCACCTCGTGCTTACGCAGAAGAAGCTTATGGATTTTTAACTGCTACACTTCAAAATGAAAAAAGAGATGTTAAGAGGGCGCAGAGTAAAATCATTGAAATTCTTATTGGATTATCAAAGAAAAACTAGATCCCTCTTGCACTTCGATGCTTTGCAAGTGCCTCGAGATAAACTTTTTCTTGCGAAGCATTTAAATTTAGTACTTGGCCATCACTTGTGATTTTATGCTCCCTAAGAACATCTGAGGCATGCTTAAGACGATCACAAAGTGTTTCCATAATCTCAGAAAGCCAATCAGGACAATCTCTAATAACTTTCTTTATATCACTCTTCTTGATGAGATAAACCTGGGTATCCTCGGTCACAATCGCGTTTGCTGTTCGCGTTTCATCAGTAAAGATTGAAATCTCTCCGATAAATTGTCTCGCTCCAATATTGGCGAGAGGAACTACTCTATTGTTATCATCGCGTAGTATAAGAATTGAGCCAGTCTTAATAATATATAGATATGTTGATGGCTCACCTTCAACAAAAAGCACGGTACCCTTTTTAAGAGTTCTCAGGTCTAAAATGTCGCTCGACATATTGCTCCTCCAAAGATCCTTCTATAAGTGTGCCATATCTTAAGCCGTATGGGGAAATTGTTAGATTTTTAATCTTAAGTCTATGACCGACGGATAAAGCAACTAGCCCTCCACCTACAACAGATTTTGACCTCTTGCCGAGGATTGGGTACTGGTCGAGAAGTGTTTCATTATCGAGTGGTTTGAGACAATTAATGAACTTTCCAAGCTTTTCAAAACTGATACTCTCGGTTCCAATCTTATTGGCTTCAAAGCTATTCATTCCAAGCATAATGGCAGCAATTGAAGTCATTGTTCCAGCGACAAAAATAGCATCACTAGATTCAAATCGATCGTCTTCAATCAAATCAAATGCCTTTTTAATTTCAATATCAAATTGATTTTGCTCAATCCAATCTGTGGCTCTTACAGAACCAACTGGCAGACTAATACTATCGATAACCTGAAAAGGTTTGGATTTAATTTTCATGATTTCGGTAGAAGCACCACCAATATCAACAATTGTAATCAAGCCTTTAGACTTGGCCATTCTACAAACTCCAAGAGCAGTATAGTAGGCTTCGCCGCTTCCAGATATAACCTTGATTTCAATATTGAGCTTATTAATAATACGTTCGAAAAACTCTTCAGCATTAGAAGCTACTCTTGAAGCTTCAGTAGCCGTGACTATTATACTTCTTGAATCAATGCCAAGTTCTTCAGAGAGTTCAACATAATCTTTTAAGGCCAAATAAGTCTCCTTCATTGCATCTTCACTAAAGACACCAGACTTACTTAAGCCTCTACCAAGTGCTGTTACTCTCGATTCATTCGCTAACTCTTTCACATTATTTTTTTCGTCCAATTCTGCCACAATCAAAAGAACAGAATTAGATCCGATATCAATACTTGCACGAATCATGAATGAGCAACTTTGGTGACATTCACTTGAGTTACAGGTGAAATCAATCCATTTTCACAAATAATTCCGGAGATGTGTAATCCGGAAGTAATATCAAAAGATGGATTAAAAGCGTCACTTTCATTAGGTGCTATTCGTTGATCTTTTAAACAAAGAATTTCTTTTGGGTCTCTCATTTCAACTTCAATTTCTTCACCACTTGATAAAGAAAGATCAAAAGAGCTTACAGGCGCCACAACAAAAAATGGAACATTATAGTGTTTAGCAACGATAGCTAAAGTAGAGGAGCCTACCTTGTTAGCCGTATCACCGTTCGCAACAATTCGATCAGCACCGATAAAAATCGCATCAATATTTTGAGTTCTTAAAATATGGCTCATGGCCCCTTCAACTACAATTTGATGGGGTACCTTTTCTTGGCATAATTCAAAAGCCGTTAATCGACTTCCTTGAAGATAAGGTCTTGTTTCAAAAGCAAAAACTTTATCAATTCTATTTAAGCTATTTAAGTGAGAAATAACACCAAGAGCTGTCCCCATTGGGCCACAGGCCAAAAAACCTGTATTACATAAAGTTAAAACACGAAGCGGGCGTTCACCATAAAGTTCACTTAAGTTCTTCGCTGCAGTTTTCGCCATCGAAAGATTATCATTTCCAAGTTTAACCATTTGCTCATTCGCAAAATCGACTAAAGCGTCATACGTTTCTTGCAAGGATTTAGATTCTTGCATTGATGATAAAATTAAGTCTTTCGCGCGCTTTGCTTCGTAGGATAAATTCACTGCTGTTGGCCTAGCAGACTCGAGGTAGGTGACTGCTTTATCAATTGAAGGAGCTGTTACATCCTTTTGAAGACGTAGCCACAAAGCCATTCCATATAAGGCAGTAAAGCCAATTAAAGGAGCTCCGCGAACGACCATGACTTTAATAGCTTCATGAGCATCTTCAATAGTTTTTACATGAACGTATGAAATATCATGAGGAAGATAACGTTGATCAACTAAGATCAATTCATCATTTTTCCAATCGAGTGGGATAACTTTTGTCATTTCAGTATACCTTTAAGTAATTTATCTAATTTTTTCTTATCGCCATCTTTTAAAAATTTTTTGGCTATATCTTTCACCTTATTAGTCCCCTTTTTCTTTAACAAGATGGACGAAAGTTTTTTCGATGTATAAGAAATATCTGGTTTAATATTTGTCCCTAATCCAACAAGCTTTAAAGGTAAAATCTCTGTTCCGACTTCTTTTAACAAAAAGGCAGACAGGTTTCCCTTATAATCTCTATAGTCAGCAAGAAGTTCGCTTTCATCTGAATCATTTAGGAAAACAGTACCTTTGGCACTTATTTCAAATTTATTATCAATTCCTTTAAAAAATATATCCTTAAAGTACAATTTCTCATTAGTTGCTGACCCCTCAAGCTCTAGAACCGAAAAATCAGGCTCTATTTTAATATCTTTAACAACCTCATTAATTGTAGGATAAAAAGGTTTAATGGCATCAATAAAAGATGCTAACCATTCTGAAGGGTCGACTTTCGAAATCTTACCGTTAAATACTTTCAGGTCATATTTTGAGTCATAGGTATATGACTCATTAAGTTTTATAAAGTTTGTTTTTACAACTCCATTAATCTCACCATTAACACTCATCATCTTCTGTGAAACAAATGGTGATACAACTGACCCAGGAAATTTTTTAAATGTTAGTAGTGCTTTTCCCGAGTTATCAACGGCTTGAAAATCTATATCTGTTGAAAGCGTTCCGCTTGCAATATTTAGTTGAGAAATAAACGTTAAAACACCTTTTGAAGAAATTTTAGTATTTGCCTTTAAAGACAAATCCTTTTCATCGAATTTGCTTTCCAAAACATTGAGCTGCCAAGTGAGTGGTAATATAGATAACCGTTGTTCATTCTTATTAATGGTTTTATCAACTTCATTATCAGCATTCGTTTTATTTTCAACTGTATCTTTAGGTGAATCGCTCAACTTAGAAGCTTCATTAATTTTTTCTAAATCACTCTTTGTAATGACCAAGCCAGTGGCATTTGTATCAATTACTACATCAGGTATGTAATTATCGAAATTAAATTCTTTAGGAAGAGTCAATCTTACAGATGTTGAAGACTGACCTTGATAAAGAGGAAGATCAACTTTCATATCGATATTTTTATCAAGTAAACTACCACTAAAAGTAGGTTGAAAACTCTGCCCCAAATAACTATAAGAAAGGCCTTGGGTCATAGTTAATTGTAATTGAGGTTTAATCTGCTCATTACTAAGGTCTATATTCCCATCGATATTTAGTTGTGACTTTCCAGGATTAACCTTGTTAGTAATTGCAGGCGCAAAAGATAAAAAGTCCTTAACAGATAAGATGGCTTTAATGTTTTCGATTTTAATTTCTTGTTCTTTTCTTAAAATTTTCAATGAGAGTGTCGAATCATAAAACGACATTTTAGCATCACCAGAAATATTTCCAGTTTTATAAATATCAGATTTAAGGTCCATTCTAATTTCAGAAAGTGGGAACACGCCGTTTTTTAGTGATTTAATTTTTGAGATTGTTGCAACGGAAACCAGAGAGAGTTTGCCTTGGCTTATAAATTTATGAAGATCTGCTTCTCCAATGACAAGCATATTGGCCGATATCTCTCCAAGTGTATCTTGCTGCATCACGATGGTGGTATCGACTTCAAAAGCAGCAGGATTTTCTAATCCTAGTTCTTTGATTAGTAACTTTGATATTAGGAAAGTCCCTTTTTCATTTTCACTAAGATGATACTTAATCTTAGAGTCCTTCATTTTTATATTAAGCCGACTTGTAGCCAAAAATGCTGGCAAGACCACCGGTACTGATGAAGAAGTCTTTTTTGGAGACGAATTCATTGCTTGAGACCAATTAGACTCTGATTTCTTAAGTTTTGACCAATAAAACTGAGGACTATTGATTTCAACTTCTACAACACCGCCACCTTTAAGAATTGACCAAACAGGAATTCGAAGTTTTGCATCAGATACTGATGCTATTGGTTCGCTTGTTTCGACATTGATTTTATTTATAATAAAGTCAATTGATGTTCCAAACTTAAAATCTACCTCGCCAACTTCTATTTTTGCCTTTGGAAATGTTTCTTTTAGGTTTTGAGTCAGAAGATCACGAATATTATCGGGCGTGAGTACTTTAGATATATAAAAATAGATGCCACCTAATAGAACTCCAAAGGTAATAAAAACTGAAAGAATAATGAGAAAGACTTTATTAGGTTTCATTTAATCCTTAGTTTATCAATGACAGTGGTGCGAATTTTACTTTAAATTTTTTTCTTGCTCCATCTAAGAACTTGATAACAATAACCTCTTCCGTGCCTGAACCTTCGCAGTCTAAAACTTTCCCGTCTCCATAAAGGCCGTGCCTAATTTTACTTCCAACAGGGAACTTCGATTGTACGATTGGTTTAGCTACTTGAATAACTGGTTCGTCGTTATGTTCTTGATAGACTTCTTCTTCGTCATCATCAAAGAACACAGGCGATCTTCTTGATGACGAAACCTTACCATCTGGATTTTTCCAGACATAATAGTCTTTTGGAATTTCAAGTAAGAATCGACTTGGACCGTTAAACTTTAATTGTCCAAAAAGCATTCTTCCACGAGCGAAGGTTAAATAGAGTTTCTTCATGGCCCTAGTCATGGCGACATAGAATAATCGACGCTCTTCTTCGTCAGCGCCGGAGTCATCCTCTAGGCTTCGCCAGCTAGGAAAAACATTTTCTTCACAACCAGTGACAAAAACATGTTCAAATTCTAAGCCTTTAGCGCCGTGAACTGTCATTAATGAGACGTCTCCAAGATTATTAGGCTCTTCTTCAGTGGTATCAAGAGTGACTGACTCTAAAAATTCAGAAAGTGTTCCATTTTCTCTATCGGCTTCAAACTGGGCAATGGCATTGCCTAATTCTTGTACGTTTTCCATTCGGGCTAAGCTTTCATGATCTTTGGCAGCTTTTAATGATTCCCAATAACCAGATTCATGTAAAGCGCGTTCATAGAGATCTGTCGCTTTGGCATTTTGCGCATTGAGATTAATTAAATCCTGAATAAATGAAACAAATGAAGTTAATGAAGATTTTACTTTGGCGCTAAGTCGGATATGCGAAAAAGCAGAGAAGTCACTAACAAGTGATTCTAGAGCTTCCCATAGGCTTTGATTGCTTCTAATAGCTTCTTCTTCGAGTTTTCTTAGAGATGTGGCACCAATTCCCCTCACTGGGACGTTGATGATTCTAGAAAGACTTAAGCTATCTTTAGGATTTACCACAAGCTTTAGATAAGCCATTAAGTCCTTAACTTCTTTTCTCTCGTAGAATCTAATACCACCAATAACTCTATAACGAATATTAATTGTTCTTAGCGCATCTTCAATCATACGAGATTGTGAGTTGGCGCGGTAGAATACAGCGATATCGCTATATTTCACGCCTTCTTTTCTAGCTAGATTAATTATCTCTGAAGCAATCCACTCTGCTTCTTTTTTATCTGATTCATTTTCAATGATTTGAATGGACTCTCCCAAATCATTGTCCGTCCACATTTTCTTGCCTTTGCGCTGAGTATTTTTCTCAATGACATGTGAAGCAGCTTCAATAATATTTTTACTTGATCTGTAGTTTTGTTCTAGGCGCAGGATTTTGGCTTTAGGAAATGTCTCTTCAAAGTCTAAAATATTTCGAATATCAGCTCCACGCCATGAATATATCGACTGATCTTCATCTCCAACGACGCATAGGTTTGAGTGGTTATTCGCTAAAAGTGTCACAAGCTCAAACTGACACCTATTTGTATCCTGGTACTCGTCTACCAAGATATATCTAAAGCGTTCTTGATATCTTTTTAGGACGTCTGGATATTTACTAAATAATTCTAGTACACCTGTTATTAAACCACCGAAGTCAGTAGCATTCGATCTGTGTAGTTCTTCTGTGTATTCAAGAAAATAAGAATAAAAGGGATCTGCTTGATCTATATCCAGGTCATGATTCTCTTTACCAGGCCAGTAACCATTATGATGGAGTTGTTCAATATAATAGAGGACTTCTTTTGGATTCAACTCTTTTGGACCAATCCCTTTTCGTCCAAGGACTTGCTTCATCAATGATTTACTTTCGCTACCATCATAGATCGTAAAGCTTCTAGACAGTCCGATAAAGTCTGCTTCTTGTCTTAAGACTCGAGCACAAAATGCATGGAAGGTCGTCACTTGAAGTGAGCCAATATCTAAGCCAGTCATGGTAGAAATTCTCTCACGCATTTCTCTGGCGGCTTTATTAGAAAATGTTAAGGCTAGAATTCTAAACGGACTTGTATTTTTTTCGCTCATCAAATAAGCGATACGAGTGACAAGTGTTTTTGTTTTTCCGGAACCAGCCCCAGCTAAGACCATAACAGGACCATCTGTATGTTCTACCGCTAGTTTTTGTTGTTGGTTTAAACCTTCTAACAAATTAGACACTCTCCTACTCCACCGTCACAGATTTTGCTAAGTTTCTTGGCTTATCAATATCTGTTCCTTTAAATCTAGCCATGTAATAGGCCAAGATCTGATTAGCGACGTTACAGTAAACGGCCGATAATTCGCCAAGACCTTCATAGTTTAGACCAAAGAAATAATCAGCAACTCGTTTTGAGTTCGCATCATTTTGAGGTCCAATAACGACAATATTACCTTTTCTGGCTTTGATTTCTTCAACATTAGAAATGGTTTTATCTAGAAGCTCTGGCGCGACTAAAGCCACATTAACCATCTCTTCATCAATTAAAGCGATGGGTCCATGCTTTAACTCTCCAGAGGCATAGCCTTCGGCATGAACATAAGCGATTTCTTTAAGTTTTAAAGCGCCTTCTAGGGCGACAGGATAAAGTGCACCACGACCGGTGTAAAAGAATCCTTTAAAGTGATGGATTGATTCTGCAATTGATTTTAATTCTTCCGCACGTGAAAGCAATTCATCAATTCTTGTCGCTAAAAGATTAAACTTATCTTTTAATGATTTTTTATCAACTCCATCTCCAAGCGCATGCGACAGCAATCTTCCAGTCAGCGCTTGCTGTGTAAAGGCTTTGGTTGATGCGACTCCGATTTCAATACCTGCTCTAATAAGTAGATTGTAATCACAGTCCCTATAAAGCGTAGAGCCCTCAACATTAACAATAGACAAGGTTTTGATACCACCTTGCTTACAAAGATTCTGAGCTGCAAGAGTATCTGCAGTCTCTCCTGATTGGCTGACAAATAGGCCAATATCATCTTTCAAGATCAGTGGGTTTCTGTAACGAAACTCACTAGCCAAATCAACCTGACATGGAATTTTATTAAATTTTTCAATATAATCTTTAACAACTAAGCCAGCATAGTTGGCTGTTCCGCACGCATTAATCAAAAAACGCCCAGGTTTTAACTTTGAAATATTGTTAAGAGTTTCTTGCCCTTCACCGTCAAAATAATATTTTGTTAATGCTCTAATTAATCCAGGTTGCTCATAAATTTCTTTAAGCATGAAATGGTCAAAGCTTCCTTTATCAGAAACCTCTAAACTCATCTCTTGTTTTTTAGACATATAGCGATCGGACTTAGTGCCATCCATTTCATAAAAGTTGATAAGGTTTTTATTACCTGCGCTTAAATGGCAAAGAACGTTATCTTGTGGAAAATATAATTTATCGGCAAAACCTACGAGCGCATAAGGATCAGATGAAACAAGTGCATCTGAATTAACTTCATGCAAACCACAAACGAGTGGAGCACCTTTTTTAATCGCCCAAATATCAGACGTTTTCGAATCCAAAATAACAAAAGCAGAATTACCATCGAGTTTTGAAAAATTAGATGTAATTGCTTCTTGTAATGGAGTGCCCTTTGCAACTGTCGTAGACAATAACGCTAAAAAAACTTCTGAGTCTGTTTGAGATTGAAACTTATATCCATGAGCAACGAGCTCAGTTCTTAAGTCTTCTGCATTTTCAATAATTCCATTATGAACGATTGAAATTCCTCCATCTGTATGTGGATGAGAATTAGCATCACTCACTTCACCGTGTGTGGCCCATCTTGTGTGACCAATGCATGAAAGAGCATTGAACTCTTTAATATCACCAAGAAAATCGACAAGGTTTGAAAGCTTGCCTTGTTTTTTATAAATTTCTAAAGCGCCAGACTGTTTGTTGAAACTGATACCAGCTGAATCATAGCCACGATACTCAAGTCTTTTTAAACCTTCTAAAACTAAATCAATCGAGTGACTCGAGCCCAAATGGCCAACGATTCCACACATGCCTTACCTCGCTATGCGAAAATTAGATCTTCAAAATCCACTTAACATAGCATTTATGGGCAATATTACACAATGAAAGCTGTTACTTCTTAGATTTAATGAAGCGCTTGGCCATACCCTTTTTTGTGACTTGCTTACCTCTTGCTATGGCGAAGTCTCCATCTTCAAGATCTTGATTAATTGTCGAGCCGCTAGCTACATAACAGTTATTTCCAATGGAAATTGGAGCGATCATCTGACTATCTGAGCCAATAAAGCTATCTGAGCCAATTTTAGTTATATGCTTGCTGGCTCCATCATAGTTACAGGTTATAAAGCCGCACCCAATATTGGTGCGATCTCCAATTTCTGCATCACCGACATAGGAGAGATGACTCACTTTAACTTCTTCACCGAGATTCACTTTCTTGGTTTCAACGAAATTTCCAATTTTAGATCCACGCCCAATCACGGAGCCTTCACGAAGTCTTGCAAATGGTCCAACAGAAGCTTCTTCACCGATAACTGCAGATTCTAGATAGGAATAAGCCAAAATTTTAGAATTCTTTGCAATTTGAGTATTCTTTAGAACCACTCCGGCCTCAAGCACTGTGCCACTTTCGACCTTTGTATTTCCTTCAAGAATGCAGCCTGGATAGATTTTTACACCTTGTTCGAGCTCAACTGTATCATCAATCCACGTTTGTTCTGGCGCCAAAATATAAACGCCTTTTTGAATAGCTTTTCGAACAATTTTATTTCGTAATTCTTGATTTACATACTGAAGTTGTTCAATGGTATTGACCCCTACAAAAGAATCTTTGTTTTCAAAAGTAATAGCTTTTACTTTTCTGTCCATTTGAAAAAGATCTGTTAGATAAAATTCTTTTGAATTGTTATTAGACTTTAAATCAAAAAGATACTTCATAACAAAATCAGTTCTAAGAATATATAAACCTGAATTTACCTCTGAAATCTTCTTTTGCACTTCAGTGGCATCTTTCTCTTCTACAATTCGAAAGCCTGTGCTTCCTCTTTCAATTCTTCCATAACCTCGAGGTTGATTCTCTATAAAAGTCGCTGCCACTGCATCTAGTTTTTCACTTTCAAGAATGGAAACAAGACTCTTGATCTCACTGGCAGTGATAAGCGGTGTATCGGCACATAGAACGATTGTATATGCTCTATTTTTGGCATGATTATTATCATTAAAATAAGCTCTTAAGGCATCTGCTGTTCCTTTTTGTTCCACTTGAACAGCTGTTTCGATTTCTGATGATTTCCAATACTTACTCACATGATCAATAAGTAATTCTTTTTGATGTCCAAGAACTAAGGATATTTTCCCTTTTCTAGAAGTATCTTTTAGAAATTGAAGACCTGCTTTAATTGAAAAATCTATAAGAGTTCTTCCAGCGATGGGCGCCAAAGGCTTTGGAACAGGCAATTTTAATCTAGTTCCTTGTCCAGCTGCTAAAATAACTATACCAAATTCATCCACATTAACTCCCGACAGTTACACTCGGAGAAAGGGCTTAAAAGCCGTCCCAGAGGGGTGCTTGGTTGTAGCAACGACACTACCAACTCAAGAAAATTACTATGTAATGCGCTCCAAACACGCTCAAGTATACAAAAAAAAACACAAGTTATGTGCGATTTCTTTAAAGACTAATTGCAAATACCCCGATTCGTTAAATGCAAAGCGAAGAACGCGCCAGAGTTTCAAGGTTGGAGGAAACAATATGGTAACAAACTACGAGGGTGAGAGCATTGAGTTCAAGGATACCCTGCCGCTGTTGCCCATACGCGACATCGTAGTCTACCCCTTTATGATACTACCGTTGTTTGTAGGCCGCGAGGCTTCCATTGCAGCTGTTGAGCATGCGCTTGAAAGTACAGATCGTATGATCCTTCTTGCTAGTCAAAAGGATATTACGGCCGAGTGCCCAGAGCCATCTGAGATCTATGAGATGGGTACGATTGCAATGATCATGCGAATGCGCAAGCTACCTGATGGTCGAGTTAAAATTCTTGTTCAAGGATTATCAAAAGCTCGAATCATTTCATTTGATCAATCAGAGCCATTTTTTACAACTAAAATTGTAAAAGTTGCAGATCAAGCCTGCCAAGAAGAAGCTGTTGCGATTGGTGCACTTATGCGCACAATTCGCGAGCAACTTGAAAGAGTTATTTCTTTAGGTAAAGTTTTATCTCCAGATATTCTTACTGTGCTCGATGATATTAAAGAGCCAGGTCGCTTAGCAGATCTAGTAGCTTCAAATTTGAATCTACATGTGGCTGAAGCACAAGGAATTCTAGAAACTCTAGATCCTACAGATCGTTTGAATCGTATTAATGATATTTTAACTCGTGAGTTAGAAATTTTAGCGATGCAAGCAAAAATTAGAACTGCTGCAAAAGATGAAATTTCAAAATCACAAAAAGAATATTTCTTACGTGAACAAATTAAAGCTATCAAGACCGAACTTGGTGACGGCGAAGCTCCAGCTGAACCAGAAGATGAGTTTGGTGAATTTAGAGAAAAAATTGCTAAAGCGAAGATGCCTGAAGAAGTTGAAAAAGAAGCCACAAAGCAACTTGTTCGACTTGAGAAAATGCATCCTGATTCGTCAGAAAGTGCGATCATTAGAAGTTATCTTGAGTGGATGGTTGACCTTCCTTGGTCGGTTGAATCTGAAGATAAAATCGATATTGATGCTGCTTTAGAAATTTTAAATGAAGATCATTTCGACTTACATAAAGTTAAAGAGCGTATCCTTGAATATCTAGCCGTTCGTCAATTGAAAGGCAAAGATATGAAAGGTCCAATCCTTTGTCTTTCAGGTCCTCCTGGTGTTGGTAAAACATCACTTGGTAAAAGTATCGCCAAATCGATTGGTCGTGAATTTGTTCGCATCAGTCTAGGTGGTGTGAAAGACGAAGCTGAAATTCGTGGTCATAGAAGAACTTATGTTGGATCAATGCCTGGTCGTTTAATCCAAGGGATTAAGCAGGCTGGTACGAATAATCCGGTTATTCTTTTAGATGAAATCGATAAGCTTGGTGGTGACTATAAAGGTGATCCGGCTTCAGCCCTTCTAGAAGTTTTAGATCCTGAACAAAACTGTAATTTTAGAGATCACTATCTTAACGTTCCTTTTGATCTATCAAACGTGATGTTTATCGCAACATCAAACGTTCTTGATCAGATCCCTGGTCCACTTAGAGATAGAATGGAAGTGATTCATCTTTCTGGTTACACTCAGGAAGAAAAAGTCGCCATTACAAAGAAATACCTTATTCCGAAGCAATTGAAGGAAAATGGTATCTCAAATGATCATGTTGAATTTACAGATGAAGCTGTTGAAAGTGTCATTAAGCATTTTACGGCAGAAGCTGGACTTAGAAATCTAGAAAGACGAATTGGTGCTCTTTGCAGAAAAGTAGCGATGAAAATTGCTAAAGGCGAGCACGGAAAAACTCATTTACTTCATGACACAGTTATTAAGTTTTTGGGGCCACCGATTTATACGAAAGAAGATGAAAAACAATACGACGAAGTTGGTGTGGCCACAGGTCTTGCATGGACTTCAGTAGGTGGACAAGTTCTACCAATTGAAACGACTAAGATGAAAGGTAAGGGCTTAACTCTTACCGGTCAGCTTGGTGATGTCATGAAAGAATCAGCACAAACAGCGATTGGTTATATTCGCTCTAAAGCTGAAGATCTTGGAGTGGATGAAGACTTCTTTGATAAGTATGAACTACATGTTCACTTGCCAGCTGGAGCAACTCCAAAAGATGGACCCTCTGCCGGTATTACATTAGCGACTGCAATAATCTCGCTTCTTTCGGGTTTCCCTGTGAGTCGTAAGGTTGCCATGACTGGTGAAATTACACTTACTGGTAAGGTTCTTCCAATTGGTGGACTAAAAGAAAAAGCGCTTGCAGCGATGAGAATGAATATCGATACAGTTATCATTCCATGGCAGAACAAAAAAGATTTAGCTGAAATTCCACCAGAATTCCTTGCTAAGATTAATTTTGTTCCGGTTAAAACCATTGATGAGGTTCTTGAGGTAGCTCTAGTCGGCTGGAAAGAGCATATGGCTAGAGTTCATCGCAAAGCCGCTCAGAAAAAGAAGATTACTCAAACACCTGCGGCAGCATAAAAAAATATACTTCGTTGGAAGCTTTGCATTTTTCGATTAGAATTAATGAAGAATGCGCTTTCAACGGAGGATCTTTTGACCGATCAACATGCTCAAGAATTCAAGATTGTCGTCGTCGATGATGCTGAATTTTCAAGGCGAACAACTGCTAAAATTCTAGAAGATGCAGGATACAACGTAGTTGGAACTGCTGGCTCATCTGAAGACGGTCTCAGAGTATTCGGTACAGTCTCTTCGATATCACTTTTTATTATTGATGTGGTTATGCCTGGATCCAGTGGACTACAGCTGGCTCAGAGACTTAATGAAAATAAATTTAAAGGTGCTGTTATTATGATGTCCTCATTAACGACGGAGTCTGTGATGATTGAAGCACTATCCGTTGGTGCAGTTGATTTTTTAAAGAAGCCCTTTTCTCCACAAGAACTATTGAAAGCCGTTGAAAAAATTGAAATTGAACATTCTAAGGATAGAATATGATTAATCTAGTCTTTAAGCCTTTACTTTGGTTTAGCTTTAGCTTTTTGGTTTTAAGTGTTCCAGTTAGTGATAAACCTCTATTTGATCATATTTCTGGAGTTTTTGGTCCAACCGCCCAAGGAGTTATTGATGACTTTGGTAAAAGAGCTGGCGAAACGGTTCAAGTTGGAAAGAAAGCGATCAAGCAGTTATTTGAAACGATTCCAAGTAGTGCTGACAAAGTAGAAATCAGGCAATCTTCTTCAGTAAAAAAAATAAGAGATGTTGAAGTTAATCCGAAAGACGAATATACGATCGAAGAAAAAGAGTTACTTAAAAATATTCTCAATCAATAAAATAAAAAAACCCGATCTATGTCGGGTTTTTTTTATTCTTTCTAAGCTTGAAAATTAACGAGCATCTGAAGATTCATTAACTTCTACGTCAGCTTCAGTTGTTGCTACTACTGCAGAAGTTGCACGATTAGCTTGTACCATTGATGCACAATCAGCAGAACCTTCTCCAAGATCAGCAGCAAAAGATACGTTTACAGCTACAGTTAAAGCGATAAGTGTTAATAGTGTTTTCATCTCAATTCTCCTCTTCATGGTTGATACATATATACAATGCATCAAGCATGCCAAAAGAATTAACGTCATTTAGAGGGTTTAGAGGTGTCACTTTTGCTTAATTTTAAGACAGTGTTGAAAGTTAAGACAATTTCAAGCTATCCAAGCCAACGCATTAACCAAGCTAAAGGTGCTAACTTACCGGAATATGGTGGGTATCTCAGGCTTAGGTCAAAAAGGAACATCCTCTTTAAGACTGATTTATGATGACTAAAGATCTGATAAGACTTTTCACCGTGATAAGCACCCATCCCAGAAGGTCCAACCCCACCAAAAGGTAAGTCTGGGTTCGATAAATGCATCAAACAATCATTCAAACAAATTCCACCTGCTTTCACTTTATGGGTGAAATTGCTCAACTGATCACCGTCAGAACTAAAGAGATAGGCCGCTAGCGGATGATCGCGTTTCGCGATGATATTGATAGCGGAGTCAAAACTGTCCACCTCAATCACAGGCAGCAAAGGCCCAAAAATTTCATCCTTCATCACTCGATGGTCAAAGTTTACTGAAAGAATTGTTGGAGCAATGAAATTCTTTTCACGATGACTTTGACCGCCCAAAATAACGTCTTCCGGCTTAAATAAACTCGTCAATCTATCAAAATGTCGCTCATTTATAATCTTTCCGTAATCATCAGAATCTTGTGGGTTTTGATTGTAAAACTCGATGATTACTTTTGAGAGTTCTTGTAGAAATTCATCTTTTAGACCCTTCTCTACTAAAACATAGTCTGGGGCGACACATGTTTGACCAGCATTAAACCACTTACCCCAGGCAATTCTTCTTGCCGTCACTTTCATATCAGGCTTGCCAGCTACGACGCAGGGACTTTTACCACCCAATTCTAGAGTGACTGGAGTTAGGTGCTTAGCAGCCTTTTGCATAATGATCTTGGCGACATGGCCATTGCCTGTATAAAAAATATGATCAAAGGGTTGATCTAATAATCTGCCAGTCTCCTCTACAGCACCGTTAACAACGCTCACTTGTCTAGGATCAAAGTTTTCACTAATCATTCTAGTTACAATGCTTGCTGTATTTGGAGCTAACTCGGACGGCTTTAAAACAACCTTGTTACCTGCGGCCAAAGCTCCAACAAGAGGTGAAAATAGCAATTGGAAAGGATAATTCCAAGGCGCGATAATTAAGACTCTGCCCAAAGGCTCTGTTTCTATAAAGCTTCTTGCAGGCATTAGAACAAGAGGTGTGCGAACCCTCTTGGGCTTCATCCACTTCTTAAGATGCTTGAGAGTATGCCTGATTTCCCCCTGGATAAAACCAATCTCCGCGATTTGTGACTCTAATTTATTTTTTCCCAAGTCGAGTTTTAGAGCATTTTCAATATGCTTTGAATAAGTCGAAATGATCCTATTTAACTTCTTGAGATCATCAATACGTTTGGCGTAGTCAGGGCTATTGGTGAGATCAGATTTAGATGTTTGAATTTTTAGAATTTCATCAATTTTATCAAGACTGGTAAATTCTAAATTGTTATCAACTTGCATGATTTCTCCCTCAAACTCTTTTAAAGCATTATGAGGGGCAAAGGATACGCCTTCAAGTAAAACAAAAAAAGACCCACCATACGGTGGGTCAATGTTTAAACCATGATGAGTGTGCTTATTATCTGCCGCTTGAAGTCGAAGATGAATCTACTGTGCTTGATGCTGGTGCATCAGATACAGTTTGTTGGAAACGACTAGACTGTTGAGTGCTTACGCAATCAGAAGCCATGTTCTCTCCAAGATCAGCTGCAAAAGCTACGTTAGAAGCCAAGATAGTTAAAAAAACGATTGATAGTAACTTTTTCATATATTCCCCCAATTCCAAATTAAACAGGTTTGTTGTTTTGTTTTCTAATAACAATGCACAGGCTGTGCCAAAGTAGGGTTATGAGAAATTAGGGATTTAGCTGGCTCATTTTGACTAGAATTTAGACAGGTGACAAAAAAAAACCCTCACAACAGTGAGGGTCTATTAAACAACTTATAAAAGCCTTTATTAAACGCCTTGAGAACCCGGCTTAACCGATGAACCATCTGGACAAGAACCAACAGCTGTAAACTCACTTGAGTCACTAGCTCTAACACATGTCACTCTTCTCTCTGGATTCTGAATTCGATTGCCATTATCTACATCTGTACAATCAACAGCCAAAGCCATATTCAGTGGAAGAATTAAGGCAATCAACATATTCATTATTTTCTTCATAGTGTCCTCTTAAAAAAATCATTTTTCTAGTTCTTAATATATTCATTATAGATCTATATTAAAAATGTTCCAAAAAACCCTAAAAAAATCAACTTTCAACAACTTATCTAGCCAACTAAAATTGGCAAAATCAAAACTTACATATTCAGGTTCACACCAGCTGGCTTAACAATTGATAGTAAAGATTGAAAAGCTTGAGTTACTTGTAGGGCCATCTTATGACCTGCTTTAGACTCTACCTTTTTAATCTCACCGTAGTTATCGTATGAAACATTGATTTTACCAACATTATCCATTGCGATTTCTACTGGCTTACCAAGCGCATTGTATTTAAAGCTAAGTGTGCGCTTTTCATTTGTTTTCTTGTTGTTATCAAGCATCTTCGTAATACGACCCTGACGATCATAAAGAAGAAGAACAGACATACCGCCGTCGTTTACGGCCTTAGAAAGGTTGCCGTTTTTATCATACTCAAAATTTGTCCAACCTTTATTAGAATTCACCTTAGTAATCTTATTAAATTTTGGGTGATACTCAAGTTTAACAAACTCACCATTATTAGATGCTTTGTTTTTAAGTAATCCATTTTCATGGTAATCAAATGTTGTTACACGGTCTCCACGAATGATCTTAGATGGTAGTGAGCAACATTCAGTGTAGAAAGTTTCTGTCTTAAGACCATTGATCTCAGTTAGGATTCGGTAAGTATAGTCTGAACCATCCGGGCGAGACTTAATCTCATACTCATAACGATTAGCAACTTCTTTACCAGATACACCTTTTTTCTTAACAATAGTCCAATAATGATATTCAGGATTCTTTGGATTTGATCCGTAGTCATACTTGGTAACTTCACCGTTTCGACTAGTGATTTCTTCAACAAACTGAGTCTTTGAAGTGTACTTTACCAACATCTTTGATTCATCAGCATAACCGATAGCAGAAAGGTTATGGTTTGTGTCGTAGCCATAAGTAAACTTGTTTCCACCTACATCAGTACTCTCAATAAGATCATCACCTTTGTATTTGTAAAACGTTTTCTTATCACCAGCAGACCAAACGTGCTTAACTTTACCATCAGCATACCATTCAAAGAATAATTGCTTAGCTTGTGAATCCTTAATCGACTTAAGTGTCGCTCCGTCATAAACGAAATCAACTGTGTAGCCATATTTATTTTTAATTTTTAAGAGTTTACCTTCTTTTGTGAAGATCTCTTCTTTGCCGTCATTAAATTGTCTTTTGTAACCGTCTTTAAGAACGTAAAGCTCTTGAATACCGCGAGTATTTGAAAATAGTTTTGAGCCAGCAGCTAGTTCTGCCTTAACATCAAATTTACGTCCATAAGCTTGGCGAAGTTCAGCATCATTTTTTAATTTTTCAATTAATGATTCTGCAACTTGAGCTGAGACTGTTGTCTTTTTTCTCATGGCTTCTACAATCTTTTTTGCAGCAGCAGCAGGGTCAACATTTTCTTTTGGAGTAAATCGTGTCGTCGCACCCGAACCATTTTCATGTACAACAACAGAACCGTCAGCACCAACACTTAGATAGGTTTCAAAATCTGAACCCCAACCAAATCCAAACCAACCTTTATCTGTAGATTTAGAGTTATAGGTACGAGCAATTTCTAAATCCTGACCACCACCTGGAACAATGATATCAGTATAAGAAATATAAAAATTTCCGTTTTTGAGATTTACACCAGACCAAGCAAGTGCAGGAATTAAAAGTAACATCAAAAACGCTTTAAACAGTCTCATCGAAACACCCTCTTTAGTAATTCTTTTTTGCAAAAGGACTCTCTCATTATCCATATCGACAACTAAAGCCCGAAGCTTTAGGAAATATTCTTATTCAATTATACCTTAATTTTCACTATCTTAAGGATGACGAAGCCACCGGCAAGATCAAACCCTAGTATTAAAAATAGCGCAACCCAACCCAATGGGTGAGTAAACATTGGCTTCATCATCTCGGGATCGTTAAAAGCGAAAATAACCCCAATTGCCCATGGCATGGCAAAAATAGTAGCCCCTTGGAACATTCCCTGAGCAATATAGGTGTCTATTTTTTGCTTCAATCGAACTCTTTCGCGGATGACTGTAACAATTGTGTCAAAAACTTCCGCAAGATTACCGCCGGTTTCGCGCAAAATATTGACACTTGCGACGAACATTTCGTTATCTTCTGTAGGTATTCTTTTCACTAAACCATCAAAACACTCTTCCAAAGGAACACCAATCTTGTTTTGCTGAAGAATCATATTAAATTCTTGCGAAATCGGCTGAGGCATTTCATCAACCACCATGCCAAGAGATTGTGGCAAAGATAGTCCTGCCCTAATACCGTTAGCAAGCAACTGCATAGCATCGACCATTTGACCTTCATAAGCTTTAATTCTTCGCTCAATCATGGAATCAATGAACGGTTTTGGTATTTTGAATCCCATAAATATAATAATTGAGCCTAAGATGAGTCCAGGTATCCAGGCGCCTAAAAATCCCAATAGTCCGATTATGATTGCCCCAGGGACAAAAGAACAACATAGCAGCAAATAAGTTACTTTCTGTGGCTCAATCTCAATAAAAAGAAGTTCAAGCTTTTCGAGAATATATGTTCTAGTGCCAATAGTTTGTCTTTCAATAAGATCGAAAATGTTAACGCTATACTTAAAGGCAACTAAAAAAATAAGTAGACCAACAACAATCACAATTCCAGTTGGTCCTAAAAGTCTGACGAAAATTTCCATAAAATTTTCCCTTATTTAGCACCAGCAGGTTTTTTAGCTGGAGGTTGCTGTGGTTTATTTGTTTGAGGGCCTTTGGCCGCTGCAGGAGCTGGTGCAGCCGCTGGTTTTGGAGGAGCTGCGTTGCTGAAAAGTCCTCTTGGAACGTTGTAGCCTTTCTTTTCTAAAACTTCGATGAACTTGGGAATAAAGCCTGAGGCCTGAAATTCTCCAACAATTTTTCCGTTTTTATCAATATCTTTTTGAACGTAAGTAAAAATATCTTGAAGGGTAACAACTTCTCCCTGCATACCACCAATCTCAGTCACATAAGTGACTCGTCTTGAACCATCGTCAAGACGCGATTGTTGAATAATCATGTGAACAGCGCTCGCAATCATTTCTCTAATTGCTTTTGGACTAAGACCAGCGCCTGCATATTGAACAAGTGTTTCTAAGCGACCAATACATTCTCTTGGGTTGTTTGAGTGAACAGTAGTAAGTGAGCCATCGTGACCAGTTCCCATTGCCTGAAGCATATCTAGAGTTTCACCACCACGACATTCCCCTACCACAATTCTATCTGGACGCATTCTAAGTGTTTGCTTAACAAGACATCGAATATCAATAGCACCATCACCTTCGAGAGAAGGTGGACGAGTTTCAAGTCTAACTACGTGGTCTTGAGGAAAATCGAGTTCAGCAGCATCTTCACAAGTAATAATCCTCTCATTGGCCTGAATAAAACCACCAAGAATATTAATCAGCGTTGTTTTACCAGAACCGGTACCACCAGAAACAATAATGTTTTTGTGAGCCTCAACGGCAATTCTTAAGAAGTCCGCCATATTTTGTGTTACGGAACCAAATGCAACGAGGTCTTTATACGTTAATCTGTTTTCAGGAAATTTACGAATGGTGATTGTACAACCATCGATCGCACAAGGTGGAATTATTGCGTGAACCCTTGAACCATCATGTAGACGAGCATCCACATAGGGAGTCTTTTCGTCAATACGTCGCCCAATAGGTGCAACAATTCTTTCGATAACATTTAAAACTTGGCGATCGTTTGTAAAAGTCACAGTGGACTTTTTAATTTTACCACCTTGCTCATAAAATATTTTTGAGGGACCAACAACCATAATCTCTGAAACACCTTTATCGGCCAAAAGATCTTCAAGAGGTCCTAGGCCTAAAGCTTCATCAAGAATTTCTTTAACAATCTGATTCATATCTTCACGATTGTTTAAAATTCCTTTTGTATCTTCTTTGCCAAGAATGTCGACAACAGCTTTTTTAGTTTGCTCTTTGAGAATAATCCGCGCTTTAGGATCATTATCATCACTTTTCTTAAGATCCATTTCTTCAACTAAAGCTTTATGAATTCTGCCTTTTAGCGAAACCCAAGGCTTAGTATCAGAACCCTCTTTTCCACCATCACTTCCAGACGATGATGTTGACTTTGAAACTGGTGCAGGTCTATTCAGTGACGCAAGTGTCTTTAAAATACTTTTTTGTACGACCTTTCTAACGACATCTACAATCCCTTTTGTAAAGGGACTACTTTTAGCAACTAGAACGGCAGGCATTTTTCTGTTTAATGCCATCACACAAGTTTGTTCGTCTTTAGGGATAGGAGCAAAAACAGGTTTTCCCATTGCCTTTGAAACAACTTCAGGGGTGACGGGATGACCTTTAACGTATTGATTCAAAATGATTTGAATCATATCTTTTGGATACATCATTGTTACCAAATCGTTATAAAGTCGCTTTGTTTGATTAAGGGCTAGAATATCCGGCGTAACAACCAACATGATCATGGTTGTATACTCTAATGCTTTTTCAGCAAGTGGCGATATTTCACTGCCAAGATCTACAATCGTTAGAGGAAAAATATTAGTAATAGATTTTAAAGTTTTTCCAAGACCATCGATATTAATATTATCTGAGGCATTAGGATCATTTGGCATTCCAATATAACTAACGCCACTAGGATGTGCTGTAAGAAAAGGTGTTAAACTCCTAGGATCTATCGCCCCGTTAAACTCACTCAAATCTTTTACGTTCTTCTTGCCATTGATCCCAGTAATTAAATTAAGATCTCCACTTGCGCGTTGATCAAAATCCAGCAAACAAACTTTAGATTTCGTTTCTTGAGTCCATGCAAATGCAAGATTGGCGGCTACCTGGCTTTTGCCTTGACCACCCTTTCCACCCATAATTGCAATAATATGGCCTGACATGATTAACGAGTCCGTCGACGGAATTTACGCTGAATATCTTCAGAACCGTCAGTAATATTTTCGAGAATTTCAGGAGTTAAGAACATTGCAAACTGACTTTTATTGGTCGAATAATCCTTAGATCTATTAAATGAAAACAAAGGAGTACCACCACCTTGAATCTCCGTTTGGTTGGGCTTGTCATATTCGGTAGACGAGTTATCTACAACAATCCCACCAATAACCGCGCTATCTTTTGACTTAATGATTACTCTAGTTGACAGAGAGTTCGTTTGAGTTGATTTAGCATTTCCCTCGACAGTACTACTGACGCCAAGACTTATTCCTATTTCAATTTTTTCTTCAGCTAATATGTTAGCTTTTAATCTTAACTTAAAGCCTACACTTGTTTTAGATTCTCTGGTGAATTCCCCTGATCCTACATCAAAGACTTCACTATTATCTTTTTCTAAAATAGCTTCATCCTGATCTTTATCCTTAACAATAATAACACCTGATTGAACAACGCGAGCATAACCAGCGCTTTTAGCACTTTGAAGCTTGGGAAAAAGATTGGAAATTGTTGCTGAAAGTGTTCCTGAAGACTGAGATGAAACCCCACCATCGGTAGTTTTACCAATATTAATCTGTCCACCGGTTCCAGATCTTACAGGCTGCCACTCAAAGCCAAATATCTTTTTATAGTTTTTAGTAAGTTCAACAAACTGTGCCGTAACTTTCAACATCTTAGGTATTTGCGGCGGCTGACTTTTAGGATTAATTTGAATAAGAGTTTCAATGATACCTTTAAAGTTATTTTGCTGAACAGAATCTGTTCTTCTGGCTAAACTTTCAATTCTGTCGGGCAAATATATCTTGGCAATTTGTAATGCTCTTCTAGCTTCATCTTCAGAGGTTACAATTCCCTCAAGGATAAAGGAGCCGTTTAGCACACGAACGTTAACATCTCGCATGCCACTTTTTTGAATCTCTTCTTGCATTTTTTTTGCGATAATTAATTGTGTTTGAGGGGAAAGTTCAACAAGCATTAGAACTTCTCTAAATTTTTCTGTTTCAAGAATTGTTACCACTCGGCCAATATCTCCTGGCACAACAATTTGTCCACCAATGAAAACCTGATCATTAATCAATCCAATTTCAAGCCCTTCAACATCACCGACAAACTCTCTTAGCTCTTGAAGGATCTTCGATTTTCCCGTCTCTGTTACATTTACAAGATATCTCTTCTTTATATCGCCAGTTGCCTGATCTCTAACAATGATATCTGTTTTGCCTGGCTTTAAGCCGATCAAAACAAGTTCTCGTTTTGCGGGAACTAATGTATATCTCAAAATTTGATCAGAACTCACTTGGATATTACCTGGTATAAAATCCATCTGAAGAATTTTACTAATACCAATAACAACTTCAACTTCTTCTTCTTGACCTTTAGTATCCGCTGATTGACCAAAAGCAAATTGCGTTAGTAGAAGGCTTATAAATATAATTCTTAAAGCTATCATTGACCTGCCTGCTTATTTTGCTCTGAAAAATAAGTTCTTGCTTCGGCAGCATCTTCACCAAGAACATCAAACAATCTTGTTGGTTTAATATTGATAATATCATTATCATTGTTATTTCTTAACGATAAATCGACTCGTCTTCCACCAAATTTTAAGACATGGGTAAGCTTTTGAACTTGATATGGATCTAACTCCAACGTAATAGTATTGTATTGAGTATATGTCGGAACTCGCATTGCTGTGATTTCTCTAGGTGTTTGAACACCATACAAAGGAAGATTATTCGTAATACTTCTTCCAGTTGAAAGTACGTAAACGTTTTGCAAGATCGTCATGATTTTTTGAAAGTCTTTTCGGCCTGAAGAGAAATCTACCGCACTAATAATATCAACTCTGTCTCCAGGCTTAATAAGTCTTGAAACTGCAGATTCATCTGTAATATTCATAGCAAAGGCGCGCTTACCAGAACTGACCTGCCTTGATAATCCAGTTCCAGTTCCTGGATATGTCACTCTGGGCTTTGAGATTTGCTCACCTTTTAATATAGGAACAGTTGCAACTGTATTTTCTAATTCATCAATTTTTCTAAAAGCTCCCGGCTGTACAAAGCTTGAAGGAACACTTTGAACAGTAACCTTGGAGTCATCAATTAATTCAAGTTCTTTAATATCAACTTTCGCAACAACAACTGAAGCTGATGTTCCGTATTTTTGATTGATGACTGATTTTTCATCTTCGATATAGGTATAGACCATGAACATAGAAAACAATGAAATGATCAGGGCCAGAGTAAACGCGCGTGTATTCATATCATTTGCCTTAATTATTAGAACTTTTTCTTATTCTAATTTTAGCAAATATAATGACTTACATTACCTAACCGGCAATAACATCCAGCTTAAGATCACTGAGTAGAGCGCTGGCAAAGTGCATCTGCCGCTCGTTGCCAGTCTAATGTGTAGCTTACGGCCGAATTATCTTCTGCATTGGCCCAAGAACCGGTACAAACACCAAAAGAAGTATAGACGCGTATAAATTGAGACTTCTTGTCATCAGGCTGAGGGGCATCGCACTCACCAGGCAAATCATTTCCTAAAAATCCCGGAACCTTAACACACGAGCCTGATGGCAATTGGCTTTCGTCTGGAACTGTTTTCGTACTCCATGAAAATGTATCTAAACTGATTGTTTTGATCGACTTTGATTGAAACTCTCCTAAATAAGCCAAATTAGGCAAGTTTGTATCGTTTGCGGCGGTATAAAAATAATAGCTTCGAACTACTTTATTTTGATTAATCGAGTGATTAATTGAATCTCCATAATCAAACAATGTTTTCATTAAAAACAAAAAAAGAGGTAAGAAAATGATTAACTCAAATATCGCCTGACCATTTTGATTTTTTATTTTACTAGCAACCATTATCTGCCAATGTAAATGCTTTTTCACATCTACCCGAAGTACCGCCTCTAGCAGCCTGACAAGTTTGTATAGAACATTCTTGTCGATCAGGCTCACGGCCCAGAAATGATTCTGACCTAAAATGCAATGTTTGACTGCCACCAAAGAGGCCAACAGAAGAAAATGATGTTTCCCAATCGAATGTTACGCCCGTCAAAATTGGCGCTCTTGTAATTCTTAATTTTGTATCATCGACAATAATATTTTGATTAAAAAATGTAACTTTTGTATCATTGAATATTGGCTCAGTGACAGATGAGAAAAGTCCTGCAGGATCAATGCCGCCACCAGAGTTTTCATAAGTTAAATATGCTCTACTAGCCATGTATGTTGCATAGTGAGCCATATAACCACTGGTATAATTAAGAGCGACCTTTAAAGTATAAATGATTAAAAAAAAGGCGAAACTAAAACTAAAAATAAACTCAATTGTTGATTGGCCTTGGCAATTTTTAATAAGTCGATTCATTAAAGTCCACCGTATTCTGAAGTTGCCCCGGCAAATCTTGATTTTGAGTTCTTTGAATAGCTATCGTGTTGAGCTGCAGTACTAATATCTCTTTGACCTTCATCCGGATTTGCTCCTGCATGAGTGTGACGGTAGGAAAATTCCATTCTATCTTTCAAAATTTTAAAAAAGCTAGAATCTTCTCCCAATAATTTGCTAAATAAAGGGCTCTTGAACACTACAGATATCAAAAGCATAACGACAGCAAGCAATAAGACATATTCAATTGTCGATTGGCCTCTTTGAAGTTTCATTGGATACCAACTTGGAACAGAAACCAAAACCAAGAGAGCATTATAACCGGTGCATACGTAAAACGACTTCCCATTATTGTTTTGAATGATCCCACACCTGATACAAAGATTAATTTGAACTCTTCCCATTTTGATATTATTCGCCAAGATAGCAATATCAACCCAATACCACATGTTAACTCTAGAAGAAGCATAAGCATCAAGTCATGAAGACTCGAAGGAATTAAAAGAAAAAGAGAGAATAAATATTTTGAATCCCCTGCTCCCATTATATTAAGCTTAAACAATACAAAACCGACGATTATAAACATAACCGGAATAAACCATGTTGATAACTGATAAGTATAAGCCTCTGGAAGTATTAACGGAAACAAGAGGTATAAGACAAAATTAAAAATTGTCCAAAGATTAGAAATTTTAAGGGTTTTAAAATCGAACCAAGCCACAACGCAAATCTGCATACTAATATAAATAGCAACGATGAGATTCACGGTTCACCAATATCATTATCAAAGTTTGAACTAGAAAAAAGACAAGTGTTTGGACAATTTCCAGTATTTAAAAAATGAGTAAGCGTATAGCTTAATCCCTGAACTCTTCTTCCAATAGCTGTTGAGAATGTGTTGATAAAACTTACGAGAATAGACATCGTGAATACAAGAATAAAGATGTATTCAATTGCTGCTTGACCTTTTTGATTACTTTTTAAAAATAACGACATAATAGCAGTTTAGCATAACTGCTTTTATTGCAAAGACTGGAGAAAACTAGCACTAACAGAGATTCAATAATAATAGACTATTGAATCTCTGAATTGATTTTGCCCGCGAGATTATCACCGGCATCAAATACGCCACCAGCAATACCTTCCAGTCGAGTTACAGCGATATTTTTAAATTTCATAACGATTAGAGCAACAACAGCTACTAACAAAATGTATTCTGTCGATGTCTGACCATTCTCATCTTTTAAGAATGCGATCACGCTTTTCATGCTTCACTCCTAGTGTTCCACTCCCAACAACTATCGGAATATTTAACTCAATACCTTAGTCATTTGAGAGCTTCTTATGAAATTATTTTAACACACCGCGGTGTCTGAGCAAAATTAATCAGCATTGGCTGCAATTTCAGATACTTACGGTGTCAAGTAAGGATTTTTAGTGCCAACAAATTAATATCTTTTGTCTTAATACAGAAAGGATATAATGGATATGAACCTTGGGGCGAATAAGTTGTTTCCGCCCTACAAGATTTTCTAAGGGCGCGGTCCCTGATCATGGTGAGCAAGCTCACGCTTTGAACTCAAAGCATAGTGAGAAGCCTAAAGTGGTTACTAATCGCATCCACCTGTCTAAAGACGGGCGGAACCTTAAATCCACCCCAAGGTTCTTCTTTTTCTCAGTCAAGCATTTCACTCTCCAATATTGACAGCATCCTCCTAGTTACCGATCATTAAGGTATGAATAATATCGAATCAATAAATAAAATAAGCACCAAATGGATTGAACATTTGGCCCTCGAAGAAATTAATATGGATGAGTCAGGTATTATCCATATGGATGATCATCTCAATCCGGGAGCTATGCTCGAAGAAGCTTCTATTGAATTCATGGATGCGGTAAGAGATAGATTCGAGTTTTATATTAATAAATTTAATCAATACCGTGGTGGCTCTAACGCTGGCGCAATTATTAAAACATTTAAAATTAGCAACACTGTTAATGATTTTATGATGTTTAGAAATTCTCTTCGTATGATTTTTGCCAGACGCTCTCACGATGTTATCAGCATCGGTTTTCTTTCAAACGGTAAAGACTTATTTGCACCGAGACTTTCTGATAGCGATACCTATGGACAACAAGTTGGTGCTCATGAAATTCGTGCCAACGTTGGACCATTTAATAAAATCACATGGCGCTTTCAAGGTGAAATTGTTGAAGTTGATTCGCTTGTCAGACATTATTTAAGTGAATTTATCAGACAGTCTGCTAGATAAACTTAATACCTTCGCCGCCACCCTGTGTTTTGTGGCTAGAATCCAAAGAACTTCCTTTTAGTTTTTTTAAAGTAAACTGCAAGGACTCCTCAATCTTTGGCATATCAATATTTAGATAGCCTTCTATATTTGAAATATCTAATCTAAATGAAAGTTTGTCACCAGAGCCAGATCTCATTGAATTTTTACTAATTGGAAACATCCATTTCGATCTATTGATTAGATCTACTTGCGAATCGAACAATCGACAGTATTCTTTAGAAAACTCATAATGAGTCATAATATCTTTAGAGCAAACTTGTAAAAGCCTATTTGATACATTTTTTTCAATACAAATTCTAAGAATCATTGCCAAGTAAGCTACGTCTAAAAAACCAACTTTAACATTATCATCCATTGGTAAAGCCTGGCCTTCACTTAATCTTTTTTGCATCAATTCAAACCAAGTCGATTGGGAAGGATTAATGCCTCGACCATAAAGACGACAGCATCTAAATACAAGATAGTTCAACGAGGTTTTTTGAATATAGAATTCAGCAGCTGCTTGAGTGCGACCATAAGTTGTAATGGCATCAGGAATATCCATCTCTAGATAATTTTTATCCTCTCCACCAAAAACATATCCTGATGAAATATAACAAATCTGAGATTTATATCTCTGGCAGTATTCTGAAACATTGAACAATCCAGAAGTATTAAGAGCGTCTGCGAAGCTTTCTCTCTTGGCACATTCAATAACAGAGGAAATACCGGCACAATAAATTGTTATATCTGGCCTAAAGGCATACAAAACACTTTGGACTTCCTCTTTAACTAAAACATCACAAGGCACACAAACAATTCCATCAAGTGAAACTGGCGTATCGTGATAAGTTCCAATAACTTTGTAGTCGTGCTTAAAGTGTTCAGCCAGATTTGAGCCAATAAAAGAAGAAATTCCTACGATGAGAATTGTTCCTTTTTTAGTCTTTGGCTTAATCGTTAGTATATTACTCACCCATCTATATTACAGCTTTAATGGGGAATTTGGGAGATGGGGAAAAAATGCAAAAAAAGACCCGAGGATCATTCGATCCTGGGGTCTCTATTTCGGAAATATTTAATCTAGCCCAGTAACTTCAATGCAACATTTGGGAACTGATTCGACTGAGCGAGTACTGAAGCTCCAGCTTGAACAAGAATATTGTTCTTTGTAAGCTCTGCAGTCTCTTTGGCGACGTCCACGTCACGGATTCGGGAATTAGCAGCACTAAGGTTTTCATCACTGATCGCAAGGTTGTTAACCGTTGACGATAGTCGGTTTTGTACCGCACCCAAGCCTGCTCTAGTTCCGTTAATCTGTACGAGGGCATCATCCAATCGCTTAAGCGAAGTCTGTGCACCAAGTTTTGAAGCCACTGTGTCTTCACTGAGACCAAGTGACGCCAAAGTTGCGTCTGCTGCGGTTCCGTCGTAACGGAGCCTGTCCAAGATGGCATCATTATTGATACCAATTTGGAACTCCAACAATCCACCTGTTCCATCGAGAAGCTTAACACCATTGAATTCTGATGAGCGTGAGATTCTATCGATTTCCTCTTTAAGATTCTGGAATTCAATATCTGTAAATCCACGTTCAGTTTCTCCAACTGTGTCGGAAGCGGCTTGGACAGCGAGTTCTCTGAGTCGAATGACAATATTTGAAATTTCACTCAGTCCTCCTTCTGCCGTTTGAATGAGAGAGATAGCATCATTGGCGTTCCTGCTAGCTTGTCTCATCCCCCGAATTTGTGCTTTCAAGTTTTCACTGATGGCTAAGCCTGCAGCGTCATCTCCAGCTCGGGTAATCCGCTCCCCCGAAGAGAGCTTTCTCAAGTTATCGTTTAAGTTTCTATTTGTTATTCCCAATGACCTTTGCGCTGATAGCGACGCGGTATTGGTATTAATTCTTAATCCCATTTTATCCTCCGTCTAACATCTCTTACCTCCTGTAAGTATTCCTGAACATCATGTTCGGAAAAGTTGTTTATATTAATTTTAAGTAACCTACGTTTTTAAATACACTGAGCCGATGGCGCTATTTCCGAGAGCGCATCTACTACATTGGGTGTATGACTTGGGGCACTTGCAGGTTAACCCTTTGTCTTAAACCACTATCCGTCTCTAAAAATCATATGTACTCCAATCGTTATTAATTCAGTTTCAGTTTCAACTCGTTATAAGCCTTAGCTTATCCTCGTGATGCTGATTGAATTAACGATAGGGCACTAGATGTTGAAGAGTTCGCCTGAGAAAGTACCGAAGTACCAGCTTGCATCAGGATATTCGACTTAGTTAATGCTGCTGTTTCAGAAGCAATATCTGTATCGCGAATACGTGAGTTAGCGGCAGACAAGTTTTCAACACTGACAGCAATATTATTCACTGTCGACTGAAGACGGTTTTGAAGTGCACCAAAGTCAGCTCTAATTCCAGAAACACTGATGATCGCTTGATCGATCGATGCTAATGAGTTTTGTGCTGAAATTTTGTCGGCAACACTTGCAAGGTTAAGACCTAGGGCAGCTACGTTAACGTCGGCACTTGAAGCATCGAATGTTAGACGGTCACTGATAGGGTCATTTCTTGTACCAATTTGGATATCAAAAACGGCACCAGTACCATTAAGAAGCGGTACACGGTTAAATTCTGTTGAGTTGGCAATACGGTCAACTTCTGAAGTTAACTGTTCAAATTCAACGTTCAAGAATTTACGTTCTGTCGGCCCGATAGTATCAGAAGCCGCTTGCACTGCAAGCTCTCGTAGACGGATCATGATGTTGGAAACTTCCGACATCGCACCTTCTGCGATTTGTACTAATGAAATACCATCTTCGGCGTTTCGTTCTGCTTGACCTAGACCACGAATTTGAGCTTTCAGGTTTTCACTGATCGCTAATCCGGCCGCATCATCCCCAGCGCGATTAATACGCTGACCTGATGATAACTTCTCTAGTGTCTTGTCCATGGAAAGCTTTGTCCCACGCAAATTCCTTTGCGCATTTAACGAAGCTACGTTTGTGTTAATACGAAGTCCCATCTCAATCCTCCTTGATTCGGGTTCTAGCGGAATCCTTCCCCTAGTGGCTCTCGCGTTATGCTTTGGCCCTTCAAGACACCTATCGACTTCTTTTTTCGATAGCTTTAGAAAAATATGACAAAAGTTTAGACATTATTTTTTTCCTAACTGTATGTTTTTATAGGGATTCATTAAAAAGAGTTTTTTGCTCAGGAATAAATTCTTCATCCGTTTGCCTAAAATAAAGACAATGAGCCAGCAAAACATCAAATTTTTAAACACTCGTGATGAACCTAGTGCCTTAAAGTTAATCGAAAGTGCCTTTGGTTATGACCAAAACTTTTACTATAAGGAAGACTTTCTTCCACTCTTTGATCAAAGGTTTAATTCACACTCTATTAATGCTTACGCTAATGAAAATTTAATTGGGCATCTGGGCTTTTGCTTTAGAGAAATCATTATTAATGATTCTAAACTTCCTTTTTGTTTTATTGGCGCCATAGCTGTTGATCAAGCGTATAGAGGACAGGGCTTATTTCGCTCAATGATGGATAAAGTTCTTAAGGAGAATATTAATAAGGTCGCTGGCTTTCTGCTGTGGTCATCAGAATCTAAGATGTACGAGAAGTTTGGGTTCACTGAATGTGGCCATATCTATCAATGGGGTGAAGAAAAAAACACTCTCAACTTTATAAGGCTAGAAAATATCAATGATCACCAGCTTCATGAATTAAAAAGTCTCTATGAAAAAACTTGGAGCAATAGAGTTCATCGCTCTGCAGAGCAGTGGCTTGCATTAAAGGATATGAAGTCGATAGAAATCTATGTCGATAATATTGATAAAGTAGAAAGCTATTTTTTAAGAAGCAAAGGCTTTGATCTAAAAGATATTATTCATGAGTTTGCCTCAAGTTCTTTAAGCTCTTTTATAAATGATTTTAGTGGCTCAGCTGTGTGGTCGCCAATTCCAACTCAGACTCATTTAAAAAAATTATGGCTTGGACTAGCGAGACAGGGACACTTATGGCCAAAATCAATGGCTAGTATTGAAGATACTTTTAATGAAACGGATATCATGATCGGTGGAATCGACTCAATTTAAGTTCTTCTTGTTGCCATCCAGGCACGCCCAAGGCAAGAAGCCCCAAGAACCCAAAAGATCCATACGATAGGCGGTATAGCATGTAGGGTTGGGATTTTTGTTGTATCGAGCAAGAAAGCACCAGAAAAAGTGAATATTCCCGACAGAAAACTAAAGCCCAAGAACTCCATCGAAGAAGTTAATCTTTTTACAGACTCATCAATACCGACGTGTTTAAGCTCAAAGGCATATCCGCCTTTGGCCAAAGATCGCAAGAACCATTTGGCATGCCTTGGAAGCAATCTTAGCATTCCAATCATGTCCCGACCGGCCCAAAAAGCTTCTTCCATTAACTCTTCTTTTGATATCGATTGTTTTACTAATGAGCCGATATCATTTTGTAATAGAGCAAAGACATCCAAGTCGTAATCTAGCGCCTTACCGACACCGTCTAATGTCATTAACGCTCTAAAAACGACAAACCATTCTCTAGGTAAATAGACTCTATGCTTTTTAAGAGTCTGTAAAATAAGTTGAAAGACCTCGCTATAGTTAGTCTGCTGTATTGTTAAACCTATATAGGGAGACAATACAGATCTAACATCGCCTACTAAGACATCCATATCTGGAGGAGTGTCATACTCAGCAACATCTAAAAATTCATAAACTAAATTTTCATAATTATGAGTCACAAGTGAATAAACGATGGCAATAAAGCTCTGTCTTCCCTTTT
This sequence comes from Bdellovibrionales bacterium CG12_big_fil_rev_8_21_14_0_65_38_15, assembly GCA_002787775.1. Classification (GTDB taxonomy): domain Bacteria; phylum Bdellovibrionota; class Bacteriovoracia; order Bacteriovoracales; family Bacteriovoracaceae; genus UBA4207. The sequence goes on from PCUW01000003.1 coordinate 55,530, forward strand.
TGCCTAAACTTCCAACCAAGCCAAAGTCAACAACACCAATTTTATCTGCTTCAGTGAGGTAAAATAGGTTTCCGCCGTGAAGATCTGCGTGAAAAAAACCATCGGCTAAAAATGTCTTAATAAAGACTTGAACACCTTTATCAAGAAGAGGAAGAACCTTTTCTCTTTGCTTGTCCATCTCGACGTGGTTACTAAACTTCACTCCATTCAAAAACTCTGCAACAAGAATATCTTCCCTTGTTAGATCTCTATAGACTTTAGGAATATAAAAGGCTTCATCTGGGTCGTGTTTAGCACAGTTTTGTTTCAAGCGATCACAGTTAAGTGCCTCAACATTAAAATTTAATTCGTTTTGCAGACTCGACGCAAAGTCATTCACCATTCTCGTGACACCAAGAAAACGAATTTCCTCACTGATGCGCTCAGCTTGGTTGGTTAGAAATAAAATTATTGAAAAATCAGTCTGCATTGTTCGCTCAATGCCCGGTCTTCTGACTTTTAAAATAACATCTTCCCCAGTTACTAACTTTGCTTTAAAGACAACTCCAATAGAAGCTGTTCCAAGGGGTTTTTCATCAATATGACTAAAGACCGATTCTAAAGGCTGATCTAAACTTTCCTGCACAGAGTGCTTTAGAGTGGAAAAATTAATCGGCTTAACTTGATCTCTTAACAGTCTCATTTCTGCAATAAAGCCTTCATCAAATATATCTTCGCGTGAACATAGTAGTTGTCCGAACTTGATAAAGGCAGGACCCAACTCTTCAAAACAAAGTCTTAGTCTAGAGCCAATGATTTGACCCCAACTTGTTTCACCAAGCTCTTTCATTTCTTGCTTAATTGTTTTTCTTGCAGATGGTAGAACAAAGTCAGGAAGGTAAGACAAAACACCTCCATGAGCGACAAACTCTGCAAAACCATGCCGTGCAAAAATCGTTACAATCTCTCGTAAACGAGAAACGTTTCTCATAGTTTTGCCAAACCTAATGCCGGTTCTGATGGGGTCCATGACTTTCCTTTGTTTAACTCTATTGTAAAGCAACCTAAGTAGGCGAAAAGGCTGGATTTTTCTGCCTTTTAATGTCGCTTTTCGACTTTTTAAGTAGTTTTTGACCGTGCTAGACTGTTTTTTTTAATAAAACGGTGCAAAAAATTGAATAAACTGATCTTTTTACTCTTGTTAATCTCTTCAACTGCCCTTCAGGCTTCACAAGTTTGTAGTCGAGTGGCGATTATTAATTATCAAGAGATTCTAGTTGATACAAGTTCAACTCAAAAAGGTGAAGGTCTTCGTTATTATCTTGAAAAGGATCCACAAGCTAAAGACTACTTAGACGAATATCAAGATGGTACTAAAATCAAATGGCAAAATGCTGCGATTGGTACTCTGGGTAGTGGACTCATTATTGGTGGATTGTTTGCCGACGACGGTACAGATGCAAAAAAAACAATGCTCGTTGGTGGCGCTGCACTCATCATTGTTAATTTTTTCATCGCACGCACTCTTGAATTTAATAACGAACAAAATTTGAACAAAGCAATTGAAGAATATAATAAAAGAAATCTTCCTAAAATTTTCTTCTATCCTGATGGTCTTCCCTCTGACTCTGGACAAAGTCCAGGACTTGGAATGGCCATCATTAAAGACTGGAGCTTTTAATGGCCGGTTTAAGTTGTCATCATTGCCATAAAGATACTGGTTTTGAAGCAGGTAGCGCTGTCTTTAGAACAACTGACTGTCCCCATTGCTCAAGTGATCTTAGGTGTTGTGTCATGTGTAAATTTTATGAACCAAATTCATATAATGAATGCAGAGAGACCCAAGCAGATAGAGTGGCAGAAAAAAAGAAAGCTAATTTTTGTGGCTTCTTTGAATTTGGAAGTAAGAACAATCATCAAGAACAAGTTCAAAATCAAGTAAGTGCTGCAGAAGCACTTTTAAAAGTAATTGAGGCATTAAATGGCAACTGAAAATCCAATCACTAAAGCTGGACTCAAGAAAGTAGAGGATGAGCTTACTCATCTTATTAAAGTTGAAAGAGAAAATTTAAAAGTGACAATTGCAGAAGCAAGAGAGCTCGGTGATTTGAAAGAGAATGCTGAGTATCACGCAGCTAAAGAGAAACAAAGCCATGTTGAAGGCAGAATTGCGCACCTTCAAGCGGTCGTTGCAAGTGCTAGAGTTGTCGATATAAGCAAAGTGAAATCTGACAAAATTGTCTTTGGAGCAACTGTTAAACTCTTTGATACAAACAAAGAAGAAAGCATAACTTATCAAGTCGTCGGCGAAGAAGAGTCAGACTCAAAACTAAAGAGAATTTCGTTCAAAAGTCCGCTCGGCAAGGCATTAATAGGTAAAGAAGTTGGTGACACTATTATCGTCAAAGCGCCTAAAGGTGATATTGAATTTGAGATAGAAGACTTAGAGTACATTGAAAACGAATAATATAACTCTAGATTCACCTATTCGCTGTCTGAGTAAGAAGCCTACAAAAACAATAGAATCATTAGAAGCGGCTGGTTTAAAAACAATCTTTGATCTTCTATGGATTATCCCTCTTAGAATTTTTAAAAATCCACCAGTTAAAGCCATCTCCATGGCTCGTGACGGAGAATATTTTAGAGGACAGGGAAAAGTTGTCTCTTTTCAGTCAAGACCAAACTTTAGAGCACACGGGAAAGGACGAGTACCTCTTAATAATTTAACGATAGTAATCTTAGATCCACGAGATAATTCAACATTACACTTGAAGTGGTTTAACTGTTATCCATCAGTTATTAGTAAGCTTAAGGAACTCGACGAAATTTATTTCTCTGGCATGGTGCAATCCTTTCAAGGCGTTCTACAAATTATTTCTCCCGAAACAAGCTCTAATGAAGAGCCTTTATCTCCCAAAAATGATTTTATAATTCAATATCCAACAATTAACGGATTAAACTCAAACTTAATAAAAAAGCTCATCGATAAAATACCTGTCTCTGTTTGGGAAATGGACGATATCACTTTTCCTGGTACTACAAAGCTTTTAGGCCTCATTGAAGCGATGACTGTTCTTCATGGAAAATATGATAGCCAAAAGTGGAATGAAGAGCTTAAGCAAAAAGCACGAAATTCTTTAGCCTATTTTGAATTCTTCTGTGAACAACTCAAGCATAAGGTCAGGAAAGGAAAGCTCCATCATTCACCAGCTATTAAGATGGAAATTCAAGATGATGAAATTCTGACAACAATAAAAAAGTCATTTCCTTATGAACTCACTTTAGACCAGGTTAATTCCCTTAAAGATGTTTTTAAAGACCTTAGCGGCCCAGGCCCAATGATGAGAATGATTCAAGGTGATGTTGGCTGTGGAAAAACGACTGTTGCTTTTGGCTCAGCTTTAGCTGTGATTGAGTTTAATCACCAAGTCGCCATTATGGCGCCTACTGAATCTTTAGCACAACAGCATTATAAAAATTTTAAAATTATAGCTGATCGTAAAAAGATTAATATCGCCCTTCTACTTGGCGGTAGCTCAATTTCTGAAAAGAGTAGAATTCAATCGGGTCTAAAAGATGGCAGTATTCAAATAGCCATTGGAACCCACAGTTTATTTCAAGATAGTGTCGAGTTTAAATCTTTGGGATTAGCAATTATTGATGAACAGCATAAATTCGGTGTTAATCAGAGACTTAAACTGGTTAATAAAACACTAGGTTGTCATTGCCTTTTAATGACAGCAACTCCAATTCCAAGATCACTTTCATTAACACAATATGGTGACCTTGAAATTTCCATTATCAAAACTCTTCCAGGCCATCGAAAAGGATTTAAAACTAGAATTATTTCTCCTGACACATATCCGAAATTTCTATCATTCGTAAAAACTAGAATTTCTATGGGTGAACAGGCTTATATTGTCGTTCCAGCAATTGAAGAAAGTGAAAATATGGATATTGCGAACTTAATGGATATCTTAGATAAATTTAAAGCCTACTTTCCAGACCTAAGAATTGAAGGTCTGCATGGCCAATTAAAATCAGAAGACAAGCAAATTGTCTTATCGCGCTTTTACAGTGGGGATATTGATCTTCTCGTTTCAACGAGTGTGGTTGAAGTCGGCATTGACGTTGAAAACGCTACCATTATGGCCATCATCAACCCTGAGCGATTTGGGCTGTCATCACTTCATCAGCTTCGAGGCAGAGTTGGTAGAGGGGCTAAGCCTGGATTTTGTTTTTTAGTTTGTGAAAAAATACCAAGTCAACAAGCTTTTGAAAGACTTCGTGTTATCGAGAACACTTCAGACGGATTTAAAATCGCTGAGGAAGATTTAAAAATTCGCGGCGAAGGTGATATATTTGGTACTTCTCAATCTGGCAGCGGTGGATTTAGACGTATTGCCAATATCATCACTGATTATGAGTTACTTGAACTTGCTAGGGCAGATGTAGAAAAGTTGAGTAATCAAGACGACTTTACGACTCATCCCATTGTCAAACTCATGGCCCAAAATGACCATGTAGTCTCTACCGTTTAAACATTATAAAATACAAGTATGTTTACACTTGAGTTAAAATCATGCCCGGACCAAGAAAGAATCGGAACTTATACATTTTATTTTCCAAAGATTGTAGTTTCGAGAAAACTAAATGATTGCCACTTATACCTTCCTGATCATTCGCTAAAGGAACAAAGCTTACTTGTTGTTGAAAAGTCTAATGGTTTAGAAGTTAGCGAAAAATCAAATGGCTTTTACCTTTCAAACGATAAGAAAATATCTGGCAAAAAAATTCATCATGTCGGAGACAGTTTTGGTTTAGGACAGTGTCTTTTGCAAATCGTTTCAATAGTACCTAGTGCATTAGATATTGATACAGAGTCTCGCTACCACGAACTTACAGAAAAGCATCCCTATATGGCAGATCTTTTTTGGGCGCTAAAGCAAGAACTTCTATCATTAGAAAAAAATGAGAAATAATTTTGAATAGCTTTTTTAAAAATTCATACTCAGGCTATGTAACAGTTGAGGATGGTAGTGAAATTTATTTTTGTACGAACAAACCACACTCAAGTTTTAACGAAAAAAATAATGTATTAGTTTTTAATTACGGCCTTGTTTGCAGCAATGAACATTGGCGATATCAGCTTCCATTTTTTGATAACTTAGGCTTCGATATAGTTATTCACGACTACCGCTTTCATTTTCAATCAAAAGGGACGGGCGGTTTATCGAATTGTACTTTTTATAATATCTCTAACGACCTTGATAAAGTCCTAGATAACCTAGGTGTTAAAAGTACCATCCTCCTGGGTCACAGCATGGGAGTAAATGTCTGTCTTGAATATGTAAAAAATTTTCCGACAAAAACTAATAAGATGATTCTCATGTCAGGAACTGTTTTTCCCCCTCACGATGTAATGTTTGATTCAAATGCCATGGAGATTATTACTCCACTTTTATCTGATCTAAAAAAGAAGGCTCCTGCTGTTTTTGATCTTATTTGGAGAACTTCGCATTTAAATCCTTTAGCAGTAAAACTAACTCATGATGGTGGCTTTAACAAAAGCCAAGTTCCTGAAGAAATGATTAAAGTTTATCTTGAGAAAGTTGGAGAGCTATCTATCGATTTATTTTTGCAACTCTTTAGTGAAATGAAAAAACATAATATTATTTCTTCACTTAGTAATATTAACACCCCTTCGCTTATTATTGGCGGGGATAAAGATAAGGTTATTCCCAATCATTTACAGCGCATTTTACTAGAGCACCTTGTAAATTCAGAAATGTATATCGTTAAAAATGGCAGTCATGTGCCTCAGTGGGATTTTCCAGAAACCGTAAATGAAGTGATATTAGATTTTATAAACTAGATTCGCTCAAAGAGAATATCTCTATGATCTTCATAGGAAATTCTCCAGCTTTTATCTAATCGTAATATTTGACTTAAGCCGAAGCTGCGTTTTTTTATTAATACAAATTGAAATTGATAGTGATTCAAAAGATCAGCGTAACCTTCTTCTCCTCGAAGCGCCTTCAAGTACATATCAAAATCATCTTGTTTATAAATTATATTTCTTCCATCCATATGTATTTTATTTCGATGAGCTAATCTATAAATAAGATAACCACCGAACTCAAATTCATTAAAAACAGGGCCAGTATTTTTACTCTTAACAATCTCTTCGACTGCATAAAATGGAGTGGACTCGTGATATTTTTCAATTGTTATTAAATTATTGTTTCGAGTGAAATCATAAAAATATCGGTCTAAAGGTGGAAAAAGAATGAATATAACCACAAGCATTACAACAGTTGCTACTTTTTCTGGAAAAATCAAACCAATCGTCGTTTGATTATCTTGGCTTGGCTTATGAAGCATTTTTAAATTTAAGAGAATAATCCAAAAAAACCAGATAATATTCCTATATGTTGTTATTCCAAAAATAAAAACTAAAGCACTAGAAGATAAAAAGAACTTAATCCCATATTTATGAACTCCTTTATATAAAACTAAGAAGCCCAGACAATAAAACAAGGACACTTCCATAAAAACATCTTTCGTAAGAAGTGTTGGTGAGTTCCATTCGGAAATATGTCTAAACTTGCTAACCTTGGCAGTTTCAATTGCATATGGATAAATATCAAAGCCGAATGGATTGATTAATGTAGCTATAAATATAATAAGCAAGGTGATTATTATTGGCTTGGGGTTAATTTTTTTACCGAAAGCAATGTCTTCAACAACTAAAAAAAACAGTAAGATATAGTTAAAAAAAACAGATCCATGTGTATTGGCCCACAAGATCACAACGGCTAACAAACAAGCTGATTTCATTAAGTTAGTGTTTTCTTTAAGAGAAGTTAGAAGAGAGTGAGAAAAAACTAAATATATCATTGGTATCATTGCTGGCCGATCACAATAAATACCAGCGCCAACCATTACGAGTAGAATAAAAGATAGAAAAAATTTGTCATCTAAATCTGATGGCTTAATTTTCTTATAGATCAAATACTGAAAAGTTAAAAAAACAGATCTATGAAAAACAAAGATAAGCTCTAGCCCCCCAATTTTATCTAACAAACCATACAAGATTGAGATTCCCCATGAAGGATAGACCATTGGGTAGGTTTCCAGAACGGAATACTGATCATGAGTAATAATCCTCCCATGATCAATCATATCTCGACCAAGAGCAGTCCAAAAACCTAGATCACCTGTAACATAGGGAAATGAAAATAATATTATTTGTGGAATAAGAAAGAACAGAAGAGTAGAAAAATTCAACTTCATCACTATTTATCGAAATTAATTTTTTTGAATTCAATCATTGGAGCAAAAACTCGTCTCATTGCAGATAGCGTTTGTGCTTTTTTGTATTCAGCGTGTGAAGCCTCGCCCTCTGTATTAACTTTGTGAGCTTCTACGTCAACGATTTGAACTTCATAAGGATAAAAGAATCTAATATCTCTGGCGATTAAAGAAACATCCATGCTTAGTATTTTTTGAGCAAGATCATTTTCATCTGAAACTTTTTTAGCTGCCTTTCGAAGTTGTGTGAACTCAGACATAAATGGATTTTTATATTTAACAAGCTGTCTGCAAGTAAACTGAAGGCTTTGATAACCACCCTTTGTATGCAGGTTTCTATCCGTTGGCCCACCCTTACCAAAGGCACAAGCTTGAACCTCTTGTTCTAACAACGTTATAAATTGTTCTTCAGAGTAGTCTTTTCTCATCGCTGTTTTAATTGAAGCAACATACCTTCTTTTAAAATCAGTGAGGTTGACCATTGTATTTACAGATCGACTAGGCTTGATATTATGAGGAATCACAATATTATTTGCGATCAAATGATTCACAACCCTTAAAGTATCAAATCGTGTTTCTGTAATAAAACGAACACCAATTCTATCAAAAAGTTCTTCTGCAACGTTCTCGGCTTTGTGAAGTAACTTAATGATCGTTGAGTCGCGAGTTTTTAACGCTTTAGTTTCGAAAGAGACAAGTCTGATCTTATTGTTTGATTCAGAATTACCTAAGTAAAGCTGATCACCTTGCCTAGAAATATGTTTATAAAATCTATCAAAAATTTGTGTTTGAATAACAGGAAAATAATTTGAACGTAAGTCTTTGTCGGCGTGCAAAATAGTGTGCATGACTTTTAAAATAATTTCGGCCCAAAGCTTTTCATCAAAACTTGAGTCTTCTTCTAACCCGCCGGTAGCAAGTAAAATAAGATCACCGATATCTGTCAGCATGTATAAAGAATTAGGGATTTTTAAGTCAAGTCCGTCTGGATTTCCTTCTTTTAAAAAATAGCGGCGAATAAATTGCATGGCTTCTTGAAAATTACCAAAAAGTTCAGCTCTGTTAACTGGATCGTTTGGATCTAATCCATAACCACGAAGAAAATTGTTAACTCTATCTTCATCATAGAGTCTTCCCATAAAGAACTTAGTATCTAAAGCCGACTTACCGCCGACCACGACATCAAAGAGATCCCAGTCGAATAAATACTTTTTCAAATAATCAGGTCTATTCATCTTATCCTTAACGCTTATTCCTTTCGCGCTGTTTAACGTATATACTTTTGGGCATGAACATGAAAAACGCACCTAGTCTCAAACAGTGGGAAATCATTTTTTTGTCATTTGGCGGAGTTGGATTTTTACCAAAGGCTCCTGGCACTTGGGGAACGTTAGCAACACTTCCCTTTTTATGGGGACTCAGCGCACTAAAATTTCCTAATTTCTTAGTCATACCATTTTTTATTTTTTTAACGGCCGGCAGTTGTTATGTGGCTGAAGTTATACAAAAAAAATATGATCTTCATGATCCGCAGTGGATCGTTATCGATGAAGTATTGGGAATGTTAACAACATGGTTTTTTATGACAGGTTCGCCTACGTGGCACCTCATCCCAGCGTTTATACTTTTTAGATTTTTCGATATCGTAAAAATTTGGCCTGCTTCATATTTTGATAAAGAAGTTAAACATGGAATGGGAACAATCTTAGACGATATTGTTTCTGGTCTTTTTGCGGGGATCTCATACTATATCATTTTTAATTATATTTTTTAAAAAACATCTTGACTTACGCATAACTTACGCACAAACTATTTTCATAGAGCTGCTTCTCTAATTTTTCAAACATATTGCATCGAACCCTTGTAAATTCAGGGCTTTGAAATGCCTTAGAAGAATTAACGGAAGGCAAAAGTAGCTGTCATTGTGCGGTGATTTTGGTACGTTCTATTGAACACACACACGTTCATCGCCTCTATTTAGTTTAACTTTTGTAGGAGAGACACATGGCCCAGAGCACAACAACAGCCGATGCTAATAAAGCAAAAGCCCTCGATTTAGCGCTTTCAAGTATTGAAAAACAATTCGGTAAAGGCGCCATCATGAAATTTGATGGAACTAAATCTGCTGAAAAAGTACCAGCAATTTCGACTGGCTGTTTAGGTCTTGATCTTTGCCTAGGTGTTGGCGGTGTTCCTAAAGGTAGAATTATTGAAATCTACGGACCAGAGTCTTCTGGTAAAACAACACTTACATTGCATATTGCAGCTGAAGCCCAAAAGGCTGGTGGCACTGTTGCTTTCGTCGATGCTGAGCATGCACTTGATACATCGTATGCTGCTAAACTTGGTGTTGATGTTCCTAATACACTTATTTCTCAACCTGATAGTGGTGAACAAGCTCTAGAGATTACAGATATGCTAGTTCGCTCTGGCGCAGTTGATCTACTTATTGTCGACTCAGTTGCTGCTCTTACTCCAAGAGCTGAACTTGAAGGTGATATGGGTGACTCTCATATGGGTCTTCAAGCTCGTCTTATGTCACAAGCATTAAGAAAGCTTACTGGTTCAATTTCAAGATCAAATACAACTGTTATTTTCATTAACCAGTTAAGAATGAAAATTGGTGTTATGTTCGGAAATCCAGAAACAACTACTGGCGGAAACGCTCTTAAATTCTATGCATCTGTAAGAATGGATATTCGTAGAATCGCTGCCATTAAAGACGGCGAAAAACATATCGGCAACAGAACAAGAGTTAAAATTGCCAAAAACAAAGTTGCTCCTCCGTTTGGCCAAGTTGAATTCGATATTATGTACGGAGAAGGTATTTCTAAAACGGGTGACCTTCTTGACCTAGCCGTAGCTCATGGCTTTGTTGAAAAAGCTGGTGCATGGTTCTCGTATGAAAATAATAAAATGGGCCAAGGTAGAGAAAATTCAAAGCAATTCCTAAAAGATAACCCTGAGATTTTTGACGAGCTTAAAAAGAAGATACTAGCTAAAAATGGCCTCGGTTCTAAAGAAGATATGGCCCTTTACAGTGGTGAAGTTGTTGATGAATCAACAGGTGAAATCATGGATGAAGATCTTACTGAAGCAACAACAACAACAACAACAACAAAGAAAACTAAAAAGTCCAAAAAGACTCTCCAGTAATTTTGGCGTACTTAAGGGGGGCAATTGCCCCCCTTTTTTTTAGCTTATGAATAAAGACTGTTATCAAAAAGCTGTAAGGCTTCTCACAAAAAAAGAGTACTCAAGACCAAAGCTTGAGGAAAAACTCATTGCCAGTGGATTTAGTCCTGAAGATTCGAATCTTGCGGTGGATAAGCTACATAGCCTTGGTCTACTCAAGGAAGATTGGTATATCGAGACTAAAATTAAGAATATGATGAGAAAGGGATATTCAAAAATGCATATCCAACAAAGACTTTCTTATGAATCTCTTGATGTTGAACTCGAGACTATCGACTCAGTATTTGATCAATTCAACCAAGACGAATCTAGTACCATTCAAAACTTATTAGATAAGAAAGCTCAAAGGTTTCAGTCCAATTGGGATGAAATAGACCATGAAGAACAACTCAAGATTAAAGCTAAGCTTATAAGAGCGATCACCGCCAAGGGCTACTCTTTAAACGATGGTATTTCTGCTGTAGATTCTTATTTTTACAGCAAATAACTCGCTGCATCCGTTTTCTAATTCTTCTATCAATGCTATCAAGAGTGGTTAATTAATCCTCTTTAGAAGGTTGATATGAAAGCGCAAGAAATCCGCGAACGTTTTACTAATTTTTTCCAAAAATATAATCATGAAAAAATAAGTTCATCGCCATTAATTCCTCAAGGCGACGATACATTGCTTTTTGCAAATGCAGGGATGAATCAGTTTAAAGATTATTTTACTGGTCGTGCAAAAGCTAAAAATCCAAGGGCCGTCACAATTCAAAAATGTGTAAGAGCTGGTGGAAAGCATAATGATCTTGAAAACGTAGGCTTCACAGCAAGACATCATACATTTTTTGAAATGCTAGGAAATTTCTCATTCGGTGATTATTTTAAAGAAGAAGCCATCGACTTTGCGTGGAAATTTCTGACAGAAGAGTTAAAACTTCCAAAAGATAAACTTTATGTGACCGTTCATTACTCCGATAATGAAGCCATCAATATTTGGAACAAAAATATTGGTATTCCTCTAGATCGAATTTTCAAAAAAGGTGATAAAGACAACTTTTGGGAAATGGGAGAATTTGGTCCTTGCGGTCCTTGCTCTGAAATATTTTATGATCACGGTGAAAAGTATACTACCCCAAATTTTGTCATGAGAGAAGGTGGAGATATTCTTGATGATGAACTTCGATATGTAGAAATTTGGAATCTAGTCTTTATGCAATTTGAAAAGACTAAAGACGGCCAATTCCCACTTCCAAAACCTTCTATTGATACAGGAGCTGGATTAGAACGTGTTGCTTCGGCGATGCAAGGTGTTTATTGGAACTATGATACCGACTTATTTGCACCAATTCTTAACAAGCTTGAGTCTTTATCTGGAAAATCATATTCCAAAGATCCTAAAGCACAAAATGCTATGAGAATTATTGCTGATCACATCCGCTCATCCACAATGCTTATTACTGATGGAGTTATTCCTTCAAACGACGGTCGAGGTTACGTTTTACGTCGAATTATTAGACGTATGGTTAGAAATCTTAAAGAACTTGGTTTAGGTGCGGGTACAGCACAACAATTGGTTCCCTGTGTTTTTGAAAGTCTTGGTAAAGAGTACCCACAAAATGAAGCCAATGCTTCATTGGCACAAAAATTCTTAACTCTTGAAGAAAAGAAGTTTTTCGAAACACTTGAGCAAGGACTTAAGTTTTTAGACGAAGCCATTGATAAAGAGCTCGTTAAAAATACACTTCCAGGTTCAGCCATTTTTAAACTCTACGATACTTATGGTTTTCCAGTAGACCTTACAGAACTTATCTTAAAAGAAAGAAATCATTTGGCTGATATTTCAGGCTTTGAAACTCAAATGAGTGAAAGTAAAGCAAGATCAAGAAAGTCTTGGAAGTCTGGTGCATCGGTTGATAATAAAATCTTTTTTGATCTTAAAGATAAATTCGGCACAACGAAGTTCACTGGTTATGAAGGGCTTAAGCAACAAGCGAAACTACTCCATGTTCTTGATATGGGTGATGATATTAGCGGTTTGGTCTTTAATACATCTTCGTTCTATGCAGAAGGCGGCGGGCAAGCAGGTGACAGCGGGACTATTGAGCAGAATGGTAAAACTATTGCTAATATTTTTGATACTCAAAAGCCTGTCGATGGTCTTTTTATTCATTTTTCAAAGAATGCCGACGGCTTAGAAATAGGTCAAGAATATGAACTCGTTGTTAATAAAGTAAAACGAGAGCAAACCAAATCTAATCACTCAGCAACTCACTTACTTCAAGCAGCACTTATCAAAGTACTTGGCGACCATGTTAAACAGGCCGGATCACAAGTTGGTGCTGAAAAACTTCGTTTTGATTTTACACATCTTCAAGCAATGACACCCTCTGAAATTGAAGAAGTTGAAAAACTCGTAAATCAATGGATTCAATCTGCTTCACCTGTTGATGCAAGTGAAATGAGCATGGATCAAGCTATATCTAAAGGTGCACTCGCCTTTTTCGGTGATAAATACGGAGATAAAGTTCGAGTACTGCAAATGGGAGAGCATTCAACTGAGTTATGTGGCGGTACACACGTTAACAACACATCTGACATTGGATTGTTTAAGATTTTAAATGAGAGTTCATTGTCTACAGGTGTGCGCAGAATAGAGGCAACAACAAGTATCAAGGCATTCGAATGGCTTAGTGAACGTTCTACTATTTTGGATCAAATCGAATCAAATCTTAAAGAGAAAGGTACAAAAGCGGTTCAAAGAATTGATGCTATGTTTGAAGAAATTAAAGAAAAACAAAAAGAAATAGCAAAGCTTAAACTTGAGCTACAAAACCTTCAATCTTCTGATTTATTTGCTAATTCAGAAAAGATTGCTGGTTATGACCTTGTTTGTGTTGAAGCTCCTGAAGGTTCAGACCTTAAGTCTCTTTCGGATGATTTTGTAAGTAAATATCCAAAGGGTATTCTTTTAATGACCGCAAATAAAGACGGTAAGCTTGCGGCCATGGTTCGAAGCTCAAAAGCAGTAAAGCTTCACTGCTCAAATGTATTAAAAGATGCTCTAACACCTCTTGGTGGTCGTGGCGGCGGAAGACCTGATATGGCACAAGGTTCAGCCGACTCTTATGATGCGCAGACATTTTTTACTCATGCAAAAAAAGCGATACCTCAATATTTAGATAAGTAGGATTTAATGAAAAAAATTGTAGCTCACCTTCTCATCTGTCTTTCACTCTTTGCCATTTCTTGTACGAGAAAAGGTGAAAGTGATAACGTAATGAATGTTCCTTTAACTGGTGAGATCTCTACTCTCGATCCTGCCAATTCTTACGATACTGTTAGCAATACAATCGTCTATCAGGTTTATGAGCAATTATTTGATTATCACTACTTGCGTAGACCGTATCAACTTCAACCACTTCTTGCTGCCGAACTTCCACAAGTTAGTGATGATGGTTTAACTTATACTATTAAGATCAAACAAAATGTCCCGTATCATTCAGATCCAGCTTTTAAAGATAAAGTTCGCTATTTAAAGGCTGAGGATTTTATTACGCAAATTAAGCGCCTTGCCTGGAAACCGACAAACTCCAATGGTTGGTGGCTTTTTGATGGAAAAATTGAGGGTTTAAATAAATTTAGAGATGAAGCTGGTGATGATTTTGAAAAGTTTAAAAAACTTTCTATCTCTGGTTTAAATGCACAGGACGATTACACATTAGTGATCAAGCTAACTGAAGCCTATCCACAAATGATGTATGCGTTGGCAATGGGTTTTACTTCGCCAATGCCTCTCGAAGTTCTTGAAGAGTATGGCAATGACCTGAGTCGTCACATGGTTGGAACTGGTCCATTTTACCTTGATGAAGTAAAGCCTCTATCAGGCGTGCGTATCAAGAAATTTGAAGATTATAAAAATTCAACTTATCCAACAAAAGGTGATCGTGTTGCTCATGGGAACGACATGCTTGCTGATGCTGGCAAACAGTTACCCTTTCTAGATGTTATTGATTTTAAAATTATCAAAGAAGATCAAACAAGATGGCTAAATTTCAGAGCGGGAAAAATTGATTTACTGGTTGTTCCAAAAGATAACTTTTCTACTGCCGTTTCAGCTGATGGTGGATTATCTGATGAACTTAAAAAAGAAAACGTACAACTTATTATTGGACCAACGTTAACTTACTGGTGGCTAGAGTTTAATATGACAGACTCTGTTGTTGGTGGAGCAAAAAATCTAGCTCTAAGACAAGCCATTTCGCATGCTATTGATTTCGATAAATATATTTCAGTATTCACAAACAATGTTGGACAAAAAGCTAATTCGATCTACCCTCCCGGAATTCCTGGGTACGACCCAGCCAAAAGACTGCCTTATTCTTATGATATTGAAAAAGCTAAAGAAATACTTGCTAAGGCAGGCCATCCTGAAGGCAAAGGGCTTCCAGTTATTAAATTTGATGTTCGAGGAACTTCAGCAAGGAATCGACAAGAAAGTCAGTTTATTAAAACAGAGCTTTCTAAAATTGGGATTCAAGTTGAAGTTATTATGAATACCTTTCCTGCCTTTTTAGAAAAAGCTAGAAGTGGGAAGCTTCAATTTTGGCAAGGTGGATGGGCCATGGATTACCCAGACGCTGAGAATTGTTTGCAACTCTTAGTTACTCGTAATCATCCACCTGGTCCAAACTCATCTTATTTTTCAAATGCTAAATTTGATAAATATTTTGAACAATTGAAAATGATGAATGAAGGCCCTGATAAATGGGCACTTATGGAGGAAATGGAAGGGATTGTTCATAAAGAACTTCCTTGGGTTATGCAGTATTACGCTAGAAACTATATTCTTCACCAAGGCCGACTAAAAAACTTTAGACACTCTGATCTTATCTTTAACTACTTTAAGTACTTAAAAGTTCAATAAATTACGTCATAGACCTAGGTAAAACCTGCCTAGGTCAATGCAATAACTTGAGCAACTTCATCGTCTTAGAAAAACTTCCGATATGGATTGTAGGCACACCCCGCCTGCAACCGAGGGAGCTTATGAAACGCCTGCAACATTTTTTACCTTTTATGCTGATTGTGAGTTTTTTATTCACGGCAAGCATGGCTATCGCAAAAGACTATATTATTTATTCTATTGGCCATGATTTACCTATGGGATATGAAAATCAAGTCATTAAAAAGAATTTTTACGTCAATATGGGATCAACCCAAGGCCTTGAAAGCGGTAATGTCTTAACAATTTACCGTCAAATTTCTCAGCTAGATCCTTATGCCTCTAAGAAGCGCTATAATTATAAGATCAAAGTTGGAGAGCTTAAGGTTATACATTCTGAGGAAAACGCCTCTATTGCAACATTGCAAAGTTTTGAAAATAACGTAGATGCACCAATGGTTGAAATTGATGCACCAATGATCGGTGATTTAGTTTCGGTCAAAGTCGACTAATAGTAGATAAAGTTTTGGCCCTAACAAGTTTGGTCCATAGAATTTTATCCTCAACACAGTCGACTTTAAGTTGAAGTATATAATCATCATTTTTAATCCAATCATATTCAGAGCAAACTCTAATCTGTGAAATTTTATTGCTATGCCAATAACCGCTAAAATTAAAGACCGCAAAGTCAGTAAAGATTTTTTTGCACTGTCCCAGAACGATAATATCCATTTTTCCTCCATCAACAGAGGAGTTACAAGAAATATGCTCTTTTTATTGATCCTAACTACTTAATATTATTAATTATTTTTATCAAAAAGGTCTTTTGACAAACGTCTAGCACAAGATTATAAAAGTGTTTCGTTCTAACTACCCAAAGATAGGTGAAATATGGCTCGCGTAACGATTGAAGACTGTCTCGAAAAAGTTGAAAACCGTTATGAGTTGGTTCACTTAGCAACTAAGCGTGTAAAACAATTACGTGATGGTGCTGACCAACTTGTTAAAAGTAAAAACAAAGAAGTAGTAACTGCTCTTCGTGAAATTGCTGCTGGTAAAGTTAAGCATGCTCCAATGAGCGAGTACGATTCTGACGAATTCTAGATTTTAAATTTTATATAGATAAAGAAAAGGCTCCCAATGGGAGCCTTTTTTTATTTGCCTAGTGCGACTTTTAAAACTTCATCAAAATGAGCGACTGGATAGAACTTCATCCCTTTACGGTGACGCTCTGGAACCTCTTTTAAATCCTTCTCATTTTGTTTTGGTAAAATAATTGTTCTGATTCCAGCACGCTTAGCGGCCAAAACCTTCTCTTTAATTCCACCAACAGGAAGGACTTTGCCCGTTAACGACAACTCTCCAGTCATAGCTAAGCCAGCTTTAAGTCTCTTGTTCGTCGCAAGACTATAAAGAGCAAGTGCCATCGTTATACCAGCTGATGGACCATCTTTTGGTGTCGCTCCAGCAGGTAAGTGAAGGTGAACTTCATGAGTTGATAAAAAGTCATCAGCTTCTTCAATAACTTCTTTCGTTTCTTCAGTTATAGGAGCAACAACTTTCTTACCTGTCTTCTTCTTACTAGATTTCTTCTTCGCTTCTAAGTGATCCAGCTCTTCTTGTAGGAGTTTTCTAACATAACTGTAAGCAAGGCTAGCAGATTCATTCATAACATCACCAAGCTGACCAGTAAGTCTAAATCCGCCCTTACCTTTCAATGGCAACGTTTCGATTGAGAGAATATCTCCGCCGTACGCAGTCCACGCAAGACCCGTTACAACACCTGGTCTTTGAATCTTATCTGCTTTTTCTGTCTCGTATCTTGCAGATCCAAGTAGTGACTCAAGATCCGAAAGTTTTGGTACAAACTTTTTAGCTCTTTTAGATGAAACTTTATCGAGTGCTGCTTTTCTACAAAGCTTTGCAATCATTTGCTCCATCACACGAACACCAGGTTCACGAGCATAGTCACTAACCAGCTTTTTCAAGACTGGAGCTCCAAGAGAAAAATCACTTTTAGTTAAACCATGTTTTTTAAGCTGCTTTGGAATAACCCACTTGATAGCAATATTAACTTTTTCTTCAATCGTATATCCAGAAAGCTCAAGCACTTCCATACGATCTAATAATGGCTCAGGAATTTCGCCAATATAATTTGCTGTAGCAATAAAGAGAACTTTCGATAAATCAAAAGGAAGATCTAAATAATTATCAATAAAAGTAGAGTTTTGTTCTGGATCTAAAACTTCAAGTAGAGCTGATGCTGGATCACCTTGGTAGCTATTACCTAGCTTATCGATTTCATCTAACATGATAACTGGGTTATTCACTTCAACACGCTTAAGCGCTTGAATAATACGGCCAGGCATCGCACCTACGTAAGTTCTTCTATGCCCTTTAATCTCAGCTTCATCGCGCATTCCACCAAGAGAGAAGCGATAAAACTTACGCCCCAAGCTTTCAGCGATGCTCTTACCAAGTGAAGTTTTACCAACACCTGGAGGACCCGATAGACATAGTATTGTACCGTCATAGTTTGGCTTAAGTTTACGTACAGCTAAAAACTCTAGAATACGCTCTTTTGCTTTTTCTAGACCGTAGTGATCTTTTTCTAGAATCTTTTTTGCAGCTGGAATATCAATTTTATCTTCTGTAGAAGTATCCCAAGGAAGATCAACCATCCAATTAAGATAAGTTCTTGCCACATTATATTCTGGTGATGAATCAGGGATTGCCTCTAATCTTTCCAGTTCTTCTAGAGCTGCTTTTTTGGCTTGCTCTGGCATTTCCATTTTAGCGAGCTTTTCTTTAATGATTTTTAAATCACGAGACTTCTCGTCTTCTTCCATTCCAAGTTCACTACGAATAACTTTTAACTGCTCACGAAGAAAATACTCTCTTTGGTACTTGTTAACTTTATCATTAACTTCATCTGAGATTTTCTTTTGAATATCTGCAACGTCTTTTTCACGTTTTAAATAAATAAGAAGTTTTCCAAAACGTTTTTTTACTACGAGTGACTCTAAGAAGTCTTGTGCTTCTGGAATATCAAGAGAAAGAGCAAATGCTACAAGGTCTGCTAATGCTCCCGGAGAAGGTGAATTAAGCATGGCTAATTTCATCTCTTCGTTAAAGTACGGGTTGATTTCAGACAGACGTTTCACTTGATTAATGACTGAGCGAGTGTAAGCGTCTAGCTCTTCATCCGCCTCAATAATGTCATCAAAGACTTCAAACTTTGCTTCGATGATTGGTTCTTCTTTTACAAACTCAGAGATTCTATATCTCTTTACTCCATGAACGAGTACGTTAACTGATCCATCAGGAAGCTTAAGTTTTTTTACAACTTTACATAGAACTCCAACTTTATAAATATCACGAGTTCTGATTTCACGACTTTCAAGATCAATTTCCTCTTCAGGAATCATCTCTCCATCTTCATTTTTCAGATCTTGTTTTACCAAGTTAAGAGCCACGTAGCCTGAGCGCAACAATTGCTGATCAAGTTCTGGTGTGAATTTATCTTCTGATAAAATGATTGGTGCAATCATGCCTGGAAAAATTGGACTATTCATGATCGGTATAACGACCACTGTTTCTGGAAGTTTAGTTAACTCCGCAGCTTCTGGTTTTATTTGCACTTGATAATCATTATCCATGTCAGACATGGGTTCATGCTCCTGTGAGAGATTGATAAAAAGACCGAGGTCGAAATGTAGTGATCTAACCCTTGACGTCTATCACAAAACGTCCCGGTGATTCTAGATAGAAGATATCAACGCTGACACTTTGTTTAAAGTGAATTTCTACTGAAAGTGTATCTGATGAGATTGGAAAAAAGTTAATCGTTTCAACATATTTGCTACTGCCAAAGGACCCAATAGCTCCCTTGATTTCAGTATCAAACAAATCTAAGTATAGTTTCTTTTCACCCGTCGCAATATGACCATAGATTCTAGGTACTTTAGCCGTTTCAAAGTCCATTACCAGTCTTTCATAGCCAAGTTTTTGATTATAGGAGTGGCGCACTGCTTTAAGACTTGATGGGTTACTTGGACCACCATTATGAAAAATCCCTCTGTTTAAAAAGACTGATTTTTTCCTATCGCTGATTCTTCTGATTCTTTCTTCAACTAGATTTTGGGCAGATGCAACAATCGGTATTACACATAAAGTTAAAATTACTAAAATTAATACATTTTTAATTTTATTGTTGGACATAGAGACCACCTAAAACATAAGTCAAACTTATATTTATTATGACCTCTATGATGCGCTAAACCAAGTGATTTCCTTCTTTTGACCAGCGCTAATGACACAAATTGCAATTAAACCAATTAAAAAACTTAGAAATCCGCCACTGCCACCGGCCCCGCCGCCATCTGATGAAATATTAACACTGCCGCAGGCGAATCCACCGTCATCTTGCTTTGCTTTTCTCTTATTGCTTGCAGATTCAGATGACTGTTGAACATTACCAACAATTGTATAAGTTGAGGCTGCATCTAAGCATGAAATATTTGAGCTAGCACTTGTATGAGCTGGACCTGCATAGTGGACATAGCTTCCTGAAACATTTTGAACAATACGATATGTTAATAAATAAAATGTTAAAGAATCAGCGAACTGCGTTCTTCTTGAATAAAAATCTTCTGATCCATAAGAGCCAACTGAAGCTTCCCAGTCATCAAAACTTTGTGGCGTTAAAATAATTTCAAAATCGTTATTAATTGCTGACACAGAAAGGGGAACCTTTCCGACAAGCTCCATATTTGGATTACCATCAGCATCGTTGACAGAGACTGAACCCAAAGTTGCATAGCTTGCATTAAATGGGTCAATTATTCCTTGAGCAACACTTGCTCTTTCTGCTTGTGCCGTTAAGTGCATTACCGAATAAAGAGATTGATAGGTAACTTTAAATTCTAAGTAAAGATTTGAAGATCCACCCATATTATAATTAGTAAGATCGATGTGAAGACGATCAGCTGCTCCAGAATTAAACTGATCTGGAGTGATATAGCCAACCATATTATTTCCAGGATTGCCTGAAAGATCGACCGAAGGAATATCAAAAAGAACTTCTTTATCAGCCAAATAATCTTGTGGAACATCTAAATCACAACGGATACTAATTGTTCCCAAGTCAATTGATGGAGCTGATGAGCTAAGAGTTAATGCTTGAGGGTACCCACGTTTTGAGCTTTGACAACTTTGGTAAAAAGAACCTCTATAACTTGAACCAGAAGGGCAAAAGTCTGATCTGATATCTGAATAAAACTCAGGCATAGTCGTTTTATTTTTCATTGGAGAAACATAAAATAGATAATTGTCATCTAGTGGTAAACCATCTATCTCAAATGATCCGTTTGATTCTGAAAAATTTGAAGCCACAACTTTTCCGGTTTTTTCAGAAATAGCTTGGACATGAGCACCAAAGACACCAATATTTGTACCGCCTGCAACACGGCCTGTAAATTTACCTTTTGAGCTGCTACCAATTGGATAAAGCGCGTGAGCACCTGCAAGATCATCTTGAGACATCGTATTTTGACCGCGGGTTAACCAATAAAACATCGAAGAGTGCTTTACTTCAGAGTGACCAAGGCCAATAGCGTGCCCAATTTCATGGCCAAGAACATCACCTACGTAATTACTAGAACCCACAGTTTCACTTAACCCCATCGAACTATTGACAATAATATCTGACTCTAAAATTTCTCCTGTATCAAAGTCATAAGTCACGTTTGTTACTGCAGCAACTCCACTGCCTCCAAAGAGTGATGCATTATTACTGAAATAGACATCATTTACGTCGGCACTTGGTGTACCACTTCCAATTGAAGCATTAAGAGTCATCGCTTGAGCGTTAGACCATTCTGACAATGAAGAAGTGAAAGCGTTTTGTTCGTTGATAGTTCCTGAATTTGGATGAAAGACGAAACTTACATTAGTTGTAGCATCTTTCCACTTAATGATATTTCCACTTTGACCACGGTTTTTTGTATAGGCAAAAGACTGATCTACAAAGAGCATATTCAAGATTGATAAAATGATAATTTTTTTTATCAACGCTTCCTCAATTTAGTTTTTTTGCTCTAACTCTATAAATAAAACCAAGTATTCCAAAAAAGAACATCATCCACATAATTCCATAGCCTGATTCGCTAGGCTCTAGAGCTTCTTCAATCGAGGCAGGTTTTCGCGCATAAGAATTAGTGTTTTTTGAATCTGTGTGTTGATTATTTATTGTCTTATGAACATATTTATCGATATCGATACCAACTAGTGGTGTATCAAATTTATGTTCTAACATTTGATTCATTTGTTTTAAAGAAATCAAACCAAGTTTTGGATGATCTGGAAAAACTGTGTTCTTAAACCAAGTTCCTTCTGTATCTTCAATAATATTATATTTTCCCATCGAGAGATTGTTCACAAACCAGCCATGCGGAGTTTGCTTTAAAAACAATAATGCTGATTCACCTTTTTTAAATTCTGCAACTCCATGAACTTGATAAAATCGACCCTGCCAAAGTCCGCCTGGGGCGAGAATTTTAAATGAGTTTGGAGAGACAATTTTGTGCTCAGCTAAACCACTTGATTGCAAAAGTTTAAAACTGTATTCAGTAACAACTTCACCTGATGGTAATTTTTTGTATGCCTTTCCCTCATTAGTTGCCCAGACAACGCTGTCTGTTGCATCGATTTGATCTTCAACTGGTAAAGGAATGAAGGTTGTCGCAAACAGGGAGCTGGAGCACATCGACATGCTCAGTATAATGATTAATTTCCTAGTAAAATGCATACATTCCCCGTTCAAAGACCAAAGGTGTATGTAACTAGTCGGTTATTTTTGTTGATTTCTTAACTGATTTTATCAGGTTTTAGGGGGTTCTGTAAGTTACTGAATTTCCAAGCTAATATCTGCCATTTCTCGCAAATACGGATGTTGATCGACCAATATTAGAGTATGTGCCTGCTCCCTAAGTCTTTGCAGGTACTTATAAACCGCTTCTAAATCTATTGGTGATAAACCAAAGCTAATGTTTTCAAACATCAAAAGTGACGGCTTCATTCTTACCAAGGTTTGAGCTAGAAGCTTAATACGTTGTCTCTCGCCACCAGATAAGCTCTGTAGTGATCGATCTAGGCTTAGATGACCTAATTTTAAGGTCTCCATTGCTGCCAGTATTTTCTTTGCCTTAGCAGTCGTAGGTACTTGGCTAAACGCCTCTAAGACGGGTCTATTGAGTGCTTCATGATAGCTTTGATGACCGTCACGAATTTGCGCATAATAAGTTCGAAGCTTCATACCCTTACAGTCTTCACATGTAAGAAGAACGTCTTCCATAAAGTTCATGTCAATTTGAATAATTCCTCTACCTTCACAGCTCGGGCACTTTCCTAGTTCTGAGTTATAAGAGAAATGACCCTCTTTTAAACCCATGGCTTTACTGACGGGTAGTTCAGAAAAATGTTTTCGAATATAGGTTGAAAGGCCTAGAAAAGTTCCCACAGTGGACCTTGCCGTAACTTTTGAGGCTTCTGCAGCAAAGCTTATCACTTTATCAAATTCTTGCTTCACTTCAATTTCAGCCGTGACAGAATCTTTATCAACTGACCAGTTCTCTAGAAGCTCCAAAACGGCTTGGCGTTTTCCGCCTTCTGAAGGCCCAGTCACAACCGTTATTCCTTCGATAGGAATTTCATAATCAAAACACCAGTCTAATGGTCCTGGAGCATCTTTAACTTTAATAAAATTGGAAAAGTTTTTTTTCTTAACAATATCGAATTTGTATTTTCCTGCAACTTTGGGCTTACCTTGATACGTAATACTGCCACCAGCAATCCCCGCACCTGGTCCCATCTCAATAATTTCATCACATGCTTTTAAAAAATCTGGAGCATGCTCAACGACTAATACGGTATTACCCTGATCTCTTAGATCTTTTAAACATTCTATGACTTTTTGAATTTCATTTTCATCTAGACCAAGCGTTGGTTCATCAAGGACGAACAATGAGCCTGAACCTCTAAAAGATAACAGTTTTGTTAGAAGTACTCGTTGATATTGACCGGCGGCTAGATGTTTGACTTTTTTTGAAAGGTTTAAGTTTTCAATACCTAATGAAATCGCTGTTTGTGCAGTTTCAAGAAGGTCGGCCAAAACCTTAGAAACCTTATTGAAGTGAGGATGTTTTTTGCAATATTTATCAATTATTGTAAGTTGCTCTAAAAGGGCACCAAGATTCATTCCAATAATTTTATGCCAAAAGATTAATCCATTTGCGTCAATCGCGTAGCCATTAAGTTTAGATGATAATCTTGAACCGCTACAGCTCGGACAAAGAAACTCACTCTTTAAACTTCTAATTAGAATTCGAACATGTGTCTTATAACGTTTGGACTCAAGATATTCGAAAAAATCATTAAAACCTGGATAGGCGCCATCTCCCTCATAAAGAAGCTTCCATTTTTTTTCTGGCAGTTGCTTAAATGGCTTATCTAAGTCTAAGCCTTGTCTTTTAAAAGCCTTAAACATGTCATTTCGCCATGGTAAAAAGCTTTTATAATTCATGACACTGACAGCACCATTTTTGGTAGTCAGGCTTGGATCTTTAACTAGCTTCTCTCGATCATATTTAAGGATCATTCCGTGACCATCACACTCCTTACAGGCACCGATACCATTATAAGGGGAGAGATGATTAAAATGAGTAATCTCTTGAGCTTCGGCTTCATGACATTTTGGACAAGACCTTTCGCTTACTGCACTTAAAACAGTATCGAGCTTCCCATCTGAAGAAATAATTCTAAAGTCACCATGAAAATGATTTAGCTCCATTTCATTAAGCTTCGTTTCAACTTTATCTTTAAAGTCTCTACTTTTAATTCTGGTAATTTCCCACCATTTATCCTCAGCTCGAAATCCACTAATAGCCTTAATATCATCATCAAAGCTTCTCACAGGCATGATAGAAGTCTTTAAATGTGTCTTATAATCTGTTTGATCTAAGAAGATATGGAGAACTGAATCGTCTTGCTTAAGCGTGGATACAAATTTTGTCCAATGCTTACTTTTTTTATAAGGAAGATTGTGTTCAGGGCAATGATTCATTCCCAAAAAAAAGAAGAGTTGCTGAAGCTTTTCCGTTAACCCCATAAGATCGCCCATGCTCGGACGAGCTCCAACAACTGGATTGTGTTGAGGTAAAGACCAAACAGGCAAAACGGGTTCAATTTTATCAACATCAGCAGTCTGTGGGATATCCCAAAAAAACTTTATATCTGAAGGAAATGAATTTATAAGGCGACGCTTAGATTCTTGAAAGATTGTATGAAAGGCCAAACTTGTTTTTCCAGACCCTGAAGGACCTGCTAAGCAAGTTAATTTACCAAGGGCTATATCGACATCAATATTTTTAAGATTATGAGTTTTAGCGCCACGAATTTGAATATGGGAAAATTTATTATTCATTACCAATAAAAAGGCCCACTTTCGTGGGCCCTGTCAAATTCTGAATAGTAGTTGTCCAACCGATTAACGTTTAGAGAACTGGAATTTCTTACGTGCACCAGAAAGACCTGCTTTCTTACGCTCAACTTTACGTGAGTCACGAGTTAAGAATCCTGCTTTCTTAAGTTCAGCGCGGATAGTTGGATCTAGTTTTACAAGAGCTCTTGTAACACCAAGACGAATAGCACCAGCTTGACCTGTAGTACCACCACCATAAACGTTAACGTTTACATCATAACGATCAGCAACTTTAAGAAGGCTCATCGGTTGATTAACGACATAACGGTTAGTTGCTTTTGGAAAATATTCTGAAAATTCACGCTTGTTAATTGTGATCTTTCCAGTACCAGCAGATACATAAACACGTGCAACCGAAGTTTTACGTCTTCCTACTGACTGAGCATCGTATTGTTTACCTTTTGCTGCCATAACTTATATTCCTTCTAAAGTTCAATCTTTTGTGGGTTTTGTGCTTCGTGTGGGTGCTTCTCACCTGCATACACTTTTAACTTTGTAAGTTGTGCACGACCAAGTGTATTTTTTGGAAGCATTCCTTGAACTGCATCCAAAAGAATAAGATCTGGACGACGCTCAAGTTGCTCACGAGCTGTACGAGATTTAATTCCACCAACAAATCCAGTATGCCAGTTATAAGTCTTATTATCTAACTTATTACCAGTAAACTTAACTTTCTCTGCATTGATTACGACAACGAAATCACCAGAGTCAGTATGAGGTGTATACTTTGGGTTGTGTTTGCCACGAATGATATGAGCAATTTTGCTTGCAAGACGACCAACGACCATGTCTTG
Organism: Bdellovibrionales bacterium CG12_big_fil_rev_8_21_14_0_65_38_15; assembly: GCA_002787775.1. Lineage (GTDB taxonomy): Bacteria > Bdellovibrionota > Bacteriovoracia > Bacteriovoracales > Bacteriovoracaceae > UBA4207. The sequence continues at coordinate 81,274 of PCUW01000003.1, forward strand.
GGCATCGACAACAAACCATTTTTTGTCAGCATCAGCGGGTTTTAGAACAAATGATTTTTGAGTAAACATAAAAAACCTTTTCCACAAAAAATAAAGGGACGGTTAGACCAATAACTTGGCCAAAAAAACACGTGGCAATCCTTGTACTAGATTATTGGGCCGCAAGTCAAGATCGAATAAAGCTTAAAATGAACCAATACTTAAATGAAAACGGCCAAAACTCTCTCTTTGGCCTGACGTGTAGCGTTGACGATGTAATTTCACACCATAATCGAAGTCTAAAGACCCAACAGGAGTAACTAATTTAGCACTTAGACCCACTGCAGTTCGAACCTGAAGAGGTGAAAAATGATTAACATATAGACCGGCCGCGTCAAAAAAGACCCCAAGAGCAACCAAGTCTGAAAAATAGTATCTCGGCTCAAACTTATAATTTACGTATGTCACCGTATCTTGAATACGAAGCTCACCAATATCAAGACCAATTGGTAACCTGTTAATTTCATCATCACCAAAGCCTCTAACATTATCGATACCATCCAATCTAAAGACCTTAATCGAGGGAATATACCCTACAGTGAGGGGACTACCATCAGTCCCAAGGACTGAATTGCCGTTGGCATCCTTTTGAAGATCATTCGCAAAGTTGGTTTGTAGGCCTCCACTAATTGAAAGCGCTAAAACAAGATTTCCAAGAGGATAATAAAACCTGTTTCTCGAAGTAAGTTTATTAAAATTGATTTCTAAGTTCTCTTTTTTCTGAGAAGCAAAGTAAGGGTTGGCAAATTCCCATGAAAGACCAAACAGGGCGCCTTTTGTTGGAATAATGGGACTATCTCTGTAGTCCAATGAAATTGAAGGCGTAATACCTCCAATTTGAAATCGATCACCGTCCTTGTTTTCAGTAGCATCAAACTGACGAATATCTTCAAACTGATATTTAACAGAAGCAATGAAGTGGTCTCCAAATTGTTTAGATAGCTTGGGACCTATTCTAAAAATGTCTGCATCAAAACTATAAAATCTTTGTCGTTTAAATGAAGTGGAAAATTCTAAATCCCACTTAGAGCCGAGTAAATTTGGCATAAGCCATGGCTCTCTAAAGCTAAGCTCTGTTGAAAACTCTGGTCTTCGATGGTTTTCGGCATCCCTTCTTGAATCAAACTCACTACTATCAAGTCGAATATTTGACTGCAACTTTAAGCTTACCGTTCTATTCATTCCATTTAAGTTATTATAGGCAAGTTGAAAGCTAACCTTAGGACCTAAGTCAGTTCGATATCCTGGTGCTATTTCGCCAAGACCAAAATTTCTTTCTTTCACTTCAACGAGTAAACTTAACCAATATTCGTTGTTTTCAGATGATTGAGTTAAAAAAGGAGAAATATTAATATTAGCAAACAAGCCAAGAGCCGTTAATCTGTCTCTGTACCTATTAATTTCTCGACTAGTAACCAAATCACCTTTTTTTAAATCAAACTCTCTTTCAATTACTGACGTTTTGGTAGAAATATTACCACTAACCAAAATTCCATCAAAATATGTTTTACGACCTAGCTCAAAAGGAATTGTTAACTGTGCAGTTTGTAAAGATCGTCCATATTTAACGACTTTATCATTTCTAAGTTGAGTAAGTCGGGCAAAGAAATATCCCTCATCGCGAAGTAAATTAAGAGCATTGGACATATCTTCTTCTATAACCGTTACATCAAGAGGGCTACCAACTTTTGATTTTAATATACCTAGAATTTGAGATTTTAATTCCGGTGTTAATCCAGGAAAATCAATAGCAGTAAGTTCGACACGTTGATTTTCAATAATTGAATATCTTACATTGACGCTTCCGGATTCATCCTTTTTAAAGTCAGGAGAACTCACTGAAGCCATAACAAAACCGTTTTTCAGGTATTGAGTTCTTATTTCGCCGGAAAACTCAGTAAAGAATTTTCTATCAAAATAACCGCGACAAACAAGGACGGAACATTTTTCAATGATTAAACCATCAAAATAGTCGTTAGAAAAAAACTGATTTCCATCAATATTTACTTTTGAAAGTTGTGTTTTAATCCCTTCATCGATTTTTACAAAAAACTCAAGTCTATTAATTCCTTTTTTATCTAATGTCTTTTTAGATCTTGTTACGACTTGAACATCATAAAGACCAAAATTGGCGTAAAACTTAGAAATTGATTCTTTTATAGATTCATCAACCTGCAAAAGATTCAAACCAGTTGAGCTTAATTTGATGGCGTTTAAAAGATCTGCCCTTGAAGCATTGTTATTTCCTTTGAAATCAAATAAATACTGATTTCCCAAAATAGCATCAACAACTAAGCTATTTTGGTTTTTCCCTTTAACAAGGCTTGCGTTTAAATCAGCGCTCCAAAAGCCTTGTTCAAAATAATTTTTTTCCAAGGCTTCAATGATGTCTCTTGATTGTGCCAGATTCCAAGTGCCGAACAAAAGAGGTTCAAATGCATGGTGAATATTAGCCTCAACAGATTTAACATCTGTCTTAACTTCAATAGATGAAACTCTAATTCCTTCGCCTGCTTTAATATTTATTAAAATATCTAAGCCTGCACCTGCTTTGTTAGTTTTTGAAGTAACAGAAGCATCAGGATAACCGCGCTCAGTGAGTTGATCTTTAATTAAAGCTACACTTTCTTCAACTTGGTCAGTGTCGAAAAAACCATTTATTTTTATTGGGACAATTGAAGCTATTGATGAAATATCAAGGTCACGATTATCTACAGTATAACTGATATCATTTATCCTCAATTTCGGAACAGCGAAAATCTTTACAAGCCATTGGCGACCTTCAATTTCATAAAGTTCATAACTAAGTTTATCGATTGAAGTATCGAGTAATATAAACTCGAGAGCCTTCTCAATATCTTCTCTTGATTTCTTATTAGTTAAAAGGCCTTGAATCTTGGCTTCAAAATCAGAACACAGACTTTGATCCGGACAAATAACTTCAACTTTTGAAATATCTGCCCAAGACGAAATTGATACGACCGTCATAATTATAATGAATATAGTTCTTCTTAAAATGACCATTTATACTTTACGTCTGCTCCAATTGATTGAGTTTCAATTTGATTTTCCTCTGTAGATGATTTCAACTCATAAACCCCCTCAAGGGACCATGCACGATTAAAATCGTAATTCACATTCATTTCTTGCTTTTGTTCAACTTCTCCACCAAGAGTACTTGAAAAAGAAACAGACGTTTTTTTACCAAGCTGACTTTGAACTCTGAATTTTGTACCTGTCTTTAACCTTCTCGCAGTCGAAGTATCAGAACTAGCTTCTTCAATAAGGTTACCTTCGTCTCCTGAAAATTCAGGCGCAAGTGAAACTTTAAGGCCTAAGTTGTCATCTAATCCCTTTGTAAGCTGGAGTTGATCAAACAAAAAGCCACCCAATGACATTGTTGTAATACTTCTTCTGTCTTGCTCATTTAAGTTTTTAGACACATCTGAGGTTATACCAAGAGTTAATAACGAAACGATTTCGTCTTGAGGAAGTGGGGGCTCTGAACTTAATAAAATATTCATTTGATCTATGGCGCCGTTTACATTCAGATCAATGTTATAGCCAGAGACGAGTGTTTTTCCGTTAAGGTCTATACTTGCCTTTGTAGAGCCTGAATCGCTATCAAATTCAACAGTCGATTTAGAAAGAACAAACTCATGACCTTTAAAGGCAATCTTGCTTTGTGTTGGAACGCCATAGACTTTACCTAAAATTTCTGGTGACGTAATAGGGCCGGTCATCTTCAAGTTCGCACCTAAATTCAAATTCATCAAGGGGTTTGAAACGCGAATTGAATTATTAGCTATAACAGTTGCATCTAATTCTATAAATTGATTCAAAAAACTTTGTGTGGTGTTTGGTATAAATTTTTCATAATTACTACTGCTACTGACCTTGCCCAAATAAGTGCCAACATCTTCAAGAAGTAATACTTTATGCAGTAAAACAGAACCAGTTAAAAGATATGGTGGTTTAGAGCCTAAAAGATTAAATCGACTATCAAAAGTAGCTTCCGATTTATTAAAGAAAGGGACTGTTACGTTTGAAGAAGACAATTTCAAATTAATATTGGGATATGGGAACTTGGCTTTAATATCTCCTAAAATTGAAAACTCTCCTCGACCATATTTTCCTGTAAATTTGGAAATCCTAAAATTATCATCTTCAAAAGCTGCTTCGAAGATGAGATCGCTAATTTTTCCGGGTAAATCCCTAATTCGCATCTGTAAATCAGATGCTTTATGACTTATATATGCTTTAAAGCCTGATTCATCCCAGTCTATATTTGTTGAACCACTCAATTCTCCAGACATGTCGATAAGTTTATCGCTAGCAAGTTCGAAAAACTCAGCTGGAATAGTATAACTAGAATTAAAATTAAAATTTCCTCCCAAGTCTCCACTTGCTTTACTCATAACTCTTAAGTCACTCGATTCCGTACTAGCAAAAATCCAGTCCTTAAAAATCCCCTTTTTCACTGATTGGATATTTGATTTAGCTAATCTGAATCTTTTATTTTTGTACTTAAGTTGTACATCTCGAATATCAAGCTTTATATCTGCATGCTCTGGCTTATTAATTGGAAACGATGCTTGAACTTGACTAAACATTCTTCCAGATAATGATTCATCATTCATTCTATCTGGTGAAAGCAGTCCAATTAAAGGTTTAATATCTGCAGAAGATACATCAAGGCGTATTAGCGCATTTTTCTTAAATGATTTTATATTTGGTAAAAAAGCCTCTGCTCTGGCCATTCCTTCCATTAATTCCGCTTGAAATGTCCATTCACCTTTTGAATAGTAAGCATCCAACCTTGAATTTGGAACAATCGTTCTCTTTATCTTAGAATCGTCTAGGGTTACAGTTGCTCTTAAAGAATGATCATTATCTAGTATACCACTACCGTAAATATCAAAAGTTAAGTTTCCATCGAGCGCCAAGGGAGTCAGTCTATAAAGACTAAACGATCTTAAAGAAATTTTTTTCATTAAGAATTCATACTCTAAATAATTTGTATCGGTATCTAAAATCAGTACACCTGTTCCCTTTGACTCTTCCCTGCTCAGCTGAAGATTTCTTATGTTTAGTCGACCAGCATTCATTAAAACTTCAGCACCAAACCCATCAAAATATTCACCTTGATAACTTAAGGAGCTTCCATCTACATTAAGATCAAGTTTGACGGGTCTGTTATTAAAATCGATTTGAACTTTACCTTTTGTTTTAAATCTTGCTTGGATATCTTTATAGTTTTTAAGTTCATCAGGTATTATTGGATGTAAAATATCGATAAGATCATTATATGTAGCTCTAGAAGCGCTATATTCAATTAATAATGGGTATGCTTTTGGTGATAAGGCAAGGTTAACTTTAGCGTCTAATAAGGTGCTACCCTTTTTTGCATTGATAGATTTAAAAGTTAGACGTTTTTCTTGTAGAGGAAGTTCTGCAATAAAATCTAAGTTCCCTAAATTATAGCCTGCTACAATTGAATTTTGAAACTTACCGTTCAGATCAAAAATGATATTACTCCAGGGACCATTAACATCTATATTTAATTCTCCCGCACCGCTTAAAGGAACGTTTGATATTTCAGGAATATCAGAGAAATTGAAACTAGACCCAATGAGTTTGGCACTAATTCCTTTATCATCTATCTTTGCATCTATTCCTATTTCACTATTGGGCAGAGATAACTGTGTTGATAGTTTTAGCTTAAACGGTTCAAAGTCTAAATTGATAGACAAATTACTAAGAAGTGGATTGTTAATAGATAGCAATGGCTCAGGAGGAGATAACATTAAATTGAAAACTCCCAAGCTTAATTTTTCAGCTCCTTTCAATAAAAGTTTATTTTTAGTAACAGTTGCTGATATTTCACCATTTAAATAAGCGTCAAAGGGATCGAGTTTACCATTTAAGAAATGAAATATAGTTTTTGTATAAATGTCATTTAATTTTATTTTTAGATCAATTGCTTTTCCATTTTCAACTTCATTAAAAGTAAACTTTGTATTTGATGAAATATCTATTGTGCCAAATTCATCTGAAACCCTAACATTCTCAATCGTTATAATATCGTCGTTATAATCGATAACTGCTGAAAGGCTTTTGGCTTTTAAAAACTTTCCATCGATCTCTTCAAGATTAAGAAAGGCTTTAATTTGGGGTTTAAAAACATTACCCGTTAAAAAAAAATGACTTTGGCTGTACGCTGAAAAAGAAGTATCGAATTCGGCACTTTCTGGTAAAATATCAAAAAAAGCTTGATCAGGTCCCTTTACCGTCACATTTACATTTTGCAAAAGAAAATCATTACTAATATCAATCTTCCCCTCGCCGGATAATTTTGCCATGCCTTTTTGTAGAACTAACTCGTTTATTGTTAGAGCAAGATCATTTATTGAAATATTTATAGCAATGGATTCAGGAAGTAAGACTTTTTCTTTGATCAAATCTTTAATCGCAATTTTCTCAATTAATAACTTTAAGTTAATATCGTCATCAAGTTTTAAATGTGAGAATGGCAATGACAGTGTGTTATTGTCATAAGTTAAATTTACATTCTGCACAATTAGATTTTCTACTTTTACTGGAAGCTCTTCTATTTTTGTATAAAGCTTAGGCCATTCTTTTTTAAACTCATTCAATACAGCATCTAAACTCTTATCCTTATCGTTTGACTCAATTCTATTGACCTCAACAACACCCTCTCGAAGTGTCACCTCTTCAACAAACACATCACTTTTAAATATATTTTGAAGACCATAAACAACACTTACAGCAGCTATATCGACCTTAATATCTCTTGACTCAAACTGAACTTCTTGTAGATTCATACCGAACGGAAAAATTTCAATTTTAATTTTTCCAATTTTTACTTTACCATCTAGTTTATTTGACACCCATTCTGTTATTTTTGTCGACACTAATGATGCAAAATAATGACTATGTAAAACCTCTCTCACACTTACAAAAGCAATACTAACAATCACTAGGTATATAATAGCAAATCTATTAATTTTCATAGACTCCCCAGAGAGTCTATCTTCATTCTAACGAGTCTATAAGACTTATTCCTTTTGAATATCTTTTTGTAAAATTTTAGGGCCGTATCTGTATCCCCCTCATTTTCATAACATTCTGCCTGGACATAAATCATTTCATTTAACTCATCTTCATCCAGAACGCATGAATCAACGATGCTTTCTAATATTACCCTTGCTTGTCTATACTGCTCCAAATTAAAGAAACATCTAGCTTTCAAATAGGACGCCTCTTTGAATCCTTCCGATGTCAAATTGAGAACTTTATTTAACATGTTAATACAGTCTTTTTCTTGATGAGCTACGATTAAAGCGTATGAGTATTCAATATAATTTTTTAATAAATCGTCATCCTGTATCAACTTCCAAGATAAATTATTTTCTCTTTGTCCACTTTCAACGCCCTTTGCATAGACATCAATTTCATCGAGTGTTTCCAGAACACTTTTCCAATCATGATGCTGCTCAACGATTTCGTAGTAATTTTTATTGTTCTCAAATTGATCGATGAATGTTTTGTTGCTTGGGTCCAATTCTAATAATGTTTTATAGAGTTTTTTTGCATCGTCGTTTCTGCTGTTTTTCAAAAGAAACTTTATTCTGTTTTCAGTTGTTTTAATTTTATTAAAAATTGTTTCTTCTTTTCCCTGTTCATCACTAAACAAGTCTTCTGCTAAATCAAGCTCAACATCTATTTCACTTGGCTTATCTACAAGAATTGCTTTTTTAAATGATTCTTTTATCCATTCTTTTTCTTCAAGCTCAACTCTTACACCTGAATTTTCTTTGAAGAAATAACCGATATGTTGTGATTTAGTTTTTTCGAAATAACTTAATAATTGCGTTATGATGACTTTATCATCTCCGAAATTTATAAAAACTTGAAAGAACTTTTTAACAAGTATCTTCCTAGGAATTTCTTGAAAGCTCAGAAGATTACCTATAATTATTTTTGCGCACTCTAAATCATCTTGCCAATTTGCATCTTTGTAGAAATTTTCTGACACGCTAATTTCTTTATACTTTGATATCTCTTTATAGTTTCCTTCGAGTAAGTTTTTATTTTCTTCTATTTCGCGTTTAAAATTTTTATAGAGACCTTGTTTTTCTAGTAATGCTGCTATTGCATTTAGATTTACCAGGTTTTTTGTTTTAATATATTCTTGAACATATTTGTTTACTGTTTTTTTTAGTTCTTCTATTTCTCCCTCATTGGCCAAGGTTATTATTAAACCTTGAACGTTTGTCCATGAAGGATTCATTTTTAACAGTTTATAATAAATATCTTTTGCTTTTGCATGCGAGTTATTTTCAATATAAGCTTTTGCAATTTTTTCAAGAATATATTCTTCAAATTTTTTATTTGATGGATCTCTTTCAATACAATCTAGTGCAAGTGATGCGAGCTGAATTATTTCTGCAGAATTTAGTGGAGTAGATTTTATAGATTGAACAACGCCATTCACTACATCTTTATAGCGATTTTGTTCAAATGCTTTTTTTAGAGGAACGAATTCGTTCACATCATAACTCCGCGCGAGCGTGGACTTAGTACGCTATCCCTCTAATTTTACTTGAATTTGGTTGCTAAAAAGTGTGTGGCGTAATTATTGCCGACGAAATCTGGATGATTAATAATGGAAAGGTGGAGTTTTTTATTCGTCTTTATCCCTTCAATAACCATCTCATTTAGTGCGCGATTCATTCTGGCCAAACATTCATTTCTGGTAGGGGCAGAAACTATAATTTTCGCTAACATAGAGTCATAGAATGGGGGCACTTTGTATCCTGAATAAATAAAGTCATCTATTCTTACGCCTATTCCAGCTGGACGGTGATAATGATCTATTTGTCCTGGGCTTGGAAGCGATGTTTCAGGATCCTCAGCATTAATTCGGCATTCCATTGTATGGCCTCTGAAGCTGACATCTTTTTGTTTAATTGTCAGTTTTTCACCTTGGGCCACACGTATCTGCCATGAGATAAGATCAAGTCCAGTTCGCTCTTCAGTAACAGGATGCTCAACTTGAATTCGTGTATTCATTTCCATGAAGTAAAATTTATCTTCGTCTTGGTCGTATAGAAATTCAACTGTACCAACGCTGTCATAATTTACGTGTTTTGCAAGATTGACGGCCGCTTCACAGACTTCATTTCTTTTTTGATCAGAAATTACAGGGCATGGACTTTCTTCAATAAGTTTTTGAAAACGTCTTTGAATCGTACAATCTCTTTCACCCAAATGAATAACGTTACCGTGTTTATCGCCAAGAATTTGAACTTCAACGTGCCTTGGATTAACGATATATTTTTCAATGAATAGAGTGTCGTCACCAAAACCAGCAAGGGCTTCTGTTTTTAATCTTCTTATGGTTGGAATAAGATCGTCAATATCATCGACTCTCTTCATTCCTCTACCACCACCGCCAGCAGATGCTTTTACGAGGACAGGAAAGCCCATCGTCTTTGCATCATTGGTAATTTGGTCATCTGTTCTTGTGTTAACAAGAATTGGTTTTAATACTGGTAAGCCCGCTTTTTCAGCTATTTTTTTCGAGAGAATTTTATCGCCCATTTGCTCAATTGCTTCTAAGTTTGGGCCGATAAAGGTAATTCCCCATTTTTCACACATTTTTGCAAACTCTCTATTTTCAGAAAGAAAGCCAAAACCAGGGTGAACTGCATCTGCTTCTGTAATTTCGGCTGCGGACAAAATAGCGGGAATATTTAAATAGCTTTGTGAACTTTTAGCAGGGCCAATACAAACAGACTCATCTGCAAGCTTAACATGAAGAGATGATTCATCAGCAGTGCTATGAACACTAACTGTGGCTATATTTAATTCTTTGCAACTTCTAACAACTCGTACAGCGATTTCGCCACGGTTTGCTATCAGGACTTTTTTAAATTTCACAACTTATGCCTTGTTTGGCTTTACACGGAATAAAACTTGTCCAAACTCTACGTATGTTTCATTTTCAGCACAAATTTCAACAATCTCACCTGCAATATCAGCTTCGATTTCATTCATAATTTTCATGGCTTCAACAATACAAAGAACCTTACCTGGAGCAATTGAATCTCCCTCTTTTACGTAAGAGTCAGAGTCAGGAGACGCTGAACGATAAAATGTTCCAACAAATGGAGAAGTAATTTCTTTTAAATTGCTAGCAGGCTTTATCGCTGCTGCGACTACATTATTTGCAGGAGCAACTTGTGACTGAAGCGAGTAACTTGGGGTTACAGATTCACCAACAAAAGAAACTGCAAATTTTTCATCAGCTTTTTCGTATTCAAGTTTAGTAACACCAGCTTTTTTAGCTAATTCAATAAATTCTTGCAGTTTACCAAAGCTCATAAATTAACCTTTTACACGTTCCATGTATTCGCCAGTACGTGTATCAATTTTTAAAACTTCACCCTCTTTAATAAATAAAGGGACGTTGATCTGTAATCCAGTATCCATGATGGCTTTTTTCATACCACCAGACGCTGTATCACCTTTTAAACCTGGGTCTGTTTCCACCACTTTCAACTCAACAAAGTTTGGTAATTCGACCGCTATTGGCTTTCCGTTATAATAAGTTAGTTTTAACTTAATACCTTCTTGCAAATATCCTTTTTCTTCTTCTACGTATTCAGAAGCGACGTGAATTGTTTCGAAGTTTGATTGATCCATAAAGTTAAATCCATCAAGATCACTGTATGTATATTCCACATCTCTTTCTTGAAGATCTGGAGCGATCAAGCCAGTTGAAACACCAGATTTAAAAGTTCTTTCAATAACTTGTCCAGTTTCAAGATTTCTCATCCTGCATTTATAAAATGCAGATCCTTTTCCAGGATTGGTAAAGCTAGCCAGTAAAATTACATACGGCTTACCTTCCATTTCAACTTTTAAACCTTTTTTCAAATTAGTTGTATCAATCATTTCCACAGACCCTTATTTATTATCAACGATAATATTCCAACGAGATAGACGTCCTTTCCTAGGCCCTCAATAATGCTCCCGGCTGCTTGGGCCGTCAACTTCGTACGCCTATAGTCTTCTCTCTTTGTAGTGTTAGATAAATGGACTTCAACGATTGGCTTTTTAACTGATTTTAATGCATCCATTATTGCTATAGATGTATGTGAATAAGCCCCCGGATTAATGACCAACGCATCATTCTTCGAATGTCGAAAGTCATGAATGATTTCAATCATTTCTCCTTCGTGATTTGTTTGCTTCCATTCGGTTTTTACATTAAATGAATGCAGCGCGCCTTCTGTATACTCTTGAATTTCTTTTAATGTTTTATCTCCATAGACGTCTATTTCGCGCTCACCCAAAAGATTTAAATTGGGCCCATTTAGGACAAGGATATTCATTTGAACCTCTACAATTAAATTATGATTGAGATGATTTTTGCTCGGCGCGCTGTTTAATTTGAACAAGAAATTTATCTAATAGATTAACTGACTGAAAGTTAGTGCCTTCAACTTCATCCTCATCTACAAATGTATTTTGTTTCTCTTCTACCATTTTTAAAAGCTTCGAGTGTGCATCTTCTTCTGAGCTTTCTTCTTCGACAATAACGACCGTGTTTTGATCAATTTCATTTAATCGCTTTTCAATTCGCTCATCAGAAGGATTGAGTTCTGCCATTTTAAATAGCACTTCTTTTGCTTTGTCAGTATGTCCTTGAGCAATATACAAATCGACCAAGGTTAAACTCATTAATGGCGATTCTTGCTCACTTTCATCTTCTTTATTTTCTTCTCTTGTTTCATTTTTTAATTCTATTGAAGAGGTTGACTCTGATTTGGTTTCAGATAAATCCATTCTTATCCAATCATCAACATCATCTATTGGTGAAGCGTGAATTTTATCAACTTCAAATGACTGGGGATATTTTAATTCATCAACCAATTCAGTTGGACCAGATTCGAGCGCCAAAACTCTTGCTGAGTATTCTTGATCTTTAGGATTAATAAATAATAGATATTTCCAAGTTGTTAGTGCTTCTTCTTTGTAGTTTAACTTTTCACAACATTGAGCAAAAAGTTTTTGCATTCTTATATTATCTCTTGCAGATTCAACAATAGGTCTAAGGGTGGCGTAAGCTAGTTGAAACTGCTCTAAATCGAAATAGCAAAAAGCTAAGCCCATGTAACCAAGAGTATAAGACGGATGCTTCTTAATGCCTTCACGGTAAAGATTTAAAGCTTGCTCAAGCATTCCAAGTTTTCGATAGAGTTCCCCTAACTGAGAGAAGACTCTAGAAGATGGATCATTCGCTAGTATCTCTTCATATTTTTTTACTAACGCAGCTTCCATATTATCCTCTATCAGCAAGCCCTGCTTCTTCCTGATTTATAATTCTTGGTGTTAGAAAGATAATCATTTCATTTTTTGTCGTTGAAGGTGCGTATGGCGTTCTAAATAACCAGCCAATTAATGGAATGTCTTTTAAAAAAGGTATCCCTGAGACTGATTCACTTTTTGTATAAGAATAAATTCCACCTAATACAATCGTCGAACCATTATCAACAAGAACATTCGTTTTTACTTTTCTTGTCTGCTTGTTTGGTGGTGCATCCGGAGAAGGTCTAGTGCCAAATTGAGATTTCGAAATCGAGATCTCAAGCGCAATCGATCCCTCGTTAGTCACTTGTGGTGTTACATCGAGTGACAAATCAGCTGAAACTTCCTGAAACGATGTTGTTGCAGTATCACCTGCTCCATTGGTCACAGAAAAACTCGTCGTATCTGAGGTTGTTAAGTTAGCAGCTTTTTTATTTTGAGTGATAACTTTTGGGCTTGCAATAATTTTACCCTTTGACTCATTTTCCATTAATTGAAGAGCAAAGTTTAAGTCAACAAGTCTTCCAAACTGACCAATTGATAATGAGAATAAGTTTCTTGCTGATTCGCCATTGATTGGAGCTGAGCTAAATGAAAAACCTGGCCCAACATCTGTTCCACCGACTGCCGAAACACCAATATCACCTGTAGTCAGTGCAGGTGCACCAATTGGATCGTATCCAAAATTAAATCCATTTTTTAATCCAATTTCTTTTGAATATGATTCTGAAACTTCAACGATTTTACTTTCAATAAGCACTTGTGGAGTTTGTGTATCCAAAACTTCTATGATTTTTCTAATTTTTTCAATTACTTCAGTTGTATCTTTAACGATTAATGAATTCGTTCTTACGTCCTCAGAGATTGATCCGCGCTCTTTTGTAATATAGCTTTTGATGATATCTGTTAAATCTTTTGTTGTAGCGTATGAAACTGGAAAGATCTTAGTTACAAGTGGCTCATTACTTAGAGCTTGAAGCTTTGATTCTGCCTCAAGTTTCTTATCTTCCGTTGCCCTTAATAAACTTTGAACGATAAGAATTTTTCCGTTCTTCTTAGCTACAAGTTTATTTAGAGTAAGGATAGTATCAAGTGCCTGATCCCAAGGAACATTTGTTAAGGAAAGAGTCAGGGGCTCTGTCTTTTTTACGTCATCCGTTAAAATGACGTTAAACCCAGAAACATCTGAAATCATTTTCAAAATATCGCTGACCGGAACTGCTTTAACATTGATTGAAATTCTTTTACCAATATATTTTTTCTGACCAGATAAGGTAAGATTTTCGAGAATATCGTCAATAGATTCTGTTTTAGGAACTAATAGTTCTGATGCTTTTGTTTTTTCACCAGTAATTTTTTCTTCAAAGGCATTGTTTTCCTCAATAACTCTTTGATTAAATACTCCGAATCTATTTTCAATTTGCAATACGATCGCATTTTCTTTTCTTTTTAAGACGGATCTAACGTTATCTCTTAATTGGACTGCAATTCTTAAGTCATTTTTAGTTTCTGGTTTTTTATAAGCTGAAACAAATACGACGGCACCACTAAATTCTGAGGCGTCAAATGATCTCATGACTCTCTCAGTACTTGTAACATCTTCTAAATCGATAATGATTTGTTTATCTTCTTTGATTTGAAACTTCGCGGCCTTAGCTTCGTTTGTATCTAGTAGAAGTTCTAACTGACTAATTTCGCCTTGCTGAGTAAAATTAATTGCCTTTAATTCGGCGGCAAATATTTTAGAAATTAGAAAAAGATTTAGTAATAAAAAGAAAAATCCATTTTT
>PCUW01000063.1 GCA_002787775.1 Bdellovibrionales bacterium CG12_big_fil_rev_8_21_14_0_65_38_15
TTGGCGTACCAGTATCAACAAGAGATGTATTCATGCTGTAGCGACGATCTGGAACACTAAAAGTGCTAGAAATATCTGTAAATTTACCATTTTCAAGACGATAAAGTCGATCTGCTCCGTAATCATTAGAAATATAGAGCTCAAAATTTCCATCGTCATCTAAATCAGCGTAAGTTGCATCATAACTCCAATGAAAATCAGCAGCACCAACTTCTTTGGTTACATCTTGAAATTTAAAATTGCCTAAATTTCGATAAAGCGTGTTAGTTCCACCATTGGTAGCATTATGAAGATTGTTAACATAAATATAAGGATCATTTGTTTTTAAAAGATCATAGTCTCGCCAATACCTCAGAACATACAGATCCAATAATCCGTCACCATCGTAATCAAAAAATGTTGCCGCCTGAGCATTAGCACAATCCTTCACTCCAGTTTGTGAAGTTTTTTCTACGAAACTTGTACCTGTATTTTCATAAAAACGAGCACAACCAAGACCGGCTATATATAAATCGCTATCGCCGTCATTATCCATATCGAAGATGACTGGTTGGATCGAGGAGAAATCATCAGTTGTGGTTTTATCAATTCCCCAATTTTTAGCACTCTCTATAAAACCATTTCCTAACTGATTGATATAGAGATGATTGGGACTTTCTGGAACAGCACTCAAAACGAGCATATCCATAAAACCATCATTATTCACATCAATGATGGCAGCCCCTGGTGCTTGAACTAAAGAATCAACTCTATAATAGGCTTGGGGAGAAATTCTTGGAGGATGATAATCAAAGTTTAAACCTAATTGCGGAGCTATATTTTTTAAACTAAAACCACTTTCTTTCCACTTCAGTTTACTCTTATCAATTTCAGATTTTGATACTAAGAAATTATAAGGAATTTCGAAATGATAAGCTCTAATAAAGTAACCTACCACTAAAAAGGCGACAGGAAGAAGTGTTAGAAAATATCTTTTATACTTTGTTTTATTCAACACAATTATTTTAGCTTAAATCACTAAATTAAGTCATTTATCTTTTAACGTGCTGATAACTGCAAAATCATTCCACCATCTGTGCCAATAATTAGACGACCATCGCTATCAACTGCTAAAGAACGAATACGCTCCTCAAGCTCTGTAAGATATCGCTCTTCACTAACAGACTTTCCTTTTTGAACTTTTACTAGATTAAGATGCTCAAGAGCAAGTGCTCCAGATAGAAAATGTCCCTTCCAAGAACTTATGGCGTTTGATTTATATATTAGCAAATCACTTGGTGCAATTGAAGGCAACCAAACATGTCTTGGAGATTCAACATTAGGTAGCGTTGTATTTTCTGTAATAAGAGGACCGTAGTATTCGCGTCCATATGTCGCTATTGGCCAACCATAATTTTTCGCTTTCAAAACGAGATTAATTTCATCCCCACCTTTTGGTCCATGCTCATTAACCCAAAGTTCATCAGTTTCAGAGTCATAAAACAAGCCTTGAGGGTTACGATGTCCGTAGCTCCAAATCTCTGGCTTGTAACCAGTCTTACCTACATAAGGATTATCGTTAGGAATCGAGCCATCTAGATTTAATCGAATAATCTTTCCCATATGAGCATTTAAGTCTTGCGCAAGATTTCTTTGACCTCGCTCTCCAATGGAAAGAAAAAGATGACCCTTTTTATCAAAAGCAATTCTTGAACCGTAATGATGAAATGTTTTTTGAGCAGGTAAAGCAACGAATATTTCCTTCACATTTGTGAGTTTTTCTCCATCGTAAATAGCACTTGCTAATTTCGTAGTGGCCATTGATTCAAACTTGCCACTAAAACTTATAAAAATTGTCTTATTTGTTTTAAACTCAGGATGTAGCGCCAGATCTAGTAGTCCGCCCTGTGATTCAGCAACAACTTTTGGTACTCCAACTATATTCTTCAGGGCATTTGTCTTGGGATTAAATAATTTTAAAGCGCCTTCTCGTAAGGAAATAAGAAAATTTCCGTCTGGTAAAATCTTAATTGCCCAAGGAACACCATCAATATCTTTGACTAACGTTTTAAGTACAAATGGTGCGTCTGCATTTTTAATAATTTTGATTGGAACTGTTGGCGGCTCTGTCGAAGAACATGAGGTAATAGACAAAAAAAGTAGGACGTATAAAAGTTTTTTCATACGTCCACAATATCAAAATTATGCTAAATTGCGACTGATTTAGTGTGCATTTTATTAGCTCGCCCTGATGGATCGGCGTTGTAGTCTTGCCATTTAGGAATCCAACGACTGACGTTCTTCACCATAGCAGCGTGTCCAAAATGATCTTCAAAGATTCCTCTAAAAAGAAAAGCTTCTTTAGTCACTGGCGTATTATGAGGGTAGAGCTCACTAGCTTTGGTAAAGAGCTCATCGTCTACTGTTCGCTCGCCTAAATCTTTTAGCAGATCAATCCAAGAATAACCTACGCCATCAGAGAACTGCTCTTTTTGTCGCCATAAAACACCCTCAGGCAACCACTCGCCTTCAGTAAATGCTCTTCTTAGAACATCTTTTTCCATACGTGTTCCTGGTATAATAGTTTTATGATCTGGAGAAATGTCCATAGCAACTCTTAGAAATTCTGGATCTAAAAATGGTACCCTTGCTTCAACAGCAGCACCCATAGTTGATCTATCAGCTCTTAAAACATCGGAGGTATGGAGTCTCTTGACTCGACTAACACATTCTTTATGGAATTCTTGGGCCGATGGTGCGTGAGCAAAATACAAATAACCACCAAAGATTTCGTCCGCTCCTTCACCTGATAAGACTACTTTTACACCACTACTCGCAATAACTTTTGACATTAAATACATTGGAGTTGAAGCGCGAATAGTTGTGATGTCATATGTTTCAGTCAACCAAATCATATGCTCAATCGCTTTAATACCCTCTTCAATGGTTAAAACAACTTCAGTGTGATCACTATCAATATGTAGAGCAACTTCTCTAGCGCGAATAAGATCAGGTGAATCTTTATCAAATCCAACACTGAATGTTTTTAGACGACGACCTCTTGATCTTAAAAGTCTTGCAGCAATAGCGCTGACTAAACTTGAATCAAGACCACCTGAAAGTAAGGCACCTACAGGAACATCACCCATTAATCTTTTTTCTACTGAGGCAACAAGTGTTTCTCTTAGTTTACTTCCATCTTGTGTTGGAATGATTGAATCATCAAACCAAGTCGGCTTAAACCAACGCTCAAATCCCCCCTCAAGAGTAAATTTGTGACCTGGTGGAAATTCTTCGATTGTTTCACAGTGCTCAAATAATGCTTTTTGTTCTGAGCCAAACCATAAACCACCAGTAGCATCTCGCCCGACATAAAGTGGTTTAATTCCAATCGCGTCTCTTGCTGCAAAGATACGACCTTTATCAGCGATAACAAAAGCGAAGTCACCATCAAGGTGATCGAGAACTTTTTCGCCCCAAGCTTCATAGCCGCGAAGAATAGCTTCACTGTCTGATTTTGTAGTGTAGACCTCACCTATCTGGCCGCGAATTCTTTGATGATTCCAAATCTCACCGTTATGAACTAGGGCGACTCCAGAGTGGCTTACGATAGGTTGTTTGCCTGTTTGCAGGTCGACGATGGCCAAGCGTTGGTGAACCATCACAATGCCTTCAGAGGTCACATGGTGGGCCTTTTCATCTGGTCCGCGGTGAGCAAGATGCTCGGCACTTTTTAGAATTTGTTCTTTTTCAACTTTACTTCCAACCACAACGACGAATCCACACATAAAGACCTCCACTTCTAGTCATTATTTAATATAATCGTCATTTATTGAAGCTTTTTTAATATATTTGGCAATATTTAAAATATATTCAAAAAAAATAAATCTGAGTGAGTTATCCTTATTTTATTCAGGAAAATCCTATGGCCGACTGAAGAATATTCAATCAAAATAGGCAAAAATGAGCCACGAACAAGGGATGATTTGTGTCACTTGATGAGAATCGAAAGTTTTGGGAACAAGCTTGGGCCGATGGACGCACTAGATTCCACCGCCTTGATGTGAATGATTTCTTAGTTAAATATGCTCCAACGGTTTTTGATGCTGGAGATAAAGTCCTGGTTCCATTATGCGGTAAGAGTATTGATCTATTATGGCTTTGTCAGCAAGGACACGGAGTTGCTGGCGTCGAATTGGCCAAACAAGCTATTAATGAGTTTATTAGCGAAAATAAACTACAAGGAAGCTGGCAAGATCAACGCTTTCAAACCCAAGCCTCTCGCTTAAGTCTATATCATCAAGACTTTTTTCATCATGAAGGAAAGTACGAAGCGATCTATGATCGCGCGTGTCTTGTTGCCTTACCAAGTGAATTAAGAAAACGCATGGCCGAAAAATACTCTAGTCTTTTAAATCCTAACGGTAAGATCCTCCTCATTACGCTTAAGCACGACGAAGGTAGCGGCCCGCCCTACTCTATCAGCGATGAAGAAATTGATGACCTCTTTGGCAATAATTTCAAAATTGATTTCTTAGATCGTGGCCCTGCATCTGAGTTGCGTCTTGTTGAGGTCAGAAAACTTACGAAACTCAATTAAGTAGGCGCTGTGTCTCCGTGGCGACAAATTTAATTTCTTCACGGTCACAATTATTTTGACCTACAACTATTAGTCGGTGCAATCCAATATCTTTCGAACCTTTTTTAGTTGCCTTAACTGAAGTGACTTCAATTAAATCATCATGACGACAGGCCACACGATCAGGTAATACAGCAGCAATGGCTCCCCCACTTGCGGCGGCTCTAAGGCTTTCAAAGCTATCACTTAATATTGTTGGCTTATCTAAATTG
>PCUW01000045.1 GCA_002787775.1 Bdellovibrionales bacterium CG12_big_fil_rev_8_21_14_0_65_38_15
TCTAAGCGATGTTGATTCGCTTCTTAATCGTTTTAGAGATCATCATTTTAGTGTCGATTTAATGCTTGGTTTACCTTTTAGTCAGACTTGGAATCGTGATTTAAAAGCTGAAATCTTAAGACTCATAGACAGTGGGGCAGAACATTTTAGTGTTTATATTTTAACGGTTAAAGATAACTACAAACACTATAAAGATCTTCCAAGTGAAGAGTATATTGAAGAAGAGTATCTGCTTACGAGTGAACTTCTGCGAGCTCACGGATTTGATCATTATGAAGTTTCAAATTTTGCTAAACCGGGTGCACGTGCCAGGCATAATTTAAAATATTGGCAGGCAGAATCAGTGGCCGCGCTTGGGCCTTCAGCCGTTGGTTATTTGGCCAATACAGGACATCGTTATAAATGGAAGCCCAATCAGGACTTTTTTGAAATAGAAGAACTTGATCAAGCCGCCATCGATTTGGAGCGTGCCTATTTGCAGTTAAGGCTTGATACGGGATTAAATGATTTTGATAAAACACTTATGAGTCAGGATATCTCAACTCTTGAATCCTTGATGCAAGATTGGAAGAAAGCCGGATGGCTTAAGCCTGAGTCCTCTATCTCCAAAATCATGCTCACACCAAATGGCTTTTTAATGATGGATAGCGTCACAGGTGACTTATTAAAATCTGGCCTTATCAAGTAATTTCAGTAAATTAAAGCGCTTATCAGAATTAATTTAACTACGAGCATTGACACTGCCTCGTTTGCTCCCATCTTAGAGGGGTAAGAGTGTTTAATGGCAGGGATGAATAATGAGTGAAAATACTGAAACGACAGCAAATGAAGACGAGCTAAAAACTGAAGCTCAAGTTGAAGCCGAAAGCGAAACAACTGAAGAGACACTTCAAGATAACGTCACTGAATTGAAAAACGAGCAAGAAGACTTTAAAGCAAAGTTTTATTATCTTGCGGCTGATATGGATAATTTACGTAAACGTCATGAGCGTGAACGTGAGCAACTTATTAAGTTTGGTAACGAGAAAGTATTATCTCACCTACTGGATGTGATTGATAATCTTGAGCGCACAACCGCTGCAATTAAAGACGATGAAGACGAAAAGGTTAAGAATATTTTCGTCGGTATTGATATGGTTCAAAAGCAATTTCTCGATTGTTTGAAAAATAACGGATTAGAAACAATTGAAGCTGTAGGAAAAGACTTTGATCCTAACTTCCATGAAGCCTTGGCCCAACAGCCAGCCGAAGGAAAAAAAGATGGTGAAGTTATTTTAGAATATCAAAAAGGCTATGTACTCAACGGAAGACTACTAAGGGCCGCAAAAGTAGTAGTAGCAAAAAACGATTAATTTAGGTTTATAAATAGAAGGAGAATATTATGGGTAAAATTATTGGAATCGACCTTGGGACAACCAACTCATGTGTCGCAGTATTAGAAAACGGTAAATATAAAATCATCCCAAATAGCGAAGGTCATAATACAACTCCTTCAGTTATTGGTTTTGCTAACAATGGCGATACTCTTGTTGGACAAGTTGCTAAGCGCCAAGCGGTAACAAATCCAGCTAAGACTCTTCACGGTGTTAAGCGTTTGATCGGTCGTAAATTTGAAACTCCAGAAGCAAAGAAATTTGCTGGTGTTGCTCCATTTGAAATTTTCTCAAACAAAAATGGTGATGCTTGGGTTCGTGTTGATGGCCGTGAAATGTCACCACAAGAAATCTCAGCTAAAGTTCTTGAAAAAATGAAGAAGTCTGCAGAAGACTATCTTGGTGAAAAAGTAACAGAAGCTGTAATTACAGTTCCTGCATACTTTAACGATGCTCAAAGACAAGCTACAAAAGATGCCGGTAAAATTGCAGGCCTTGATGTTAAACGTATCATCAACGAGCCAACAGCTGCCGCTCTTGCTTACGGACTAGACAGCAAAGCTGATAAAAATATCGCTGTATTCGACCTTGGTGGCGGTACATTTGATATCTCAATTCTTGAAATCACTAGTGATGGTGTTTTCGAAGTTAAAGCGACTAACGGGGATACATTCCTTGGTGGTGAAAACTTTGATGAAGAAATCATTGATTTTCTTGCTGAAACATTCAAAAAAGAAAACGGTATTGATCTACGTAAAGACCAAATGGCTCTTCAGCGTCTTAAAGAAGCTGCTGAAAAAGCTAAACATGAGCTTTCAAGCACAACAGCAACTGATGTTAACCTTCCGTTCATCACTGCAGATGCTTCAGGCCCAAAACATTTAAACGTAAATCTTACTCGCGCTAAGTTTGAGTCATTGATTTCTAAGTATATCGATGGACTAGCGACTCCATGTCTTACATGTCTTAAAGACTCAGGTCTTGATAAGAATGAAATTCATGAAATCGTGCTTGTTGGTGGATCAACTCGTATCCCAATCGTTCAAGCGCGTGTTAAAGAAATCTTTGGTAAAGAAGCTTCAAAAGGTGTTAACCCGGACGAAGTTGTTGCCGCTGGTGCAGCTATCCAAGGTGGCGTTTTAGCTGGAGACGTTAAAGACGTTCTTCTTCTTGACGTGACTCCTCTTTCACTAGGGATTGAAACTCTTGGTGGTGTGATGACTAAAATCATCGAGAAGAACACAACGATTCCTACAAAGAAATCACAAGTGTTCTCAACAGCTCAAGACAATCAACCAGCGGTTAATATTCACGTCCTTCAAGGTGAGCGTGAGTTCTCTAACGACAACAAGACTCTCGGTCGTTTTGATCTTACAGGTATCTCTCCAGCTGCACGTGGTGTTCCACAAATTGAAGTGACTTTTGATATCGATGCTAACGGTATCGTGAATGTTTCTGCTGTTGATAAAGCAACAAATAAGAAACAAGAAATCAGAATCACTGCAGGCTCAGGCCTAACTGACGAAGAAATTCAGCGCATGGTTCGTGAAGCAGAAGAAAATCGCGAAGGCGATCAAAAGCGTCGTGAAGTTGTTGATGCTAGAAACAACCTTGATGCTCTAGTTCTTGGTGCTGAAAAAATGATTAAAGATGGTGGCGATAAAATTGCTGACCAAGATAAGACTGATCTTCAAGCTGCTATTGATTCAGCTAAGGGTAAACTGCAAAGTGAAAACCTTGATGAATTAAAAGGCGAGATGGAAAGACTACAAAATGCTTCTCATAAGATTGCTGAGCAGATGTATCAAGCAGGTGCTGCTGGTGCTGACGCTGGTGCAAATCCAAATGAAGGTACTGATGCTGGTGCTGGAAGTCAGAAGAAAGATGACGATGATGTTGTCGATGCAGACTTCAAAGAAGTTTAAGAATTTTATAAAAGTTTAGTTTTTTGAGGTCTCCTATTGATGGGAGACCTCTTTATTTGAAAATGAAATGGTGATGTATGGCAAAACGTGATTATTATGAAGTCTTAGGATTACAAAAAGGTGCTTCTAAAGACGATATTAAAAAAGCTTATCGTAAGCTTGCTATGCAACACCATCCAGATAGAAATCCAGATAACAAAGAATCAGAAGCTAAATTCAAGGAAGGCTCTGAGGCTGCTGAAGTTCTTCTCAATGAAGATAAGCGCAAGCGCTATGATCAGTTTGGTCACGCTGGTGTCGATGGAATGAATGGCGGCGGGGGCGGTTTTGGAGGCGGAGGCTTTCAAGACTTTGGCGATCTTGGTGACATCTTTGGTGACATCTTTGGCGAATTCATGGGCGGCGGCCGTGGTCGCGGTCGTGGCGGTCGCAGAAGTACAGGTCGTCCTGGAAATGATTTACAAATGCCAATTGAAGTCTCATTTCATGAAGCTGCCTTTGGAGTTGAAAAGAAAATATCTATTAATCGCCAAGTCAGCTGTGAAACATGTAATGGCACAGGTGGAAAAAATGGCGCTCGCCCAGTTGATTGTAGCACTTGTCACGGTTACGGCGAAGTAAGAAGACAACAAGGCTTTTTTACGGTGGCAACACCATGTCCTACTTGTCATGGTTCAGGTCAAACAATTTCTGATCCGTGCGGTACATGTTCTGGTGAAGGTCGTCGTCGTAAAAAAGTTGATATTGCCGTTAAGGTTCCTGCTGGAATCGATGCCGGTCAGCGATTAAAACTTTCAGGCGAAGGTGATGCTGGTGGTATGGGTGGCCCGGCCGGTGATCTTTACGTTGAAATCCGTGTTAAAGATCACGAGCTATTCGAGCGTGATGGTTTTGATGTCCATTGCACAATTCCAGTAAGTTTCTCTCAAGCAGCACTTGGTGCTGAAATTGAAGTTCCTACACTTGAAGGTAAGGTCATGGTGACTATTCCAGAAGGTGCACAGTCTGGTCGCAAGATGAGACTTAAAGCAAAAGGAATTCAAAAACTTGGTGGCTACGGTATCGGTGATCAAATTCTAACTATCCATGTTGAAACACCAACGAAACTTTCTGCTGAACAAAGAGATTTGTTTAAGCGTTTAGCCGAACTTGACGGAGAAAGTAACCCGATGGGTCGTGGATTCTTTGATAAAGTTCGCGATTTATTTCAATAACCAACTGCACTAGGCGGGATAAAAAGATTATCCCGCTCATCTTTTTACTTTAGCATCTTCCCTCTATAAAATAAGGCAGTTCTAAACGATCAAGGTTGATTGATATGGCTTTATTTTTGCGCTGTTTTCTTATTTCATTATTTCTCTTTGTAAGTGGATGCTCTGGCATTCAAATGCTGGGAACAAAAGATGTAAGCTATCTTTATAGTGATGAGTTCACGACAAAAATTACTACTGTTAAAGAGTTGTATCGCACCGGCAAGTCGAATGAAGCTTTAAGCCAATTGAAGAAAATTGATGAACAAGTTCTTAACGCCAGTGAAAGGGCCATGCGCCGAAACCTTATTGGTGTGATTAATTTTTCACAGAAAAATTTTGAGCAAGCTGTTTATAATTTCGAGTTAGCCTTAACAACTTCTCAAGAAGATCCTGGCTTAACAGCGCAGATTGGACTCAATCTCGCCAGCGGTCATTTTAAAATGGGTGCGATGGATAAAGCCTATAATGCTTTAGTCGCTGCCCAACCTGAAAACCTAGAAATTAATGAGCAAAAGAAATATCATCAATTGCGTTTTAGTTTGGCCAAGGAACTTGGAAAACTTGAAGACGCTGCTTCATCGATGTTTGCTTATCTTGCCGATAAGAAAACATTGTCTGATCTTCGAGCGGATCCTGTTTTTGAAAAGCTTGTTTCTGTTTTTAATGAACTCGACGAAAGAGCTCGCCTTAGAATCTTGGAAGAGAACGCCAAGCCAATGGCAACAGCACCTGCCTATCTTGGGTATCTTCAAGCAGAGCGACTTTATTACGAAGGAAAAAAAGACGAATCAACCTCGGTTATTTCATGGATCAAATCTTCATTTTCAGAACAAGCAGAAATTATCGAACTTCTTGATGGATTTGTTTATCGTATTGAAAACTATGCCAAGATGGATCCAAAATCGATTGGTGTCATCTTACCTTTAAGTGGCCCCAAGTCAGACTTTGGTAAACGAGTTTTATTAGGTCTTGATGCGGCCTTAAAAGAAGTTAATGGTTCAAAAAATCCTGAATTTAGACCTTTTAATCTTCACTTTAGAGATTCAGAAGGTGGCGGAGCACTAGGGGCACACCGTGTTCGAGACCTTATTGAAAAGCAAATGGTCTCAGTCATTATTGGTGGCTTGTTTTCGAGTGAGGCAACCAAGGAATATTTAGAAGCTAGAAAATATGGCGTTTTCTTTGTTTCTCTTTCTCAAATCTTTTTACCAAAAGAGCAAAAAGATCACCTTCTTTTAGAAATTCCCGGAAGTGTTGAGTCTCAATTGGCACAAGTTTTCTCATCGGAACTTCTTAATGGCTTTGGTAAGCGTGGAGCGATTATTTATCCACAGGGCGATCGCGGGGAAGCTTATCTTAATGAGTTTTGGCGTCGCGCTCAGGAGAAAGATGTTCGAATCACTGGCGCATTGTCATTTAAAGAAAAAGAAACAGACTTTAGAGTTCCTGTTCAAAAACTCTTAGGATTACATTTTACTCGTGAGCGTCAAGAAGAACTTGATCTACTAAGTGAAGTTCATGCACTAGAAAAGAAAAAATCAATTCGAAGAATTCAAACATTAAAACCGCAAGTTGATTTTGATTGGGTTTTTGTTCCAGCTTACCCAGAAGAAGCTCTACAATTACTTCCATCTTTTAGTTATTATGACGCTGAAAATTTAAATATTATTGGAACACCTAGCTGGAGAACTCAACGCCTTTTACGTGAGAGTCCAAAACTAGGAAAACTTTATTTTGTTGGCGATAACGTCGAGCAGGCATCGCAAGCCTTTTCAGAAAACTTCGTTAAGCGCTTCAATAAAGCTCCTAAGCTTATCGAGATGAGATCTTACGATGCTCTTAAGACTTCACTTAAACTTCTTAATGGTAAGGATTATAAAACTCGCGATGAGTTTAATGCAGCCATCAGAGGTCAAACTAAGCTTGAGGCCATGACTGGTGTTTGGAACTTAGTTGATGGTATCTGGCTTAAAGATATGGAAACGCTCATGCTATATCGTGGCAGAATTAAGGAAGCGACAATTACTGAGCCTGCGGCCG
This sequence comes from Bdellovibrionales bacterium CG12_big_fil_rev_8_21_14_0_65_38_15, assembly GCA_002787775.1. Lineage (GTDB taxonomy): Bacteria > Bdellovibrionota > Bacteriovoracia > Bacteriovoracales > Bacteriovoracaceae > UBA4207. The sequence continues at coordinate 6,592 of PCUW01000045.1, forward strand.
AATAAGTCCGCGCCACATCCCAATCCCATAAGAAGTATTAATCACCAGCTGAATCACTGCAACTCTTAACCACAGCGCTTTGCCAAAATAAATTGAGGTTGAAAGATTGATGATGGCATAAGCGGCTATAAGAAATACAAGCTTTGGAATAATCAATATTAAAATGGGAAGCATGAGAAGGTAGAGCACAAAAAAGGCTGGCACGAAAAATCTGATATCAAGCGAATCTGGGTGAAGTGCAAAGGAGCGTAAACGATTTTCTCCACTTGAACTCACAGCTCTATAAAGTGCCTTAAAATTATCTTTTCTCTTATGAAAGACATAAAGATTTGGTGACCAAGTCATAATCAAATTTTTAAGACTCAATTCATGTAACATGACATTTTCTTCATTACGCCAAAAGTCTTTTGGAAATGGATTCTTTGGTAGTTTTGATTTTTTAATCCATAAGTTACATAAGATCAGAGAGCTCTCATCAACATGCTGACTCATGGTTAAATTCTTATCGTGACGATATCTTGTTTTAGAAGTAGATAACGGAGAGGTGAGTGCGAGCCCGATTGCTTTTTCCCAGGGTCCAGCATCAGGGAATGTGGCATCAGGGCCACCAAGAACATCAAAGTTTGATTCATTAAGTAGAGATTCTAAATTTTTAAAGTACCTCTCAGAGAGCTTAATATCGTCATCTAAAAAACCAATCCACTCGCCTGTCGCAAAATGTAGTGCTTGATTTCTGGCTTGTGCCGGAGTTGAGCGCTCAATTTTTACAAAATGATAACCCGACTGATTTTTCATGTATTCATCGGTGGCAGGATCTTCTCCGTTAAGTATGACAATGATCTCGAGTGAAGAAGGGCGTTGACTCTCAATACTCGCTAAGCACTCCTTTAGAAGAGTGAGTCGTTGGTGAGTAACGATGATTAGAGAGTATTTCATGAATAAATCATGCCCATGCAAAGTGCTTATGGCAATTATCAAGGCAGCGTATTAAACTAAGTTATGGCTAAATTTATTATTCACTTTGATTTTTACGGCGAGAAACTAAGACTATCTAGCGATAGTGAAGAGCTTATTTCTCGTTTATCCAAAGACTTCTCCTATTTTAAAAGAGATGAATTTCAAAGTTCGAAATATAGTTTTGAAGCTTGGCTGCAAGAAGCACCTAAAAGCGAAAGACCATCTGGTGTAGCCTCAAAGCAATCCTTGCAGTCCTTAAGTTTTGATTATGGTCATATTCGTTATAATGATTATCACGGCAAACTGCTTAGTCGTTTTGATTACTCAAGTGAAACGGCAAAACTATGGTCAACAGATATCGAAAAATTGCATGAAGTAAGCTATCTGCTTATTTTATCAAGAGTGGGAAAAGCACTTGATCTTCGTGGACTTAATAAAGTCCACGCCATGTCATTCACAAAAGGTGAGACGAGCTTAATTGGTATGATGCCAATGAAAGGTGGAAAAAGTACGCTGCTTGCGAATCTTTTAAATGATCAGTCTATTTCAATTATCTCTGATGATTGCCCAATCATTAATCTCAAGGGAGATATTATTCCCTTTCCACTTCGTTTAGGTGTTGATGAATTGAGTGCTGAGGCTGGTTTAAAAGATCCCGAAAAAAATTGTTATGTTCTTGAACGTGATTTTTATGGAACTAAAAAACTTATTAGCCTTGAAGGACTTCCACATTCAGTTGGATTGGTTAAACCAAGGCAAATTCTTTTTGTTGGTAAGCGCGCTCCAGGACAAGAATCAAAATGGACGAAGGTCTCTAAGTTCTCGATGATCTGGCCGTTGTTTATCAATATGGTCGTAGGCTTAGGTCTTCCCATGGTGATGGAATATTTTTGGGAAAATGGTTTTATTGATTTTTTTAGAAAAGCTAGGATTGCAATACTAAGAGTTATAAGTGCGATGGCGCTTTTAATTAAAAGCGAATGCTATGAATTTCAAATGAGCGATAAGCCACAGGAGAACGCAAAGTTTCTCCTGTCAAAAATTAACTAGATCGAAGAATTACTTTTTTGCAGCAATCTTACGTGCAATACGAGCCTTAAGCTTCGCTTGACCCTTACGACGACGCATTTTTAATTCTGATTTTTTACGACCCATTCCCATGACAATTTCCTTGCTTGGTTTATATTTAACTTCGAGGTCGTGATCCTAATGAAAACAAGGCTTAAAGGCAAGTGTGTTGCTAAGCGTCAATGGGCCCTGCTTCGTCATTTTGAGGATTTAGTGTTGTCAGCAATAAAAACAGAGTGATAGATTGCTAGTATTATTATCTTTATATGAAGTTGGTAACGTTGAGCGTTAAAAAGAAAACAACAAAAAAGAAAGTCGTCAAAAAGTCAGCAGCTGAAAGTAGCGCTAGAAAAATTATCCAAAAGGGTAAACAATCACCAAAAGCTAAAACGAAGCTTCAGGTTGACGACTACACCATGCACCCGATGAAGCTAAAGCTTAATTCTGGTCGTATTCACGGAAATGAAGAAAAAAGAAAGATAGCGATCGATATGCTTGAGCGCTATACCGGCCATGATCTTAAAGATTTTCAAAAGCAAATCATTCTAACTAATTTCCAATACTACAGTGAGCGCTTTAATGCCTTACTGGATGATTCTCATTCAACAAAAGGCTCTGCCTTTAAAGCTTCTTCATCAAAGAAAGCTCAAGTCACTATTATTGAGTTTGGTGTAGGGGCAGCCATGGCGGCCTTGATTGGAGAGTTGTTGGCAGTAGTTGAGCCAAAAGCTGTCTTGTTTTTGGGACTTGCTGGTGCTGTTCACCATTCACTAAAAGTCGGTGACTTTGTCCTGCCTATCGCTTCAATCCGTGCTGAAGGGGTGTCTAGACACTTCCTACCTTCACAGGTTCCAGCACTTCCAACTTTTAAAGTTCAAAAGTTTGTCTCTCAGATTTTAGTTGAGCATGACTTGGAATACCGTACCGGTACCATTCATTCTACTGACTACCGTTTCTGGGAATTTGATCAAGCCTTTAAAGAAAATTTGATTAATGAGCGTGTTTTAGCTGTGGAAATGGAAACAGCTGCTTTGTTTACATCATGTTTTGTGAGCAAGGTGAATATTGGTGCCCTTCTTTTGATTTCAGATCTGCCCCTACACAGAGGTGGAATCAAAACAAAAGCATCGGCAAAGAGTGTATTTAGAAAGTATACTGATAGGCATATCGAGATTGGTATTGAAGCCATGGCCGATATTGCCGACAGAGGTGAAAAAATTCGCCACTATACATGGTGACCTTCGACCTATAAAGTTGAGTCATAAGAAAGGGATTTTTTATGTTCAAAAAAGTTTTAGATTGGTTCTCTAACGACCTAGCAATTGACCTTGGTACAGCTAACTGTTTAGTTTATGCCAAAGATCGAGGCATCATTGTAAATGAGCCATCGGTAGTTGCAGTTCATCAGGGCGTTAAGGGTGTTAACAAAGTTTTGGCCGTGGGTCGCGCAGCAAAAGAAATGCTTGGTCGTACACCTGGTTCAATTAAAGCGATTCGTCCGATGAAGGATGGAGTTATTGCTGACTTTGAAGTGACACAAGCGATGCTTCGTTATTTCATTCAAAAATCACTTCCAGGCTCAAAACTTATTAAGCCTAGAATTATTATCTGTATTCCATTTGGTATTACGCAAGTTGAAAAACGTGCGGTTAAAGAATCAGCTGAACAAGCTGGTGCTCGTGAAGTTTACTTGATTGAAGAGCCAATGGCAGCAGCGATCGGAGCAGGTCTTCCAATCACTGAACCTTCAGGCAATATGATTGTTGATATTGGTGGCGGTACAACTGAAGTTGCTGTTATCTCTCTTGGTGGAATCGTGTTTTCAAAATCAGTACGTGTTGCTGGTGATAAATTTGATGAAGCGATTGCATCTTATATTAAGAAAAAATATTCACTTCTAATTGGTGAGCGTACAGCTGAGCAAATTAAAATTGCTATCGGTAATGCGTACCCATTTGATGATGAAGTTAAAACTTATGAAGTTAAGGGACGTGACCTGATCGCAGGTGCACCTAAGATTATCGAAGTTACTTCCGATGAAATACGCGATGCACTTTCTGATCCTATTTCAGAAGTTGTTGAAGCCATTAAATACAGCCTTGAAAAAACACCTCCTGAACTAGCGGCTGATATCGTTGATAACGGTATTATTTTGGCTGGTGGTGGCTCTCTTCTTGCTAATCTTGATGTCCTTATTAAGGAAAAAACTGGCCTTCCAGTTTCTCTAGCTGAAGATCCTCTGACTTGTGTTGTTCGCGGTTGTGGAAAAGCACTAGAGTCCATCACTCTTCTTCGCCAAGTAACGACCCTTTCATAAGGGAAGGCTATGCAAGATCAGAATTTTAATTTTGTTAAAATTCCAATCAATGAGCTATCTACAAAATTTGGGACATTAGTAAAATCTAAGTCCCAAGTTAATCTATGGTGCAAAGGCAAAGTTCCAATAAAGCACAAAGCTAAAGAATTTCAAACTTCAGCCAATTCAACATTAATATTTTTTAAAGAAGATGATTTCAAGCCAGCTAAAGGCGAGAAGATTTATTATTCTTTTAAGCATTCAGGTTTTGAGTATTACGGTGTTGGATTAGCAGTTAAATCAAAAAATGAAGATGAATTTGTTTTACAGATGGCCAATGAAGTCTTTAGATCGGAAAAAAGAGGTAAGGAAAGACTCTTAACTTTTCCTCATCACCAAGTGTATTCATATTTTGAATTTATAGGCGCAAAAGATCTTTTTAGAGAAACCTCTAATAAGAGTAATATCATTAACCTTGATGGTTTTCGAAAACCTTTAAAGGAAATTAAGCGCGAAGTTTTTACCGATCCGGTAAAGAACTTTAAGAAAACTGTTTTAGATGAAGACGACAATATGATGGGATATAGAGTGATTGATCTCTCATCAAACGGCATCGCCTTTTTGGTTTCGGCTCGTGAAAAAATGTTATTTGATAAACCGCTTAGTTCTAGAGTCGTTCTGCTTTATAACAGTACAACTTTTGAGCTTATCTCCGCCAAGATTGTTTATGTCGTTGACTCTTTAACAGGCAGTACTAAAGGTAATCCACTTTATAAAGTTGGAATGACATTTGATGAAAATGAAAAATTATCAGATCTCGTTCATAAAAAGCTGGAATCTAGTAACGCCAAAGAGGGAGCTCAGCAAGATTTTGAAGACTTTATTGAAGATTAAATATATTTGTATTTTTTTGTTGATCCAAGGTTGCGCTTCTCAAAAGTCACAACCTATTGCTTCAAGTGTATCAAAGCAAAATTTTCAATTAAAAGACAAGTCTGGCGTTTTTCGTCTTGAAAATGAAAGTGGTCCTGTTTCTAAATCAAAAAGTGTTTTTGCTGTAAAAAGAGTCATCAAAGACGATGAGAATAAGATCTTAGAGCAATCTGTCGTTATTTCAAAACTCGGAAGTTTAAAGGGAAAGCTTTCAGTACTTAGACCAGAAAAATCTCAATACACGGTCTGGTTTGATGGAAAAGAATATTCAACGATTAGTCAGATTAATACAAAAAATAAGTCACTTGGTTTAAATTTTAATAGTCCAGAAGAACAGTGGAAGGGACAGAAAAATATTCCTTTTCCTAAAAACGGACAAATTTATTGTTATTTTTCTCAGTTGATTGAATGTGTGATGGCTACTGGATTCGTCCATAAAGCTATTGATAATGGCAACGGTGAAATGAGTCTTCATATCATTTGGGAAGGTTATCCATACATCCAACAGCAGTATATTGGTCTACCAGATGAAGTTTTTTCTAAGGCAAGTTTTAATTTTGATGGAGAAAATGAAAGAGGGCTTAGACGATTTTCTTTAAATATTAAAAACTCAAATCAAATCATCTTTTATCAACTTAATAAAAACGATGAAATTAAAGGTATCTTTTGGCCAGCGCAAGGATTAAGTATTGGTGATAAAGGAAGCCAAGAGTGATTCAAAGTATCGTAAAAGGATTAATCACTGCATGGTTTGTCGCAAGTGCGGCTTTTTTTTGTTTGCGACTTTCTCCAGGTGATCCAGTCGAAAGAATTCTAGGAGCGCAAGCCAGGCCTGAACAAATTGAATCATTTAGACAAAAGCTTGGATTAGATTTATCCCTACCTAAGCAGTATCAATCTTTTATCATAGGTCTGGTTAAGCTTGATTGGGGAAGGTCTCTCTTTAAAGATAAAGATGTTTTAGAAATGATAGGTGAATCTCTCGTTCCAACGGCCACGCTTGCGATTATCTCAATTTTCTTTTCATTTCTTTTTGCTTCATTTCTGGGGACGTACTCGGCTTTGCTTCGTGGAGGATGGCAAGATCATCTAATTCGATTGTTTTGTCTTGGATCTTTATCGTTTCCCATTTTTTCATTGGCACCAATTTTAATAATAATTTTTGCGATTAAATTAGGTTGGTTGCCAGTCTCAGAATTAACCACACCACTTCATTATGTTTTGCCTCTAATTACACTCATTTTGCCATTAACTAGTGTTCTTACACGAGTCGTTCGTAATCAGTTTTTAGAATCTTCTGGTGAGCCATGGATCGCAGTCCTTAAGGCAAAAGGAATGGGGAGTTTTGACATTCATTTAAGAGTTTATAAAGTATGTATGCCAACTATTTTAAATCTCGTATCGATGCAGTTATCAGTCATTTTAGCTGGAGCTATGATCACAGAGACGATTTTCGATATTCCAGGACTTGGTAAATTACTTTTAACTGCCATTGAAAATAGAGATTATCCCTTGGTTCAAGGTTTAATTATTTACACATCTTTGATTTACCTTGTTCTTTATGTCTTTACTGATATTGCCAACTCAAAAATTGATCCAAGGTTGGCACAATCATGAAACAATTGAGCTTTGAGACAAAGTTTGGTGCAAGTTTATGCTCACTCTATGTTTTATGGGGCGTTGTTTATTTATTTAATGCCTATTTTAATAATTTCATTCCAACTATTAATATTGAAAAAGAATTACTTGATCCTCTACAAGAGGGATATCTTTTGGGCACAGATATATACGGTCGATCTATGCTTGGAATGTTATCAGCAGGCGTCCTTCATTCTCTTGTTTTTGCCATTGTTACAGCGAGTTCCTCTGCTATTATCGGTGTGTGTGCTGGTGGCATAATGGCCCTAGGACGAAGCAAGATTGCAACATTAATTGAAGGAATTGCTAACTCAATCTATATTTTTCCAACAGTACTCATTGCGATCATGATTATGTCACTTTGGGAGGGGGGAATTTTAACTTTATGGGTTACACTCGTGGGCGTTGGCTGGCCTGGATACGCAAGGATTGCTCGCGGAGAATTTCTTAGAATTAAAACAATGCCTTATGTCGAAAGTGCGAGGGCCATTGGCGTTAGCCCGTTTAGACTCTTTTTTAAAACGATGTTACCAGCTGTGATGCCAGTCATCATTGTTCAACTCGTTCTAGGTTTAAGTGGTGTTATCATGAGTGAGTCAACGCTTGGATTTTTAGGACTTGGTACTAGTGAGTATTCTTGGGGAGAATTATTGGCCATGGCAAAAGACGTAATTTTAGAAGCTCCGCATATAGTTGTTCTTACAAGTTTGACAATGGCGGGAATCATATTAGGATTGAATCTTCTCGGTGATGGTTTAAGAGATGCTCTAGATCCTAGAAGCACAGGGGTTAAATAGTGATTGGTCTTGGTCAACTAATAATGACAGGAGTAAGTGGCTTAACACTAACGAGTGATGAGTCAGAATTTCTTGAAAAAGAAAATATTGGTGGCGTTCTCCTGTTTGCCAAAAATTATGATTCTCCTGCTCAGCTTGCTGAACTTGTTAATTCAATTCAAAAATGTCGAAGAGAGTATCCTCTGATTATTGCTGTTGATCATGAGGGCGGAAGAGTCATGAGATTTAAAACTCATTTCTCTCAATTTCCAGCCATGATGGATATTGCCAAGTTAGGATCTCCAAAAATTTGTTATCACGTCACACGAATAATGGCTGAAGAACTTTCTTCATGTGGCATTAATCTTAATATGTCACCAGTCTGTGATATTACCAACAACCCAAACAATAAAGTTATTGGTGATCGTGCTTTTGGTATCGACGAAGAAAGCGTTTCAAAATATGTTTCAAGCGCTATTCGTGGTTTTCAAACGAATGGAGTCATGGCATGTGCAAAACACTTTCCCGGACATGGTTGCACGACAAAGGATTCACACCACGACCTTCCTTACGTTAAAAAAACAATAGAAGAACTTAGAGAAACAGAGTTTCAACCATTTATTAAAGCCATAAAGTCGAGAGTTGAGTTTGTGATGATGGCACATCTTCAGGTTGATGCAATAGATGAAGAGCTTCCAACAAGTCTTTCTGAAAAAGCGCATGCTATTGTTCGAGACGAATTTAGGTTTAAAAAAGTTATTATTAGCGATGATATGCAAATGGGTGCCATTGTTAATAAATTTGGTGTTGAAGATGCAGCAGTTAAAGCCATAACGGCGGGGTCGGATATTATTGAATATCGTGATATGGAAGAAGCTCAAAAAGCCCTGGCAGGTTTAAGACACGCGATGAAAGTCAAAGATCTTAAAAATGAAGCTGTTATGGCCAGAGTATCTAGAATTACTGAGCTTAAGCAACAATACTTGTCGGACTATAAGCCAATTTATATTCCAGAAATTAATAAAAAGATGGGCTTGAAGGCGAATCAGATTTTTCTTGATGATCTTTTAGAGCGAATTGCTCAGGCATAAGTTAACTCTAAGAATTTACAGCTAGGCACAATCTTTCCACTACGCAACATAGATCCTAACTCTTTGATATCCTATAGCTAAGTATATTAAGGAGAGCCAGCATGTTGATGTGGGCATCAGTTATCTTGATGGGTTTAGCTGTTTTTATTCTAACGAATATGATTTTCAATGATGAAGATCAATTTAAGGCACAAGAAAAGCTAGAAGAAAGTGATCAGCGTGCGCCAAATGAATTTGCGAAGCACGGATTTATTCTTAGGTATTCAAGACCATTTTTTAAAAGATATTTTACTCCCATTGTTCAAACAATGAAAAATAAGAAAAAGTTTCGTGAAAAATATAAGCGCCCTATAGCGAGTGGTGGACTGACTGAAGTTATAACCGCCGAGGATTTTTTCGCTTTTAAGCTTTTTTTGATTATTGGTTTTCCAATCGTTTTTATGATCATTCGCTGGTTTCTTGAAGAAACATGGTCGCTAACAATGATTCCGGCTTTAGCAGGACTTGGATTTATTTATCCAGATATTTGGATTAAAGGTAAGAAACAGGAACGCCAAAAGGAAATCGTACAAAACATGCCTTTCGCCGTTGATATGTTGGCATTATCAGTTGAGGCAGGATTAGATTTTATCGCGGCCATGACAAAAGTTGTGGAGAAAGCAAAGAAGAGTGCTCTATCGGAAGAGTTTGAAACTGTGATTCGCGAAATTCGAATTGGTTCCTCAAGAGCGGAAGCACTTCGAAACATGGCTTGGCGAGTAGATATGATTAATATCTCATCGTTTTGTGCCACATTGATAGCAGCTGACTCTGTTGGTGCTTCGATTGGACCAATTTTGAAAGCTTTGGCAAATGAAATCCGTCAGAAAAAATCAGCTGACGCTGAAAAAGCGGGAGCGACTGCTGCGACAAAAATTTTGTTTCCAATGTTATTTTTGATCGTACCGGCAGTATTTTTAATGATTGGTGCACCTTTGGCCATCCAGTCCTTTACGGGTAATTAGTGAAAAGAATAATGATTAAAAATAAAGATTGGGAAATTGCAAAAGATGTTGTCGTAGCAGACACATTTTTATCACGAGCTCGAGGACTGATGTTTAGAAAAGAAATGAATGACTTTGATGGAATGTTAATTACACCATGTAATTCTATTCATACATTCGGAATGAATTTTCCAATTGATGTTGTGTTTTTAAGCAAAACCTTTGAAGTGATAAAAATATTTGAGAATTTAAAACCCTTTCGAATGACAAGACCATACTTTAGCTCGACACAAGTTTTAGAGCTTAAGTCTGGAGCTTTAAATGGACGCCTGAAAAAAGGCGATCGTTTGGAGGTTTCTTGTATAAACTAGTCGTCATTGGCGGAAAGCTAAGAGGTAAAGAATATCCACTGGAAGACGGTGAGAATATTCTAGGTAGAGATCCCGATTGTGGAGTTCATTTTCCAGTTCAGGGCGTCTCTAAGCAGCATATGTCTATCACCGTTACGGGTGATGTCGCCTACATTAAAGATCTCGGCTCAAGTAATGGAACATTTCTAAACGGTAAGATTGTAAAACGAGGAACCGTCAAAAGTGGTGATAAAATTGCGCTACCAGATTCGATTTTACAAGTCGTACATGTTAAAGAAAAAAAGAAAGTCGTAAAAAGAAAATCTGCCAAAGAAGTCGATCAGTCAGAAGAATTTTATTCAGGCGGGACTGCTCCCGATAATTTACCGGGAAAAATAAAGCATTTATTTAAGTATAAGATCATGTCTGTTCTTCATGGGATTAATGAAGAATATGAGTGGCGAGTACTATTAGGTATTTTATTAAGTATCTTTTCAATCCTTGCTATTACCTTAACAATTTTTCCGGTCCTTCAAGATTCTAAGTCAATTCTACTTTATGAAACATCCCAGCGTGGTGCTTTCTACGCAGATGTGATTAGTCGAACAAACTCTAGAGCTTTAGAGCAAAAAGAGTTAGATCGTGTTGACTCATCTTTTTTAGAAAATGAAGATGGTGTTAAATCTTACGAACTTTTCGACATTGAAGGTCGTATTGTAAGACCAATCGCACAATTAAATAAATATATTAATGATTCTTTTTCAGTAGAAGCATTTGATTGGGCCAAAAAAACAAAAGACGACGGTGGAAGCTCCGTTTTGAAAAAGCTCTTAGCAGACGGCGAAATTGGAATTGGTAAAAAGATTATGGCTTACGACACAAGAGTTGGAAAACTTATTGCTGTTGGTGTTATTGCTATACGATTTAAACCAAAATCATTAGCGGTTGAAGCAACTAAAAGCTCTAAAGCTTATCTTGAATCTTTAACGACAACAGGTCTTGTTGCTATTTTCTTTTTCTGTTTTGTTTACTACCTAACGGTTAGACCCCTTGAAGAGATGCGTTTTCAAATTGAAGAAGCAATGAGGGGAAAAAGAAAGGGCTTAGAATCAAGCTACATGATGGAAGAACTTAATCCCTTGAGAAGCAGTATTAATAGTTTGCTACAAAGAATAAGAGAATTAAATAAAGAAGATGATGGTGAATTCGAAGACATGGAAAGTGATGAGGGCTACGTAATGGCCCTTGGTGAATTCATGAGAGGCGGCGGTGTACCGGCCATGGTAATGGATTCACAAAAAAATGTTTCAAGAATAAATACTGAAGCAGAAGATTTAACAGGGATAAGAGAAAGCACCGCTCAAAATATGAGTTTACTTGATGTATCCCGCGAAAAAGGATTTGCAGCTACCGTCATTGAGTTGTGTGATAACTCCGCTAATAATGGTGGAACAAATCAAAGCGGAGAATATGAGTTAGGTGGAACACCGTACGAGGTTCATGTAGTATCTTTGATGGGGAAGGATGGCTTTGCTAAAGCCTTTTATATTACCTTCTTGAAGGCAGGCTAATGGGATTACGTGTTGCTAAAGGCAATAATGTTAAAATCTCAAAGAAACTTGAAGCACCTACAGATGCTGGAAAGCATTTTCGTCTTTTATGTTTAACCGGAAAGAATAAAGGCGTTGCCTATTTCATGACTGGAAAAAGATTAGTCATGGGCCGTCATGAGAATTGTGATATTCAAATCTTAGACACTAAAAGCTCAAGGGAGCATGCCGAACTTACTCGTGTTGGGGATAAGTTTGTTTTAACTGATCTTGGAAGTCAAAACGGGATAATTGTTAATGACTTAAAAGTAAATCAACATACTTTGGCTGACGGCGATAAAGTTATTGTTGGTCAAACAGTCTACAAATACTCCATTTTTAACAATAAAAAATCTGAAGTTCTTGAAGATGATCTCGATGATGATGATGATGACGATGAAGAAGAAACTGGAAAAGATAAAAAACCTGCAGGTAATAGAATTATTATATTGGTTGCTTTATTAGTTGGTGCGTTTTTCTTTTTAGGAGAAGATCCGAAAGCGCCTCCAGCTGCTAAAAAATCTGTTGAAGCAATAAATCTAAGTGGTGTTACCAAAGGTGTTGCTGATACGACAAGAGAACTTGATTCTGAGTTAGAGAAAAAAGTTGATACAATTCTTCATCGAGGATTAAGAGAATATAGAGAAGGAAACTACTTTAGAGCTATTGAAGAATTTAATCTTGCTCTAATTTTAAACCCAAGAAGTGGTCGAGCTGCCTTTTATTTGGAAAAGGCAAAACAAAAATTAGATGCTGAAGTGACTCAAAGCTTTCTTCGCGCCAAAGTTGCAGCCGATGCTCTAAAGTATGATTCGGCAGTAGTAACCTTTTGTTCAATAATAAAACTAATAAGTAAAAACCCAGACGATGAACGATATAAAAAAGCTGAAAAGGAATTAGGTGATCTTCTAGAGAGAATGGGAAAACCTAATGCTGAACCCAAAAAAGAGTGCCAGTAACATTAAAAGGAAAGCATGAAGCTTACTGTTTATAAAGATAATCAAATCGTAGAGTCAATTGATCTTGAAAAAGAAGTTGGCGTATCTAGTCGTATGTCTTTTTTAATGGGAAGAAGTTCACAGTGTCACGTTGTTTTAGATAGTCCGCTTGTTTCGAGAGAACTTGCAGAGTTAAGTTTTTCGAACAATATGTGGATGGTAAAAAAGACATCTGAGTTGAATCAATTGATTGTTAATGGTGCATCTATTAATGAGAAGATCCTTTCCAATGGTGACATGATTACATGTGGACCATTTGTTGTAAGTATTGAATTGCCCAATCAAGCCTTAAGTTCTTCTGTTCAAAATAATAAATTATCAACGACTAATCTTGATGAAAGCGAAAGTGCTACAGAAACTTTGGCGCTAAACAATGAAGATGCAACAAAGGCGCTTGATCTTGATGAAGCCAAAGAGTTAGAGGAAGGTTTAGGTGATGATCTTGACGGTGACTTATCAGACGATTTGGGTGGCGATCTCGACGGAGAACTTGGCGGTGACTTATCAGATGATTTAGGTGGAGATCTTGACGGTGGTCTTGAAGATGAATTTGCAGAAGAGCTAGACACCAATAATGCAACAGAAAATGCTTTTGATATGCCAGCAGAGGCAGATGCTGAGTTTGCTGAAGATGGTGCAGAAGGCGAATTTGAGCAAGCCGATTTTGAAGAAGGTGATGGTGCATTAGATGTTTTAGATGATGATGATTACGAAGATAACGATAGTACGAAAGTGTTTACAGGCTTTGCAAGTTACTCTCTTGAGCTCTTTGGAGAGTTTGCTCCGTACGATAAATATAAAATTGATAAAAATGAAATAAAAATAGGTCGAGATCCATCAAAAGCCGACATTGTATTGCCTGATCCTGAAGTATCAAGCGTTCACGCTATAGTAAGAAAAATTGGATCGGATCTAATGATTGAAGATCTCCAATCAGGAAATGGAACACTTCTAAACGGTGAGCGAATAAATAAAGCAGAGCTTCATAATCATGATGAATTTCTAATTGGATCAACAACATTTACTGTGGCGATCACTTCTGATCTTCTAAAACAAGAAGAAGGAAGATTGATGCCAGTTGAGCTCAATCAAGAGATAGAAGTAGAAGAGATTATAGAAGTTGATCCTGATAGCGAGGAAGCGGAGGGGCTTGAAGGTGATGCCTTTGGAGACTCTAATGTTTCAAGTTCAGGGTCTTTATTTTCTAAAGATGCATTAAAAGATCCAGCTAAAAGAAAAAAGCTTCTTTATATTGCTGTCGGCTTACTAGCACTTTGGACTCTACTTGATGAAGAGCAGCCAGCTGCTCCAAAGCCTAAAGCGGCAGAAACAGTTGAGGCAACGGCAACACCTACGGCCGAAGAGCTAAACAAACTTAAACAAGCTAATGATGCCTTTTCAAAGTTGTCACCAGAAGAGCAAAAGTTTATTGAGAATAATTATATTTTAGCCAAAGCTTTATTCGACCAAGGAAAATATAATGAGGCTTTACTTGAGCTTCATAAAATTTTCTCTCTCGTTCCAGATTATAAAAATGCGAGGCAGATTGAAGATTTGGCCAAGCAAGGCCTAGCAAAACTTGAAGAACTTGCTAGAAAAGAGCAGCAAGAAAAAGAGAGAAAAGAGCGAGCTGAAAAGGTTTCCGAATTAACAATAAAAGCAAAAGAAGCGGTAAAAGAAAAGAATCGCATGGTAGCAGAAAATTTATTTGGTGAAATCTTAAGATTAGATCCAGAAAATTATGATGTTCCACAAATGCGCCTAGAACTTGAGGCTTGGCAAAAAGAACAAGACAGAATAAAGCTTGAAAAGGCTACAGCAGAAGCAGAAAGAAAAAGAATGGTAGATTCACTTTCACCAGGGAAAAATGCCTTTTTAGCTGAGGAGTGGTATCGCTCTATAGGTGAACTTGAAAAATTCCTAGAAATTAAAAATATGGATGAGGATCTTGTTAAAGAAGCAACTGAAATGCTTAAAACGGCAAAAGGTGAAATCGATAAACAAGTAAACCCTCTTTTGGGTAAAGCGCGTTCATTAAAAGAGGGACAGGATCTTAAAGGTGCTTACGAACAATATAAGCAAATTTTAAAATTTAACCCAACTCAACTTGAAGCACTTAATGAGATGGATGCTATTAGAGAAGAACTCTTTAGAAGATCTCAGAGAGTTTACCGCGAGGCGATTATTGCGGAGTCATTAAGTCTTTTCGATAATGCCAAAGAAAAATTTCAAGAGGTTCAACAAATATCACCGACAGACAGTGAGTATTATCAGAAAGCCACTGAGAAACTTAAGAATTATATTTACTAGGACTTGTATGGAACTCAAAAGTTACGCTGCCAAATCTCACCAAGGTCCTTATCTTCAAGTTAACGAAGATGGGGTAGAGGTTGATCTCATGCAGAAAATCTATATGGTTTTTGATGGTTTTGGAGGAAGTAATGTCGGAGATAAGACCGTTGAATTTTTAAAAGAGAATATTAAAAAGTTTTATGGAAAAATTGGTGGTGACCCAGAAGCGACGCTACCATTTTTTTATAGTCCAAAGTACCTCCTTGAGGGAAACGCTCTACTTAATTCAATGCACTATGCTCACTCAATGCTTAAAAAAGAAAATGCTCAAAAACCGATGCATGAAAGAGGTGGGGCGTCGGCGATGATTGTTTGTGAAGCAGATAATATAGTCACACTCGCTTCGACGGGTAATATTTGTGCCTGGTCCTACAGAAGGGGAAAGTTATCTGCTCTGTTACTTCCAGATTCAATGGAGTCACTTGCTAGAGATAACCATGAAAAAACATATTACACCACTCCACTATCTGCTTTTGGTTTGTTTGATGACCTTCACGTTAGAATTGCGGAGTTTAGACCAAAAGATGGGGATAAACTCATTATTATGACCGATGGTGCTTATGCCAGGCTAGATGATGGCGAACTCAAGTATATTGTCGAAAGCAAGCTTAGTTCTGATTTAGATCGCATCCAAGAAATCTTTGGAGTGGTGAACTCTAGAGGAAATTTAGACAATCAAAGTTGTCTTTTATTAAACTTTTGATTCCGGATTTCAATAGTCGGAAAATCAATAGATTGGTTGCCTTCGTCGACTCCAAGTGCGAAAATGTTGTCCTGGAGTTCAAATGGCAGATAAAATTCTTGTAGCAGATGACAGTCTTACAATTCAAAAGGTTGTAGCCATTACTTTGGCCAACGAGCCATGGGTTATTGTTGAAGCAACTGATGAAAGTGAGCTTTTTGGTAAGTTAAGGGGAGGAGACTACAATCTCGTCTTGCTGGACTTCAATCTCTCTGAATCAAAATCAGGCTACGAACTCGTTCAAGAAATAAAGAACATGTCTCCACATGTAAAAGTGCTAGCTATGCTTGGTACTTTTGATTCTATTGATGATAGTGAGTTGGATCAAAGTGGAGCAGATGGAAAAATTGTAAAGCCTTTTGATTCTTCTAAATTCATTCACAAGTGTAGAGAGCTAATTAATGCTAGCGATAGCGTTAATTTATCATCTGAAGAAGAAGATAGCCTTGCTTTTGAAGAGCAGGAAGTTGTTGAAGATGAACAGGAATCTCAAGAAGCATTTGAAGATGATTCAGAAGGCTGGGTTATGGACTCACCATCTGTTTCTCATCAAGAACTTGATGAAGATCCACTAGCAGATACATGGGATGAAGAAACTTCTCCTGGTATATCGATGGATAGTATTTCAACTGATCAAGCAAAACATGAAGACAAGTTAATGAATGAGCTTCAAGGTTGGGGAGTCAGTATCCCAGACCCAATCGGTGCGACAAAAGATAAGGCGCATCAAGTTCCTCCGGTTATTGGAGATGGGCTTGAAAAAGATTTTCTTTGGGAAGATGATTCAACTCAATCAGAAGATACTAGTGAAGATATCAGCTTTAGCCTTGACTCAAATAATAGCGAAAATACTTTAAGTGCTGTTAATGAAGATGAAGAAAACGTTTATCCCGAAACAGATGATTTAGATTATCCAGATTTTGGATCACTTTCAGAGATTTCCGATTTTGGGCAAGAAGTTGCTTCAAAGCCAGCCCCACAAATGATCTCTTTGGACCAGTTAAGTCCGGATGAGGATGAGTTGCCTCTTCAAATTGTTCGTGAAGATGAGCCGATCCGTGATGAATTGGCGAAAGAGATTGAAGCAGAATTATCGCCTGATGATTTTTGGGCGGCAGATGATTCTACGGCAACAGAATTACCAACACAAAAATATAGCGTAGAAGATGAAGATGATTCGCGTGAGAGTTTTGTCGTTGGAGTCGGTGATCCACTTGCACCGATAGATCCGATTAAACCTTCTGAAAAACTAAATGTAGAAATCGCTCAACAAAAAAACTTTCAGCCCGCTTTTGATGAAGATGCTATTGTAAAAAGAGTCACAGATCTTCTTGCTCCAATGATTGAAGATATCGTCAAACGTTATATGGAAGAAAAAGTCGAAAAGGTCGCTTGGGAAATTATTCCAGACGTTGCAGAAAATCTTATTCGAAAAGAAATTAAAGAATTATCACAATCAACCCGTAATTCTTAAGCTGCCTGTATAAACTTTAATTGTGCTGTCATGAGTTTGTATGATGGCAGCACCAAGTTTATCTATCCCATTAAATAAACCTTTGATTCTTTGATCGCCGTCGATAATTTCTACATTTTTATTTAAATGAAAACAGTGTTTGTTCCATTTATCTGCTGAGAAATCTTCGCATTGAATAATATAGTCATAGAGACTTTCGGCCATTTCTTTTTTGTCCGCAGTCTTCAAGTTCAAATGACTGATTGGGTAGGATAGCTCTTTAAGAGCGCAAAAGTCTGATTGATCAAAATAAAGATTTAATCCGATTCCAACGAGGACAAAGTTTTGATCTAAAACCTGACATAAGATTCCACCAATCTTTTCACCCTGTTGATTTAATATATCGTTCGGCCATTTAAGTGATAGTGAAATATTTTGAGTCTTAAAGTATTCGCAAAGCGCCAACGCCATATGAAGCGGAGTGAGGCTTATTAGTTCTTGGGCTTTGATGGAAAAGCTCATGGCTAAGGATTGAGCTGCTGAATGCCAGCTGTTTCCACGGCGACCCTGACCAGCAGTTTGCTTTTGCGTCGAAACGAGAAGGTGGGGATCACTCATATCATGCTGCGCCCAAAAGTCTTTAAAGCTGCTTTGAGTCGATTGGCATGTCTCTAAAAAATGGTGCTTCATCTTTGCCTTCGTTGAAAAAGCTCCTGTCACAGGATA
>PCUW01000059.1 GCA_002787775.1 Bdellovibrionales bacterium CG12_big_fil_rev_8_21_14_0_65_38_15
GCCATCGGAAATGGTAAAGGATTTACCTATTATTAATATTCAGCTTCAGGGACTAAAAGATGATCTTAAAAAGATTCTACGTACTTCGAGGTATGATTTACAGGCCTTGGGAAAGAGGAGTCGTCTTTTTGTCGAAAAGTGGCACGATCCGAATAAAATATCAAAACAAATTCTTAAACACTATATTAAATGAGTTCTTATGTGCGGAATAGTTGGTTTATATCGCAAAAAAATTTCTGATTTCGACATAAGTGAGCTTGAACTATGTCTTAAGAAAATGACCTACAGAGGTCCAGATGCTAATTGCTTTAAGGTTTTTCAAAACCTAATTTTGGGACATCGACGACTTTCAATTATTGATTTAAATTCAACATCTAATCAACCAATGGGTTCTGAGGATGAAAGATATTGGTTAACATTTAATGGTGAAATTTATAATTATATTGAACTTAGGCTAGTCCTTAAAAATGATGGGGTTAAATTCAAGACTGACTCTGATACGGAAGTATTGCTTCATTGGTTGATCTGTTATGGAGTGAAAGGATTGGAAAAGCTTAATGGTATGTTTGCCTTTGCTTTCTATGACCGTCATAAAGAAGAATTACTATTGGCTAGAGACCCTTTTGGAATCAAGCCTTTATTTTATACAGAACGGAATGATTTTTTTTCATTTTCTTCTGATATTAGAGCGCTCCCAATGGGAGGTGTTCATAAAACACAGAATTATAATACAGTCTATAAGTACTTAGTATTTGGTGAGTATGATATAGGTGATGATACATTTATTGATGGAGTAAAGTCTTTAGAGGCAGGTAGTTATATTAAATTCGATCTTACAAGTACTCAATTTACAAAAAGAAAGTGGTGGAATCCTCAACTTCTTCCATTGATTAATGTTTCGGTAGAAGAAGCATCGGATAAGTTACGAGACCTACTACTAGCTAGCATTAAACGACAAATGAGAAGTGATGTACCGTTGGCATTAGCTCTCTCTGGTGGAATTGATTCTTCTATATTGGTTTCAGGAGTACGTAGTCTATTTCCTGATTCTAATATTATGACATTCAGCTACGTAGCAGACGACAAGAAGTTATCTGAAGAAAAGTGGATGGATATCGTTGTAGATCAGACTGGAGTGAAATCTCATAAGATTAGAATTGATCAAAACGAATTTAAAAATGACTTTATGAAATTAATTGAAATACAGGGCGAACCTTTTGGTAGTTCAAGCATTTACGCTCAGTACAAGCTCTTTCAGGGTATATCTCAGCATGGTATAAAAGTAATGATTGATGGTCAGGGTGCCGACGAAATGTTTGCTGGATATAGTGGGTATCCTGGCCAAGCATTTAAAAGTGTTATGGAAAATGATGGCATAGGTGCTGCAATATCTTATGCTATGGCATGGGTTAAGAATTCGGGAAGCCCGTCAGATTTTATTAAAAGATCGGTATCTGAATATTCATCTAAGTCTATGAGTGATTTGTTTATGAGATTAAATGGATCAAAGTTAAACCCATCTTGGCTTAAAAAAAATTTTCTAAAAGAACATGTTATTAATCCTACATTTCCTTATTTGGAAAAGAATTCAAACGAAAGAGGCAGAAGAGTTGCGGCACGATTGCTTCACTCATTTAGTGGAAATGGGCTTTCTGCTCTTTTGAGGCACGCCGACAGAAATTCGATGAGCGTCTCAATTGAAAACAGAGT
This sequence comes from Bdellovibrionales bacterium CG12_big_fil_rev_8_21_14_0_65_38_15, assembly GCA_002787775.1. Classification (GTDB taxonomy): domain Bacteria; phylum Bdellovibrionota; class Bacteriovoracia; order Bacteriovoracales; family Bacteriovoracaceae; genus UBA4207. The sequence continues at coordinate 1,711 of PCUW01000059.1, forward strand.
TCCATTTTTAGATACAGATATTTTCAATTTCATGTTCTCTTTGCCGGATGATTTTATGATTTCAAAACACTCTGCTCAGTCAAAGATGCTTTTGAGAAAGTCTATGGAGGGTATTGCACCAGAGCCAATTCTGAAGCGAACGGATAAAATTGGATTCGCAACACCTGAATCATCCTTACTATTAAAAAATTTCAAATTCGTAGAACAGATACTTGATCAATCAATTAATTCAGATGTACTTGATAGGGATATTATTTTTTCAAAATTTAAATTGATGAAAGAAGAAAAAATTGTTCGAGACTGGACGCTATGGCGCTGGATTAATTATATTAGCTGGTCTCAAACATTATGAATATTTTATTTGTTCATCCGATCTCCGAGTTTGGGGGCGCTTCGAAAAGCTTATTAGAGTTTTGTAAAGTTCTTAAGCAAAATAGAATAAATCCGTTGATATTTACACCTAATGGAGAGTCTAGCCACTTCTTTAAGCGATGTGAAATAAAATGCATTAGCTTTAGAGGAAGACTAAGTCAGTTTGATAATACTAACTTTGGGCATTATGCCGGCAAAAGATGGCTTATACTTGCTAGGGAAATTATTTTTATTCCATTTTGTTTATTATCTATTTTTAAATTAAGAAATGTAAGTTTTGATGTTATTCATGTTAACGAAATTACAGCTTTTCCCTTCTCTATTATTTTAAAGTTACTATGGAGAAAACCTCTTGTTGTTCACGTTAGATCTGTTCAGTGGAACAAAAAAGGATCTTTTAGATGCAAGGTTATTAATTATTTACTCAATAGGTATGCTGATAGAATAATAGCGATAGATCATACTGTAGCCGATTCATTGGGGGCAAATATTTATCCCGAAGTTGTTCACAATTCGTTTAAAATCTCCGATTCGTTTGAAAAAATATATGACTTTAAAAAGGATTTTTTTAAAATAGGCTTCCTTGGTGGCCTACTGCCCATGAAGGGAGTTAGGGAACTGTGTGAAGCTTTTTCTATATTACGCTGTAAAAAACATTATAAAAATGTCACGTGTATAATTGCTGGTAAATCACCTAGAGATACAAGCACTTTATCTTTTAAGTTCTTTAAATTGTTAGGCTTTGTAACTGATCTAGAATCGGAACTTGATAGTTTTATTAAGAAAAATAATCTACAGGATAACATTAAGTTAGTTGGATTTATTGATAATACAAATTTATTTTTTGAAGAAATAGATCTGCTTTGTTTTCCGAGCCATCTTGATGCAATAGGAAGACCAGTCATTGAAGCGGGTCTTCACGGCATACCTAGCTTGGTAACATTATCTAAAAAATACCAAGATACGCTTGAAGATAATATTTCTGGGATGATAATTTCTGAATGCAATCCCATTTTAATAGCAGAGAAAATTGAGTTGTTTATAAGAAACGAAGACTTAAGAACGAGAATTAGCCTGGGTGCAAAAACTTGGGCTTCAACTCAATATGACATAGAGCTAAACGTAGCTAAATTATTAGATGTATACTCAGGTTTAGTTCATGTTAAATAGATTAATTAATAAAATAGTGAGATTTTATGCGTGTATTAATTCTAGGTTCCAGCGGTATGATTGGCCACAGGATTTTCGCTGAATTTGCTAAAAGCGATGATGTTGCAAGTTTAGTTGGTGTTGTTGGTTTCTCATCTCTAAAGATATTAGAAAAATTTGCAACGGATAAGTGTAAGGTTGTTTCGTATGGTGATCTGACTAAAGATTTAATATTTGAAAAAATGATTCAAATTGAAAATCCAGATATAGTTATAAATGCCTGTGGTGTTACAATTAGAAAAATATCAAACTCCCTAACTGATCAGGCTTACAATTTAAATTCTATTTTTTCAAAAAGATTACATTACTTTTGTGAAGCCAATTCAATCAAACTGATTCATCTTAGCACTGACTGCGTATTTAACGGCGAAAATGGACCTTACACAGAATTATCTGTTCCTAATGCTCGTGACATATATGGAAGATCTAAATTTCTTGGTGAAGTTTTTGGTTCCAACACACTTACGCTTAGGTTTTCAGCAATTGGTCGAGAATTACAATCTCATACAGAACTTCTTGATTGGTTTATTCGTGGAGGTCATAAGGAAATCGGTGGGTACAGTGAGTCATTTTATTCTGGTATTACAACAAGTGTATTGAGTAGAGAGATTTTAAAAATCATCAAGTCTTATAAGGACTTAAATGGATTATATCAAATATCAGGTCCTTCTATATCAAAGTATGAACTTTTATCTCTAATTAATGAAAAATTTGACATGAAAGTAGATATAAAAAAATCTAATGAAATTAGGTCTAATAAGGTATTGTTATCGAAAAAATACTCTCTTGAGACAGGTTATGTTGCACCGAGTTGGTTGGACATGATAACTGAGCTAAGAGGGTTGGATAAAGAGTATAGTTTTTTGGAGTAAGGATGTTCAAGGATAAAACCTTATTGGTTACAGGCGGCACTGGCTCAATGGGAAAAACTTTTGTTAAAAGAGTTTTGACTGGTGAACATGGTACTCCGAAAAAGATAATTGTTTTCTCTCGCGATGAGGGTAAACAGCACTATATGCGTTTAGATTATCTTCATAAAAAGCATTCAACCGATGAAGTTATCTATAATAATTTTAAAAATTTATTAGAGTTTAGAATAGGTGATGTTAGAGATTATAGTAGCGTGTGTTCAGCGATAAAAGGTGTTGATATCGTAATTAATGCGGCTGCACTAAAACAGGTTCCAGCCTGTGAGTACTTTCCTTATCAAGCGGTCCTGACAAATTGTATTGGCGCAGAAAATATTGTTCGTGCTATTTCGGAAAATAATCTTCCAGTCCAAACTGTAGTCGGTATAAGCACTGACAAGGCAGCTAAGCCAATTAATGTCATGGGGATGACAAAGGCTGTGCAGGAGAGAATCTTTACATCAGCTAATATTTTAAATCCTGGTACACGTTTTGTTTGTGTGAGATATGGCAACGTATTGGCGAGCAGGGGCTCAGTAATTCCATTATTTCATGATCAAATTAATAGCGGTGGGCCAGTCACATTAACAGTGCCAGAGATGACTCGTTTTTTGATAAGCCTAGATGAAGCCGTTGATACTG
>PCUW01000008.1 GCA_002787775.1 Bdellovibrionales bacterium CG12_big_fil_rev_8_21_14_0_65_38_15
TTTTAAAGGCGTGGATTCTAAACTCATTCAAGAGGAAAAAGGATTATCTCACTTTTATCAAGCACTCATTCCTGGAGTACCTTCAAGCTTTAAACGCTCAGAGCTTTGTCCATCTGATTATCTCTCAGAACTCATACCATTTCATCAAGATTATGTGCATGAAACCGGAATGAAATTAAACGCGAGATCAGGAAATCCCCTTTTATGGGATATTTTTCATCCAAGTGCGATTAACTACAATGTTCTTATCACTGGTACAACTGGACAAGGGAAGTCCATGATGACCAATAAATTATTAACGTCTGCACGTAATGAAGGTCATAAGGCGGTAATCCTTGATCTTGGGAACTCTTTTTATAAGACAAGCCGTTTTCATAATGGAGTTGTTTTATCTCAAAAGTTTAATCCGCTTCAATTTACAAATCCTCGCTATCTTAAAGAGTTTGTACTTTCAGTCATTGATGAAAAATTAAGTAAAAAAGATGAAGGAAAACTATTTGAAGTAATTTCTCAAATATCTGAAAAAGATATTTCTTCTTTTCCAGATTTTCTAAGTCACTTAGATCGTGAGTTTGAAGGTATCTCATATTATTTCTCAGAGATTAAAGACTATTTCACGGATGACAAATCAGAGTTAAATGATCTTACATACTGTGATTTTTCAAATTACCCCGATGCCATGAAAGCCCCTTTAATTATTTATCTTATTGAGTATTTTAAAAACCTAAAGGGTAAAAAACTTTTTATCTTTGATGAGTGTTGGCATCTTTTAAGTCGTAATGCTGATTACATCGCAGAATGTTTTAGAACTTTTAGAAAGCATCAGGCGAGTGCTATTGCAATCTCACAAAACCTTGATGACTTTTCCATCACCCAGCTTGGACGAGTGATTATTCAAAACACTTATTGGAAAGCTCTCTTTAGACAAAGTCTTTCACCCACTGAGTTTGTCGACTCCGATGCTATTGAATTACTTGCTGGGATTAAATCAAAAAAAGGTGCATACAGTGAGTTTTTACTTCTCTCTGAGAGTATTAAAAAACCCATGCGATTTTACCCAAGTCACTTAGAGTATGAGCTATTCACTTCCGATGGTGAAGATAATAGAAAGATTTACTCATATCTTGAGGCAAATGAAAATTACCTGTCATTTAATGACTGTCTTATCAACTTTACTAAGATTAAGCATCCATATTGGGAGTACCGCAATGAAAGATAAACTCACGATGAGCTTGATCGCTATGTCTCTTTCTATGCCCGTTTATCCCTCAATGTTTGGAGAAGAAACAGCAGTTCTAATTGAAATTGCTTCTACAACATCAAGTCAACTTAATGAACTAGAACAGCTTGTGACCAATGCAGAAACCTACACAAAAAAAATGCAGGAATATAACGAGCTTATGATGGATCACTATTGGAGGGCCGAACGTATTTTATTTGTCGCTGAATCCTTGGCGGCTAAAAAGGAAGCAAAAGACCTTGGTGAACTCAACTGGGCCATTAGAGAGCTAAAATACTCCATGGCCGAGCTTAAAAGCCTTATGAATGAGTATAAAGACATTAAAAATGAAGAAGATCGAACCAAGTTCTTGGTCAAACGGCAAAAAGAGATCAATGAGAAAAAAGGTAAACTCGCCGAGCATCAAATTAAGGCTTCAAAAGATGCAAAAACAACAGGGAGAGCAACCCAAATTACTGCTCAAAATACAGCACTTATTTATGAGCAAAATGTAGAGATGCATAACACACAACTTGAGATGTTGGAAAAGCTCTCAACTAATAATCGCCTTAAAGCGGAAGAACTAGAAGAAAAACGACTGGAACAAATTGAGAAGCGAAAATTCTACGGAATTGAAAAAGGAAAGAGATGATAAATATATTAAAGGATATGCTTTTGATTGAGGAACCAAGTATATTTAGGCTTTATCAAGAGCTTATTAAAATAGCGAACTATTTTGTTGCACCTGTTTTTACTATTTCGCTTATCCTTGAATATTTTGGAGAGATGAACTTTGCAAGCTCTGTAAAGAAGCTCTTTCTTGTCATCATTTTTATGGGTGCATTTTATGGAGTTCATACACAAGCAACAAACATCGCCCTAGAAAGTGCAAGTCAGACTCTAAGACGAGTTAGTCCAACAAATCTATTCGTTAAAAGGTGGCTACAGGTAAAAGTCAAAACGAAGCATCAAAAAGGATGGGATTCATTAAAAAGCATTCTTATTCCTAATATCAATGATCTTTTGGGTACGGCTTTTTACTTGCTGGCAAAACTCTTCATCTGGCTTTTGAAACTCATTTACTCAAGTATTTATCATCTAACTTATGTCTTTGCAGGAGTTACAGCTATTCTCTATTTTCTAGGTTGGACGAAAGATGCTTTAAAGGGAACGATTCAAGCAAGCCTTTGGTGTATGGTCATGCCTTTTGTTATTGTGGCAATACTCTCACTTGTAGGCAACAGCATTGAAGACAGTGCCCTTAATGGCGATCTCGTTATTGCCAAAATTGATACCATTCTTTGGCTTTTTGGTGTGACCTTGCTTCTGCTTATTAGCCCCCTAATTACTTACGGTATGATCCGTGGAGACGGGATTCATTCCTTTGGCTCTAAGATGGGAGCAATGGTCGTTAGTTCAGGTATTAAGGCCATGACTTTTTATCCAATGCTTGCCGCAAGATTTAAAGGTGTAACGGGTGGTATTGGAAGAACTGGGGCCAATTCACTTTTTGAACCATCTATCAAAGACCTTTTGCACAAGGAATCTCAACCCGATAAAAAGAAAATGAAGCTTCTTGAAAGTAAGGGAAATATCAAGAGTCCTTTTAATCAAGGTCGTCCACTTGATGAGCGTTTAAAATCAGTAGGAATGACGAAAGATGAAGCAATAAAACTTTCAAAAGTTAATACTCAATCTGCTAAGAGTCCTCAGGCATCTAATAAAACAAAACAAAATGGAGCTGAAACAAGTGGATCACGCTCTCAGCCTATACCGAAAAGAAGTTCTCCACTTGGACAACTAAAGCCAAATCCAACTAGCGATAAAGATACTCACGAGTATGTAAGACTAAAAAAACAGAATTTTAAATTCAATCAAAAGTATTGGGATGGAATCAATCCTCATAAAGGTGAAGCAATAAAAAAGAAGTATGGAATAGAGGGAACGACTGTTGATCCAAATAAGGTTCATCGTCCTATAAACAGCAAACCGTTTATCTCAAATAATAAAAAGGAAAAGTAATGAATTTTGATAATTTTGAATCTAGCTTCACGAAAGAGAACAGAAAACTAAAAATTGCATTAGCAACGACACTAATAGTCTCAATGCTAACAAGTACAATGATTTTCTTTCAACAAAAATACTTTCTCTACAAAGGAAAAGATATTTTTGAGGAAAGACCTCTTGCCGTTGAAGTTTGTCGTCTTGGTTTTATAAGTCTGGCCAAGGGAGAGCCTAATCCACATGTAGTGACTGATGAAATTATAAGCCTTGTGGCAAAAGAGCCGTTTTCTATCCAAGTAGATAATATCTTAAAACTAGAGTCACTGGAAAAAGGTGCTTGCAAAATTATTCTGAAATCTAATGGTGAACTTCTCTCTTTTAAAGTCGGACTTAAAGAGAGCGATTTTTATCCTTTTCATTACAAACTTATCCAACTCGATGAAATAAATGCTCAGGAGGAAATCTAATGACCTTTTATATTTTAATGAACCAGATCACAACAATATTTTTGAGTTTAAACTTACTTACAACACTAAGCTTTGATTCGGAGATCGTCAGCTACCTGTATGGCGGAAGTAAGCAAGAAATGTTTTTTCAAGTTACTAATAATAACAGAACACTCGCAGTCAAGCCTCTTATGGAAGGAGGTTTTTCAAATCTTCTCGTTATCACAAAAGAACATAAATACTATTTTGAACTAAAACTCACAGAAAATAATTCTCATCAGTTTATTGAAGTGAAAGATGGAATCGCAAGCCATGCCCTAACCAAGAAGATCAGAACCAAAGATTATGAAATTCTTGAGGGACAAGCATCCATATTATTTATCAACAATACAAATAAAGAAATGGTGGTTAACAACATCACTGTAAAGCAAAGGGAGTATTTCTCTAAGGGAGTGCCCATCATTTTAGACGGCAAGAGAATACTTAATTAAGTAAACACAAGTTAAAGGCATTTTTATGAAGAATTTAACGATTATTTTAATCGTCTTGGGATTTTGCGACCATTTTTCAATCGCTCATGCACAGGTTGCACGAATTTCAAGACTAAAAACAAAACATAAAGCGGCCAAGGTCGTGCATCAAAGGAGGAAAAGAGATGATACACTTTCAAAAATTATCGAAAACAACAAAAAGCTTAATGCGCTTCTTAATGCAAAAACAGCATTACCTGTTATTTGGGAAGGACAAAGACAAATCCTCACGGGAAAAACATACCGTGGTACTCTTCTAAACACGATAGTTTCAACTAATCAGGCCACACCTGTTCTTGTTCGTGCTCATCTAAACCAAGGGCTTCCGTATAATAGTAAATTTGCTTGTCAGGCAATGACACAAAATAAAAGAGTTTTTTGTTTATGTAACAAACTCATTACTACTGACAAAGAAATAGCAATTCAGGCTCAACTTTTAAATCTTGATGGCTCAAGTGGACTTGAGGGAATTTACGCAGATGGGAAAGAAGAACTTATTGCAGGAGCTGTTTTAAGTGATTTCTCAGGGGGGATGCTATCAGCAGCACAAAATAGAATTGCAACTCCCTTTGGAGCGATTCAAGACACAACTTTGAAGAATCAATTTCTCCAAGGGGCTATCAATTCGGCCAACACGACATCAGAAATCTTGCTTGATGAAATGAAACAAACAGTTCCAGTGATTACCATTGAGGCCGGAACCGATGTTCTTATCTATTTTATGGAGGCAATCAATGAAAACTAAAATCTTGGTCATATTACTACTTTGCTCATCTTGCTCAACCTTAAAGAAATCTCTTACCAGTGGAGCCTTAATTGGAGGTCTTGTTGGCGGGACAGGGGGTGCAGTCTTCTCACCAGATGAACATTCAATGAATAAAAATGCTTATCTTGGTGGGATTGTCGGTGCAGTTGCAGGAGCAGGCCTAGCGTATCTATTGCACGATGGTCCAGAAAAGAAAGTTAAAGAATCCATGTTACTCGATGGGCCGATGCAAAATCATAAGGAGGTGCCGTTATTTGATTTTTCACCAGAGCTAAAGAACATAAAGCCAGAAGTTAATTTTAAACCAGTTAAAAAGTACGAAGTACCACTAGAAAAGCTCCCTAAGGAACTTGAGGGGAAAGTAAAAAAACAGTTCATTCTTGAGTACCAGTCCGAAGCTCAAACTATTGAGGTCGGCAATCGAACCATCCAGATCAGCCCTTTTAAAGCATGGGAGCATATTTATGAACAATAAAAAACAATCACCGCAGTTAGACATTTTTACACCAATTTATGAAATATTTCACGAGCTTTGTCTTCTCATATTTGACGTAGGGAAAGAGCTTTTCAAATGGCTAGGGATTAAGATTTTAAACAAGTCTCCTGAGCTTACACAAATTGAGCGAAAGGCCTTAGCTGTAAAGCAGACAACAGAAATCCAAGATGCTTTAGGCATTGATACCAAAACAAAAAGACCAATGCTCTTAAAAGAAATTGATTTTCATCGTCATAGTTTTATTGTTGGAGCATCAGGTTTTGGAAAAACAAATCTCATTAGTATTTTACAAGAAAACTCACTTCGATATGACAAACCAATCATCTTCTTTGATCCCAAAGGCGATACTGAAGCCCTTAATACCTTTAAAGGTATTTGTGGAAAATACAATAAGCCTTGTTATATCTTTTCTGAGCATTACAAGGAATCAATCTCTTTGAATCCTGTCCTTGAAGGTACGGTCAACCAAGTAGTTGATCGTATTATGCGATCATTTGATTGGTCAGAACCTTATTACAGAGATGCAAGTCGAAGAAGTTTAACTAAAGCTTTGAAGACACTAGAAAAAGAGAACTCCCCTTTTACTTTGCAAAAAATCTTTGATGAATTAGTCCGACTTGAAAGCAAAGACAACATCGGTCTAATTGCAAAATTAGAAGCCATCTTAGTTTCTGATTTTGGAAAGATTCTCAATGCAGATGGCCCTGATGCTCTGACACTATCCAAAGTACGTGATGAAAGAGCTTGTCTTTATATTGGGCTATCTACTCAAGGGTACGGCGAAACTGCAACTGCTGTTGGAAAATTATTTTTAGGAGAGCTTCTTTATAACTCATATAAGACCCTGTCAAAGGAAGAAGGGGCAGGGCTTAAAAATCCAGTCAGCATTTATTTTGATGAGTTTGGCTCTCTCGTTACACCTGAGTTCATCGAGCTTCAAAATAAATGTCGAGGTGCCGGAATGGAACTTACTGTGGCTGTACAAACGGCATCAGATATTGATCGAGTTAGTCCAGACCTGACAAAACAAGTAATAGAGAACGCAGGAAATCTATTTATTCTTAAACAGCGTTTGCAAGATGGAGCTTCAATATTTGCTGAGGCCATTGGGACAATTATTTCAAAGAAGCAAACGTATCGAATTGAGAATGGAGAGCAGCAAATGATGGGAAGTGAACGAGAAGTCCATGAGCTTATTGTTCACCCAGACATAATCAAGAACCTTGGAATCGGTCAATGTGTCCTTTTAAGACAAGGGCCTACGAGAGTTAATCTGCTCAACGTTAGAAATAAAAAGTGGGACGTCATGCGAGAAAATAAGACTCCTAAGCCTATTTCACAACCAATCATCAGCATTAAATAAGGAGGAAAATTGAGACCAAAAATGAATCTAAACAGCCTTCATCTTAATTACCTTACTCCTCTCCTAAAGTGGAGGATTATGGATTTAGAGTCATTAAGAAAGGAGTGTTTTCGTGCAACAAAGTATAAGAATTTTCACCGCATTATCAGAGGGCTTGAAAAGGAAAAAATATTGGAAGGATATAGAGACCCACATAGTCGCAAGAAATTTGTCTTTCTTAGTCCACTCGGCGAGAGCCAGTTATCGCTTAAAGACAACCCAACTGCGATTTCTAATGAAACTTTAATTCATGATCTAAAGGTTTCAGAAATCACCAGAACATTTATGGCTGATGGATGGATTGATGAAGTTGAGCTTGAGCATCAAATACATGACAAACGAAATTTCAAACTCACATACAAAATCATTCCAGATGCCATTTTGTATCTTGAAAAAAAGGGACATAAATTCCAATTGGCCTTTGAGTTGGAGCTTACAAGAAAGAGTAATCAGAGGCTTATAGAGAAGATGAAGCAATATGAAGACAGCTCTTTTTATCACTATGTAATGTATTTTTTTCCAACTAAAAAACTGATGGAAAAATATATCATTCAAGCACAAGAAAAGCTTGGCAGTGAGCGGATGAGAAAATTCATGTTCTTTTTTCATCCAGAAATATCATCTGGCATCCATGAGCCAAAGAATATTTACGGAGTTTTTCAGGAAGAAAAGGTCAGCTTAGCAGAGATTTTTCAAAAATAGAATGACTATGGAAAGGCCATTGAACAATGAGGATAAGAATTTCTTACTGCCTGCTAATTCGTTGAAACCATGAAGGTTTCGCGCACTCCGAATGTGACTCCCCACCCCCAACGAAATTATGAGTAGGGAGTCACATTCTACGCGCGAGAGAGAACTTAATCGGATAGCAGGCAGTAATTAGGAGGATGAATAAAATGGAAGAGGAATTATTAAAAAAAAGAGGAAGGAAGACCAAAAATCAAACGAAGGAAGTACAACTTAATCAAGAGCAGACTAAGTTTTTCGTTGATCTTACCCATGAACAAGAAAGTCTAAGTTTGATTTTTGATCTTCTAAGAAAATGCAATGAAAAGGATTATGGCAAGCCAATCCTTTTTAAAGACTTATGTCTTTATGCCGTTAGTAAGCTAACGGAGAAAGACGTAGACAAAATCCAAGAACAAAGCTTGACCGAAATGGAAAAGGTGCAAAGGGCCTTTGATGAACATAAGAAGAAAACAGGTCAAGATTTGTCCTTTGGAGAATTTTTAACCAAAAAGCTTGGGATTAACTAGCACAAGGAGATTATTTATGAATCATCAAGAAAAAACAATTTATGGTCGCTTAGGTAAAAATCCCGTTTTACGTCATACAAAAAAAGATACGCCCTTTTGTACTTTTGCATTAGCAGAGGAAATACATGGAGAAGATAAACCTCGTTGGCACAATATCGTCATGTGGGAAAAAGAGGCTGAACATTGGGCAAATGTACTCAAAAAAGGAATGTCAGTTTTTGTGCGAGGCCGTATTTTGAGTCGAGATTTTACTAACAAGCAGGGAGAATTGAAAAGCTACACAGAGATAAATGCAGATGCGATTGGTTTTTCAAGCCTTTAAGACTTAGGAGAATTAGTGCATTTAAAAAATGATTTTTCACATCACATATCGGATAAAGATTGCTATAATAGGTCTGGCATTGAGATTTCTCAATGCCAGCTCTTTGACAATTTAATATGGGGAATAGACGAGGTATGTGACTTCACAAGCTATGCTAAGGGAACAATTTATAACCTAGTAAGCCAAGGTGAAATTCCATACAGAAGAGGACGTAAGAGAAAGCTGGTTTTCATTCCTAGTGAAATCCTTAATTGGATGAAAGGAGAATGAAAATGGCTAAAAAAAATTACAAAAAATTAAAGGGAACAGTTGGTATTTACCAAAACATTGCCACCAAACATTATTTAGCAGAAAAGAAAATTAAAGGGAAAAATCACAATGCAACTTTTAAAACTCTATATGAAGCTAAAGAGTGGAGGAAAAATTTTGATGGCATTTCTTTTAATCAAAATAGTGACGAATTAAATTCGTCGTATGCAACATTAAAAGAAGTTTGGGAAACAATGCAAAGAGATCACTTCCCTACTCTTGCTACTAGCACAAAAATGATTTGGACTCGAAGATACAAACTTTTAGAACTAATCGAGCATTTACCAATGGACAAGATTACTCCTTCCAAGATCACTTCTTGGGTAAACCATTGGGTCGCCGAATTTAGTAATGAAGAGTATCAAGCGAATCGAGGTCAAGCAGGACGATGCAATCTCAATAATGAACTCAATATGTTCGTTACAATTTTCAACTGGTATAAAGATAGTGAAAAATATGAAAAAGAAGCTCTTTTTTTAACAAATCCAGTAAAGAAAAAACATCGCACTCTTGGCTTTATCAAGCCTGTGCCAGACAAGAAGAAACAAATTGATCTTGAGGATGCCTTCTTATTTTTTGAATATCTACAGCCACTCTATAAGAGTATTGCAATGTTACAATTTTACTGTGCCGCTCGCATTGGTGAAATCGCAGGACTTCAATGGAGCAACATAGATATTAAAAATAGAAGGATGCTCATAAAACATACTGTTATATGGGACAGTCACAAAGTCTTTCTAGAACTCAAGCCCTTTCCAAAAAACAAAGAGCCAAGACCTGTTTTCATCACAGATGAAATATTGGAATTACTCAAGCAGCGAGAGGCGTTCAGAGAACTTGGTTGCGACTATGTTTTCCACGTTGAGGGGAAGCCCATAAACTACGGTACTGTTTTAGTGAATTACAAAGGTGCACAAAGAAAAAGTGGGGTTCCCTATTCAGGAACACATATTCTAAGGCACGGAATGGCAAAACTCGCCCGTCAGGTAGGTGGTGGCCTTGATGCTGTTATTGCGATGACAGGACACAAGGATATTAAGCTCGCTGACCACTATTCTAAATGCGATGAAGACGATCAAAGAGAGTTTTCAGAAAAAATTATGAAGCATATTAGAAAATCTCGCACAGGGAAAGGCCAAGAAACGGCCAGTTTTGCCAATGTTGTTTCGCTAACTCATTACAAAAATGGTACAAGCAATTAAAAAAGTCGGATTGGGTCGGATTGAATGGCTTTCGACCCATTTCACATCAGTAAAATTAAGAGGTTAAGTACGATATGCCAGAGCTACCCGAAGTCGAAACCATTCGCTCACAGCTATCTAAGACGCTGCCATTTACTGTTAAAACAGTTGAAGAGTCTGATGTTATAGGATCACTCGTAGGAAAAAGTGTCAGGCATTTTAACCCTAAGAACATGTCGCTAGTTAAGATTGAGCGTAAGGGTAAGTTAATGGATCTGCACTTTGTTGATAACAAGGGTAAGGTTCATCACCTTCTTTCTCATCTTGGTATGTCTGGTGGATGGAGACTCTCCACTAAAAAAGTTATTGAAAAACACACTCACCTTCAACTTGGTGGCACTAATCCTGATGGTCCTCTCTATATGGCCTATGTTGATCCAAGAAGATTTGGAGTGCTGAGATTTTGTGATGATCAGATGTACGAAAAAGAAATGAAAAAGCTGGGCGTTGATATTGGCTCAGACGAATTTAACGCTGAGTATGTTTGGCAAACCTTAAAGAAATATCCAGAAAGACAACTTAAAGTCTTTTTACTTGATCAAAAATATTTTGCTGGTTCTGGTAATTATATCGCCAACGAAATTTGTGCCCGTGCAGGAGTTCGTCCAACCAGACGAGCTGGAAAAGTGACAAGAATTGAGTGCGATAAAATCATCGAGGGGACTAAGTCTTTACTTGAAGGTTCACTTAAAAATAACGGTGTGGCTTTTTCTGGTGGTTACGCTGATACAACTGGCGATGTTGGTGAAGGCCTCAATAACCTCGTGGTATTTTGGCAAGAGACCTGTGGTATATGTAAAAAGACACCGATTAAAAAGATTCTACTGGCCCAACGTGGAACGTTCTACTGTCCTAAATGTCAAAAGTGATTAAGTCCAAAGATATTTTTTAGAAACTCTATTCGCAAAAGCAATCATTAATAAATAACAAAGCCATTCAAGTGCCCCATGAGTCCATGGAATTTGTGAACCTGATCCATCACTTGCATTTGCTGAACAACCACTGCCTTTTGATTGTTTTACTGGAGCAACATTTGAAATTGGGGCAGCATAAAGAGATGCTGGAATTCTTAAAGCTGGATCACCAATAATAGAGAAACTGTTCACGATGTCTTTTTCGTACTCAGCACTACCAGTCGCAATCTTCGCTTGCAGTAAATAATCCCCCAGCCTTTGCCCTTTATAAGGAGAAGCAAAACTAGAGTTCATTTGGTTAAAGAAGTTTTGTGCCAGTCGCATTTGCGCCGGAGGCGTAGTTTGCGTTGTCGAGCCTAAATAAGCAATTGCTCCGCCACTTGGATTCATAATAAGAGCTTCACCGAGCGATTCCATACTCTTCGTGGCATCAAAGAAATAAGCCGATTCACAGTTAAGTGTCATTACGATCGGATAGGTTGAGTTCGAAAGAGAACTCTCTTTAGCATCAGCCACTAAGAAAGTATTCGTGGAAAAGCGATCGGCAGCTCCATGACCCATCATAGAGATCATAAATGGAGTTTCATTGAACTCATCAATAATTACGGCTTTTGTGGCAGCATCACCGCCAAGTTCTGCTTTATCAAAAACACTTGTTTCAAATCGAGTCACACTTTGAGCAAGAGCATCAATTTTCTGCCTGAAGTTTTCATAGTCTTCTTGATCTTCGTCAGCAACAAAACTCATTTTTGATAGAAGTTCAGGGCGAGCTGCACCTGATTCATAATCCATCACTTTTAAAACATATCTAGCAATGGCATCAGGATCGTTTGAAGGAATACGACCGATAGCGATTTTAGGAAGATGAGAAACGTCACTTGAAACAAAATAGTTATCGGCCCCAAAATCAATAAATCGTCCATCAAGAACCGGCATCGGCATTGTTTCAGCTTCAAGTACCGAGCGATCACTATCATTCTCATCAACATCGTGATCAAGTGGATCAACCGTAGCATCTCCAAGCATCAAGACATATCTTGGTCTAACTTGCCATGATGAAATGGCATAATCAATAAACGATCGAATTGCTTTCGTGTCTGTATTACCTTTGTTGAATTCGCCGTAGATTTGAGCAGGAGTCACCGTCATGACTTCAAGACCATCGCCTTCACGGTGTGCAACTAACTCTCTAGCAGCTTCTAGTAAGTTCTTGGCCCCAACGATCAAATAGTCAGCTCTATTATCTAAAGCTTTTAAACTTTGAGGCAGGCCATCATTAAGAGAGAGATGGGTTGGCTTTAAAAAATTAGTTGATTCAACCAAAATGATTTCTTTTTCATTATCATCATTAACGTAATCATCGACGTAGAAGCTCGCTTGATAAGTTGCGCCAGCATCAAATGAAGCAATGTCACTATTAATAATTTTGGCAGCTAACATTTTGTCAGTAATGTCATAAATTGATAGCGCTGAAGTGCTCAAGTTACTTAGGCTATGAACTGCCATCGTTTCTGTTAGCTTGATTTGAGAAACTCCACTACCAGCACCTCTTAAGCCAATATATTTTACGTTCACTTTATCAACATAGACACGGTCATAGTCACCGCTTGGAGCATAGGTACCTAAAACTTTAAAACCAATGGTGTTATTACCAGCAACAAGTTTATCAGCTGGCACTTCAAAAGTTAGAAAGCGACGATTGTTATCTTCAAAAATAATATCTTGAACTTCTTCTCCGTTTACAATCAAAGCGACGTGGTGAATAGAGTAATTAAAGAAGATTCCGAGACGACCTTTAACATGAAAGTCGAACTGGACATTTTCGTATGAGCTTTGATCAAGTTCGGCCAAATCAACATTAAAGCTTAAGGTATCGTAACCTGTGTAATTTAATAATCCGGCCCAAAGATAGTGATCATCTGTATCATCAAGGCTTTCGCCGTTAACGTAGATAAGGTTCTCTTCATAAGTTTTATTATATTCAGTTAGAACTTCTGAAGCTTCTAGCTCTCCTTCAGGGTCGCCATTAAGCTCTTGCATACGAAGTGGAGCATTATTGTCTTCACTAATATTAATCGTACTTAGAATAAGACGATTATATTTATCTTCTAATGAAGCTGTAAAAGGTGCATAAAAACGAATTGAATCACCAGAGCTAAAGGTTCCCGCCGAGTTAACTTCAATCGGAAGTTCTTGATCACCAAGATAGAGTCTTAAATTATTGCTATTGGCGCCAATAAACGGTCCATCAACTTGAGAGCTTACGAGATCATCGTAATTAAGTTGATACATCCCTGGCTTATCGATAGCGATTTTTAGGGTATTGGCCACATTATATGGATTGATGATTGAGCCTGGCTCAGGTGGATCAATCTCCCATGCGTCGCCATCAAGTCCAATATCTAAAACGATTCTATTAGAGAAATGGACGTCTTGAGCGACAGGATTAAATTTAAGAGGTGTTACTTTAATTCGAAGATAAGTCTTCCCAGCATTTCGAACTAGATTCGAATCAACTTCAACGTAATTTGATGGACTGTAGCTATTTGAACTGTAATGAGTTGGGTTAATTGAATAATTGGTCTGTAGGTTACCAGTACCATCAATAGAGTAACTTGGTGCAGGTGAGATTTTATGATTAGCGAGTACAGATTCATTAATGCTTATCTGACTCACACTTGCAGTTTCTGCAAATTTGTTCACTTCAATTAAGAGCACTCGTTCAGGAAGCTCTGCTTCACCTTCTTTCGTTAGTTTAGAATAGCCAAGGATCGCCACATCTTCATAAGTGTTATCCCAAGCACTATTACTAAATAACGGAGTCTCAGGGATAATCTCTAGGCGTAACGACTTACTAGTCTGGCTTAATATTACTGCTCCATTTCCAAGATCTTTATATGATGGATTAGGAATAGGGAATGGGCCTACTCCACCACCATCGTCGCCGTCATCTGGATTTGATCCATCATTTTGGCCAGGATTAGTAGCAGGAGGATTACCAAGATTTGCAAGAGGAGTGGCGAAAACCGGGCCATGAAGAGTGGTATCACCGTCAATCTCAACATCTTCAACATAGTAGTAGTAGGCTTTGTTGTTCGAAACATCAGCGTCAACGAAACGATACTTTCCTTTTGCTTGTCCAGTATTAAAAATATTTTTAATTATCGTTGGGTTAATTTGTTGAAACTCAGAAGCATCAGCATTAGAGCGGTAAACATTAAAACCGCGATGGTTTTGTTCTGTGTTTGTTTCCCAGCGTATATCAATTTTAGCGTTGTATGGAACAGCAGCGAGAGAGTGCATAGATACGGCCGAAGCTGAACTTCCCATATTTAGAGTACAACCTGAAGCAGAAATTTTTGTTGTAACATCAAAGGTCGCCGTTGACTCAAACCAATCCCCACTCCATCCAGTAAAGTCTACAGTTTGAGAATTACAACCAGTTGAACTAAGAATGAGATATGGATCGGTGTTGGCCGGTGTATTGGCATTTGTCGTAAAGGTATTAAAATCTCCCCAGTTCCATGCAATATTACTCATCTGAGTTACAAGGGACCCTGTGGTATTTAATTGAATCCCTTTAACAGAACCATAAGAAGTCGAAAGGTTTGTAAGTTGACCACCACGAAGATTTGTAACGGCCGTTGTTCCACCAATATTAATCCCGTTAACTCCAAGGCGATCAAAGTGAAAACCATTAATACTTAAAGAACCTGAAGTGGCAGTGAAATTCCATGATCCAATTCCGCCTTGGGGAGAAAACTTCGCTTTAGTTGACGCATTTTGAGGGAATGTATCAGTTGTTCCATCAACAAAGAACGTTCCACCACTTACTGTTAATGTTTGTCCATTACCTATTTGAGTAAAGCTTCCGCCTTTAAAACGCCACATTCCGGACGATAATGTGCCACCGTTTGGAAGTATTAATGTTTTTCCAGCTGCTAGCTCTAAAATATAATTAGTTCCATTTGTAACAATTGAATTAATCGTTTGTGTCGTACTACCAAGTGAGATCGTTCCACCACCCGTCTTATTAATGTGAAGATTTGGATAAATTGAATTTGACTGTATTGTGTGTGCTGTATTTGCACCGCCATCTTCTATCTCTAAAGTTCCGTTTTGGGTAAAGGTACCTGTGTTGGTAAAGTTGCCGTAAGTTTCTAAAGTTGCACCGACATTCAAAGTCAGCACACCAGTGGTGATATTAACGTTTTTACATGTGGCAACACCACTTGAAATGATTGGGTCATTAGCAACATTAGGAATTTCACAAGTCTTAGTAAGTGATGGAACACCTGAGGTCCAGTTTGCAGCATTTGTCCAAGCTGTACTGACTGAACCAGTCCATGTCGTCGTGGTGGGTGCATAAATCGTTGATGCAGTTCCAAGTGTTAATGGAAAACCTGTACCTGAGGTCACAGAATATGTTTGAGAGTTAACGATATCAGTAGAAATATTTACTTTGACTCCCACTGTGCTGCCATTCGTTCCACCACTCGCCATGACATATTCAACGTAAAAGCAATTCTTTGGAGGTGCTGTTACATCAGCTTCAATAATGAGATCACCTGGAGTAATCGTAAACGTTTTACTGGCAGGGTTGCCGGCGTAAACTCCTGTTCCAATCAGTGTTCCTGAAGCACCATCACAATCCGTATCTGTGTATAGCTTAATTTCTTGAATATCATTCGCAGTACCTGTTCCAGTTAGAACTAGCTTAATAGATGTTACATTTGAATCACTATAGGAAGCGCCTGCCTGAACCTGTTGTAAACCGTAACGTCCCATATTGTATGTGCTGCCAACACTTACTGTTGCAGGAGATGATGCCTCACGAGTTAAAGCGATTGTATTCGTTGCTCCTGACCATGCAACATTATAAGTTGGAGAAGTATCAAATCCAGGACCAGCACTATCACCTGAATAGCTTGTAACACTTAGTGTTCCAGCGGCCGCCCCTGTTGTATTTATAGCAGTGATACTTCCAGCACCGGAGCCACCTGTTTCAAATACCATGTTATCGATAGCATTGGTTGGTACTTGTCTTTTCAAGCTAAGAAAAGTCGTTACACTATTTACGGGGTATGTGAATGTTCCATTTTGAAGATGATAAGTTGGATCAATTGTCGCTCCCGACTCAATACTAACACCTGAAGTTCCAAGTCTAGTGAAGCTATAATATTGAGCTTTAATTGTTCCATTAACAACGACATTATAAGAATTAGATGCAAAAGTCGAAGTCAAGTTCGCTTTTGAACCTGCCGTCCCTATCATTGATAAAGCTCCACCAAAGTTTACTGATAACGTACGATTATTACCAAGAGCAAGTGTTCCTCCAGGGCCAATCGCAATTTCACAGCCTGTTTGGATAGTTATATTACCAAGCACAGTAAGCGTACTGCCACTTGGAATCGATAATTTACCTGTCGTACAGGTTAAGTTGCCATTAATTGTTGAGTTAGCATTGACGTTAACAACGTTATTACCTGCACTACCTGTATTGTTAATCGTGAGATTTCCTGGAAATGCTGTTCCCATACTAAAGGTTTGGTTACTGGCACCATACATTGCAAAAGTACCATTCGTTGCATTTGTAAAATTATAAGAGCTTTGAACTTCTAGTCCGCCGTAAACTCTAAAGACGGTTGCAGTATTATTCCAATCAATCTCTCCATTTGAATATAGGGTTGCATTGGCACAAGAAACTGGGTTCACATTGAGTAGAGCCCTATTTGAAGCAGCACCGACTCTGCAATCAATTGTAGAAGATGGAACTGCTCCGTCCCAGTTATTGTTTACGTTCCAAGAAGTGCTAACGGAACCGTTCCAATCTGAATAATTGGTATTACGAATAATGGATAAGTCAGATTCAATAGGTGGACCCGAAGTTGAGGAAAAAGTGTAACCCTGAGAGTTCGTTACATCGGACGTCGAAACAATACCAAACTTAACCGTCTTAGCGTCTTGTGGATTTCCACTCGCTTTAGCAACGATAATGAGACAGGCTTGGTTTGTATTTGGTCCGTCTGTTGTAACATCACCCGGCGTAATATTTATTGTGGCTCTTAAAGGAGAACCACTAAACGAAAGGTCTCCACCTATTTGAGTATCATTTGCGGCATTATAATTACAGTTGTTATTACTATCGACAAAGGCACGCACATACTCAAAGTCAGATAGCGATGCTGTTCCTGTCATCTCTAACATAACTTGAGTAATATCTGTTGCAGTATCGTTTTGAGTTAAAGTGAAAGAAAATTCCGCAAAAACAAATTCATCGCCTGGATCAAAAAAGTTTTGAGGCTCGCCTACTTCAGCATCGTTCGTAATTGATAATTCTGTAGCAGCAGGGGCACTCCAAGTAATTTTTCCATTAGGATCATTTTCGAATACAACGCCACCAACGTCACCAGTATAATTAGTAATAGTTGTCGCGGCTAAATTATAAGCTGTAGCATTGATATTAAATGGGTTGGCATAGCCATCGTCATTATAAAATCCCAGGGAGTCACTTGTACTTGGAATAAAAGCCGCTGCTCCTAAAGTTATTCCGTAACCATTATTTTGAATTCCTCTAAATTCTCCGTTATCAAGTTGGGAGATGGTCTTTGTGACATTCATACCATTGCCATCAGTCCTTTGAATCAAGAAGTAATTAGCAATCAGAGTTCCGTTCATATTAAACGCGAAAGTTCTATTTGAAGCTTCTGAAACAAGACGAGCCGGATTACCTGAAGAACCTAAAAGCTTTAAAACGCCCGAAGTGTTTACTGTAAGTGTTTCGTTTCGTCTTACTATGACTTCGCCGCCTGCTTCAACTTGAAGAACACCATCAATCGTTAATCCACCACTTAAAAATAATGAAGCTCCATTTTTAACAACGACGGTATGACCTGCTGGAATATTTTGAACTATAGTAGCATTATTAAGAATGAGATCGCCTTCAATGACCGTCGTACCAGTACCACTAATAGTGAAGTCCGAAAGGACTCGAAAATTATTCTTAATCGTTACAGTTGAAGTGTTACTTAAAATAAGATCTCTTACGTCATCGGCTGCTTCAAAAGTTTGAGGCGTTGTTCCAGACATAACAATTTCAAAACCATTTGATGTAATATTTAAAGATCCGGGATTAGGTGCTTGGAAATAATCACCTGTCACTGTTAGCGTTCTAGCTTGTGTTCCTTCGAAAACTCCTGATTGAACATCAACACAGCCTACAGTTGTGTTGTTATTTACACGAGCATTTACACCAGTATTGATAATTACTGCATCTTCACTCGATGTATCTGGAACATTGGCGGGACTCCAGTTAGAAGCAGTACTCCAAAGAACACCTGTTCCTGCCCATGTTCGAACTGTTCCACCGCAAGCGGCCCAAACCGTTGAAAAGTGAAGCAAATAAAAGCCCATTAAAAACTTGAAAAAAACTAATAATAATGGGGAGTTGAACCTCAATTTCATCACTAAATTATAGCTAAAAATTAAAGTGCAAATAAGAAGCTTTCATAACATTCCTAAAGAGCTGAAATTACAGACACTGTTAAAGGAAGATCTTGCCTCAATTATCGATATATATATGTATCCAAATAACTGTCACAAAACAAAACCACGAATAATGGTCAACAATCACATGGAGTAGGTAAATCGCTTTAAATTCTTTCGATAATTAACCAAGGCAAAGCGAAGAAAGACCCAAGAAATAGCTGAAAGAGCAATACTCCATAAGAGTATTGGAATCAGTGAATCAAAAAGAATAATTAAATTTTGATCAACAACAAACTTTCTAACTGCATTTAACAAAGTTCCGTAAGGATTAAACGACCCTATGACTCTTAACCAGTCAGGTAAAACTGTTAGAGGAAAATACGCTCCTGAAAAAACAGCGAGAATCGTATTGAGATAACCAACAGAAGCCCCTCCTCTACCCGTTAAAAGAAAAAGAGACATGGAGAATATCCCGAGGCTAAAAAACAGTAAAAATGAAAAAAGAGGATAGATCAATAAAACGCCAAAGGTTTTCAAAGTAATACTAAGATCAAAGAACAGAATCGCTATAGTTAATTGAATTATCACAAAGAAAAAACAACGCGGAATTAAGGCCAAAGATCTCATCAAAAATATTCTATAAATACTTTGAGGAAGAGAAAGCATATAGGCAAATAGGCCATTTTGAATCCATTGCCTTGATTGATCCAATGGAAAGACAAATAGCATACCACCTAGATAAAGTGTTACCTCAGCAGTTAATACAAAAGTAAAGTAGTCCATTCCAAGATTAGAAAACTGTGAACCAAAGGCTTTAGAAGTATAAAAATAAACAAAGAGTGAAACAAAGCTAGCCAGTATTTGACCTGCAAAAACAATCCAGGACGAATTAAATCTTTTATAGTCTAAGTAGATAAATCTCAACAAAAGTAAATTAAGCATGATCCTGCTTCAATGTTAAAATTTTAAATTCACTTTGATCAAAATCGTTTAAATGACTGGCAAGTATAACCATGTGTGGATAACGAGAGAGTTTTTGAGAGAAAAACTTCTTTGAATCAACATCAAGGTGTTCAAGAGGTTCATCGCAAATGAGAACCAATGGATCATGTATCAAAGCTCTTAAAAGATTTAGTTTTTGCTTCATCCCTTTCGAGTAAACAAGAAATTTCTTTTGCAAGAACAGAAGATCTACATCTGAATAATCAAGAAGTTTAGTGTCTAAATCAATATTTGATTTATTTCTTAGGCTAAGAAAAATTTTAAGATTCTCATATCCAGTAAGTTCAGGAAAAAAACTATCGATATTTGATGAAGCAAAGCCAAGTTCAGTTTTATAGTTATCTAGACCAAAGATGATATCCCCACTACAAGGAATGACTATTGAAGCAAGCATTTCAAGTAACGTTGTCTTGCCAGATCCATTGGGCCCCTTGATAAGAAATTTCTCATTATTTAGGAAAGTATAGGAGAAATCCTTAAATACGACCTCTGATCCAAATGTCTTAGTTATACTTTCCAGATGAACCAATGAAGTCTCCAAAAACCAAGTAAAATCCACAGTTTAAATTCATGGAACATATTTTTTTACTGCTAATTAAAATAGTGTATCATTAGGTTATGAAAGACTCTAAAAAACAACAGCAAAAAGAGAAAAAACCATATATCAAACCAAAGATTGATTCTGAGGACTTGATGGCTTTTGCTGCAACTTGTAATGGCACGTCAGTAGGTGGTCGTAAAGCCTCCGCACTACCTCCTGCTAATTGCAGAGCTGATCGTCTTAGTTCATAAGTAATGTCCCTAGAGAACTTAGAACTATTATCTCTCAAAAAAAATATCATTCACTCGAATACTGAAAACTTTACTTTTTCAAAGTCTATTCAATTTAGCTACCATGGCATTGATCTTGTGCTTAAAACCAATAGCGATAATTTAATTAATTGTATAAAGGACTTTTTTCCTCTGTCTTGGCTATTCCACGATAATGCGAAACCTCAATATGAAATTATCCATATTGATCCTAGTCATTTTCATATTGATCAAGCTGATTTTGAAAACGAAGAGTCACAGGACTGTCATATTGATTATGAGAACAACTGTGAACTCGCCGTACAACGAGACTTTGTAGCCCTTAAAAGTAATCACCAAGTTAAAGCCATTTTCAATAGCAATGTCGATGACGGATTTTTTAATTTTTTTCGCTGGTTGATCTGCAGAGACTTAATTTTTAGCGACAAAGCGATCTTACATAGCAGTTGTATTATGGGTCATAACAATAAGGCCTATGTCTTTTTAGGTCCTAGTGGTGCTGGTAAAACGACAACTTGTGTAAATGCCGAAGGTAGAAAAGTCCTCGGCGATGACATGAATATTCTTATTTTGAAAAAGGATAAGATTTATATGCAAGCAGGCTCAATAGGAGGACGATTTGAATCACAAATTCCTTTTGATCAGCTTGTTGAAGTTCAAGGATTCTTTTGGCTCAACCAGAGTAAGGAGCTTAAATTAGAAGCTCTCTCCGTTTCACGTAGCTTACAGTGTTTAATTGCGAGTTTGGCCAATGTATTCTGGAATGACAAGAATTCTGCTTTTAATCAAAAAGCATTAGAGTTTTGTCAAAAAATTGTATCAAACATATCATTCTATAAACTCTCACTTCAAAACAGCCCCATGTTTTGGTCTCTAATAGAGCCCAAGACAATATCAATGAATTTGAATGGAAATAGTATGTATCCTAGCTTGATAGACGCTCAGCAAGTTCATATCAAAACTGATTATAAGTTAGAAAAAGGTGGAGTTTATTCATATCGTGATTCCTTAAATAAAATAGTGGCCCATCGTTTAATAGATGAATCCACTCTTATTTTTAAAGGTGATAACTCTCTGTGTTTTGAACAAATTTCTAAGGATCAAATTATTGGTAGAGTTCAAACTGAAAAAAGTACAAGAATAGAGAATGTTATAGCCACTCTTTCAAGCTACAATTCAAAAAACTCATCTAGAATAGTGCGAGTTCTTTCAAGATTGCTTATTAGAATTTTTTCTTACTAGCCATAAAAGTGAATATCTAAGATTTGTTATAATACTATCTTTAAATAGGTTTTTAGCTAAAAGATATCTGATTGATCGTTGATTTGTATTCCAAATAAGCTCTTCACTGATCAGCGACTGAAATCTTCCCTTTAGGGCTGGCGCGATAGGATTCCAAAATTGATTAATTGCACCTATGGTATATAAAAATGATTGTTTGACTTGCCAATTTTTTGCAATTTCTTTGCAGCGATTCCAATCAATATTTGGATACATTTCGATTAACAAAGCAATATCAATAAACCAGTAGAGCTTAAGCATTGTGTGTTGAAAGGCATAATGAGTACATAAGAACACAAGTCTTTCTTCAAGTTTTAGCTGCCAAGAACCGTTATCTTTTTTTTCTTTTTCAAAAGTAAAATGCTCGAGATGGTAAAAAAGTTTTGTGTGTAGCTCAATAGTAATACTCACACCATCAATAACTTTTTGAAACTCCATTTTATGTTTATCACCAAACCACTTCGATTCAGTATTTTTTATAAAGCCAAGAGATTCAAACAAGTCTTTAATTTGCTCTAATTTTTTAGGATCGACCAACAAATCGATATCACTCATAAATCTGATGGCGATATCTTCTTTATATAGATCATCAAGATGATTCATCCCCTTTAAGATCAAAAGAGATTCATCAATTTTAAGAATTTGAGGAATTAAGTCTTTAAGGACTTTTTGATAGGTTTGGTTTTGAAGCCATTGCTTCAAATAGACCTTTTTTGCTTCATCTTTAAGTGGCGCCAAATGCTTCGACCAATTCTTATAGGTAAATCCCCATAAGGCGTGATGATTGATAAGATAAAAACGCGCCGCGTCCCCTTGTTTTAGCAAAAAAGCACTTAAATTGTTCGAAATACTCATTCGCTAAGTATAAACTAAGAGCATGAATCCTAAAATTAAATCCAATATTTCGTGGCAAAGAATTGAGGATGAAGTCCTCATTATGGATACGGCCTATCAAAAAAAAGCTCATAGCCTTAACTCTACGGCGAGCTTTATATGGGAACATTGTAACGGTACTAACTCTATAGAAGATATTGCCAAATTACTTAGCGATAATTATGAAACGAATTTAGCTGAGTCTACTGAAGATGTTAAAGAAGTCATCAATCAATTGAAGTCTTTTGATCTCCTTGAAAGTTTTTGATGAAAGCACAAGATTCACTGATTTATCAAAAAATACAAAAAGCTAATAATGTTCACCAGCCCCTTTTCGCGACACTTGAAATCACCCAAGTTTGTAACCTTGCCTGCAAGCATTGTTATAATTTCGATCGCACAGTCGCAATCTCTACGGATAAGAAAAGTTCTATCATGAGCTTTGAAGATACTCTGTATTGTATGGATCAATTACGAGAGGTGGGTTCACTTTGGTTAAATCTAACTGGAGGAGAGCCTCTAACCCATCCAGATATACTTAGTATTATTAAAGAAGCTAAAGAGAGAAACTTCCTCGTTCGCTTAAAGACTAATGGCTTATTATTAAATGAAAAGATGGCCAAACAACTTAAAGAAGCCGGCCTTGACGCTGTTGAAATAAGTTTATACGGAAGCGATGAAGAGACATACCGATTAATCACGCAAAGAGAAGGCCATGAAAAGACTCTAGGTGGAATTGATCAAGCTGTTAAAATGGGATTTGATACTAATGCTAGTATTATTCTGCATAAATACAACACTGATCAATTGCAACTAATGATCGATAAGGTCATTGCTTTAAAAGCCGGCTTTCAAGTTTCAACAGAAATTACGTCCAGATATGATGGAACTCACACTTCTAGAGACTATGAACTTAATAGCGATCAGATGAAATCACTTTTAGAGTCCCACCATGATCTTTTCATGTTCGAAAATAAAGACCACTTACTTCAGTGTAGCTGCGCCAAAACGGTTATTGCTATCGGATATGATGGTGTGATCTATCCCTGTATCGGCGCACCGATCAAAGTCGGACATATTAAGGACTCTCCCCTAGTTGATCAGTGGAAAAACTCTGATGTTTTTCAAAAAATTAGGAATCTTAAAACTGAAGATTTCAAAGAATGTCAAAAATGTGATTTTCTTGATTTTTGTTCAAGAAGTTCTGGCTCTATTTATGCTAACACTGGAAACTATACTGGCTGTGACTCACAAACATTGGAAGTCTCTAGACTGCGCAGCCAAAGTGTCAAGGATCTGTCTAAGCAGTAAACTAACTATGCCATCATAAGAATTTAAGTGTATGATATTACAATGGATAATACGCCCATTAGATTCATCCACGTCAATCATGAGTTCAGTTTAACTGAAGAGGGAAAGTCAGTAAGCAGTCCTGCTTATACTCATGCCGCTGTTATGCGCGCTCTTATGCGAATTAAAAATTTATGTGATGAAGATGTTTTAGCAAAAGTGCCAGGCACTGAAAGTGATCTGGCAGCGATTGTTATTTCTCAACATGAGCAATACAGCAAACTTCTTTTGGTTAACACTGAAGAAATTAAAGATGAGGCCCTCTTTGAAGAACGCTTAGTCGAAATCAGAACCGAACATGAAGAGAATCTAAATATTGAAGGCCCTAATCAACGTGTTTTTCCTCGTTATAAAACAGAAATGGAAATGGATTTTTTTGTTTCAGGTAAAACAATCTCGGCTCGTTGTACTAATGCCTCTCTAGATGGTGCCTGTTTAACTTTATCTCAAGAAACTATGTTAGCTAGTGGAGATGACATTGAACTTAAAATGAAGGGCAAGTCACTTGAGCTTAATCTTCACGGCAAAGTCACATGGGCGTTTAATGTTGGTGGTCAAACACAGCTTGGTATCTTACTTCGCTTTAATGAAAGTACTGAGATGATTCCTTGGATTAAAATAATAACAGCGCTGCACCTTCGCCAATATCCCAATCAAAGAATATAACTACCAATTAAATCGCTGTATTGCTGTTTAATTTGTTTTTGTAAATCATTAACAAATTGAATAGCTTTTTTACGTCGTACAGGGTTTGAAATATCTAAGATTGCTGATTCAAGTGCCTCAATGAACATGTGATCATGAGCAGGCTCATAGCAAAAGGCTCGTTCGTTATTAACGAGCTCACCAGCCCCACCAAGACCTGTTGAAAGTACTGGAAGACCATTGGCCATAGCTTCGACAATAACTCTGCCGAAAGGTTCTCGTTTAATAGAAGAATGAATTAAGATATCTAGAGAAGAATAAATTTCACTAAGAGGTTTAAGACCGGCAAAGACAATTTTAATCTGACTAAACTTTGAAGCAATTTTTTCAAGAGCAGCTTTATAGTTTTGGTGTTGTCGATTGGTTAAATAGATATCGTCACCATAAAGAATAATCTCTCTAATTCCCAATTCGACTAATTTTTCTTCCTGTCGATAAGCCATCCAAAGAATATCATGCTGCCCTTTCCATGGTGTTAACATCGAGGCAATTCCAATAGATCCTTTAAATTCTCTGGCCTCAGAAGCATTAATGGCAACTTGAGGTGGTGAATTATAGAGAACGTGTAAATGTTTCTGCCAAGGATATTGCTGCTTAAAATCATCCATTACTGAAAATGAATTAGCGATAAAATGTTTTTCAAAAGGTGTCTTCCTATCAATCAATCGTTTTAGTAATGAAGAAGCTGGAAAGTAATCTCTTAGATGCCACCAGATACTTCCCTTCCAATTTCTTAACATGCAAAGAACAGTGAAAAGCGCTCCAACTTTGTTACCATTTAGCCATAAGATATCAGTATCTTTAAGCGGAAAGCCTTTTATTCTCCAAAGCGCAAAAATAAAACTCAAAAGAAGTAGAGGTTTTGAAAATTTGGAGGTTCTTGAGCTACGATAGTAAAAGCCATTAAGCTTAAATCTCATGACATGAGCTTTTGGAAGTAGAGATAAAATTGTTTGCTCTAACCTTTCTGGATCTTTAAGCTTTGGAATCCAAATGGATACTTTTGCATAATCAGGAAGATCGGCCAGTGAGTTTATAAAGCTTCTCTCTGCGCCACCTAATTGATCTGTATTAAAAACAGCACAAACTTTCATGACCAAAGCCCCAAAAAAAGATTGGCATAGTCGCTTGAGCTATGATTATTGATCGTATGCTTAAAGCAATTAGCAGCTATATCGTCGTAATGGATCATAGCTTCTCGGTACCATTTCTCGACACTATCTCTATTGATTGATTTAAGTATCCATCCTGTTTTTTGTTCATGAATCGATTCTGTTAATCCTCCGCTTGCAAAGCCAATAGATGGAGTTGAATGTTTTGCTGCTTCTAAAGGTGTTAAACCAAAACCTTCGACGTTTCCAATATGAGACTGATCTAGAGAGAAGATACAGTTAAAATGAGAATCTTTGTATATTTGATCACGCTGTTCATTTTTAACCACTTCACAGTTAATTTCAATCTTGGTTGAACGATATTGGCCAGGACCTAGGCGAAGTGAGACTTTTTTCTTTGAGATATCTGCTAATAGTTCTGAAAAATAGATCGTTCCTTGAATATTTTTATGAGGCACATCTCTAGCAAAACAACATAATTTAATTTCATCAGAGTCTTTTAAAGAACTGGCTTTAGTCATTTTTACATCTGTTAAATCAATTCTATTAGGAAAAAGAATATCCCTACTATAATTAATCTTCATCCCAAGCTGCTCTGCTTTATCAAGGCTAAACTGTGAGATGAATATATTGGCGCAAGCCTGCTCAAGGGCGCGATTCGAGTATTTCTTTGTTCGCTTTTTAATAAAATGAATCAATGGATTTTTTGAATAGGTTAAAAGCTCTGCGCCATGAATGATATTAATTGATCTCTTTTTATCTTTTGAAGCAATCCATAAAGATGGCCAATAATGAGCATGGATGAGGTGCCCCTGAAAGTTTTTGATCGCTTGATTTACTTCTTGAGGCTTTCTCCAAACAAAGATAGTTACTGTGCACCCCTCTGCTTCAAGAGCATCCACTATAGTTTTAGATAGCGTTGCGATTCCACCTAGTTGATGTGGTGGATATTCAGGTGTCGTCAATAAAACATTCTTACCATGAAGAAGCATTCATCAGCCTAGAAAAAATATATGGATTAATTGTAACTTTTAAATGAAGAGATTAATAGTATAGATATTTTATTATAACTTTATGCTGCTTCGTCTTGATCATCTTTGATTGGACTTAAGTCAAAATTTACGTCATCAAACATCTCAGCTGGAATAACTAAGACATCTTTTCGATGGATCGCGCTCATAATATAAGTTATAGGAGTTTTACTCGATTCACCAATACTCCATACTTTATGACCAACAATGACCTGAACACTTGTATACATAACGACACCAAGCCAAAAGGCTGCTATCGGCCATCCTCTCAACGCAACAAAAACAATAACTGATTGCACGCAAAGATGTACAAGAGCAATGAAGTTCGCAGTTTTCTTTGCACCAAATTTATAGTGATGACATAAGATATGGTGCATATGTTTTTGATCACCGCTAAAGGGTGTTTTACCTGCCATTAATCGACGCATAAAGCTTACACCGAGTTCAACCGTTGGAAGCAAAAGACCAAAAATGGATAAATGCGCTAATTGCCAAGATGATAAGTTTGTACGACTTAATGAGCTATAGGTTACAAAGGCTAAGAACAACAAGCTTAACCCAATGATTCCCCCTCCGATTTCCCCCATATGAATTCGAGAAGGACTTTTATTGAAGTACCAAAATGAAGCCATTGGCATAACAAGTAAAGCTGATATTAAGGGAACAGATTCAAGACCTAAATAGTGACCTAAAGCAAAATAGCTCAAATAACTGACAATTGAAGTTTTTGCTGAAATTGTATCTAACCCATCAATGAGATTGGATCCGTTGAATGAAGCTAAACCTAAGAACAACAAGACATTTACAAATATAACGGGATTTATCTCTCTCATATAAAATCCACAAAGATTTGCAAAAACGTAAGAAGCTAAAAATTGTCCTGCAAGCTTTGCAAATGGCCTTAACTCTTTTCTATCATCTAAATAGCCTAGAACCGCTAAGATTGAGCCAGAGCTTCCCCAACTAACCAAGTGAAAGTAAGACATCTTTCCAATGTAGTTTAGCCAACACATCCCAAAAAAGGTGGAACAAAAGATTATCAAGCCACCTAATAGTACGGCTCCACTTTGTGATTTTCTTGCTGGTACCACTAACCAAGAAAGTGGCTTATAGGCATTCTTTTTAGCCCATAAAATAAGAGAAAAGCCCAAAGAGGCGCAGATAAAGGTAAATGTAGAAAAGGCAATAGTACTTTCCATCCCTACTATTATGCCTCAAGTTAAGATTTATTAAGCTGAGGTATAAAATTCCAGAGATTAACAAACGTTATTATTTCAATGAGTTACATTCATATATTTTGTGTTATTTTGGAAGTTTTGCAGACAAATTGAAGTCTCGTCGCCATATATTATTATAGAGTTAAGACGGTCATCTCAATATCTTTTGAAATATTAATAATCGTGTAAGATAAGCTTCATGTCTTATTTTTTTTCAGTCATTGTTCCTACTCATAATCGCCCACGCACTCTGGCACTTTTGTTGGAGTCATTAAGTTCACAAGAGCTATCTTCGGATATGTTTGAAATACTTGTTATCCCCTCCCCTAGAGATCTTTCATTAGATAAGTTTAATCATATCGGTAATATGCGCATGCTTTTGCCAGTCAAGGATCCTTACAACGGCACAAGTGCCTCATTCAAACGAAACTATGGTGCTCAAAACGCCAAAGGAACTTGGTTTGCTTTTACTGACGACGATTGCTTGCCAGATAAAGCTTGGCTCAAAAATGCTTTTGAATACATCCAACAAAATGAAAAAATTTGTGCCATTGAAGGATTGGTTAATGTTCCTAAGCAAGAAAAACTAACTCTAACATACAAAGGAATGTTACGTTTAAGTAAACCTGGTGGGTTTCAAACTTGTAATATGTTTTATCGAAAAGAAGAGTTTATAAAAATTGGCGGTTTTGATCTAGCATTTCCTTATTATCTAGAAGACACAGATTTAGGATGGAGTTTTTTGGATGCTGGACATGCAATTCCTTTTGTTGAAGGCTGTATCGTCACTCACCCTGTCGAGCCGCCAAACCCAAAAAAACTACTCACAATGGCCTCAAGAAGTGGACAGCACTTAAGATTACGTGCCAAGCATAGAGAGCGCTATGCTCAATCTACAATGCTTCCAATGCGTTTATCGCACTGGATATATATTGGACTAACCCTGAGTTGTTTTATCATTCCACTTATAGGAATTCCTTTAACACTTCTAGTCTTAAGTCTTCATATGGTTAAACTTTTTTGGAAATTAAGTTTTACGATGAAAGAGCTAACATTAGTATTTGCTCTGACTCCAGTAGCTGCATGGACTTCACTTTTTCATCTAGTCAAAATGCTTTTTTCATCTCAAACAAGACCAACCCTTAGCCGTTAATTCCAGAACCGGGATAGATTCGTTATAGATCGCCAAATAATTAGTTGGTTCCCAAATCTTACTCGGTAATGGACTCAAAGGGTCAACAAGCTTAGGGCCAAATAAAGAACGCTCAATTCTAAAAACTTTAAAACCAAAAGACTTTAAAAACTCAAAACTAGAGGCCTTACTAGGGTGAGAAAACTCTTCAAAGAACACAGCTTTAACAGAACCCTTTTCAAATAATTTAGCTGCACCCTTTAGTACAGAAAATTCATGACCCTCAGTATCAATTTTTAATATTAACTCATCATTATCAGGTATTAACTCATCTAATCTCTTATGCTTAATCATTATTTCTCTATGCTTACCCAAAGGTTTTTCTAATGTTGCAATTCCCTCGTTGTGACTAAAATCTTCTGGGATATAAAGCATTGATGAACCTTCAGATTCACTGAGAGCAAAATCATATATTTCAACATTATTATTCTTATTTTGAAGTCTTACATTTTCTTTGAGTCTTTCAATGACTGAAGGATGAGGCTCGAAAGATAGAATTTTCCCATCAAAGTTCTTAGACCCTAGAGCTGCTAATGTAAAATATCCAATATTAGCACCAATATCGATAAAGCTTTTTGCAAACTTCAAGCTACGTCTTAATATTTCAGTTTGGGCTAATTCATAGACTCCCAATACTTCAATAGAACGTCCTACGACTTCTGTTGGATTAACATTTATAGTTTGACCCCAAGGAAGTTCAACCGCTGTTAGTGAGCTTGAGTCATAGTAAGAATTACTAGTTAAGCGTTTTAAAAGTTGTTTTGGCCTAAAAAGATATTCTGGCTTATTAAAACGATATAAAAATGCCATAGATCGAATCCTAGTAATTGAGTAAAAAAGTTAACATATAGTTTTAATCACAAATACAGATCTTTACTTTGCCGCATCAACTAATGCGAATACAATAAAGTTTAAATTGTTCATATTACTAATTCGTTAAGTAAGAAAACTCTTAACAGTATACATCACGGAAATATTGATGGCACAAAAAGTATTAGTACTTATTTCCGAACCGCCACTACCAGCAACGTCTGGTCCTAAAGTTCGAAATGCTGCTTTATGGCAGGAATTTAAAGATCTTAATCTTGATATTAAAATATTCTCAATTATTCAAGCAAACAGCGAACCACCCACAAGAGTCTTTACTGATTATGAAGTCCAATATTTTAAAAAAGATAATCACCCTTTGCTTATAAGGCTATGGCGCTACCTAAATTTCTCACACCATCAATATCTATCTTCAAAGACGATGACAAAAGCGGTAGAAGATTGTTTGAATGATTGGAAGCCCGATATTATTCATGCTGAAGAATTAAAAATGGCTTCATTTCTCCCCTCAAATACGAAGCAATGTAAAACAACACTTACTGTCCATAATGTAGAATCTGAACTAATAAAGCAAACAGGAACTTTAACTGTTCCCTTCTTTCAAAGTTTGATAAATATTTGGCATGCCATTAGGTTAAAGTCTTATGAAAGAAAATCTATCCAAAATTCTAATCTCACATTTGCCTATTCAAAAATTGATGAAGCACGATTAAAAAAACTTTATCCACAAGCGAATATTACTGACACAAGTAATGGAGCTAAAGTTAAAAAGATTGAACCGACAAAACCTAAGAACTCAAAAGGAGTGCTATTTGTTGGGTCTCTTCATTATGTACCAAATTTTGAAGGAATAATGTGGTTTATAGAAAAATCTCTACCACATATATCAAAAGATATTTCTCTAAGTGTTGCTGGAGCTGGCGCACCAGAAAAAATAAAAACATTTTTAAGAGAAAAAAATATTACTTTTTACGATACTCCAGAATCTCTTGAGGATTTATATCACGAGAATGCCATTGCCATAGTTCCTGTTCTCAAAGGTAGTGGGACAAGGACAAAGATTTTTGAAGCACTGGCTTATCAAAGACTTGTCGTATCAACGAGTCTTGGGGCTGAAGGAATACCGATATCTCAGGAAGATGGTCTAATCTTATGTGATGACCCTGTTTCATTTGCACAGCAAATAAACTACTGGTGTGATCCTTTCAAAGAAAAAGAATACGATCATATATCGACTAATGCTCGAAAGGCTGCACTTGAATTTGACTGGTCAGAGGTTGCAAACAAATTACTAACAGAATGGCGATCTCTGTGAAAAATGTTTTATATATTAGCCCTAATAGTTATGTTGGTGGTGCTGAGAAATTTATAATAACAGCCTGTAAAGAGCATGATAAAAATACACATTTAAAATCAGCTATTCTTTTTTTTAGCGAAGGACCAGGACCACAACTTGCTCGCTCTTTTAATATTAAAACAGTCGTTCTAACAAAATCATTTCGTTTATCTAAGCCAATAAAATATCTTAGAGCTGCTTGGGAATTAAGAAAAATATTTAAAGAATTGAGACCAGATTATATACACCTTTCAATGCCATACTCAGTTATAGCCTGTTTTATTCCAATGATTGGATTAAAAGCAAAAAAAATCTGGTTCCAACACGGACCGGTTGGAGGTCGCCTAGATCGCATTGCAAGTTTTATTCCTTTAGACGCAATCTTCTACAATTCAAATGATACTAAAAAACGACACTTAGAAAGTGTTCCATTTAGCTACTCAAACATAAAACATTTTGTCATCAATCTTGGAGTTGAGATAATAGAATCTAAAGACAAGAAAAAAAATAGTAAAATATTTTTTTCATCAGTAGGTAGGATATGTAAATCAAAAGGACAACTTTTAACTTTGCAAGCAATTTCAAAATTAAAGGATATCAAAGGAATTTCAGATAAAATTCATTTAAATATTGTTGGTACTGCAAATAGCCCATCAGATTTAAAATATTTAAAAGAACTTCAAGACTTCTGCCACAAAAACATCATTGAATCGTTGGTGACTTTTCTTGGTCATCAAGATGACATGCGTTCTGTTTACAAAAGCACAGATATATTAATACATACACCTAATATACCTGAAGCTTTTGGCTTAGTTATTGCAGAAGCCATGGCAAATAAAATATTAGTGATTGGCCCAGATCTTGGAGGTGTCAGAGATATTTTAATCCATCATAAAACAGGTATTGTGTTTCCAATAACCCAAAATGAAGACGATATAGTTCATTTATCAGAACTTATAATGGAAATTGCGAATAATTTTTCTAGTGAGAATAGTATCTACCAGAAGTATATTAACAATGCATTTGATTTGATTACCTCAAAATATAGTTTAAAATCTATGAATACCCAGTTAGAAAATGCTTATGATCAACTCTAAATTTGATAATAAAAATTAAAGGTTCCATTTGAAAATAGCTCTCAATATTCGATCACTACACGATATGAAAATCAGGGGAATCTCACGCTATACTCTGAATCTTTTAAAATCCCTAGCCCTTGAAAAAGATAATATCACCCTCTATTTAATCTCAGAGGTTAAAATTGACGAAAAAGCTTTAGAGCAAATTAAAGTTTTCTTTCCTTATGATGTTGAAATCTATCATAACAAATATCTTCCTTCACTTATTTGGTTAAATTTGCTATTACCCATATTTCTTTTTTTACACAAAATAAATATCTATCATACACCATTAAACAGAGGCATTCCTATAATTAAGCTCTTGGATGTATTCCCTACAAAAATGGCCGTAACCATTCACGACACAATAGCAATTGAGGAAGTTAGAAAGGCACCTTTTAGTATTAAAAAAGGGCTTTTCCTTTTTGAGTGGTGGATGAACAGAGCGGCAGACTATATTTTAACTGTTAGTCAGCATTCAAAAGAACAATTAATTCATATTGAAAAATTTGAAGCAGATAAAATTACGGTTATAGCCAATTCCGTTTCAAATGATTTTTTTAATGTGTGTACTGAAGAATCTACTCGATCATACTTTCTTTATGTTGGTGGTTTTGAACATAGAAAAAATGTTCCATTTTTATTAAAGGCATATTGTAAATATTTAGAAAAAGAACAGTCACCAATACCTCTTAAACTTATTGGGAAAATAACAACATCTCAAATTGAGAATTTCAAAAAATTAAACTCTAGTGACATTAATAATGATCTCGTTGATTACTTAGGTTATGTTGATGATGCTCAATTACCTAAACTTTACAGAAATGCCCTCGCCGTAATAATTCCTAGCCTAAATGAGGGATTTGGACTTCAAGCAATCGAAGCTATGGCCACAGCTACACCGCTTCTTTCATCAGATGCTGCGTCCTTACCGGAAGTGGGAGCTGGTGCTCCACTTTATTTTTCTCCTATATCAGAACAATCACTTTTAAAGCAGATGTTAAATATTCAGAATAATAAATCTTTAATTAATGAAAAAGAGGTAGCTTCCTCCAAAAGAGCTCAAGATTTTACTGAAAAAATCATTTCCAGTCAGTATCTAAGCTTTCTCAAAATGATAAATTAAGCACTGCGCAAACCAAAAGGTCATTACAGTTAGAAACTAATACATCGCAATTTATCATTTGATTGCTATAATAAAATCATGAAAATTGAATATGATAAATATTGGTCTATGAAGTCTATCAATAGCAGCATGCCTCAACCTAAAGTCATAGACCTTTGGTATAAATCTATTACTACTTCTCCACTTGGAGTTTTAATTCAGCAGAAATTATGCAGTTCAAAAAAGATTTTAGACTTTGGAGCAGGTGATAAAAAATGGAAGTCCATTACACCCAAAAAATCTATATATAAATCTTTGGATATCAATAATGAATCTGATCACGATTATCATTCAATAGATCAAATAAATGAGACATTTGACAGCATACTCTTCATGGATGTTTTGGAACATATTGAATTAAATGAAGGTCTACGGCTTAGTTTAAACCTAATTGATCTACTTGATAAGAACGGATTCCTTTTAATACAAACACCAAATGGTAAATGTATTCGAAATCATCTGGGATCAGATATGACTCATAAGCAGTTGTATAATCTTCGAGACCTTTATTCGTTTTTTAAATCACGCGGTTTTGAAGTTGATTGTTATAGAGTTAACGTTTTTGCAAATAAACTAAGTGTATTTGCTAAAATCAAGCACTTCATAAGTGCATTTATAATCACTAGAATTATTGGAGCTGATTATACCGATAATATCTTTTTATCCGTTCAAAAGAGCCAATAAGTGTTCAAAAAAGGTGTTAAGAATTATTTTTTTTCAATTTTAGCATTACTGCTTACTACACTAACTTCATTTTTCACAACCCCATTAATAATTAAATATGCAGGTGCTAGCTACTTCGGGTTATACCAACTAATTTTACAATATCTTGGTTATTCAATATTTTGTGACTTAGGTATTTCAACGGCATCATTAAGTATTTTAAATAAAGCGTTTCATTTAAATTCAAAAAATACTGTAAAAGCAGCAATTCGCCTTGTGTTAAATAAATATTTAAAGGTCATGCCGATCATTTTCATTTTTCAAGTTCTTTTGACAGTTTTTTTAACGAGCCAGGATGAAACAAAAAACAATACATTAAGTTATATTATCATGGCCCTTCCATTGAGCTTCTTACCGCTAAAAGTATATAGTGATTTCCTACGTTCTTCTGAACAAGTTCATATCGTTTCTAAATCAAATACTATTGGATTATTATCAACTTCCTTTCTTGCCATATATCTTTCAATAAAAGGTTATGGAATCTTGGGACTAGCTATAAGTTATTTTTTAGGAATGACTCTTATGGCAATTATTCCAATGCTTTATACATTTAAATATCTTTCTAATATGCCCAATTTAGAAAATGATGATTATAAAAATGGCCTAGAAGACATAACTATCTCACAGCAAGTTCATGCCTCCATTCAAACTTTATCTGGTCAACTTAGCTATTCATCCGATGTCATTATCTTATCTTTTTTTGCCTCTAAAGAGATGCTCACAATGTTTTTCATTAATCAAAGACTAGCTCGCTTAATGGACTCTTTGTTAGTTAATGTCGGAAATAGTTTTTGGTCATCTTTTGCAAATCATCCAGACAAAGACAAAAGAGTTTTCTTTCTTAGAAATATAAATAGCGTTTTTATCTTTTTCAGTGGAACAATTTCGCTGCCTTTATTACTTCTTAACCATAAATTCATTAACCTTTGGGTTGGCGAACATTTATTCATAAGTGATTCCTTTAGTTATATCGTTTTCATGAACTACGCACTATTTGGTCTTCTTTCATTATGGGGATGGATTTTTATTGCTGAAGGAAAACAAGCCTTTATCTCTAGAACAATTCTTATGGCTGGTTTTATCAATGTAGCAACAAGCATTTTGGGAACTTACTACTTTCATGAAATAGGTCCCGTTCTTGGAACATTTATTTCTTTTTACTTTTTCTATTTATGGAGTATCAAAAACAAACTCGCTCACATCGGCTATAATGTAGAAAAGGCAATTAAAGATTTTCTTTTAATTTTTTCAATCAACTCCTCAGTTTTTTGGTTAATTTTAGCTCTCATCGATACTTCATCTTTTTCTACCTATAAAAGCATCGTATTGATTGCATCAATATTTTCAATCTCTTATTTAATTAATTCACTTTTACTATTTAAAACCGTTATCCCATCAAAGATTTTTTTAATTATTAAGGAACTTAGATAAATGTTAAAAAAAATAAGAAATATCTTTAACTATAATTTTTCGTTACATTTTCGTTTTCTTTTTAATGTTAATGCAAAAAGAATTCGTTTTTTAGGTCCGTTTGAATTTAATGTAGATAAGAATTCCATCATTTCTTCAACTAATAACTCTGCTTGCTTTATAGGTAGCCCAATAGGGGCAACTGGAAGAAAAAGTTTGATTACACAAATTAAACTGAAAAAAAACTCTAAATTAATTTTGGGCGAAAATTCTATTATTGGAAGTGGATGCACTGTTAGCTGCAATTCAAATGCGATTATCTCAATAGGAAAAAATAGTTATATTGCCTCAACATCAATCTTAAGCTCAAGCCAATCAGTAACAATAGGCGAAAACTGTTCAATTTCTTGGAATGTTACTATTATGGATGATGATGGGCACACTTTTAGAAATCATAAACAAGTGAAAGCAATTACAATTGGAAATAATGTTTGGATTGGAGCAAATAGCATTATCCTTAAAGGAGTTAACCTTGGAGACAATGTAGTCGTTGGAACTGGCTCTGTCGTAACGAAGTCTTTTCCTAATAATTCAGTTATTGCAGGAGTACCTGCAAAACTGATTAAAACAATTACTGACTAGCAATTAATTTTTCCTAACTTCTCTATAGATAATTATTGAAGATAAAATTGTAGCTACAACACCAATAAGAGATGTGTAATAGGCTCGGTCTTCTCTAAATGTCGACCTTTCCGCAAAGATCGTATCTCTAGGCTTTAATTCAGTAGCAAAAGCCTCACTATCTCCACCCTCTGAAACATCAAAACTTCTTGTTTCGACAGTATCACCGTTTCTCTGTGTTAGCTTTATATTATCGGACTTAGCTGTTGCAGTAACTCCTCCTGCAATTGAAAGCCCTTCGACAAGACTGGATCCTATCGGTATGAAATGTAGTCCAGGTTTTTGAACCTCGCCCCAAATATGAACAGGAATCAAAACTTTTCCTTTAATCACAGGTGAATAATATATACTTCCCATAATCTTACCAAGCCCTTCAACTTCTGAAGGAAGAGCCAACTCTTTCAAGTCTATTGTAGAAGCTGACTTCTTTGATGTGCTCTTAGCAAAACTTGGAAAAGAGCAAGACAAGAGAGAGTAAATCAAAAGATAGCTGAGTGTTTTGTTTTTCATGCTGCATAATATAAACTCACACTACAATATTGGCAAATTTTTTTGTTTATGGACGACAGCGTTAACTTTATATTTTATACTTAACTATGCTTAATCCTAATATTAATGATCAAACAAAAGAGACAGTTAAGACTCTGCCAATTAAAAACTACGAAGTTTTAAGTATTTTACTTTACGTCATTCATATTGGATTAAACCTCGCACAAATATCCGCAATTAAATATTTCTATCTTCTAGAAGTTTTAGTCTTTCTAATCCTCGCTCTCAAATATTCTTGGAAAGATTTATTCATACCAACCATTGTCTTTTTTTTTATTGAAGGCCAAGGGCGAGTCCTAGGCCAATATAATCCCTTTCATCGAGTTGTATTTGATGCCTATCTCTTCATTTTAGTAGCAAAACACTATATTGCTAAAAAGGCGCTAACATTACCCGAGAAGATTCCACTATTCTTTAAACTTGTAATCATAGGTCATTTTGGCTGGTATATTGTCCAATTCTTTAATGTCAATTCAGTCGGACCGTTAGGCCCATTAGTTGCTACTAAAATTTATATTTTTCCAATATTTATGTTCTTTATGTTTCTAGACCAGCCACTTGAAGCCACTACAAAAGCCTTTAATAAAAGATATTTATTCATTGTCTTAATCCTTATTTTGCAGTTTATCCTTATTTTTTTTCAAATTAGTAGTGGAGATACTTCTGTTTTAAATTTGAGCTCTTATTATTCAAAATCAATGGATCAAGCATTCACTGGAGAATTCTTTAGACCATATGGAACAAGTTTTGTTCCTGGTGGTGTCTCTATCTATATAGCGCTAAGTACTGCTTTCTTATTTATTACAAAAACATATAGACCATGGGCAATCCCTTTAAATATCATAACAACAGTACTTTTAATAGCAGCACTTTTTGTCCTACAAGTAAGAGTTGGACTTATTCTAGCCTTTCTCGTCATTTCCTATAGCTCACTTATTATTGTTCTACGTTCTAAAAAACGTGTCTTTGGTCTCATTATTTTTTTCCTGACTTTATCGTTAGTGCCAATCTTTTTTGATAATATCCTTATTGTGCAAGAATATTTCCCCGAAGTTAATTTAAAAAAATCAATTGAGAGGATTCAAGATATTTCAAATACAGAGGACCTATCAAGCAAGAGAGCATCATTTGATTTAAGTCTTTTTGCATCTGTTTTTATGGATCGTTTAGAAAAAGCGCCTCTAGGTCTTGGACCTGGAAGAACAGGTGCAGCAGCAGGTATGTTTAAGGATATTATTGAAGATGATCCAATATACGATTTAGCATTTAGTTGGAGTCTAGATAATCTGTATATTAGCCTAGTTATTGACCTTGGAATTGGCATGATATTTTATACAATGCTGATTGTAGGACTACCGCTATATACCTTTTGGCGAAGCTTGATTTATTGGCAAAAAAATAAACTAAAAACAAATATTTCATTAATATCCCTAGGAACTCTTTTAGTTACATTACTAACTTCTTGGGGTGGACTAAGTATTCCTTATAATCCAGTTTCTTTCTTTTTCTGGTTTTGGTTAGCTCATTCGATTAATAGTTTAGATCGCGAAAGTAAATTAGAAGTGCAACCTATTTCGCAAGTAGATTAATATTGGTTTTTCTACAAGTCTATAAAAGACCCAGCCAGCAATCACAGAAAAAACGGTAATAAACACGATGTTCAAAAGAGGAAGAGACTCAAACAATTTATAAGATATTAAAATCCTGGATAATAAAGACATCAAAGGAAAATGAACTAAGTAAATAGAATATGAAGCATCCCCTAGTTCAATCATCCATTTTGGAATTTCAAACTGACTAGCTCTTTCCCACATAATAACACCAAATAACATAGCAAAAAATAAAGGCCCGTAAATAACAATGCTATGAGACTTATGAAAATAATGACTAAATTCAGCTTCAAAGTAACCAACTACAAAATATGCAACAAACGAAAACACAAACAAAATTTTGCCAAACAAAAATTTTGTTTTATTAAGAACTAAACTCGCAATTAAACAACCTGCTAAGAACTCTAAATTAAACGGGCTAAACAAAAATTTAAAAATATAAGGTGCATCAAAATAGACAACGTTCAAATCACAAGCATAAAAAAAGAGAGACAATAGTGTTAAAAGAAAATAAAAGTGAAATTTGAATGAGGACAGTCCATAAAATCCAAGAGCAAACAATAAATAAAACCAAACCTCATGCTTTAAAGTCCAAGCCACCCCTAAGATTGGTTCTAATGAATTTGGGAAAAGAAAAAAACTCGTTAAGAATGTCGACACATATCGATAATGATCCAAACCATAACGAGGAAAAATAAGATAAAAGAACGTTAATGGAATAAGAGTGCACCAGTAAATTGGAAAGATTCTAACAAATCTACTTTTCAAATAAGGTATAAATGAAGGATTTTTAATTGTAGTGGTGTAAAATATAACAAAACCACTTAAAATGAAGAAAAAATCAACTCCAGTATATCCAAACTGAAAATAGTCTCCAAGAAAACTAATACCAAATTTTTTATTCGAAGTAAGAGTTGCATGTCTTAAGACAACCATCAAAGCAGCAAAGCCACGCAAGGCTTGTACACCTGTAAAATACTGCCTTTTGCTGTCTACCATTGCAACCTAACACAACCGTGTTGAAATCAAAGCTCTGGAACTTCACCCAAAATTTCAATATCTCTGAAGTTATTTTTAAAGTCTTCTTTGTCTACAATTCTTTCATCAAATAAATATCTTAAAAGAATTCCAAGAATGACTAAAAATATACTTACAAACAAAGAAAAAGCAATCGTTGCAGATAGCTTATGTCTTTTATAGTGTTTATTTCCAAGCAAGTAATTATCAAAAACTATGTCGGACACAACCGTGCCCTCTACAAGTTTAAGCTGTAACATCTTTTGTTCAAGTAGCTTTAGGTACTCAAGAGAAGGCTGATGCTCCTCAAGCTCACTAGAAATCTCTTTGACCTTAGATAGCAATGCATTTCTATCACCTTCAATATCTTTAACATTCTGCTCTAATTCTTTAATTTGGTCTCCAAGAACTTTACCTTGAAACTCTACGTAATCTTTTGACTTTTCTTTGTCAGCTTTAAATGTTTCAAAGTTAGCAGCAATTTTTGATTTTTCTAGCTCTGCGATTTCAGCATTTATTTTTTTAAGATTATTATTAAGATCCTGAACAATTTGTTTATCGTCAGCAGATTCAGAAAAAGAAGTTCCCTCAAGTGCAACTAAATCAGCAGATATTAGATCTTTTTTAATCTTTAATTTCTGAAATCTCTCCCAATCTGACTTTAACTTCTTGTCTATGTCTTTGTTTATTGTTTTTTTTGTTAAT
Source organism: Bdellovibrionales bacterium CG12_big_fil_rev_8_21_14_0_65_38_15 (assembly GCA_002787775.1). Lineage (GTDB taxonomy): Bacteria > Bdellovibrionota > Bacteriovoracia > Bacteriovoracales > Bacteriovoracaceae > UBA4207. Next base: position 40,109 of record PCUW01000008.1, read on the forward strand.
TTTGACGAAATAGCAATTTGCGAATACTCCATTCTTTTTTCTTCAAGAGACAACTGATAAAGAGAAAGTTTTTTCTCCAAACCCTCCATCTGCATTTTTGCCTGAGCCAATTGACGATTTTTTTCCATAATATCTAATTTCTGAAGTGAATCTCTTCTATTTTTTATTAATTCTTCAGAAATTTTTCTTTGTTCGGAAAGCGAGTGAGCTATAGTCTCTGATCTATACTCAACAAAAGCCTCGCTTATTGCACTTATAATCTTTTTTGTTGTGTACTCATCTAAAGTTTTTGCCGTTGCAATATATCTATTACTAACAGTGTCATCCCCTACTATAGTAAAAAAGCTGCTAATAATTGCTCTAACTTTTCCAATTTCACAATCGCGATCTAAACAATCTGAAAACATCTGTTTTGTATTTTTTTTATTCGCTTCATAAATTGAAGTAAAAGACATTGAAGCGAAATCTGGGTCTTTTACGATTTTTTCAGACACTCTTTGCAAAAAATCTACGGATTTTGCCATGCCAATAATCTCATTAGCACTAATACGATCTGTTTTTTCACCAAGCAAAGTTGCAATTTGCTGCGTTGGTGAATTATCAAAAGCTGCAACATTCCTAAAAGCAATTTGAGACATATAAATATCATGCTGTCTCAAATAGAAATAGGCTGACACGATTGTAACAATGACTGGAATTGTGCATGAGATCCATAAATACTTAGAGGCGAGTTTCAATAAAAAATGCCAATTAAGGATACTAAATTCTGAAAACACTGCACTTATATTTTTCATATTTAATTACTTTTTATCTTTATTCTCCGGCGATAAAGGCGAAAAAATCGCACCCTTTAAAGAGATCCCATGAGATTCATAAAATTCTTTAATATCTTCTACATCAGTAGTGGTTAAAGTATTTCTTGCAACAATTAATGTTATTATTTTAAACGAATAAAGCAAACGATGAAAGAAATGAAGATTTTGTCGCATGATATTTATTGATGGTGTATTCCAAAGAACAATATCGTAACTTTTCACAGCCGCAATAACCTCATCAAGCACCTGATCTCTTTGGGACCCTACTGCCAACATTTCATCTATATCCATGATTGATAAATTACTTCCAAAGCCATAAACCCTAGCCTTGCTTAGTGGCTTCAGGTCATTTGGATCAAGCGATGACACTTCAGACGCCTCAAAGAACTTTAAAATTTCGCCATCCTTTCCACTTGTCATCAAAAGAATATGTTTGTCGCGAATTACATCAGCTAAATAGCATCCGATGGCAAAGACAGCCTTTTTTTGGCTGTCATCATAACCCGTACTCGAAAAAACAACTCGGTCATCCCCTGCTTCTATATATTTTCGAAGTGATTCACCAAGTTTTGCGACATGTTTAAAGTTTCTTATTCTACAGACAACCTCGCTAGTACTATGACAGTCACCACCATCAACTCTAACGAACGCTTGTTTTGAAGGACGTTTGAAGTGAAGAGTCTCGTCACCATCATCAAGACTCACTTACTATCCCCTTCTTTAAGGACAACACCTTTAACAGTGAAGCCATAACATCTCATAAAATGAAGTTCTTCACGAACTTCTTTAATAGACATTTTGGCAGTATCAACAATAAGTGTAAATGAGTTTATAAGACGATACATAGGCAGCATACGCCCCATATCCTCTTCTGCTTTACTTCGCACAGGAAGGTCTATGAACAATGGCTGGGCCATTTCTCTAGAAAAGTTAACGAAATCTTGCATCCCTTGATTTGATAGTTCAAGAAAGTCATTTAAACGAATTAATGATACACCAGCAACTTTTTCGTACTTTAAACCGTAATCTTCAAATTCAAAACATTCAGTTTTACCCAGTGAAGTTTCAATTTCTTGTTTTACAGATTCGTACTCCTCGCCAAGGATAGCGCATACATTTAGACTTCTCTGATAAGTCATAAATGCAATCAATCCATATAATGTATTTCTTTTTGAAATAGTCCCAGCCGTGCCGTGAAAACCAAAGACTAATAGGCCCTGGTCTAAATCTTTTGCATAACTTGAGCCAAGTCTAAAAGCCTCATGATGGTTCTTTAGACGAAAGAAAATCTCTGAAGTATCAACATTTGATCTTTTCAAACGAAGTTGCGTCAATCTGACAGGCGCAGAGGCGGAAACTTCTTTATTAAGTTTATTGCTCTCAACTTGGACAGGTTTATTCATTCTTTTTTCAAAGTTTAGAGCATGATTTAGCTTAATTTCTTTATTCTTTTTAGAAGGAGTTGTTGGTGTCTTTTCTTCTATTGCTTGAGGTTTAGTCGCCTCCTGACCACCTACAAGTTTTAGATAACCTTCTTTAACAGGTAGGGCCTTAGTAGTATCTTTTTTACCAAGAATAAGTCGGTGACTTGTAGCCTCATCTAGTCTAATTTTTTCGATAATTATTTCTTGAATATCATTGTTACCACTTAATAGTTCAATTAATTCTGTAACATTAATTTCTGCGCTAGAGCCTTCGCTATTTACGATCTTAAGACGATCATAACCATGTTTTAGATATTCTAATAAGCGGCGATATTGAACGTCAGTAAGACTTCTACGAATGTCTTCGTGATCAATACTTAAACTAGCTTTTTTAGAAAGAGCATTTTCCATTAGCTTCCAATTCTCCTCAGAATAAACACAAGACTTCGAGAGGATACTAGTGATATTCTAGCAGAATATAAATATCTGCTGGTGCTAAATAAAATTCGGCAAAAATTAACAAAACGCTGAGAATTATGACTAAAATACTTCAGTTAGGAAAATTTTACCCTCCCTTCTTTGGCGGAATGGAGACTGTTCTTAAGGATTTATGTCGTGGCCTTGCGGAAGTGCCCGACAATGAGATTCAGGTTCTTTGCGCTGAACATTCATCAACTCCGTCCTCAAAAATAGATGGAAAAATTAAAGTGTATAGAATTCGAAACATTTTGACGCTTTTTTCCCAGCCACTTATGCCAACCTATTTTTTCCATTTAAGAAAATTACTAAAAAGTGCAGACGTCGTGCACTTACATACCCCTCACCCACTTGCTGAGTTTTTTTTATATCTACTCAAACCTAAATGCCCAATCGTAATTACTCACCATAGCGATATCATCAAGCAGCGCATTGTAGCTCCTCTCCACTCGATTTTTGCTCGAAAACTTTATGCACGAGCTTCAGCAATCATTGTCCCAACGAATAACCATGTCACAACATCAAGACTGCTTCCAGATTTTATAAAAAATATTCACTGCATACCTTTTGGTTTAAACACAGAGTCGTTAATTCCAATAGAAAATCTATCTATCAATCAAAATATTGAATCACCATATTTTCTCTTTGTTGGAAGACTTGTAGGTTACAAAGGCGTTGAAGTTTTAATTAAGTCAATGCTGAAGATTGAAGCCAAATATTCCTTAAAAATAGTTGGCACTGGTCCACTAAAATCAGAATTACAATCTCTAGTATTAAAATTAGGTTTAGATGATAGAGTTAAACTTCTAGGTAGAGTCGATGATCCAGTCGAATTCAGCTCTTTGTATGCAAATTGCTTAGCTTTTGTTCTTCCTTCCATTTCATCAAACGAAAATTTTGGAATGGTTCAACTTGAGGCTATGTATTACGGAAAACCAGTTATAGCAACCCAACTTCGTTCAGGGGTTCCTGCCGTTGCAGAACCTGGAGTTTCCTCATTACTGGCTCAAGTTAATGACCCAGACGATTTAGCAAAAGTTATGAATCAGCTGATAAATTCTCCTGAATTAACAAAAAAAATGGGAACAGCAGCTCGAGAGCGATATTTAAAAATGTATCGCTTAGAAACATTCATTTCAAGTCATTCTAAGCTCTACAAAAAATTACTTAACGAGGATAATTGAGTGAAGACTATTGCCTTCGTCACGCACAGGATTGATCGTCGAGGTGGGCAAGAAAGATCAATGCATGAAAATCTACAGCGACTTTGTAGGTTAGGATGGAAAATAAAATTTTATACCTTTTCTTTAGAGGAATGGCCTGAAGATTGTTCATACGAATGGATCAAAATCCCTGGAAAGAATATTCGAATACAATTTTTAAAAAACTTATGGTTTTCGATCTATACATTTATTATCTTAAGAAATGTAAAGGATCCTGTACTTACGATTGGCACCTCATCTTGGGTCGCTGATCTTCGTGTTGTACAGTTCGTTCATAGCACTTATTACGATCTTATATCTCAAAATTTAGCTCCATATCCTAACGCAAGAACTCTTTTTCACACTTTCTATCAGTACATTTTCATTAAATGGTCTATTTTTTTAGAAGAATTTCTCTTTCCAAGAACAAAAAATTTCATTGCCATCTCAAATGGTATTTCAAATGAAATTAAGAAAGTTGTTAAGGATCAAGGAGTCACTATAAATATCGTTCATCATGCACCAGATAGGGTCATAAGTGACTCGAAAAATGATAGGAACCTAAAGTTACTTTTCGTAGGAGCTCTTGAAAGAAAAGGAATTGAAAAAACTCTTCGAATTTGTTCTCTCTTGAATACAACTAATTGGCATCTTGATGTTGTGGGAACAGGAAATCTTCCCCTTTGGAAAAAGCGAGCAGATGAGCTAGGTATAAAAGACTCTGTAACTTTTCATGGGGTAAAGCCGTCATTTGACTTCTTTTCAAAGGCAAATATATTTTTGTTTCCAAGTACCTATGAACCATTTGGTCTTGTCGTCTCAGAAGCTGCATCATTTAATTGTTTACCTCTAGCATCAAGTGAGTGTGGTGCGATGGAGCTTTGGTCAAATAGGCCTGAATGGATAAAGTTGTCTGCTATTGATGATGACGAAAAATGGGTTGATGCTTTAGAGCGACTTATTAACGATAAAGAATTAAGAGATAATATTTCAAAAGATTCCTATATAAACTTTATGAACTGGAGTTGGGATAAATCAGCACAAAGATATGATCAAGTGTTAAGGAACTGTTTATGAAAAAACTTAAAGTTTTAACAATTGGTCATTCTTATGTAGTTGCATCTAACAGAGGAATTGCCGAGGCTATTCATTTTGATCCTTCTATTGAAATGACCATCGCAGCTCCACTTTTCATGAATGGTAGTCTTCGTCCATTAGCTTTAGAAAAGTCTTCTTCAACAGACGGTCCCAACGTAGTGGGATTACCGGCTTACTTTACTCGTTATAATCATTTTTTCTTTTATAGAAATTTAGCGTCAATAATAAAACCTGGAGCTTTTGACTTAATCCATATTTGGGAAGAGCCTTATGTCCTAGCGGGTTTCCAAATTGCACGAGCTGCAAAAATAGCTAATATTCCTTACTTTTTTCGAAGTGCTCAAAGTTTAAACAAAAAGTATCCCTTCCCCTTCTCTTTTTTTGAAAAGTTTGTTCTAAGAAATGCCAGAGGTTGGAATGCAGGGGCTAGTCTTGTATATCAAAATTTATTAGCAAGAGGTTATCCACAAAAAAATAGCGTCATCATTAATCTTGGAGTTAAAGGTGATCTTTTCTATCCTGCCAGAGATACTATTGAAAAAGATATCATCAAAGAGGAACTTAATCTCAAAGGACCAGTCCTGTGTTTTATTGGAAGACTTGTTTATGATAAAGGTTTAGATGTACTCATGAGTGCGTTAGAAGATGTAAAATCGCACTGGAACTTAATTGCACTTGGAAGTGGTCCCTATAAAGAAAAAATAGAGAAATGGGCGCATGAAAATAATTTTCAAGATAGAGTTAAAGTCATGCTCGTCAAGCATGATGAGGTCCCTCGAATTCTCAGAGGATGCGATATTCTTGTAGCCCCAAGTCAAACGATGCCGAACTGGAAAGAACAGTTTGGTCGAATGTTGGCAGAAGCTTTTGCCAGTAAAGTTACAGTTATAGGTTCGGACTCAGGAGAGATACCATTTGTTATCGCTGAAAATGGTCTTGTGGTTGGAGAAAAGGACATTAAGGGTTGGACAACTAATATAGAGCTTCTACTTACAAATGAACAGTTACGTAATCAACTTGCTGAAAAAGGTCGTGCAAAATTTTTAGAAGAACTTGAAGTAAGTGCGATAGCAAAAAAGTATATACAATTTTATCATCACCTCACTTCAGATAAATAAAAAACCCACTCATTCGAGTGGGCCTTTTAACTTCAATGAAAATTACTCATTAATTATAATAATAATCATCGCTATAGTAGTCGTCGTTATTTCCATAATCGTAATAATCTAGGTCTGAGTAGAAGTCGTCATTATAATCCCAGTTATATGATCTAGAATTATCAATTCTCTCAGCACAGAAGAAACGATCATCATATGAACGGTAGTTCAGCTCATCACGTTCACGAGCACAAGCATCGTAACCAGATTGACATGAGCGACCAGAGAAAGTTCTTTCAGTTCTATTGTTATAACCATCGACTAGCTCATAGTTACAGCTGTCATATGGGCTATAACGGTGACGGTAACCATTGTAGACAAAGTATGGGTAGCTATCGATATAAGAAAATCCGTCATTGTATGTTGAACCGTAACGAACCCAAAGATCCCAATAAACATATCTGTATGGAAGACGTGAATAGTAATCATATGGAGAATAGTAACGGCTTACGTGAGTGATCGATCCATAATAAGGACTATGGTTGTAATAAACATAAGACTGATATGGATTACGGTAGTTAGCACGGAAGCTATAAGCTCTGTGATAATTTCTTAGGGCCGAACGACGTTGATTGTAATCATAGTAGTTTGGACGAGGTCTACGATAGTCAGTAGGTGGTCTTGTCGTTGGACGAGTATATGGACGTGTTGGACGGCCATAATCAGGAGTTGGTCTAGTTGGTTGAGTAACAACTGGTCTTGTTGGACGAGTTGGGCGTGTTGGTTCAACTGGACGAGTAGGTCTTGTTGGACGAGTTGGCTCAACCGGACGTGTTGGTCTTGTTGGTTCAACTGGACGAGTTGGTCTAGTCGGACGAGTCGGTTCTACAGGTCTTGTAGGACGAGTTGGGCGTGTTGGCTCAACTGGACGAGTCGGACGATCAGGTCTTGTCGTAGGACGGTTTGGACGTGTGTTGCAATCTCCGCGTGGACAACGTTGAGCATTAGCGCTCTCGATTCCCCCTGCCAGGAATGCAACCATTAGCATGGTAGCTGTGATGATTATTTTCATGATCTCTCCAACATAAAAAGTAACAAACAGTTTTAGTACTCTTTATTGCTATCACTGGAGATCAAGATGATTCAAAAATAAATTCGTGAAAATCTAGAAAAACAAGATTCTTACATTTGAATTAATGATGTGACTTAAAGAAAACGGAGACTTATACTAATTACCTTACAGCTGTTTTATGACGCCAAGGCGCATTCTGGCACCAAAATGGCACTAAAATGAGTATCCCATGGAGAAATAAATTGAATCATTCGCTCTATAACTAGACCAAAATGAAGACATATCTTCTGCTTGAAGCATTTCAACTCCAACAGCTGTTACAAAATTATTAGTAAAGAGATAAGAGACATTCGTACGAAGCAAAATATCTTTTCGACTAAGGTCGTGTTTTAAATCTACAAGCCAAGTTAACTGTTCAGATGGTTTAACTTGTAACCAAAAGCCCACTGCATTTTCAAATCTAGAGCTATCAGAATAGAAGTCATCACCTGATGAAGCTTCGGTAAGTAATCTAAAATAATTCAGGCCAAAATCTAGGTAATAATTTTTATGAGTCAGGGCGAGAGTTGTATGACTTTCTCTTTTGTAATTAGGCTTAATTGAGAAAAAGTCTGAATCAAATTCACGATTTTCTTGTTTAAGTTTAATTGGATCTAACACATCAAAGTCTTTACCAAGTTTTGCATTGGGATCAATAACTTCCAAATTAGCATGTAAGATCGTTTCACCTTTTACTATCGTTGGAATCTTTTGTTCAACACCAAAGCCAATAACTCCGTGATGGTTAACCACAGGATCCGCATTCACAGTAACCTGCTTAAGATCAAGATCGTAATAAGCCTCGGCATTAACTCTCAAATTATTTTCAGGTTTGTACAAAAGATAAGTATTGAGCTTACCTGCCGTCTGTTTGTCACTCCAGTGCCAAGTAAGATTTGCTCCTAATGTTTTATTTAAGAGAACATCTTTAATCTGAGGATCATTTAGATTGTAATAAATAGGAACTTCTTTTTCATTAATGATAGTTCTCTCAGGCGGTCTTCTAATCCATTCACTCTTACTTGTTACTTTACCATTTTCAACTTTTAATCCAGGGTTGAGTTGTGGCACAAATAAGTAGGATAAGATAAAATTAAGTTCTAAATCCCCCATTTTCCTATCCCAATGAAACCCAATAAGGCCCTCTTGTTTTTCATCTAGAAGTGAAAATGAGCGGCGTGAATTTAAGTTACTAAGTCCCCAAAAAACTTCATTTGGATTCCAATCAAGAATCTTGCGCCCTATTGTAAATGTATTAGTGCCATCACTCTTCTTAATATAGGCTTCACTTAATGAGTAATTAATTTCTTGATCATCCAAATAAAGTCTAAAGCTTGAATCAAACTTTGCTTCGGCTTGATCAATAAGAAGAAAATCACCTTCCTGCTTTATATCAAGATTCAAACGATCTTCAGAACGAGTCGTCACACCTGGATCATTTAGGCGATGAAATTTTTCAACCATGAAGTTTACTTGAGCGAAAGCTTGGCCAGCGAATGATGAAAGAATAAGGAGCAGTAAAATCTTCATATAGTTATTAAAGCGTAAATAAGGATGAGATTCGACATATTTTGACGCATCGTGTAAAAATAACCCAATCCACACCATTGGCCTCTAAATTGCTTTAGTATATTGAAAACGCTTAAAGGAAATTAAGATAAATCAACTACTTAGCCAGCTATTTACAAGGTTCTGCTTAATTATCAGTCTATTAGGACTGGTAGGTTGCGGCTTAACTAATGATGATCCTGTCAAAAATAAAGACATTTATCAAAATAGTGAGCTAGCGGGCTCATGTAGCATCGATCCTACGGCCTTTTCGAAATTCCTTGAAGCCGATGTAGAAAAACAAATTAAATGCCTTGAAAAGAATTTCGAACAATTTAATCGATATGTTAAAAAAGTTAATCCGAATGCAATTGGTAAACGTGAGCTAAGCGTATTTGTCGAAGACTTCTTTCCAAAAGACGTTAGCTCTATCATGGACGGTTTAGATTTACTGTTTAAAGTCAATCTCATCTTTATTGATGATCAAAAAGATCAAATCTCAAATGAAGGCCTAAGAAGTCTATTTAAATTACTTGTCCATGCTAATCAAAATGCATTCAGAATAAATAATTCTTTTGCAAAATATGAAGAAAAGAAAATAAGTCTTAATCAATTAAAGACAGAGTTCACCCAAGCGCTTACAAATCTATCAAACGCCGGAATCGATAGTATTCCACTCCACAAGAGCTCAGTCATTGAAATAGAGCAAACGATTAAAGAGGTCTCGAGCAAGTTCAACCAACTATCTTTAAATGATAACCAAATTAAACTTATTAAAATTATTAAAAAAATGTTTATTGGAAATGATTCGAACCTGCTAAGTTGTGATGAATTGAGAACACTTCTTTCAAAGATGAATCAGCTTTCATCAATTCTTTTTGATGTTCTTTATATAGACGAGTACAAATTAAACACTAAAACTGAGCATTACTCATTCTTTCAAGAGCGAATTGACTTATTTTTTAAAAGCCTCAACTTAGAACAAAAAGGCATCATCCTTTCCCATAAAGATATCGCCTTCTTAACAACATACTTAAATCTCGATATTGAACAAGATATTGTAGAAAAAATTGCCAAGTCTGCGAAAGACAATCTCTTTAGCGAAGAAGATAGTCATGAAGGATTTAATGCAAAAGATTTAAACCTGTTAAAAACTTATTCACACGCCTATCTAAAGAGCTTTTTAACGTGGGAAGCAATTGAATACGAAACTGCAAGTAAAATGACGAGCCCGAAGTCATTTTATGAGACGACTTTAACGAAGTGGGCTCAAGATATTACTGAACTTGTTGATACAACGACCCTACCAGAAGAACTTAAAATCAGTCTGTTTTTAAATGATTTAAAAAATCTTTTAAATATAGACAAAAAAAATATCCAGCTTCTTGATAGTATAATGCTCTTAAAACCGCTACTTGTTGGTGGAAAACCAAGTCGCGTCACTCCCCTAGAAATCAGCCGACTTCTTCCAAAACTTAAAGATCTAGCTCTCATTGCTTTTGATGTAAAAATCTTTGCCAGAGAAGATCAAACAAGAGCGAAATGGTTAGATTTTGCCTTAAAGACAATACAGACTGTAGAAAAGAATATTCATAAAGGTGATGATTACGAAGTTGCTTTTATGACGGCAGGCTTAGAAAACTTCAAGGTATTTTTTGATGATAGTCATCGCTCTATCATCGATGGAATTATTGGCGGCTTTCCTGCAATAAAAAAACGTTTATTTGGCGGACATGAAGAAGTCGTTCTCTTTAAAGAGTTTAGACAGATATTCAGTGAAGCTAAAGACACAATTGAAACACTTTTTTTAACTGACATCACATCCGACCTATATCAAAAAGAGCTTAAGTCGGCCCAACTGATAAAGAATCTCCCCTACAAGCATCACCCACTTTATAATAATTTCAGTGAGCAAAGAATTAGCCGCTTTAAAAGCGATTTTAAATACGTATTAGCTAAGTTTCATTATTATCTTAATTCAGACAATCTTCAATACTATCAAACAGATATTATACGCAGCAAAGAGGGTGTTTTAACCAACGTCTTGTTACGTCATTTGGCAAAGATTTTTTTAAAAGCTTACGGTCATGAAGAAGATGGTCATTACATGCTTTCAATCGAAGAGATTGACTTCATGATGAAGCAATTTAAACCTATGCTTGAACCGATGGGTCTTTGGACTAAGAAGATAGAAACATTTGCTAGAAATATGCTTTTACTATCTGATCTTTTTCAAAGCCGATCAAATGGGAATGCTTCAATGGATGTTGATGAGGCCGTTGAGTATATATCAATGGTAATGGTATCGGTTGAGATTCAGACGAATCTCATGAAAACTTATCCGCAATTCTGTTCAAACACTGGAACTGACGATGAGCCAAGTTTTGAAACGAGTTGTTATCGTCCAAAGTTTTTTGACCTTATTTTTAACAACTTAAAACTTGGTAAGTATCTACCAAAACTTAAAAACTATATTGACACAGCTCCTAAAGAAGAAAGTCTAAAATTTCTTAGAGCGGTTGAAGGTTTTGCAAGGGATTTTGATGACGAAGCCATACCAATGGCAAAAAGGGATATCGTATTATTAGTTGGAGCTCTCTTAAATATTGAGAGTACATTTGTACGATTTGATCAAATCGATGAAAATAATATTCTAGATTCAAATGAATTAGACAGGGCGTTTTATGTTTATAGAAAAGGCATTGTTTCAGTTGCTGAATTAAGTGAAGATCAAGAGCAGTATAGTAAATCAATCTTCTTGTACATGGTTCAAAAGATGGAAATGCCTAGCAAGACTTCTCTATTCATCTTTCACAACAATCCTATGCGTGGTACTGTAGATGCAAAACGTCTCAATATTGGGACATTGCTATACTATCTTGTACAAGAATAAGGATTAAATGTCAGAAACAACAGTTATTATAAGCCAATCAGTAGCCGTCTTAATTGATGGCAATAATATGGAAAGAAGTATTGAAGGTGTAACCCAAAAAAAGGGTTATATGATCAATTACGATACGCTTATTCCAAAGTTATTAAAAACAAGAGGTCTTAACCGCTTGATCTATTTTCGTGAAGGAAAACAAATTTCGCAAAAGCTGGCGGAAAGACTTCACTCCCAATTTCATGGCTCCGTTAGACCCTGTCATAAAAGTGCTGATATCCCGCTTTCAATTAAGGCTACACAACTCTCAAGTAAAGTTGACGCTATTATCATCATGTCAGGTGACAGCGACTACGTTGAGCTCGTTCGACATTTAAAAAGCGAAGGAGTTCGTGTCGAAATCGCTGCGATCAGAGAGACAACATCTCAGCTTCTCATTGATGAAGCCGATCATTTTTTTGCCATCACAGAAGATGACTGGTTTACATTAGGATCTAATCAGCCTGGCAAAAAAGAAGCGACTAAAGCGAAGCCTAAAAAGAAAAAGACTTAATAAGTTTGCTGAAGTCCTCAGGAATATTATTTGAACAATATAAGTGTCGAGAATTGCCTTTTTTACCCTCATCAGTTGGGATAAAAATAATTGAATCACGCAAGCTAGGTTTTGTTTTGAATATATAATTAGCTTCAACTCTATCAATAAAAGTATAATACCTCTGTCGGACACCAATCATCTCTAGCATTGTAGCAATTGAACTTGATACAGTATAAGTTGTTGGCTTTAATTCGGCTTCAAGAACTTCGATATTATCACTGTATTTAAAAGAATTCTTCTTTAAGAATTCGAAGCTTTTATTTTTAAAAATAGTTTCAACAGATATATTTTTTAAATTACCAAAATCCTTATGAATCATTAACCCCAAAGGCTCATCTGTAAAAATCCCCGTCGAAAAAACGCCTATCTTTTCACGATCAATTGTTTTAAACCAACCTAAACCACAAATATTTTTTTCTTTAGCTGCTATAGCAAGCAGCTGTCTTTTGGGAGGATAGACTTTAAATATTATTGGATATTTCTTGCTTTTAATCTTCCTTACTTTATCAACTAGAATACCTGCAGCCTTACCTGATTCATTCGTATAGTAGAATGGAGGTCTTTCATAATAAAAAACCGTAATCTCTTGTGCATTAACAATTTTACAAAAAATAATGGAAAGAACTATTATGAAAAATTTCATGATTCTTTAACAAGATCTGCTAGATATAAAGCATTAAGAGTAAGTGAGTGTTGAATTTCTTGATTAAGGATCATTTGCTTTATCTGCGATTTTGATCTTAATACCAGCTCTATCTCCTCTAGCGGGTCAAGTTGTGGCTCGCCCTCGTAAATACAGTTCTCAGCAAGATAAAGGCTGCAGAGATTGGATTGAATCGCGGGGTTTGGTTGAACGACACCAAGAAATTTCCAATGATTTGAAATATAACCAGTCTCTTCTCTAAGTTCTCTTTTGGCCGCTAATAAATGGTCTTCACCTGGATGAATTGCTCCGGCCGGAACCTCTAAGGTTACATTATCAATTCCATGGCGATATTGCTTAACCAAAATAAGCTCATTAGAGGAAGTGACAGCTACAACATTAACCCAGTCCAAAAAGTCGAGGACATCGAATTGGCCTTTAAGGTCATTCGTTGTAGACTCACGATCAAGCTGACGATAACGAAAGATATTTCCCTTAAATGCGATTGAATCTTTAGTTGTTCGCCACTTTTTAATCATTTAAAAATCAACTTTAATAAATCCAAGATCCTTGTCTTCGACCTCAGACAATTCTCTATTATATTGATCTCTGGCTTCTAAGTACTTTGAGTAAGCATCTTCTCCAATTAATTTCACAAGCGCTTGATCATAGCGTTGTCTAACTTTCGCCGAGAATAATTGTTCTTCCTCAGATGGCTTATAAGTATAGCTATCCCCATACTTTTCAATCATTTCCTCGTGAAATTCTTCAAAGGCATCGAGTTTGTCTTGCTCATAGCCTTCTCTCATTTTCCAATATTCTTGTAACACTTTAGCTTCAAGGCCAAGCTCTTTAACGAAGAGCTGATTCATTTTATCAGACCAGTCTTTTTCTACTTTTTCAAAGTAGGCTTCAAGTTTTATCATTTGATCTTCGGTTAAGACCATTCCTTCTTCTTCTGGTGTCACGGGCTCGATATCAACTTGTGATGTTTTTGCATCATTAGTATCATTCTTAACATCGCCACCCAAAGCCTGTTTAGCTTTATTTAATGCTACTTCTGCCTCACCTTTTAAACTTTCATTAGGAAATGTCTTAGGCATAACATCGCTATTTTCATTTCGTTTTATTAATAAACCAATAACTACCACTAAGGTTAATACTGATGTTGCAATGGCAAACTTTTTCATTGATGCTCCGGAGAAAAATTCTCAAAAATCACATTATCACAAACAGCTATTGCCGATTTATAATCTTTTTTATTACGTATAGTCCAACCTATCACAGGTACACCTAAAATTTTCTGCCATGGGAGTTTCGTCTCACGGCGTTTTAAATGGGCGACTTCATATGACAAGAACTGAGGTTTAATTAAAGGCAACAACACTAATGATCTCACACTAGCTTTTTGCCACCCTGGTATTTCAGCATCATCCATTGAACCTGAAAGCATACCTTTGACCACATGAGGATAATGGCGTTGAATATAGCAAAGTGCTCCGTGATGAAACGACTGGATCGCCCACTCTCCACCGCAATGACTTTCGTACTCATCCATCATTTCAATTAATTTTTTCTCAAATGATCCATTGCTTTTAAATTGTTTGGTTTCAATCAGTAAAGGAACTCTACCGTTAACAAGCTCTAACACCTGTTTAAGAGTTGGGATTTTTTGATCAGTTTCATATAGCCTAACTTTTAAAAGATCACTCAGAGACATCTTTTGAATATCTCTTGGATCTTGGGCAAGCCTCGTTAAATCTTGATCGTGAAAGACAATGATCTCTCCACTTCTTTCATGCAAATGACAGTCTAGTTCAATAGGATAGCCAGCTTCACAAGCCGCCTCAAAAGCTGCCAAACTATTTTCAGGAATTTCTACTCCATGATGCAAACCACGATGAGCAATTGGTTTTTCTAAAAACCACGGTCTTTGTGACAAATTAGTTCCTATTTGTAGACTCAAAGATTTTATCAGCAGAAGTAGGAACAAATCCAGTGTAGATTGCTCCATCTAACTCGTATCTTTTAGCAAATTCGTAATAACAAGAAGGAATTGTGTACATTCCTTCAAGAAATTCCAGGGAATATTGATCGGCCATTGTAGACGACTGAACTAAGCCTTGTTGCTCTGTTCCCTTAACTTCTCCACCGAAGCTATTAAGAGCAATTTTGTGACTTTTAAGGAAAGTATTCATTTGCTCGATTGTACTAAACTTTTTTAACTTGTTAGCTGAAATGGTGAAATGATTTGATCTAAAACCCCATGCATAAAACCAAGCAGCATACTCACTTTCTTTTAGTAATTTTTCATAAATCGCGTAAGAAGGCATCCACACTTTTCGTTTTAAAAAGAGCTGGTCTAGATTGAGTCCGTCACAACTTTCAATTATGGATTCCATTGTTGAAGTAACAAAGTCACTAAATTTATCATCTTCGTACATAAATTCTGAAACAAAAATAAGTGGCTTATCCTTTGCTTCAAAATGAATTGCTTTTAAACGCTTATCTTCAAAAAAATATTCTTGGCAGGGTTTATAGCCAAATCCTACTAAGAACGATTCAAAAGCTTCTAGGCCAAGATTTGGATGAGCAAGTGTTCGAATAGCAATATGATCATTCATCACAATCTCACCTTGAGAAGTCAGAAGGTCATGAACTTTTAATGCTAGTGGAGTCACTTGACAGTAATCCTGCCACTCTCTTTGAATGAATTCTTCAAAACTCAACGTAATCTCCTTGCAGAGATAAACTTTGGAATTTCTCGTCCAAATAAACCGTCAGCTAAAACTTTGCCAGAGTGAAAGGCAAGACCTAATCCATGAGCGGTAAAACCTCCGACAAAAAAGAGTTGTTCATCGGTTGGAAGCGCACCAACCATAGGTTGTCCATCAACGGAAAATCCCATAATCCCACTCCACCTGTGAGTAATTTTAGCTTTTCTGATTGATGGGATATGGTCATGCAGAAACTTTTCAAGTGCTTGTTGAATAAGATCGCTGGCTTCGTCTGAATAGCCTTTTTCAACATCTTTTTGTAATTGTCTAAAGCCACCGATAACCATTTCGCCTGTCGGTAGTTGTCTGAAATAATCTAAAACAAAATTAGCATAGCACGGACCTTCCATAAATCTTGGAACTGGTGCCGTTGCTAAGATTTGTCCTCGTGTTGGAAAAATTTTATCATCAAAAAATTTATTTAAAAGCGGGCTATATCCATTTGTTGCGTACACAACAATACTACAATCGATACTTCCCTTATTTGTTCTAACTCTCTTGCCATCACCTGCATTTTCAATGGCATGAACTTCATGATGCTCACACACCTTAACGTTTGAAGAGAGTTTTGATCGAATCTGATGAAGGAGTTTTATAGGATGAACAGAGCCATCATCGACGTATTTAATGCCTCCGACAAAACCTTCTGCACCAAGACGAGATTTGATACCCGCTTCATCAATTGTTTCAACTGAAACATTCATTGATTTCATTAATGCTGCAGAATTTTGAAGCTCTTTAAACTCAGTATCAGTTGAGGCAAGAGAAAAACTACCTTTGTGTTCAAAAAGTAAATCTTCAGCCTTATCTTGAATGATATTTTCTTTAAGCAGCCTCATATTCTCTTCCGAGAATTGCCAAATCTGCAGAGCTTCTTCTTTACCGTGCTTTTCAACGAGACGATTAAAATGCTCGACTGATCCACAAGTCACAAAGCCTGCGTTTCGCCCTGTTGCACCTGCTCCAATTTCGTATTTTTCAACGACGACCACGCTCATTGATGGATCTTCTTTTCCAATCCAATAGGCAGTAGATAGTCCTGCGATACCGCCACCTATAATGACAACATCTGCATTTGTTGGAGTCGTGCTCGATCGATCATTCCAATATGAAACACTCACATGAACCTCAAATGTATTTCACCATCTCCATGGCAGTACACTCACAGCGCTTTGGTGCGCATCTGGTACAGTCATAGTCGATAGGAAACCAAAATTTAGGAAATTCGGCCACGGCCTCAAATCCAAGTTTACTTAGATAACGTTGCGATGAATTGTTTGGAGATTCAAGCCAAGAATGACAAATAATACCTTTGGCCCCTAGCATTTTTAAAAGTTCAATTGACTCTAAAGAAAGATGAACTCCCAAACCATTGGCCTGAAAGTCCTTAGCGACGAAAAGGCTTTTAAAATACGCCATTTGATTTGCAGGTATTTTCCATTTTGAAGGAGTTAACCCTCTATCAAATTCTTCCACCCAAGTTCCTGGCGCCAAAGTCAGTCTGACTGCCCCTAAATGACCATCTCTAAAGGCGCCCAATGAGCAGCCTTTAGATTGTAATAAAATAGTTCGAATTGAATTAAGGTCGTAATAATCATTACCAATCCACTGATCAGTAAATTGTTTGATTTGTTCTAAATCATTGTCCCTAAGAGATCTGACTTCTAAATTCATGACGAAACCCTAGCATGAGCACAAGCGAGAGAAAATGACTCACCGTCTCAAAAAAGGGTTAACCCCTTTTCTCCCGACCACTGAAACAAGACCAGGGTTGAAAAAACATCAGAGTTTGAACGAGTATGAAAAGTTCCTACCCCACCAAGTACAGTTAGCTTACCGAAGGTTCTTCTCGCAAAACCAACCTGCATTCTTGTGCTGTTAACCAACTTTTCCATTGCGTTAGCGATCACAAGACCACCAATTGCCCATTTTTCATTTATTTCATGGCCAAGAATAAGCTGATTCACACGAAGAACATCATCGCCACCAGCTCCTAGCAGCGTTCCCATTTCTTCAGCAAAAACCCCATTTTTATCGGAAGTTTGAACACGCTCGAAACGATGATCCGTCATAAGAAAAATCGTCTTAAACTTTAAGGCCATCTTAAAACCAATATACTGGCGACTCATTTTGGCCCGGCAGGTAACCACATCACAGTTAAAGGTATCAAGATCATTAAAGTCACGATTAACCAAAGCCGCTCCGGCGTAGAAGTTCATAAAAGCGACAGGAGCAAAGTCTATCTGAGCTCGTGCTTGATTGACGACGAGTGAGGTTTGGACCGTCGCAGAAGGCCTGATATAGCCATAAAAGGCTGGATTAACATCTGTCTTATCCCAAACCTTAAATCCGTAGCCTGATGTGGCCGCAGCAAAGAATCCAATTGGATAAGATCTAACTAAGGATTGAGCCGAGTAATCTAGCGTCGCCCAAGCGCTTATTGGTAGTAGTAAGGCGAAAATTAGGTATTTCATGAGCGGTATTTTAGATTTAACTGACTCAGATGTCGATTTTATATCTTTGATGATTTAAGCAACTTGGAGCGCAAGTAAGTAACGGGAATTAGCATGGATACAAAAATATCCTTAAGGTTCTCTGCTGGTGTGTTGCTCAAACGAGGCAAATCATAGACTTCTTTTAGAATTGCTAGCGCTAAAACCGTAACAATAATCTTTTGCGCACTAACCCCTTTTTTAAGCATCAACACCATAATAAGAGCGCTGACAGCTAAATGGGCCACGATATCTAAAGGAATTGGGCCCAGAGAGTGGCTTGAGACGAACTCAAAAATGGGATGGATAAAAGGTATTTTCACAGCGCCCAACATACGTGAGTTGGGCGTGAAAATAAAGCCTGATAGTAAGCTTTACAGCCTTAATCGAGCTTAAACTGCTCGTAGAATTTATAGGCTAACCATAGGCCTAAAGCACTGAATAAGTGCCAAATCGCATGTCCCTGAATGATATGGTTATGGGGATCACAAAAGGTGCGAGTGACGTCCATAATTGACCATGAAACAGCAAAAAGCACTGAAAAGATCGCCCCAAGAAAATAACCATACTTGGTATCTGGATTTTGTTTCCAAAGCTTAATTTCAGTCACTGTAATTCCGATTCCAATAAGAAGTACTAATGCCTGAATGGGAAAGTTTACTGCTCTACCAATGATGGTCAAAACTCCAAAAAAGGCGACTTGTCCCCAATACACTTTTTTAAATGAAGACATATTAAGCTTACCCATTCTCCAAAGATTGAGTGAAAGCATTAAACAAACGAAAACATACATGCCGATAAAATCTAAAAACTGAGTAATGAAATTATTTGAAGCATGGTAAATCAGTGAAGACATACCCACGATAAAAAGTGATGGGCCAAAGACTTTAAGACTTGGATTATTCTTTTTAGCGGACTGCCAGACAAACCAAGCAAGAAAAATATAAGCAAGGTTCGACCAAGTATTGGCCGGGTTTGTCACCCATGAACAAAGATGCTCTTCACACCACTTAACGTTTGGAGGATAAGTATTATAAAGATCTGTCCAAGGGCAACCAGGTTGCATTCCAGCGATTGAACTACTTGCTTCCATTTAATAATGCTCCAGAAATTCCATCTACGGCGTAACGAGTGCCATTAGCTAGACTTGAATAAATTGATCCTTGAATCATTGAGCTTGTTAAAAACCAATGATCTGTTTTCGTTTCATAAGAGTAATCAATAAGAATTTTTCCGTTGTCAGTTTCGGCCATACGATAAGTTCCGACAGTGTGATAAAAAGCATTATCAAAAGGAACCGGATCATCAATTAAGCTCTTGGCTTCATCGTCTTTAAGCAAACGGTAGCTTACTTCAAGTCTGCGCTTCTCGCCTTTATTGATAGCAACTTTTTTTACTGTGACAAGGTCATTATAAGAATGGAGACCTTTATTCCAAATTCTGCGTTTCACAACAAAGCGTTCCACAATATCAGGATTATCGTCTTTAACTTTTAATGTTTTAACAATTTGAGACTCAATCAGATTATCGTTATGGTGAGTACAAACGAAGTCTTTATCCGTAAGCTTTCTCTCTTTTTTATAAGCATTATTACAACGCTTAGAAAAATCAAGAACGTACTCTAAGGCGCGATCAAAATTACCTTGAAACTCTGTCTTATAGGTCGCTAGATAAAAGATTGAATCGTCTTTGTTTGCGGATAAAACATGAACGTCTTTAATGACTTCTTCTTTTTCAAGTTTCACACCGTCAATCATTGGTAAGGCAGCATTTACGATAAATGGAAAAACTAAGAATATAAAAAATCTCATGACTTAGTCTCCGTAAGATCAAGAGGCTTTTGAAGTGTAAATAGGCCATCGAGAACATCTAAAACGAGTCCATCAAGATCACCTTTACCTGGAAGCGCTTCCATCATTCCATACATGGCCGCTGTATTTTTAGGTCCATCACTTTCAAGGTCTTTTCCAAAGTTCTTACCTTCACGTGCTACTAGCTTACCAACAACACCTTTTGGCATTGCTTTAATAAAGCCCTTTGCAATTCCGGTTTTAACTCCACTAAGCTTGGCCCCAAAGTTACCCGCTTCAGCCACAGAAATTTCGAGGTCAGCAAAGAACTGATCAATAATTTCAGCGTGAGCATATGTTACAGTTAGGTGAAGTCCTGAAGGATTTTGTTGACGATCAAGGTGCCATCCACGATTAGTCATACCATCGCCGACTTTATAAATATCTACGCCTTCGCCGACTAAACACATGACTGACATATCAGGATTAACCGCCAGCTTAACGCCAACTTGCTTATCAATTCTTGCTTTGAATTCATCAACTGTATTTTTGATCGACGTTGCTACTTTTGTATAACCTTCGATGCCAAGATAATTCATAATTGCCCAGGCAGCCGCGATTGGCCCACCAGCACGTGTTCCTAGAACACTTGGTGAAGCGTACATGCCACCTGGCCAGTCCGTACTTGCAAAATAAGAGTGACGACGAAGTTCTTTGTTTTTAAATAGAACAACGCTTGCACCTTTAGCCGCATATCCATATTTATGCAGATCTGCTGATATTGAAGTCACACCTTCAACACTAAAGTCAAAGTCAGGAACATCAGCACCAATCATTTTGAAAAATGGAAGCAAGACGCCACCAACACAGCCATCAACATGAAGAAGTGTATTGTGTTTTTTGGCCAACTGACCCATTGCTGAAATCGGATCAACCACACCTTGGGGGTATTGAGGGGCTGAACCAACGATAAGGACAGTACGATCATCAATGAGTTTTTCTAGTGCGGCTAAATCGACACGATAATCTGTGCCAAGAGGAGCTTTAACTAAATCTAATTCAAAATAGTGAGCAGCTTTATCAAAGGCTGGGTGAACTGATAGAGGAACAATGATTTTATAACGAGTATGGCCTGGCTTATTTTTCTTGCCCCACTCTCTCGCAGCTTTAACTGCCATGAGAATGGATTCTGTTCCACCACTAGTCATACTTCCACAACCGATGTCGCCACCGTTTAGAAGGTTTACCATCATGGCGACAACTTCATTTTCAAACTGCTTAAGACTTGGAAAGGCCGAAGGGTTTAGACCATTTTCAGAAAAAAACATCTGACTGGCACGACGAATGACTTCGTCCATTTCTTTATCGCCTTTGAAGACCAAACTAAAAGCTCGACCTTCGCCCCAGCGAATATCTTTTTGCTTAATCGTCTCCATCGCAGCAAAAATACGATCAGATGTAATACCTTCAACAGGTAGTGATTTTTTGCTCATGGTTCCCCCCCAATAGCAGTCAATGACTATGCTCATCAAATCATGATTGAGCTATATAAACCTTAAACTAGTTTAATAAAATTAGAATAATCCAAGTACTCGTGCGATTTTTAAGCGATCGGCCTTAATGCCTAGCTTAGCGAGTGGATTGATATGGAATAAAATCAATCCTACCCCAGAAGGCAATTTCTCTTTCTTTACAACATAAAGAAAGGCCGACTTGGTTAGTTTTGCACCAGGCTTTAAATTATCATCAGCAGAAGCAATAACCGTCTCAACAACACCATAAACACCGTCAACTTCATCACCTTTAAGCTCATGGTTTTGGTTATAATCAAAACGCTTAAATAGAGTCTCAATATTAGACAGCGACGTTAAAATCCTTGAGATATCTGTTCCATCAATTGGGATAGAGCGATCATTAATAATTCTTGCCTTCACTTGAACGGCCTCAAGGAACGTAATCAAGAAATCAGACCCCTTATGCTGCAAGTAGAAATTATGCAGATTTGGTAAATATTTATAATTTTCCAACTGAACAAATAAGATATCAAAATAGTGCTGGTTAAAGCAGTCGATATCATACGCTGGATTATCAGGAGACCCGATATCATTACAAATATCAACCAACTTATCCATGACGTTTTGTTTGCTTTTTCCAGATGATAATAGCGTTGAGATGTACTCATTCACTTCATCAATTTGAATCAGGTTATCGCCATTAGAGTTCATTCTAAAAAGGTCTGATCCTAGTCTCAGTTCAGATAATAGGCGCTCAAGATCATCAGGCCATAACTCAAGCTCTTCTAAGATACCCTTATATTCAGAAGCAATGACACGGGCTTCTTCAAGATCTAGAACGAATTCTTGAGATGGGCTTTCTGGGTTCGTTCCACCGTAAGCGACGAACAACTTTTGAATTCCCCAACGAGTAAGCGAAAGAATATTAAAACCGTAAGAGTTTCTCTTAATTTTAAAGCCAATGGTTTGGAAACCATCACGATCTAAAAAGAAATGGTAATTTTTGGCGATGAAAAGGAAGTTACCCCACATCTCCGTTCTTCTAGCTTCTGAAAATTGTGAATACTCAGGAAGATTTGGAAGTGAGATTCCTTCAACTGGCGCTTCGCTTGTCATCACAAAAGCAAAGTGGCGATAAGTGACATTATTAAAATAAGAGATCTCAAAAGCCTGGCGAATTAAATCAAAAAGCGTATTAAAATCGTTATATGAATATAATTTACCATCACCACCGATAATCTTCTTTTTAAAGTTAACAAGGGAAGCACCGGCTCTGTCCCAATCAACGTCATCCATTACATTTTTAAGTACGGTCGTAAGGTTATCAAACTCAAGAACTGTTTCTTCTTGGTCTGTGTAAGCAAACATTAGCCCACGAGCTTTCTTTACAAGCTCCATCATGAATTTGCTTTTATCAATATCAACAGTGATATCGTCGCCAGGAACACTTGGACGTTCAGCGTAGTACATGACGTCCATAGCCACTTCTAAAAGATTTGGAATCTTGTTCATCAATGGCTTAACTTCAACAGCTCCAAGATTATTAACATTGCCACCGATCAGAAGTTTTTTAGCAAATAAGTACGACTTAATAGTATCAATATCAAAATCTTCATCGCTTAACTCTAAAGCAAGTTTAAGCTCTTCTAAAAATGACGGAACATCTAAAGTGTTATTATTATCTGCTCTTTGTGAAATCACCCCAACAAAGCTTCCAATCATTGAGCGAGTGGTGCGAAGAATTTGCGCTTTATATTGCCAGTAGCGCTGGGCATTGCCTTTAACTCGAGCGTCACGTTCTTCATCCGTTTCATCTGAGTCTTCAGGTGCTTTTTCGATCACAACTTTAAGAAGATCTGAAAGCTCTCTACCCTGCTGATTCAAAATACGCATGATATCAGCAACAAGACTAATATTTTTAACGGCTAAATTTTGATCAGGATCTTTAAGAAGAATGGAGAAAAGTTTAAAGGCAGGTCTAAGAATCTTGTTAATATCAGCGGCGTCATTTGGAAAGAAGCGGTTGATAAATTTTTCGAGTTCAGCGCGCTTAATGTATTCAGGATTTTCGCGTCGGACATAGTCAGCAAACTGATTAAGGCTTGATTCAAGACATTTGATATCTGTATCAATATTTTCTTCAAGAATTTTATGAAATTGATCGCCAGAAAGTTTACAACCTGTCTCAAGGCCGCCGATGTCATAAAATTCTGTAACTTCTTTCTCGTCTTTTACTAGACCACATCCACTTAGGACGACGATCAACGTGAAAGTTAAAAATCTTCTCATCAACACCCTACTTGTTTCTGGCACCCCTCTCACCGGACCAGCTCAGTCTAAATCTTTAGTGGATTTAAACTGTACAGTTCTTAGAATATTATCTATTTTCTCAAAGGGCCAAGAGACTTGAAAAAAGTTTCAGGGTTCAACGAACTTTCAACACACTAACGCATCGCACAGGCGGTTATGACCACACTAAGTCCAGAGGCGCAGAGCGTCAATAACGTCTCTTTTACTTCAAAACAAATAGATATACTAGAAGCATATCTTGAATTGGGCCTAAAACAAGGCGTGGCAGGCATTACCCTGCAAAAGATGGCCACCATTTTAAAGCTCTCTTTAGGCACGATTCACTACCATTTCGGCGGAAAAAAGAATCACGGATTACTCGATAGTGCTCTTATTTATGTTTCTCAAGAATCATTCAAGTATGTTTCTTTTAGTATTGAACAAAAAGAATCAACCTCATCTTTTAATGGAATGAACACCTATATCAATACTCTTTTTGATTGGGCACAAATCAAACAGCACCACTCTTTGTTTTGGATTTATTATTTCTACCTTAGTACTTACGACGAAAAATCTAGACGTTTTAATCAGGCTTACCTTGATCTAGTTCATCAACGAATTCGCGCTATGATCATGATGGGTCAAAAGAAAGGTCTTTATCCTAAATTTACGATCAAACAATCTTTGGTAGATCAGTTGTTTGCTCAGTTAATGGGATCTCTTCTTCTCGCCTCTCATGATCCAACCAAAGAGAATTTTGCACGCCAAGAAAAGGTCGCGATTGAAGGTTGTGACAAAATGATTAAGGCGCTGTCGTGAGTTTGATTCAGATTTTTTTAATGGTTGTGTTTCCGATCATTCTTATGTGGTCACAAGAGCGTGTGGCGCTTGTCAAAACCATTGGCCCTGTCATTATTTGTTACGCTGTTGGTATTTTATCTGCTCTTCTATTTAAATCTTCTGTGGATATTAAAACCTCAGAGTTTCTGACAGAAGCAACTGTTCCATTAGCGATTCCATTGATGTTGTTTTGTCTAGATCTCAAGGCTTGGATTAGGTTGGCACCTAGGACGATTATATCATTTCTCTTTTCATTACTTTCAATTTCGATTTGTGCGATCTTATTTGCCATTCCCTTTAAGGGGATTCCTGAACTTTGGAAAATGGCCGGTATGCTTGTCGGTGTTTATACTGGCGGGACCCCAAATATGTCTGCTATTGGGCTTTCGCTTGATGTTAGTAAAGAAACCTTTGTCATCCTTAATACTAGCGATATTTTTCTAAGCTCGATTTATCTTTTCTTTATCCTTGGAGTCGGTAAAAAGGTCTTTGCTAAGTTCCTGCCTGCTTTTGAGTCAAAAACTAATGACGTTTTAGAGACTCAGATAAGTTTTGAAAAATGTACGAGGGATATGATTCTCTCTTTGATTTTAGCTATAGTCATTGTCGCTATAAGTGCTGGCGTAAGCTTTCTATTTTTTGACAAGCTTGAACTTCCTGTTGTTCTTTTAGGATTAACTGCTCTTGGTATGTTCGCGTCACTAAATTCAAAAGTTAGAAATCTCAAAGGCAGCTTCACTATGGGTGAATACTTTCTTTATGTCTTTTGCTTAGCGATTGGTTCAATGACTGATCTGGAAAAACTTCTAAGTATTAACCCTCAAATTCTGATCTATTGTACTGTGACTTTTATTGGGGCTCTTGTGATTCATTTTGCTCTTAATAAAATAGCCAAGATAGACGCCGACACAGCAGTCATCACCAACGTTTCGGCTATCTATGGACCGGCTTTTGTGCCACCTGTTGCAAAAGCTTTGGGTAATCCAGAAATTATCATTTCTGGTCTAACTTGTGGTCTTGTTGGCTACGGAGTTGGTAATTACCTGGGCCTGGCCGTTGCCTATATCGTTAAGGCCATCATCAGCTAATGAACCTAGGTTCATGCCATAACTTATGAGTTCCCTTACTCTATTAAAAACTAGAGAGGGGTATATGAAGTGCTTATTGGTATTATTATTGGTGTTTTGCTCGAGCGTTTTCTCGCAAGATATCGATCCCGAAAAATTTTCTCACCTACCAAAAAGAGCTCAAAAAGTCATCTTACCTTTCGCTGAAAAATTTATTGATTCCAATCCAAGTGTTGGCGGTGGAATTCCTGAAGACTTTTCCATTATGGTAACCAACGAACAAGTCGATGCTTCGCTTGAAGATGTTTGGAAAGTTTACACACAAATTTCACCTAAAGAAGTATGGGCCGGACCCCTTGTAAACTTTGCGATGGCGATTGATCGTGAAGACGGGAAGATTTATTACGACTCTGACGACGTGCCTGATTTTAAAGTTGGATTAAAGACTCTTAATTATCTTCATATCCTGGGTCAATATATTGCTGTTGGGCTTGAGCTTACTAGAATTGATGAGATCAATCATGTGGTTGAGATCGCTTATCTTGAAGGTGGAGCTTCGAAAGGAAAACAGATTCTAAAATTTTGGGATTACGAAGGATCGACCTTCATTCAGCACACAAGTATCTACAAGAGCGATTCAAAGTTTAGAGATAAAATGCTTTATCCAATCTTTCATCGCATGACAGCGAAAGAGCATCACCAAACAATGCTCGATTTGATTAATCCTTAAAGAGTTTTTAAGAATTCAATCAAATCCATCTTTTGTGACCAGCTCCATTTTTCAGAGCCATCTTCATTTAAGAACATCTTATAGTGACCGGTGGCCCGTCTTCCCGGTTTTGTTGTATCGACCAAAGAATCTGATTGTTTGAAGTGCTCAGGGATTTGATCCCCTACTGGGTAACCAACACAGTCAAAGTCAAAATCCGTTTCTATGTCTTTCGCTCCACCTTGATAAAAAGTCTTTGGCCTTTGATCTGGCGGAGTAACTAGAGCACATAAATTTGGAATCGCATTATTGTGAAAATAAGGATAGCGCATAAAAACACCCACAAGTGGAGGTGGTACGTAACCTTCTTGCGCTTCAACAACCGTTTTCATCATCTTTGAAATGGCTAACTTATTAAGTCCTTCAGCAAAGTACTGCATACCTTCATAGCGACCAGGATCTGTTCCAACATTTTTAACTGGAGTTTGCTCGTGATACTTCACTTTAGCTGTCTTAATTTGCCACTCCATAGGCTCACTATCAGCACTAGGTAGGCTCCAGTTTTTTTCGTACTCGCCGTGACATTTTTGACAAGTCTTTGAGTAAACCGACTCTCCTCTTTTAGCACTATCAAGATCAATTCTGGCAATTGGAAAAACATCGCCCCAAGTAGGAGCTTCAGTGGCAAAAACAGCAGCGGTTAACTCTTTAATGATCGGTTGATTTTTTTTCATCCAATCTTCTAATTCATAAAGATCTGTTCCGCGTCCGATTTCATTCCAAAGAAAGTTGGTGAAGATTGGATTACCCGAAACAATTGATCCATCAGAAAGCCAACGGGTTTTATATTTTACGTTCCACCAAACAGCAGGTTTTGAATCGGCCACATGTTCTGAGAGTTTATTAAATCTTGGGTTTTTCTCGAAGGCGCGATTTTTTGTGGCGTAGTCATCTTCATTTCTTCGAACCAATGATAAAGCGACTTGGGCCAATGAAGTATCTAGTCCCAGCGCCTGAGGAGCTAGAGCTCCAACTGAACCTAAGTTTTTCTTGGTGCGACTAAACATGGCTGCTTCTGCAAAGCTTGCACCAGTTCCTAATAGAAACACTGATGAAGGAATTTTAGGTATATATTTTTGCGCTAATCTAAACATTTCATTAGCACGTGGCTGTTTGTTAGTTAAACCCATGACAGAATGACCAAAGAAATCCATCGAGTGACAAGCGGCACATGAGAAAGTTAAAGCAAGACCATCTTTTGTTTCTAAAAAAGATGCACCCATTGGATAGTCTGGTTTAACTCCACCTGGATAAGGGAGCTTAAAAACACCTTGGGCATCTTCATTTGGAAAAGGAGTAAGGCCTAACCACTCGTACATTCCTTCAATATTTTTAAAGGGAATACGATCGCCTGTTAAATTAATGAGAAAACGTCTTAGTGGATTTCGATCATTGGCATCCATGAAACGATCAAGTGGTCTAAACGGTATATAAAGCCCTGTGACCGTGACGGGATAACGAAAGGCATGCAAGTAACCACTATTTTTTAATTGCTCTAACTCGGCCGACTGAACGTCATAAATATTTGTACGATGACCAACACTTGGAACCTTGGCGTCTCGTGACCAATCAGGAGCGGCATGAAGGTTAAAGCAAAGTGTAGCGAAGGTAAGAAGAGTTAAAATTTTCATGGCAAAATGCTAACAAGCCAAGCACTCATTGGTTAATGGCGCCGCGTCGAACAGCGTAATAAATTTGATCAAAAACCAGCCTATTAATGACGAAGATAGCAGTGGCCTTGATTAAGGCTTGGCGTGGCTGGGCCATTCCTAGGCATAAGGTATTGTAAATATACATAGTCGTGAACATATCTTTTGGCAGCATGATCAGACCATAGGCCGCATGAAAGGCGTAACGATCAGCGCCGACATTACCAGTCGCAATCATCTCCCCTTCACCTTCAGCGTAGAGTTCAGCGATAGCTGCCGCTAAAAGTACATCTTGAACTTCTTCACGCTCGAGATCTTCATCTGACAGATTTCCCCAATCAACTCCAAGATCAATTGGTGGCGCGTCTTCTAGTCCTTTAGGGCCTTTGATACTTTTTAATTTATCAATGAAAGCGGATCGAACTTTTTGATAGAGCTTTTTCTCTTCAAAAACTCTTTGCATTTCTCTTAAACGTTCAGCTTTTTGTGGATCAGATAAAACTTCATCAAGCCTTGCTCTGGCCTCATCATCATTATGGCCAAAGATCATTCCAAAGAGGGCCATATCAACTAATCCGGTACCGCGAGAAAAGAAGTATCTTTTTATCGACTTGGCTAAATCTGAGTCACGTGGATTAGAAATTATTTTTGAAGCGATACTACCGGTAATGATTCCGATCACGGTCTCATAGCCAAACTGACCTATCCAATCTTCAAGTTCATTATCACGATTGGCATAGGCCATGCCACCGAAGCTGCTGACAATTCCAATACCGATAGTGAACTTCTTAAAAGTAGCTGCTGCTTTTTTACGAGTAGGGTTTGCTGTTTTAGATCGACACTCAAAAGAAAGCTTTCGATAAGATTTCATATAAAGGTCTGTCTTATGCTCAGCTCTTTTTAAAACTTCTTCCATGTCTAAATCAGGAAGCTTTTTTTGAATTCGCTTAATCGCTTTTTCTTTATAGCTCAATTTTTTCTTAGCTATTTTAGATTCGATTTTATTAAAGCGCTTAATCACTTTATCAGCTGAATCTTTTGCATCGATGGAGCCCAAGAGTTTCATCGCATCAGATTGATTCTCTGGTAAAAGTGTTTTGACGTACAATAGCCAGTTTTCAGCTGACTCTAAACCGATTTCTTCATTCCAAGACTGCTCTAATTGAATAATTAAATCATCAGATATTTCTAAGGTGGCGGCATATTTTTTAAGATGAAGAAGATTTGGGTGCTCTTTAACGACGGCCTGATTATTCATCAAAGCACGCATAAGGGCATGACAATCACTTTGGGCGTAACTTGCCCCAGCGACAGTGACCATGAAAAGAGTTAAGGCTAACTTCATCATGAAGCGGTAATACCACTTGAAATTAGCTGTTTAACCCATCTAGGCTAAATAGGAAGAGATTACAGATGCGCAGTGCACAAAGCTCAAAAAGACGACTTTAGACGCGCTGCCTCAAAAGCTCAATTGGGGTTAAACTAACCAAAATCTGCAGATCCGGGCCATGACATTGACCAGTTAACACAGCTCTTGTCCCCATAAAGAGAGGCTTTCCCTTAATCTTAAGCTCTTTTTTAATATGATCCATCCAAGCATTTACAGTATCAACGCTTAAGTACTCACCTGTTGCTTTAGAAAGTTCTGATTTTAAGTATTCGCGAATAGCTGGAGTTGTCTCCCAAGCTAGGGCTTCTTTGAGTTGATCATCAGCTTCGCTTGGTGTTTTTTCAAAAAAGAGCGGCATGAAAGTATTAGCTTCACTGGCCAATTGAATTTTCTCTTTAATCAATTCACAGCATGTCGTTTTCCACTGAGCAGTTTGCTTATGAAAAGGACTAGAAGCATGAATTGATTTTTCAATATGAGTCACAAGATCATTGCCAGTTAGAGCGCGAAGATAATGTGAATTGAAAAAATTAAGTTTTTGAATATCATAAAGCGCTGGTGATTTAGAAAAACGATTCATAGAAAACGTTTCACCTAAAGCGCGCACATCAAAGATATCTTTTTCTTCAGGATGAGACCAACCAAGTAGACATAAGTAATTATTAATGGCGTCTGGAAGATAGTTTTCATCACGATATTGTTTTACAGAAGTGGCACCGTGGCGCTTTGAAAGTTTCTGGCGATCTTCACCTACGAGTAAAGAGACGTGAGCAAACTCAGGAACCTTCGCTCCTAAGGCTTCATAAAGCATAAGTTGGCGACAAGTATTATTGAGATGCTCTTCGGCGCGCATGACATGAGTCATTTCCATTTTCCAGTCATCGATCACACAGCAATAATTATAAACAGGCATTCCATTGGAGCGAATAATGACCCAATCTCCAACCATATCCACAGGGAAGGTCACTTCGCCGCGAACGAGGTCTTTAAAGGTCCAAGTCTTGCCTGGATTTTTAAAACGAATCACATACTCTTCACCAGCATCAATTTTCTTTTTAGCTTCTGTCGGATCAAGATCACGGTACTTGGTGTGATAAGTATGAGGTGCGATTTTTTCACTCTCCGCCTTGGCTGCAAGTTCTTCTAGTTCTGTAGAAGTCAAAAAGCATGGATAAGCTTTGCCTTCTTTCACCAGTTGCCAAGCGATGTCGATGTACATTTGAGTACGTTCACTTTGGCGATAAGGTCCAAAGTCGCCACCGACATCAGGGCCTTCATCGTGAGTAATGCCTAGCCAATTTAAATCTTCAATTTGAACTTCTTCAAATTCACGCTTTGAGCGCTCAAGGTCTGTATCTTCAATTCGAAGGATATACTTACCACCATGCCCGCGAGCAAAGAGATAACTATATAAAGCTGTACGGGCTCCACCGATGTGGAGGTAACCAGTTGGTGAAGGTGCAAAACGGACGCGAACACTCATATCTATTTCCTAGAAAACTAAAAGTTTTGTTTCAGTGAATTCTTCGATGGCGTATCTTAACCCTTCACGACCGAAACCTGAATCTTTAATTCCGCCATAAGGCATGGAGTCAACGCGAAATCCAGGAATATTATTGATCATCACACCGGCGTACTCGAGATCTCTAAAGGCATTTTTGCTATGATCAAGTCGGTTAGTGAAGACTCCCGCTTGAAGCCCAAAACTTGTATCGTTTGCTCTTTGAATAGCTTCATCAAAGTCTTCGACTGACTCGATAATTCCGACTGGTCCAAAGACCTCTTCGCACATAACTTTATCATTGCTTTTAACGTTTGCTAGCCAGGTCGGTGCGTAGAGATTTTGATCAATATTTAAGACTTTACCACCACATAAAACGGTGGCGCCATTAGTGATGGCCTCTTGCACCCAACTTTCAATTCTCTTCAAATGAACTTTCGCAATCAAAGGGCCGACTTGAGTTTTCTCATCCTCAGGTGCACCAACTTTTAATTTTGATGTTTCTTCTAGAAGTTTTTTTAAAAATTCATCGTAAACTTTTTTAACAACAAATACTCGTTGAGTTGAAATGCAAATTTGTCCTGCATATAAAAATGTTCCAATCGCAACTTTTTTAGCAGCATCTACAAGATCGGCCGACTCATCGATAATAACTGGAGCATTGCCACCAAGCTCCAGTAAAACTTTTTTCTTATCAGCATTTTGTTTTATGGACCATCCAACTTTTGGCGAGCCGGTAAAACTAATAAGGCTAATTCTTTTATCTTCTGAAAGCTTTGGCGCTTGATCATCTCGAACCATCAAAATAGAAACTGATCCTTCAGGCATATCCATCCCTTCAAACAATTCTGCAAAAGCAAAAAGTGAAGCTGGAGCGAAGGGAGAGGGCTTTAAAATAATCGGACATCCGCTGGCAATAGCAGGACCTAATTTATGAAGAGCTAGATTTAATGGAAAGTTGAAGGGAGAAATTCCAAGCACCACTCCAACAGGAAAACGATCGGTAAAAGCACTCTTACCTGCTCCGGCTCCATAATCAATCGCAACTTTTTCTCCGACTAGCCTTCTAGCTTCTTCAGCTGCAAATCTTAAGGTTGTTAAACAACGTTCAACTTCAGCGCGAGCATAAGAAATTGGCTTACCAGCTTCTCTAGATATGAGACTGGCAAATTCATCAGCGCGATTTTTTAAACGGCCATGAAGCTCAATGAGCCAGCCCTCGCGTCGTCCATGAGAGATATGAGCTAAGCGCTTACGACATAGATAAGCCTTTTCAAGCGCGGCTTCTATTTGCTCTGGAGTGGCATAATTAATTTTAGCGAAAACTTCTTGGTTCCACTTGTCGTTAACATCAAGAGAGCTTGGGCTGGGTTGAAAATGATTGGCGATATAATTTTGATAAGTTTTCATGAGGGCATCATACCCTTAGACAACTACTCTAGGAAGGCTGACTTCTTCTCTGAGACCTCACGCGCAAGAGCTAGGTTCTCTCTTAAAAAACGCATCTCACCAAGGTTAAAAAGCTGGACTGCATGGATTTGGCAAAGGCGAACTTTAGCGACTTGTCCGACGTAAACTCGATAAAGCCTACCGGTATGTAGAGTGTCTTTTTCACCATTGTGAAAATGCCAATCTAACCCTTCTGCTTTACAAACATCGCACATGAAAATCTCCGAAATGATCAAATGACTCATTGCCCACTAAGAGCATTATCGGCTTTTTTCTAAATTACATTTGTAACGATTTCCTCTTATTTGACACAGCCTAGTACTTTCAGATACTTAGCTTTAAATAAAGTTAAAATAAATATTATTTGTTTTAAGTATCAATGGCATAGAGTTTCTTTCCAACTGCTAATGAATATTGGCACAATGTCCGGGATTAAATTTTTATACCAAACCACTAGGATTTCAGTACATGCGCTCACTTAATCTTCCTTCGAAATTAGCCCCTACTCCTAAGAATTCTCCACGACTTAGCGTTAACGTCAAAAGCATCAATGGAGCTGAGGAACAGCTTGCTGATCCTAGGGCCGTAAGAGCACTGCTGCTACTAATGAATCAACATGCGGTCATTGGTGGAGCTGCCTGCCATTGGGGCGGACCTGCAGCGTTTGCTGAAATCATGTCATCCATACACGCCATTATGTTTAGACAGGGACAAGCAAGTTTCGAGTGGCATGAACAGTTCAATTTCGTTAACGATGCTGGTCACTGTGAAAATGGAATCTATGCTTTAAGATCGCTTTATGGATTTGATCATCTTGATAATGAAGCGCTTAAAAAGTTTCGCTCAATCGAAAGTAAACTAACAGGTCACGGCGAAGGTCATCTTAACCCTGAAGGTGTTTTGATTTCTAATGGTCCACTTGGATCTGGCCTTCCTCAAGCTCAAGGCTTGGCGCTTGCTGATAAAGTTTTTGGTCGTCAAAGAACTACAATCTGTACCATCTCAGATGGAGCAGCGATGGAAGGTGAAGCCAAAGAAGCATTCGCCGCCATTCCAGGTCTTGCGGCCAAGGGCAAACTTGCTCCATTCGTGATGGCCATTTCAGATAACAACACAAAACTTTCAGGTCGTATTGATAAAGACAGCTTCTCGATGGAGCCAACATTTAAATCACTTGCGACACTTGGTTGGGACTTAAGAGTTGTTGAAGATGGAAATAATTTAGAAGCTGTTCACCAAACAATTGAAAAAGCTATTGTTGATACGAATGCAAACTCCACGAAACCAATTGCCATTCTTTTTAAAACAATAAAAGGAAAAGGCATCAAGGCCACTGAAGAATCAAGCTCTGGTGGACATGGCTACCCTCTTAAAGCTTACGACGATAAGCTGCTTCCTTATTTGGAAGAAGTTTATCTTGGCAGTGAACTTCCAGGTGAATTTAGATCATGGGCAAGAGAGATTTTAGATTCAACTCCTGCACCATCGACAAAGCAATCGGGTGGTATTCCAACAGAAAAAGTTCAAGTCGGTTTTGCTAAAGCTGCGATCGAAGCGGCGAAGCAAGGACTTCCAGTCTTTTCTATTTCAGCAGACCTTCAAGGTTCAACAGGTATTGCTCCCTTTCATAAAGAGTTTCCAGACCAATCACTTGATATTGGTGTGGCGGAATCAAATATGGTTTCTGCTGCCGTGGGAATGTCGAAAGCCGGCATGATTCCAATCGTTGATACCTTCGCTCAATTTGGAATAACAAAAGGAAATCTTCCTTTAATCATGGCCGGATTATCACAAGCTCCAATTATCGGATTATTTTCTCACGCTGGATTTCAAGATGCAGCTGATGGTGCTTCTCACCAGGCAACATCTTATCTTTCGGCCGTAAGCTCTATTCCTCACGTTACAGCAGTTGTTTGTTCATGCTCACAAGAGGCTGAAACATATCTTCTTCAAGCTATTCAAAAAATGGCAAAAGGTCGTGAAAACGGAGATAACGTCGATAGCGTTGTTTTCTTTTTTGGACGCGAAAATCATCCTGTGTTTTATGGCGCCGATGTAAAGTATAAGTGGGGAAAAATTCAAATCTTAGCCGATGGTCAGGATGTTGTAATTCTTGCTTGTGGCCCGATGGTTCCAAAAGCTCTTCAAGCTCGTGAGCAGCTTGCTCGTGAAGGAATTAGCGCCGCTGTTGTGAATGCTCCATTTGCCAATAAGCCGGATATCGAAGATCTCCTGCCGTTATTAGAAAAGTGCGGTAACCGCTTAGTCACCGTTGAAGATCATCAGCAGGTTGCAGGTATGGGACAACTTTGGCTTTCAGCTCTAGCAAAAGAAGGAGTGCATCCATCGATCACAACCCTTGGTATTTCAGGTGAATTTGGACAATCTGCTTACACGGCGGATGAGCTTTACGATCGTTTTGGAATTGGGGTTGATGGGATTGTGGCCGCAGCCTCAGAACTGGTGCGATAAATCAGGGTCAAAGTGACACTGACTTAAATGAATTTATAATTAAAAACCAATTTTCAGGGTCTTTTTGACCCTGAATCAATGGCACCAGTCTTGCTTCTTCTATCAGTGAATATTGATGATGAGGCAAAAATGAAATTATTTAAAAATCAAGAACGATCTTTAAATTGGCTAAAGTACACACCAATCGTCGTACTGCTATTAACGTTTACGATCGTTGCTCTTATGACCCAAAACGGGTTTAAATTCGAATTTTAACGAATCACTTGATCAATATAAGTTGAGCCACTACCGGTGCAACTTGATTCTTGTGCGCGTTTAGAAACAAGACCAACCAATGCTCCATTGGATGTTCTCTCGTTGACGACTACGAGTGACTCATCAACTAAAACTGCTCTCCACGCATTGCTCGAGTCTTTTAAGAAACGTGTAATAAGTGAATAAAAATTCCCATTATATTCGTAGAACGTCGTTTGATAGCGAGTCCCTGACTGCTCTACCGTATTTTTTACATCTGCATCCCCTGCCAGCACTTCATCACAAAGAGTAGAGATGGCCGGATGTAAATCTGTTAAAACTTCTTTAATAAATTTAGATCTAGAAGTTGTATCTAAGACCAGATCCCCGCCAGAGATATCCACAGAGGCGGCTAATTCGTAGCTTGCAAGCGAGCCTGAGCAGCTTGATCTAGAGCGAACGTTATAATTAAAGTTTAAGCTGTCACGACTGACTTCCCAGCGATTTCTCTTTGCCCTAAGATCGCGACAAATACGATTACCAGCTGTTTTTTCATTAGCATTTAAAAAGCGCTCAGAACGAATAGCATCACCAATACGGTAACCTTCGATATTATTTACTTCCGGTTCTTTTTGTTTTTGTAGTTTACAACCCACAAGACTCAAAGCGATCAGTGAAATAACAAGCGACTTGTTGAACATAAAACATCCTTATTTTTGTGCTAAGTCAATTGTAGTGAAGCCTGCAATAGCCTGTCAAAAATCAAGAGCTTAGTCTTAAAATTTGAACGTTTGGTCACTGCTTAGAATTGATTGTGATAGGTTTTTCACAGAGAAATTGCCCCTACCATCAAGTCCTGGGCTTGTTTGTCTGGCATCAAAGATAACGACCGAAGCTTGTCCAGTGACAGTAAATTCAGTGATAGTGTTTTTAAAGACGATCGCTGTCGACTCATCAATACCAACACCAACCAGGTAAGGAAGCTCTAAAACTTTACTTAGTAGTCTATTTTGTCTTTGTCTTTTAACAAAGTGCTGATCAATAATGAAATTTTTTAAAAATCCAAAGCCGATAGAATCTTCAACATGGTTAACTGCGATTCTAGAAAAACCTTCGGCATCATCTAGAATGTTTCCACTTAGCATCACTTCACTCATGATAGCGGCACCAGCACTTGTTCCGATCATAGTTCCACCGTCAGCAAAGATCTGATGAAGTTTTTCAATCGCTTTGCTTCCAAGAAAATGCTCAGTAAGTTTTTTTTGATCACCACCAGAAAAGTAAACGCATTTCACATCACTTAATTGTTCAAGACATTGGTCAGCCTGAGCTTGGCAAATATATTTATGGGTATTAGTGGCTCCAAGAGTTTGAAAGCGAGTCTGGACTTCAGCTAAAACTTCTTCTTCAAGCGAGCTCGCTTTAGCAACAATTAAAAGTTTATTAGAAGCTCCACAAAGCTTTAAATACTCTTTCACGAGTTCATCTGACTGAGAACCGCCGCCAATGATAAAGAGATTACCAAAGGCAAAACATTGAAGAGGTAAAAGCATAAGAAGGATTATTTTTTTCATAGGGTTTTTTACCCTAATCAAGACGATTTGTCCCTTGATGATCTAACCAAAAAACAGCAACTTATTTAGAAATCACCCCAATCACATTGCAAACAGACCAGCCCTAACTGTTCTCGCCACATTTTAACAACGCTAAGTCTGTCGTCGACAACGAAGGCAACTTCCCAATGATCTTTGATTTGTCGTTCATAGATTTCTTTTTTTACTTCAGAGTCTGATCTAAAATCAACGGCAGAACGCATATAAAGTTTATCGTATTGAATTTGATGCTGTTTCATCCATGTTTGAGTTTTTTCACGGTAGTCTTCATCTCTTCCTGTTACAAAAAGGATGTCGAAGCCTTGATGTTTCATAGCTTCAATGAGTTTAGCACACCAATGATTAAGCCTGTCTTGATCCATGGAATCGTGAAAGGCCTTCCAATCTTTTTGTTCTTTATTGACGTGATGGACACGGTGTTCAACATCGGCGAGAGTTCCATCTATGTCAACGATGATGGCCTTTTTCATTTGATGCCACAAAAATCAAGATGCTTTAAACCAATAATAGGATTATCAACTCTTGAGGCTGGGATATTTTGTTCACTAAAGAAAAGCTCACAAGTCACAGCAACATCGGCCATAAAAAGATGGCCACCAAAACATTTAAAGTCGCTTCCACCTAAAACAGCGTGAAGGTGAAAGAATGGCTTACCTTCAAGCATGGCCAAGTTGCCGGTTAAGGCCAACAGCTCTGCTTCATCTTTAAACATTTTTCTATCATAAGTTTTTTGATGAAGATGATAAAACCCAAGCTCACAGTTCTTAAGAGCACCAAGTCCCCAAATAAATCCACTTTTCCAATTATTCTCAAAAGCGATTTTTTCTAGTGAGCCAAATAATGGCTCATCGATATCGAGCCTGACACTCCAACCTTTTTCGCCTTTTTGTACTTGCATCATTAAGCCTCGGCCTTGGTTATAAATTGATGATGATAATCTTCAACATTAGAAGTAATCCACATTTCTAATTTTTTAATATCAAATTCAGTTGCAGCAAGTGGTTTACCAATAGTAATCTTCACTTTGCGCCTAAATGTTTTTGGCATTTTGAAAATGACTTTGCCACCTTCATAAGAAAAGATACTGCCCCAAAGACCAGAAAGGCTGACTGGAACGACAGGAACACTGTGCTCCTTTACGATTTTACTCACCCCTGGCTGGAAACGTTTAAGTTGTCCATTTCTTGAAATAAATCCTTCTGGAAAGAGTCCAATAACATGTCCGCCTTTAACTGAATTAGCGACACCATCAAAAGCATTTTTCAAGAGTTCTTCATTTTCTTTTCTTGTGGCTATAGGTATTAGTTTTGCTTGTTTGAACCAAAAAGGTAAACCAGGCTTGTAATAATAGGCGTGATCAATAACCCATCTGATAGGTCTTGGACTTGCGGCCGCGATAAATGCCCAATCTAAAAACGAAACGTGATTGCTGGCAATAACAAATGGTCCATTTAAAGGAATGTTTTCTGCCCCCTCAACTTCAACTTTATAAAAAATATTCATGACAACCATCTGCCAAAAACGCAGCGTAAACTCTGAGTATGAAATATAAGAGAGCAAAGAGACGACAGCGTTAACTAAAGCAAGGCATAGTAGAATGGTGGGAATCCCAAGAGGGCCCATCAACATAACACTGACGGCCGCGACAACCATAAAGAGCGAGTTCCAAATATTGTTTCCAGCGATGGTGCGAGAAAGTTCTTCGCGATCACTGCCTTCTTGAACATAGGTGTATTGAGGAACGATATAGCAACCGCCGCACACAGAGATCATAAACAGATCAAATAAAGCACGAATCCCCGCAGGCATGGCCAAGAACTCTTCAACTGTAAATAAAGTTACAGGTTGAATTTCCCACG
Source organism: Bdellovibrionales bacterium CG12_big_fil_rev_8_21_14_0_65_38_15 (assembly GCA_002787775.1). Taxonomy (GTDB): domain Bacteria; phylum Bdellovibrionota; class Bacteriovoracia; order Bacteriovoracales; family Bacteriovoracaceae; genus UBA4207. The sequence goes on from PCUW01000008.1 coordinate 78,708, forward strand.
AGTAACCAACCCAAAAGAGATCAAGCATAAATAAGCTCATACCAAGACAAGCGATAGGAACCATTCCGACTTCAACTCTTTTTCCAGATAACTTTTCTGTAATGAAAGAACCTAGACCCATACCAATAGTGAACATGGCCAGAAACATGGTTCCAACTTTTCCGTCACCATACACAACATCTTTACAATAAGCTGGAAGCACAGAAAGAATTGCGGCACCAAAAAACCAAAACCATGAAATCCCAAGTACTGATCTAAAAACTTCTTTTTTCTTTCTGGTAATCCCTAGGACCTGAAGTGTTGGCCTAAAAAATGTCCAATCAACTTTTAAATCCTTAACTCGCTGGCCAGTATGTTTTATTGGTAGAGACGTTAAAATTCCAAGGATAGCGAAACCGATAATACCAAGAGCAATCAAGGTAACGTAGTTTTGCATATTAGCGACGACACCGCCGGCAATTGTTCCGATAAGAATGGAGAGAAATGTTCCCATACTTACAGCTGCATTGGCAGGAACAAGCTCATCTTCATGAACCAGAGAAGGAATGATTCCATATTTTAGCGGGCCAAAAAAAGCTGATTGGGTTCCCATCAAAAATAATACGATCATCAGAAGTTGAAAGTTATCCTGCCAAAAACCAACGGCAGCGATTCCCATGACAATAAGCTCTGTCCACTTAGTGATGCGAATGACATCAGCTTTTTCATATTTATCAGCAAGCTGACCTGCCGTAGCTGAAAATAAAAAGAAAGGTAATATGAAAATGCCACCAGCAAAGGCAACCAGTGTACTTGAATTCATCCCCCATAGATCAATCGCTCTATAGGTGATCAAAATGACTAAGCTGTTTTTAAAGAAGTTATCGTTGAGCGCACCTAAGAATTGAGTCCAAAACAAAGGCCAAAAACGGCGATCTTTAAAGATGAGCGAGAGAGTCATAAAACCTTCCTAGTAGTTCTATAAATGCTACAAGGAAGGTCTATGGTTTGTGAAATTTATCTAATATCGACGCGCTTAATCCCGACTAATTTACCCAGAATCTTTTTACCAGTGAAATGAAAGCGATTTACTGCCTCTCCTCTATGATAGAGCTTCCAGTTAGTGCCGTTAAATTCAATGGCTAATTCTTTTTTCTCTCTAGAACCTGTGATGCCATTTGATAGGTATTCCATATCAAGGTGGCCACCTCTATCAGTTTCAAAGTCATCACTCTTTAAAACCACGACATCATAAGAATCGACTTTTTTAAGTACCATTCCAGTTTTAACTTTGCTTGGTCCAAACATCGCAGGACTTGCTCCGTCGTTGGATGTCATCTTAAGCGCTTGAGCAGTTCCATCGTTATTTGTGACGATCCAAAGATAAGTTGTATAGCTATCAACATCACTAGTTACTGTTGAAATTAAAATATCCTTGGCCATTACGGCTTGTGTTAACAATAGAGCTAAGGCAACGGTAAATACGTTCTTCATAAGTTTCCTCCCCTTAATGGGTTTTGGCTTGAGCGCACTTTAGGTCGGATTTGCTAGGTCCTCCACAATCCATGTAAAATATGCATGAGATTACAGAAACTTACAGAAACAAACATTTTGAGTGTTAATAAAATGAGTACCTTATACCACTACGTCCATTGTCCTTATTGTATTAGAGTCAGAATGACACTAGCTTTTCTAGACGAAAATTATAGAGATCAGGTGCTTCAATACGATGATGAAAGTACTCCTTTGAAGCTTACTGGCGTTAAAATGCTGCCTATTTGGCAGGATAAAAGTGGCAAAGCCATGAATGAGTCTTTGGACATTATTAAACATCTTGATAAGGACAACCGAATTCCTGCCCTCAAACAAGCCGATAATGAAGAACTTGAAAACTGGCTCTCAAAGCTTGGATCAAACGTTCATAACTTAGCTATGCCTTACTGGGTTTGGACACCAGAGTTTAAAGAAAGCTCTAGGAACTATTTTGAAGCTAAGAAGTCTAAGAAAAGAGGACCATTCAAAGAGCTGGCAAAAAATCGTAACCATTTTGAAGAGCAAATAATCAAAGATCTAAAATATTTTGAATCTAATCTTACACCTTGGTATAAAAGTGAAGAGTTTACCCTAGCCGACATTATGGTTGCGGCGCATCTATGGGGCCTTTTCGTTGTGCCAGAATTTCGCTTTTCTGACAAAATGCACAGCTATTTGATGGCCGTAAAATCTAAGACAAAGTTTGATTATCACGCTCCATTTTGGGCAAATTAAACCCATAAACTTGACGGCCAAACGCGGCACAGGCATTATGCCACCGATACAAACGCTTCTTTCGAGTTCCCAGGGCATCGGGCCCATGGCTTTTGAAAAGGCATCGCCCCCTTGGAGGATTTTCATGGGCAGTAAACTTTATGTCGGTAACCTTCCGTTTTCTATTACTGAGCAGTCTTTAAAAGATTTGTTTGCCGGTCACGGCTCAGTAGCATCTGCACGCATTATCACTGATCGCGATACAGGCCGTTCAAAAGGCTTTGGATTCGTTGAAATGGGTTCTGATGATGAAGCTCAAGGCGCTATCGAAAGTCTAAATGGCCAAGAATATGAAGGTCGTAAATTAGTTGTTAATGAAGCTCGCCCACAAGAGCCACGTACTGGTGGATTTGGTGGCGGCGGCGGACGTGGCGGTGATCGCGGCGGACGTGGTGGATTTGGTGGCGGTGGTAATCGCTATTAATTCATCTTCCATATAGACTGAATTCGAAGGGTGATCGAAAGATCACCCTTTTTTTTACCCAACTAAGATCCAAGATCCAATCAAGAATAATCCAAGTGCTGCCCATAGAGTTTTACTAGGCCACTTCTTAGTCCAAATACATTCAAAGGCGGAAGAAAATAACGTTCCTGTAATCGCAACACCAGATACTGTAGCAAGATGACCTGTTTGAACTGCCTTTAAGAAAAATCCAAGCGATAAGAATGTGCCAAGCACTGCTCCAAGTGAAACATATCCCCTGGTTTTCCAGTTCATTGCTTTGAGATGACCAAAAAAGTTAAATGGCTTCACCAAAGATAAAAGGATGAAAAAAAGCACAGCACCAAGACAACGATATAGATTTCCTTCAATTGCGTGAACAGCTGGATAAGAATCAAAAACATGTCTGGTAATCACTACTCCTGCGGCATCTAAAACAATGCCAAGCATAGCGATCATTAAAGCTTTCATGCCAAAGCTTCGATCACGTCTCCAAGATTCATGAGCAAACAAAACGACGATTCCAATAAAGCAGGCAATAGCAGCAAGCTTAGTCGTATCAATCGTTTGACCTAGAAAAAGCTTTCCAAAAAGACCAAGCAGTAGTGGTTGAAATCCAAAAAGTATTAATGTGCGTCCAGGGCCTAATTCCGCAAATGCTTTAAGTAAAAAAATATCACCTAGCCCCAAACCGATAAAACCAGAAAAAGCAAAAAGCAAAATTCCAGTCATACCTATAGGAGTGATATCTAAAAATAAAAACGTCGTTACCGCAAATAAAACACAGGCCAAACTAGCCTTAAAAGCGTTCATCCATGCTGATGAAATTGCCCTGGAATAATGAGTAAAAAACTGACTTCCAAGGGCGAAGCAAAAATTTGAAGCCAAAGCATATAGATAAACCGAAGTATTCATAGAAATACTGTAATAAATTTAATCAGTTAAAGCGACAGAAAGCTTTAAACGCTTCACAGCATTTGTCATCTTCAAAGCGAATAGTGATAATAAACAAAATTTGAAATGGAGTCTTTCATGCAGCTATGGTTGGCAGCAATTATTCTAAGCTTATCTTTAAATGCCCAAGCAGGAATTAAATCTTTTGATGTTCAAAATCTACATCTCGATTTTTTACAATCAAAAGGACAAGCCTCTGCAGATGTCTTTCAAATGGTTTTTGATTTCGGTGAACTTAATCTCAATGGTTACAATATCGATATTACTAAAGGCGAAGGCAATCTCCTCTTTGAAAAGACTGACACTAATTTTAGACTCGATGGCATTGATCAAAGTGTTCTTGATGCCGTCTCTGCACTTTCGGCCGAAAGAATTGATATTAAAGGAACAGCTAATAAATCTTTAGACCTCAATTTTGTTAACGGCGCCATCTCTCTTGGAGAAGATGTTCACGGGCTTAAAGCGCTTAAAGTTAACTGCTTCACCAATACTCGTGGTGATGATCAACTCATTTCTTTTTTAATTCCATGTTTTGATAATGGAGTCATTTATATTCCAGAAATTAAACTGGCACAAAAAGCCGCTGAAAAGCTTGCTCCTCTTTGGCTTGCTTCTGTTTCGAAAGAAGATCTTGATTTAAATAAAGCTAGTATCTTTATGCCAAAAAAGATTAGCGAAATTAAAATGAGTATCATCGAACAGGAGTTTGAACTTTCCTTGCAGGCGCGTTTTATTTTCAAATTAACATTGAGAATGAAAGGCACGGCCATTCTTAATCAAAAGAAAAATATCGCTGAAATTGATCTTCGTGAAGCCAAAGTGGGCTTCATTAACGTTAAGAAAATCATCGTGAATCTTCTTTCAAAACTCGATGTAACTAACGTTACAGTTGAAGGTTCTGTTATCACAATTAAACTCTAAGTTTCGTGAAGATCCAAAAGTTCGTCTCCCCTGTTTCTCAAGGAAATATTAGCGGCGCTGGCGCTGTTATCTTTTCATTGTTTTTTATTGGAGTTGGTTTAGGTATTCTGAATCTATGCCAAGTCATCCCTTTAAAAGAATTTTCACTTTATCAGGATCAAGCCTGGTGGATGATTCAGCTTCCAAACACCTCGGTTCCCAGGTGGACTCTAAGTCTTGTTGGTGTCATCTTTTCTCTTGCAGGATTAAGTGTTTTTTTAAGCGGCATGATCGACATGAATCAAAAAACCGCTAACAAGATAAGCCAAAGGAGAAATCCAAGCTCTCCATGGCTTTGGGATTTTAACTGGAAATACGGTAAGAATTTATCTCGTGCTAAAACAAAGTGGTGGGCCCACTTAATCGGCATAACGATTCTAGCTGGATTCCACGGTATTGCTTGGAGTATCGCGAGTCAGAAGAACTTCCAGGGTGAAATTCTCATCTTTCCAATTGGAATAAGCTTATTTACTCTTCTAATCTTTTTCATTTTTTATATTAATAGCAGACGTCAAAAAGCCCATTCTAAAGTTAAAATTCAACTTGAGCATTTTCCGATCAGACTGAATTCTTCCTTTAGTCTTTATATCAGTGGTTTAAACTATAAGGTCGTAAAGAAGTTAGAAGTAAAACTAAGAGCGGTAGAAGAAATTTATTCTTATGAAAAAAATAAATCCAGTGTGAAGTGTCGAATTCAGTATAGTGAAGAAAGAGAGATTGATATTAATAGCGATACTCTAAATCTTGATTTTGAATTACCGGCCACGGCAAATATTTCGACTAGACTAAGTGAGAGGCCAGCAAAGTTTTGGGAAATTCATCTTTATTCAAATTGTGATGGACCTGACTTAGATCAATGCTTTTTCCTGCCTATCTATTAGGCAAGCGGGACTTCATAAATTTCAAGAGCATTCACTTGTGTTAACTCGCGACTTGGTAACGTTAAGCAAGTCAGTTTCCTACCGTAAACACAGCCTGTATCAATACCAATGGCATTATCTCTAACGACCAAGCCTTTTGCTGCCCAGTGACCGAAAACAACTAATTTTTTGCCTGTATAGAATTCAAACCAAGCGGGATCATCTTTCTTACCTGGTGCATTTAATTCTGGGTTCCATGTTCTTAGTCTGGTAAAAATGATGGGGTCACTGTCTTTTGGATGTACTCCAGGAATTAGGCCCCCGTGAATAATCATAAAATCTTTTTCTTCTATATAAGACGGCCAAGTCTTAACCCAATTAACGAGTTCACGAGGATAACCAGCGGCTTTAGAATTAAGCATGGCGAGTTCATGATTTCCAATAACGACTTCGGCTTTTAATTCAAAAACACGTTGTAAAACGCCAAGTGAATTAGGTCCTTTATTGATAAGATCGCCAACAAAGATGAGACGATCACTCCCCTGTCTAAAGCCTACTTTTTCAAGCAGAAGATCAAGTTCTCTAAGACAGCCGTGCACATCGCCAATAACAAGTGTTCTCATAAAACAAGATTATCATGAAATTCTTTCCAATGTGTCGAAAGTTTAGACACCTGTTAGGAATACTAGAGACTTAAGTGCTTGAATCAAGGACAGATATTTGGCCTAGTCTTTGCTCTTATATGAGGTATGAAAAACAAACTTTTACCACTCATCGTCTTATCTCTTATCGCTATTTTAAGCACCTCTTGCGGTATGCCTATTATTGGTAAGCACGTTCAAAAGAAAAGTGGAACAAGTCGTTTGTTTTCATCAACTGATTCTACTTTTAGTCCTTATGTGGCTCAGTTTGAATCCTATGCGAAATCAGTCACAGGTAATTCAGGGTTTAGCGTTGGTGATGTGCTTATTAACTTTGGTGATCCAGAGGTTAATACCTTTCAAGGTGTTTGCTATATCTATTCAAATGATCTGAGAGAAATCATTATAAGAAAACAATGGTGGGATACGGCCGCTGATTCTGATCGTGAATCATTAATATTTCATGAATTAGGTCACTGTAAGCTTGATCGCGATCACGATGATGAAGTTAATGTTATTGGTGGCAAATCAGTGAAGCTTTCAATGATGAATAGTATTATTGTGCTTGGTACAGATTACTCTAATCATCGTCCAGGTTATCTTGACGAGTTATTTAATAGAAACAAGACTTCTGTTATTAACGCATTTATCAATACTCCATAATGCTGAACTATATTGACATAGCAGCTGCCCCAGGTCCCTTTATCTCAGATAAAGTAATGATCATTATGCATGGCCGTGGTGATGTTAAAGAATCATTCATTCCCTTTTGCCGTGAACTTAATATGACAGGTATGTCTTATCGCCTGCTTGATGCCCCTGAAGCCTATAGCTTTGGTTATAGTTGGTATCCGCTGCCTCCAGAACTTCCCTTTCAAGCGATTTCACACTCGATTGAACTTATTATGGAACAAGTTAAAAACGTGGGTGTTAAAAGCGAAAATATTTTTCTTTGCGGTTTTTCTCAAGGTGGGGCCTTAGCACTTGAAGTCGCTATGCAGACGAAACAAAAATTTGCCGGAATCATAGCACTAAGTCCAAGAATTTTTCTTAGAAAAGAAATCTTAGATTCAAGCTATGAATCTATTGATGCTTATATTGCTCACGGAATTCACGATGACATGATACCTTTTGAAGAGACCTTTAATGGCGTTAATGAGCTTAAAAAACGACAGATGAAGCTTAAGTTTTCTAAGTTTGAAATGGGCCATGAAATCGATATTTTAGAAGTCTTGGAACTAAGAGATTGGTTAAATGAGCGAATCTAGCTTCTTTAAATCAATAACTTAGCCCCTAAAACATATAAATATTATCAATAGAAGTGATTTCCCCTGACAAGCGTGTACTATCGCGTTCATGAAGAGAATCCTATCAATCCTTACCCTTGTTTGTTTGCCACAGGCGTATGCCATGAATACATTTACATTATATGCTTTCAAATCTTCAGTTGGAATCAATTGGGATTCACCAAAAGCCTTAGCTGCTTCAGTGGTTAAGAACGAAGCTTTAAGTTATATCAATGGCAACAAGCGATTACTCGGTCACGTCTCCATTAATATTAAATGTGGTGAAAGAAATTTGATCACAGCAATGACTTCAAGAGGCGGAGAAACAAAACGAGTTGTGCTCAACGAGCACGCTGGCTTAGGTGTTCTTTTTCATATCTTTCCGGGTGAACTTGAAAGCGAAGAAAAGCTAAATAACGAAATAGCTAAAAAAAGAAAAAACGGTCAAGTCCATTCAGTAACTTATATGATTTCTGATCAAGCCTGTGATCTGATGTTTAATCACTATGACAACTTTGTTGATAAACTAGGAATGCACAATTATGGATTTCCAGTTGATACGCTAGCTGGAGAAGGCGCTGGTTGTTCGGCTTTTGGAGTCTCTTTTTTACAAGCAGCTAAAATCGCAGATCAAAAACAACTTGAATCATGGTCTGGAAGCGTATGGGTTCCAAAGAAATATATTGGCCCTTATAGCTCTAAAAAATATATCGAAGCCGATCAAGAACCATACGATCATCTTGAAGGTGGAGATGACGTCAAACTCATTCCACTAGTTCTAAAGCCTGGCAAAACTAAGTGGGCAACACCGAATGAAGAAGGCGCGAAGTTCTTATCTTTTTATGATCCAGATACGATGTATAAATGGATTGAGCAAATGGATAAAAAATGGAGCACGAGCTCTGATTATCAAAAAAGATCTTTTAATAAATCAATAGATCTTGTGTTCGATTATAGAAACCGTTAAAAACTCGTATTATTTGGTCGTGACCACGTCAGCTGAACGTCTGAAATATTTCGCATTTCAAAAGCAGCTTCACAGTAGCTCAAATAATAATTCCACTTTCTTTTAAAAGCTTCATCAAATCCCAAAGGATTAATCTGATCCCACTCTTTATTAAAAGCATCTCGCCATAAACTCAATGTGGTTGCATAGTGAGTTCCGATATCTCTTAGATTCACAAGGTGCATATCACCGGACTTTCTTACGGCTTCAGTCATGGCCGCTACAGAAGGTAGTAATGACCCTGGAAAAATATGCTTTTGAATCCAATCTACGCCTTTTCTAAATTCATTATAACGTGAGTCAGGAGATGTAATGGCCTGAACAACAAGAAGACCTTGCTTGGTTAATAGTGATTGTAATTTACCAAAATACACCGGCAAGTACTCATGCCCAACAGCTTCGATCATTTCAATCGAGACAATCTTATCAAATTGACCGTCGAGATCGCGGTAATCACAAAAGAGAAGTTCAACCTTATCTTCGATTCCAAGTTTCTTGGCACGCTCTTTGGCAAACTTTAACTGCTCTTTAGAAATGGTAACACCGGTATATTTGCAACCGTACTTTGAAACTGCATGTTCCATGAACCCACCCCAGCCGCAACCAATTTCAAGGACGTGGTCGCTTGGTTGAAGAGATAAGTCGTCACAAAGTAATTGATACTTTTTAGTTTGGGATTCTTCTAAAGTCGTTTCTTGATCTTCAAAATAACCACAAGAATAAGTCATGGTTGGATCAAGCCACTTACTGTAAAAATCATTAGAAAGATCATAGTGAAAAGCGATATTTTGCTGTGAGCCCGCTTTTGAATTTCTTTTCACAAGGTGACCAACACGGTTGACCTGACCTAAAAGATTAAAAAAGGCTGCCTTAGATTTTGAACCAGACATCACGCCTGAGTCTTCAACGTTGATAATCATCCAGCGAATAACAGAGGTAATATCAGGAGTATCCCAATCACCATCGACGTAAGCCTCACCAAAAGCGATATCTCCACCTAAAACAACACGTTTAAAGAAGCGTTCATTTTTAATATTAATGGTAGCTGTGGCGACTTCGCAGTTATCACCACCGACGACTTGATCGCCATTGGGTAAGTTAAGAGTTAGAGTTCCTCTTTTAAAGCTGGAGAGCAATCCAAAGACTGCTTTTTTGGCCCATGAGTTTTTATTGGGATAATTGGCTAAGTCCCAAGATTTTATTTTTTCCATCTCATGTTCCCCTGCTGAAGATGTGGATTATCGTCTTTACTGATATACGGAATTTTCTTTAACCATAATAATAAAGCATGCCAATGGATCATCGTAATGATCTTAAGTGTGACAAATGGATGCTTAAATAGTGATAGCAATAAACTCTTAGACGAGAGTTCTTTATATTGGCCAGTTAAAGCAGCTGTTAAGACCTTAGTGCCATCTTCTTTATCACTATTGACTATAATCGAAAGGCTTTTATCGTCAAAGCGTAATTTGAATGTAAAAAAAGTGTCTAAGGCTATAAATGGTGAAACGTAGAAATGTTTTTGCACCCTTACTTCGGCGCGATTTCCTTTAAATGCACTCGCTGGAACCAGAAAGGGTTTTAACTCATTAAAAGTATTACCGACTTCCATAATGACTCTATGAGTGTCATCCGACATGGTTAAAAAATAAAAGCTCACTGGATTAAAGACATAACCAACACATCTAAGATTGGTCCAAAGAGTGATCTTTTTAGGTTTAAGCTCTTCGCCTTGTTGCTTTAAAAAATATTCAACATTGGATCGTATATCGCCTTGATCAAAATCGATATGATCGTCGTCTCGAAACTGAAAAAGATTCCACTTATTACGTGAAACAAGAGGTAATTTTTTAAAGTCTTCATCAATATGGTCAACGTCTAGTGAAAACCAAAAGAAGCTAGCTCCAAAGCTATGTTTCTTAGGAGTAAAACGCGTATGGGTGACTTGGCAGTCAATGAGCTGTGCGTTTATTGCCACGGAGAATGACCTAAAATAATTTCGGCTAAGTCTACAGAAGAAGCAAGTGCATCCTCGTGAAAACCGAACCTGAAGTAGGAACCGCAAAAATAAAATGGATCGTCTGCACGGTTTAAATCATGCAGTCGGCGCTGTGCTAGTGCTGCTTCAGTATCAAATAATGGATGATAGTATTCTATCG
>PCUW01000058.1:0-21956 GCA_002787775.1 Bdellovibrionales bacterium CG12_big_fil_rev_8_21_14_0_65_38_15
TACTCACCCACTGCAAATCGCCGTTGCCCAGGGACTTGATAATCGTGCGGACTATTTAAAAGAATTCAAGATGGATTATGCTAGAAAAAAAGATCTGCTCTTTAATGGTCTAAAAGAGCTTGGCTACAATGTTATTAAACCTGATGGCACCTACTTCTTACAAGTCAAAGTGAATGAAGATGCCTTTGATTTTTGTAATAAGCTTATTGATCAAAAGAAAGTGGCAGCGATACCAACCGCACCTTTTTATTTAAAAGATAGACAAGGTGAGAAATTAGTAAGATTTTGTTTTGCGAAGAAAGATGAAACAATTCTTCAAGCGATAAAAAGGCTTAAGGCGTAGACTTTTTTAAGACTCGACTAAAGAATTTTAAGAAGTCGATAAGTTCCGCTATCTTCATAGGGTATTTGTCTTCATCAACAACTAAGATGTTTCGATATCTGAATTTAGACATATTATTAATAGCAAAGACAAGATGATGCTTAAGCATCATACTATGAGGTTTAGGCGTCATTATGCCAGAGATAGGCTGAGATAAAATTGCTGCATCACCAGTGAAAACTTTAGTCATCAAGTCTCTTTCAGTAATAATACCCATAAGAATTGTCGACCAAGAAGTCACCGCAGCAACTGGAAGATGAGTTTCTTTCATCTTTAACCATAAATCTTTGATTGTTGCCTTCTCATCCATTTTCAAAATTTCACTACCATCAACTTCTTTCATCGAAGCAAATAAAAAAGAACCAGTAATTAACGAGTCTTCTTGATTATGATAAAGATGAGACTCCTCATGAATTTGACCTTCATCCGTCTCCCAAGAGACGAGTGTACCAAACATAGAGCAGACATCTTTATAACTATCAGCAATAAGGTCTAAAACGTCTCGGGCAGAGATAATATAATAACTATTATCTTTTTTTAATGGTAGATGCCTAAATTCCATCAAGGCCATCATCTGAACTGCGTCAGATACGAGCTTATCACATTCAATATAAAAAATCTTTTTGGACATGATCGATGAAACTTGAATCTCATTCCATGATGAAAAATTATCAGGTGTTGTCCTAAGCACCATATCTCTTTCAGAAATTACACCTATAAGATTATTTGCATCATCAGTAACACCTAATACCCCAACATTTAGCTGGTTAAATTTTATAATCACTTCACTCAAAGGCATTTCAGCAGAGACCATCTCCATTTGGGGAAGATCAAGTTCAGCTAAATTTTTGGTAAAGACATTCAACTAAAATCCTCGTCTCTTGAAAACAAAGTTGGTGATAATAAAGATCATCACAGTTGCAACGCCAAATTGAGAAATATCAACCCATGCAATTTCAGTATTGGCCGTCTCCGCAAAGTTTTGAACAATGGAGTGAGGGGCAGCAAATCTTGGAATAACAATCCATAAAATTAAACCAACGACTTTCAATAAGGATAAATTGGCAAAGGCATTTTCGGCATCAGCAAAAACAGACCTTGCCCAGCTACCACCCATTGCAGCTAAACCAGTTAAAATCATACCTGGGGCTTTACCAACCCATAAAGAAACAAACAGACCTAAAATTACCGCAGCCAGAGTCGGTAATAACGATATCATTGGCGCTAAAATCATCGCAGTAACAGGAATTTCCTTAATAGCATCAAAGAAGAGTACTGCCGTTAAAAGAAAACTCAAAAGCTGATAGAAACCAACTAATAACCATGACCCTAAAACTCTTGAAATTAAATACCATGTTCTGTTTATAGGAAATGCAAGGAGCTGTCCTATAACATTGCTTGAAATATCCGATCTTACACAACCAAGACCAAACAGCAGAGCAAGAAAAACACTCCATGCATTAATGAAAGCGTAATAGATCCAAAAGAGTTGACCGTTACCAAGCATTTGAGGTCCGCCCTCCACTTGAATCTGTTCTCTAAAGGCTTGCATAATACTATAGCCAATAACAAGCATCCCTATGGTAATTGCAATCACCATGTAGAAGCTTTTACTACGAAGTTCTTTTTGAACGGTATTCCACGTCAATAAAAAAAATGCTCTATTATTCATTGTACGATCTCCGAAAAATAATCTTCGAGTGATTTACCTTTTAAGAGTTGGTTCTTTTCGCCAACAACAAGAAGTTGTCCTCTATTTAGAATGCCAAAATGGTCACACAAAGGTTCGACTTCAGATAAAATATGACTATTGATAAATAAAGTTATATTTGACTTTTTAAGTTCTCTTAATAAGTCTTTGAGGTCTTTTATTCCGATTGGATCAAGCCCCGAGAAAGGCTCATCTAAAATCAGTAAACGTTTATTACCAAGCAAAAGTGACGCAATCCCTACTCTTTGTAGTTGTCCTTTTGAAAGATTAGAAAGCTTTTTGTTAGCAAGTTCTGTAATCTTCAGCTTTTGCATGGCCAATTCAATTTCACTACCGCTTTGAGATTTAGAAATTCCAGAAACAGCAGCATGAAACTCAAGAGTATCTTTAACTTTGTAGTATGGGTAAAAAGAAAACTTCTCTGGTAAATATCCGATCTGAGCTCTCGCTTCAGCAATTCCTGCTTTTTGATCAAACAAATTTAAAGATCCAGATTTAGGATTTTGCAGTCCGAGCATGATCTTAACGAAGGTCGTTTTGCCCGCGCCGTTTGGACCTAAAAGAGCAAAACATTGCCCTTCTTGAATCTCAAAACTAACATTATCCAAGGCTTGATAGGAACCATATTGATGGCTAAGATTCTGTGCTTGAACGATACTCATCGTCACTCCTCAAAGTAGCTTCATATTAATTACTCTATCTTACCTTAATTATTTAAAATTGCATGATTAAGAGTAAAACACTCCAGTTATCTTTCCCTCAATAAATCCTTCATAAAAGCCGAAAATTATATAAGGAGTCCATGTGTACTTGAGTAAAAAACTTTCCGGCATTCTTCTGGCTTTAATCATTGCCTCTGTCATTGAGATTGCGATGGTAGCAGGTTTCTATGCCACAGTTGCAGAGGGTGATCCTACATTTTTTAATCGAATCTTTGTTTTGGCCGGTGGAAACTTTTTAACTGGTGGCTATATTCAGTGGCTAACCTTTTTTGCCTTTTTTTGGTCAATGATTGAAATCAGAGATTGTTTTAGAAATATCAATTTTCAAAAACGTGGTTATAAACTTAAGCTTCTACCAACAAACGATAAAATTGTGCTTATGGCCCAGGATGTAATGGAAATATTAGTTAAAGCTCAAGAAGCTGAGAAAACTAAAAACAAAAATCTTTTAACTAATATTATTAAAAAAGCCTGCACAAAATTTAGAACGTCAAAAAATATTTCTGAAATGATCGAGATCATATCTATTCAAACAGAAATTGATAAAAATAAAAGTGAGAGTGATCAAAGTAATATTCGCTACCTCACTTGGCTTATCCCGTCGGTTGGCTTTATTGGAACAGTCCTAGGTATTTCTCAAGCACTTACGATTGCAAACAGTGGCGATATGCAACTTATTACTTCAACTCTTGGAGTTGCCTTTGATACAACCTTAGTCGCATTAATCCTCTCGATTATCGTGATGTGGTTTTACCATAAACTGCAGGAAGAAACAGATAGATTACATGATGAAATTAAAGAATATGTGATTGAAAATCTAGTCAACAGAGTTGAGGCATAATGGCAAAAAGAGAAGCCAACGCCATTAACATCGCTTTTCTAGACCTTCTCTCTGGAGCTCTGGGAGCCGTCATTATTTTATTTGTTGCCGTTCCAAAATCAAAAATGCCAACTCCTGAAGATGCACCCATAAAACCAAAAGAAGAAACAGTACGAGCACAAGAAAACAAAAAAGCTAAATACAAAGCTTTTGAGACAAAACTTGATGGGTATATTGATACAATGGAGCTGCAAGAAAATATGATTGCGGATCTAGAAAACGAAAATAAATTACTAAAACAAGAATTAGAAAAGGTAGAAAAACCATCAGCAAGAAATCCAGCTTCAGGAGCATCTGACCTAGATAGCGGATTCAAATTTAAAGGCAAAGATATTGTTTTAATTATCGATGTCTCAGGATCAATGAACGCTGAGGATCGAATTGGTCAGGTTAAAGCAGGTCTTAAGATGCTTGTCACTTCAATGGGAGCAGACTTTAGAGTTGATATCGTGAACTTCCCAGGCAAACAACCTCAGCCCTATGATGTCCTTTGGGGAAGCCTAAAACAATTAACTCCTGAGAATAAAAAAATTATTTATAAACATATTTCAAGACTTTCTCCAGATGGTGGAACACCTACAAGACAAGTGCTTGATTATGCAATTTCACAATATTCAAGAGCAAGCGACATTATTTTATTAACAGACGGTGCACCGACAACTCAGTATGGACAATATGATAATATCTACACTCTAGTATCTGAAACAACTAAGCAAAACAGAGGTAGAGTTCAAATTAATACAATTGGTGTAGGAAGCTCCTTCTTGCTTGATAAGACAACCAATCACTACATTTTCCTGGAAAAGCTTGCACGTGATAACGGTAACGGGTTCTTTTACGGTTTCTAATCAGAGTCTCTAAACAGTACTGCTGCTTGAGTATTAACTGATTTCCTAGCAATTAACTCTACCGTGATAGCACCAACAGCAGTAATGCCAAAAAGACTAATCACAGGTAACTGAATATCAAACGCCCAAAGCCCATCAAAGAGAAAAAACGACAAGGCATAGCTCATAGCAAGTGAGCATAGAACCCCACAAGCCGCTGCGCTAAAAATAATCCCTAAAAACTCCAATCTTACTTTAAAAAGAAGATCCTTTTTTGAGATACCCAGCATTTTTTCTAAAGCAATATCTTTTTGTCTGACAAGTAACTGGTGATTAATAATAAAGCCAATAACGAGCAAGCCTACAACGACAGTGAGCATCGACATCAGAAGTAAAGCCTTCGACATTGTACCAAGCACGACAACAATTCGCTCCACCACACGCCCCACATCTACGGCAGAAACATTGGGAAAAGATTTATAAAGATCAGTCTGAATTTGATCTTTATCTTTATCCTCAAGATGACCAAAGGTGGCCAAAAAGGTTTTAGGAGCATCGTTTAGAAAGCCTTCTTGAAAAGTGATGAAAAAGTTAGGCATAAAACTAGTCCAGCGAACTGAACGAATGTTTTTAACTATGCCTTTAATAGGCATACCCAAGACATCGAATTCCAGCAAATCACCTATCTTTATACCAATACGAGCTGCAAATCGTGTTTCTATACTAATTTCAGCTGGTTTTAAAAAATCAGGATCTGAATATTGACCTGAAAATTCCTCGCCTTCCAACATTTTCTCAGAAGGATTAAGCCCTTTGGCATAACTTAAATTCATTCCTCTATTTCTAAAACGTGCGTTTTGCTCTTCTTCACGAGTTAGGCCTTTATCAAGCTCAACTTCATAATTATCATCATTAATGCTAACCAAGCGAGCTCGCACCATTGGCGACATATTTTTTAATGGTAAATTATTTTCTTTTGAAAACTTTCTTAAACCCTCGACTTGATCCTCTTGAATATCAAAAAGAAAAAGACTTGGTCTCTCTCTAGAATCATCTACGCTAATTTCATTCTCTAAATTAACTCTTAACTGAGGAATGAGATTAAAAACTAGCGAACAGTAAAAAATAGACAAAATAATGGCACTCGTTGATGCCCATGAACGAGAGCATCTTAAAATAGTATGCCTGAGCATTATATTTTTAGGCGTAAGTCCTTCTAAGAATTTGAGTGTTAAGCGCAGTATTGGTAATACGATTAACAGGAAGAGAATAATCGCACCTAAAAAAGCACCCGAAACGATATAGGACTGAGCAACGTAAAATGAGAGGATACAGAAGAATATTGGCCAACCTATCCAGGAAATTTTATCCGACAGACTAAGTTTTGATTTAGTCGCTGTTGCAATTGCCTTTTTGGCCAATGGAAAAGCTAAAAGTAATGGCGATAAAATACCAACAAATGCGACTATAAAAAAAGGTTTAATCGAGACTGTATCTTCAAGCGCAATTGGAAGAAAGCTAGCACTCAAACTTTTAAGAGGCGGAATGAGAACCAAACCAAAAAGCAAGCTTAACAGAGTTCCTACAACAGATAAAATTATAAGATGAATCAGTGAGAATTTAAAAATACTAAATCTTGGCATTCCTATAGCATGAAGAACTGTAAAATCATAAGCCTTATAACGCAAATGAGCTTGATAAAGATAAATGATTCCAACGCTTGCCAAGAACATAGCAACCAGTGAAACCAAGCCTAGAAAATCTCCTAAATAAGCAAGAGTACGACCAACTTGATCCTCCTCACTTGTAGGAGTTGAAACTCGAACAGTGGGATCATAAGATTTTTTAAGCTGATCAATTTTATCCTCATAATCATCTACGACTTGAACATCTGAAAATTTAAATCCGACTTTGTAACTGACCGTACTACCAAATTGAATAAGCTTTCCACGATCAATCCCCTCCATCGACATATAAACTCGAGGAGCAATCGCTCCAGTCTGCATTGACTGCTGGACATCCTGCTCAACTATATCCTTAACTTTGTACTCAGAATTTCCAATTGGCATAATATCGCCAATTTTCACACCTAACTGATTAGCGATTTCTGGATAAATCCAGACTTCATCCTCTTTTAAGCGATCTGCATCTCCAGGATATTTTGCTCCAGAGCCTAAGACTAGCACTCCATAAAAAGGATAACCGTCATCTTGCGCCCGGATTTGAATAAGCCGAGAAAGATTATTAAACGAAGTCATCGAAAATAAACTTAATGACGTTTTTGGTGTAGATTTTGGAAAATAGTTCTGAACCTGATCAACTTGTTCTTTTTTAATGGGAAAGCGAGAACTTATTTCGAGATCCGCACCTAATAATTCTTTTGATCTACTTTGTAAATTTGATTCAACAAGGCCTTTGAAGGTTTCAATCCCAGTTAATCCTAAAAGACCAAAAAAAACGCTGATGACAAAAAAGAAAGAAAATCTTCGATGATTTCTTATTTCTTTAAGTGCAAGTTGTAGAATCAAAGAGATGCTCCCTGAACTAGACTGCCATTTTGCATTGTTAAGATTCTTGAGCATTTTTTTGCAAGTCGATCTGAGTGGGTCACTACAAGTAAAGAAGTTTCATGTTTTTCCACAAGATCAAACATCAAATTCATGATCTCATCACCTGTACTCTCATCTAAACTGCCAGAAGGTTCATCTGCTAAGATTAATTTAGGATTAATGGCAATAGATCTGGCGATGGCCACTCTTTGCTGTTCTCCGCCAGAGAGCTGGTTTGGAAAATGATTTTCTCGGTTAGAAAGACCGACTTCCTTAAGAATATTAAAGGCTTTGTCTTTTGCCTCTTTATCGCCTTTTAACTCCAAAGCT
Organism: Bdellovibrionales bacterium CG12_big_fil_rev_8_21_14_0_65_38_15; assembly: GCA_002787775.1. GTDB lineage: Bacteria > Bdellovibrionota > Bacteriovoracia > Bacteriovoracales > Bacteriovoracaceae > UBA4207. The sequence continues at coordinate 7,402 of PCUW01000058.1, forward strand.
AATGCGACATTTTCCCATGCTTTAAGGTGTGAAAGAAGATGAAACTGCTGAAAGATCATTCCAATTTTAGTGGCACGCAAACTAGTTAGCCCATCTTCACTAAGCGTCGAGTAATCAATATTATCAAACTTCAACTGACCTGAATCAGCTCGTTCAAGTCCACATAAAAGACTTAACAATGTCGATTTACCTGAACCAGATCTTCCAACAATAGCAACACTTTCAGCTTTAGCTACGGAAAAAGTAATCTCTTTTAAAACTTCAAGGCGTCCCTTAGGCGTATCAAATCCCTTAGCGACTTTATTTACTTCAAATATCATTACTTTGATCCTTTTCTTTTATCATTTTCAGAAATTAAGATAGGTCGTAAAATTTTCATTACATTTTTTGCCAAAACTTCATGCCCTTTAACATTAGGATGAATTCCGTCTGCCTGATTATACTCTTTAATGCCAGCAACGCCTTCAAGTAGAAATGGTATAAAGTCTAATTGATATTTAGTTTTTAATTTGTCATACATCGAAGAAAACTTCTTTCGATATTCCTCTCCATAATTTGGAGGAATAAGCATTCCAGTTAAAACAATTCGAATATTATTCTCTTTTGCCAAGGCAATCGTTTGAGCTAAGTTTTTTGATGAAGACTCAACATCAATTCCTCTAAGACCATCGTTTGCGCCTAAAGCCAAAACTAAAACATCAGGCTTACTTTTTAAGAACCACTTCAGTCTTGAAGGGGCATTTGCGCTTGTCGATCCACTAACACTTCCATTGGTAACTTTGACTTTAAATCCTAGTTCATCAGCCTCAAGCTGTTGCTTGATGATACTTGGAAAGGCTTTCTCTCTCGACACGCCGTAGCCCTCAGATAGAGAATCTCCCATAAAAAGTAAATGGAGCTGTGCGTGAGCCTGAGTGCTAAATAGAATTAATAAAAGAATCAACTTCAAAGGATTAGCCTCGTTTATAAATATTTTTATTAAGGAATTTTCTCAATAAATGTATCTGATTTTTAGTTGGTATTGTTAAATTCGTATTGTATTTAACATCGACATAGGTATCAACGAAATGAACCAGACTTAAATCAGCACCATTTTCAACCAAAATCTCCCTAAGACGTAATGGTGCCACAGTTTTATCAACATTTAGGTCAAGTTTGTGTAGTTTTTTAAAAAACTTATCGTAATAACGATTAATTTTAGACCATGGATTTTTTGATCTATTTTGATTGAATAACCAAAAAAGAAATAAACCAAACCCTGCAATAAAGAAAGTGCTCCAACGATGCCATTTTTTACTAAGCTGTTCAAGTCCAAGAAATTCCCAAATTTTTTCTTGTCTATCTTGATCGAAATTGATGAAAGCGAGATTTAAATTATAATAAGTGGAGTCAATAAACTTAAAAAAATCATTGAAATAAACAAAACGATAATTTGTAAGCCACCTACCCTCAATCTGGTTGTCTTGATACCATTGCTGATTAAATTCAGTCGCTCCCTGAGATATTAAACTAGGAGCAACAAAGAGGGTTGGATCATTACGAACCCAACCATTATCTTCGTCATAAAAATGAACCCAAGCATGAGCATCGCGACCGCGAATGACCCAATAATCACCTATTTCATTTAAATCTCCGCCATGAAAGCCTACAGAAATGATAGAAGGTATATCAAAAGATCTAAGAATGATTGCTTGAGCAGATGCAAAATGTTCACAAACGCCAATTTTACGATCCTCAAGAAAACTCTTTAGTTGTTCAAATGGTGTCCCTTCGTACTCTCCCGGAGATAATGAATATTGAAAATCTTTTGAAAAAAGTTCGTTACTTTTTTTAAGTATCTCTTGTCCGCTAAGATTTCTGTATTCAGGAAATAGATTTCTAATATATTCCTTAATTTCATCAGGAATTTGGGTGGCAGATTGAAGAGAAACAGGATCATCCTTTTTTTTATTTTCAAATAATGATGAACTACGCCAACGTGTTTTTTGATTCGTTAAGGGATCCATTCTGGCATCCCCCAGGCCACGCCAACTAACCTGACCAAGAGAAAGGAGCTTTAAATCACTAACTGGAGATAATAAAAATAAAGACCCTTTTCCAAAGTCCTCCATATCGGCCTCAAAATCATAGAAACCTAACTTATTGACAGGTAGATGACTGTCAAAGATTACAGATTTGAGTCTAAACCAGTTAAACCCATCTGTTACTCCAAGAGTTGAACCATGCCAGTACATATCTGGTAATGCAGGTGAAGAAGCACTAAATCGAGCTCTAAAAATGATATTATCTGATTGCTGCAGTTTAGTGATGGAGCCTGGTTGAAGTTTTTCTGAATAATCGGTCCATGGATGCGTTTGGTTTTTTGAAGTTGTTCTAAAAAGAGTGAATGATGATCTAGGAAAGGAGAAAAATAAAACTGTTGCCAGAGCAATCGAAGTAATCATTAATCGCCAAAGAATTTTTCTCTTTCCTGGATTCATAAAGGCATTTGAAGTTGATTTGTTTTTTTGTAAATCCATAAAGACGGCACACATCATGGTGGCAGAAACAATCATAAATAAAAGCAAAAGTAATGACTCAAGCAAAAGGTATTGTGAAATCATCATTAATTGAAAAATAAGGAAATAAAGAAAATAATCACGACTTTTATTAATTTCCCAGAGTTTTAAAATAGACAATAAAGCAAATAAGCCAGCTGCAGCTTCAACATTTCTAAGTCCAGAATACTCATTCCAAACTAAGATAATTGAGCTAATTAATATCAAGGATCGAAGAGCCTTGTTAATTCTAATATGCGTAACTCGTGAAATAACCGCCACTGAGACCAAAACAAGGTAAACGATGACGATTGTATTTGAATGTAAAGCGTAAAAAGGTAAGAAACCTGCCAATGAAAAAAGAATGGAGATCCAAAAAATATGTGCCTTCATTGCAAAAAGATCTTTTCTTTTTTGAATTCGCTTAAAACTTCAAAAAGGTATTGATGATGATAGGCACCTGTTGTAGCGATGGTTTTAAACCCATCAGGCATGATGAGTGAAAGGCTCGAATTTGAATGGTGGTTCTCAATATAATAAGTTGCTTTAGAAAGATTATCTTCTATATCCCCGTTTCGAAGATCAAGACATTCATGAAAACCAGATTCATCGCTGTAGGTTCGCACTTGAGGACTTCCAAGTAGCATACTTCTTTTTTGATCTACCCGCGATACACCATCACCTGTTCTATGTTCTCTAGTCTCGACATACTCTTCAGTGCCTGTGGTCAAGGTGATTCGTGGTGCAGATGAAGTTTTATGGTCATGAGTAGTAGAAGTATGAAGCTGTCCTTCAATAGGTTTTGGTAAAACCTTTAAAAGGTTATTTATGGGTCTATATTTCCAAGAATAAAAAAGCCCAAGTGGAAAACGCGTAGAAATTGTTAAGCGTGAAAGTTGGTAAACACCTCTTGGAAGTTTAAGCAATGACATATCTAGATAAATATTCTTTTTTTCTAAAGGTTTAATCTCTTCAATAAAACCAACTACGACACCTTGAGATTCAATCAATAGATCAAACTGAGAGCGCCTTGATGTATTTTCGACCGTTATTTTTAATGGAGAAAAAGAATTATTTCTAACTAAAACTTTTTCTTCACTTGGTTTTATTTCAATTTTCTTAATTGATTCGTTTGCAATTACTGCTGAAAAAGAAACAAAGGAAAAAAATAAAAAGGTGCAATAAAAAGCAAGGTTATGCCCATAAGAAATCGCAATAAGAAAAAGCACAAAAGCTATAAAAGAGAAATAGAATCCAATACTCGTAGGAATAATATAAACACGCTTACCATGAGAAACCTGTGAGATCCTTTGAATAAAAGAATCTGGCATTACTTGACTTAAGCGTCTAAGGAATAGGTAACTCGCCGATAAGTTTTGAGACTTCGAGTTGGCCAATTTTCATTCCCCTTGCCCCAGCTACACGGTGACCAAAAACATAAGGAGCTAAATACTGAATGTCATCAGGTGTACAATGAGATCGATTTGAAAATGCTGCTAACATTTTTGACGTACTCATCAAGTCTTGACCTGATCTAGGTGAAATATGAGCACCCTTTTGCCTTAAAGCCGTCATTAAATCCATGACATAATTTAAAAGCTGGTCACTCACGATAATGTCACGAGATTTCCAAGCAAATTCTTCACAGTCAGAATCGGTTAAACATTGGTCAATTTTTTCAATTAAACTTCTTGGGTCTTCCATTAATAAAATTTTCTTTTCAAGTTCTCTTGATGGAATATCAAGAGTTATACCTAAGCTGAAGCGATCAAGTTGAGACTCTGGAAGCGGATTTGTTCCAACTTGTTCATAGGGATTTTGGGTTGCAATCACGCAAAATTTATCAGAAAGCTCATAGGTTTTGCCGTCAAGAGAGACAGCCTTCTCTTCCATCGCTTGAAGCAGAGCCGATTGCGTTTTTGGTGAAGCACGATTGAGTTCGTCGGCCAAAATCATTTCGTTGAAAATAGGTCCTTTTTGAAACATGAAAGCATTTTCATCTTTAACCCAAATCGGACCACCTAAAATATCAGAAGGTAAAAGATCATTCGTAAACTGAATACGAGTGACTGGTCGTCCCAAAAGCTTTGCATTTAAAGACGCAAGTACAGTCTTGCCCATACCTGGTTGATCTTCAATGAGGATATGTCCTTTTGCAAGAACTCCTAAGAGAACCAAGAAAACTTCTGTTTCTCTACCAATAAGATATTGGCCAGAAATTGTTAAATAATTTTCTATTCGTTGATCATATTTCACTCACAAATTATACCCACACTCTTTAAAGTCTGTGATACATTTTTAGCAATTATTCATTGGAGAATTTATGACAAGCAGCATTTACGACTTTAAAGCTCAAGCAATTAACGGAGATGAAGTTTCACTTTCTAACTGGAAAGGTAAAGTATTGTTGATTGTTAATGTTGCAAGTCGTTGTGGATTCACCAATCAGTACGAAGGTATGCAAGAGCTATTTGCAAAATATAAAGACAAAAATTTTAGTATACTAGCTTTTCCATGTAATCAATTTGGTGCTCAAGAGTCTGGCTCAGATGAAGACATCAAAACATTTTGTGAAACGACTTTTAACGTTACCTTTCCAATGTTTTCAAAAATTGATGTAAATGGGGCCAATACTCACCCTCTATATACTTTTCTTAAAGAACAAAAGCCTGGCGCTCTTGGCACCAAAGGCATTAAATGGAATTTCACGAAATTTCTTATCGATAAAGATGGAAAGCCTGTAGAGCGCTATGCTCCACAGGACAAACCAGAAGATTTAGTTAGTGATATCGAAAAATACTTATAGATCTTTAAGATAATTATCAAAGGCTTTCATATTAATGAATGACCTAAATTTCTTAGAACCGCTAAACCTTTCATAATCAAAGTTTGCCGTACCACCAAACAACAGCATGTCGTCGTTATTGATCCCTTTCATCAAACGAGAGATATAATCGTCGAGAAACTCTCCGTTACTATCGGCAACACCTTTAGTAGCTCCTAGGATTATTCTATTCGCTTCTACTGATTGATAAGTATCAAGTAGAGACTGAAGTGGCATATTTGGGCCTAGATAAAAGAAGTTGAGATTATAATGGGCACAAAGAAGAGCGGCTTGAAGAATGCCAAACTCATGATAGTCATCTTCAGGACAAGCTATAATGAAATTATAAGGTTTGGTTGATTTTTGAGAATAATGTTTAAACAAAGAGTGACCAATATGAAATTTCAAAATGGCACTTAAAGCGTGCTCTTGAGAAATAGAGAACTCTTGTCTGACAACTTTATTGCCAACTTCAGTTAGAAGTGGGGAAATAATATCGAGAGCGAATTCTCTTGGAGTTAAAAGAAGTTTTAGTTTTCCAATCTCATGAGAAATAATATCAAGTTTATATGTAGCGAGTGCCATCATCAAACTAGATAAAGACATATCGATATCAACTAAAGGTTTTTTTAAGTTTTTAAGCTCATTGCTTTCAACATCAGCAGTTTGCTTACCGAGTTTTTTTAATAGTTTTTTTAATTCTTGGGTATCGGTATTAGCGATTTGTCCAATACTGTGACCTAAAGTACAAAGTTCTGACAAAAGACTTAAACGCTCTATCTCTTTTTGAGAATACTCTCTGCGTCCCTTGTCATTGCGCTCAGGGGTAACGGCTTGATAGCGCTTTTCCCAGGCTCTAATAGTATGAACACCAACACCAGAAATTTTGGAAGCAAGTTGAATATTATATCTTTCACTCATGGTAGACTCCGATAAAGACAATCTACGCTTTGTCTGGATTTGTGTCCAGGCGCTGTCTAACCATTGTCTATAACAAAACCTAGACAGATAAGCTAATCTTGAAGCCACTAAGGAGCTAAAAATGAAAATTATTATGACTGGTGCTACAGGATTCGTTGGTTCAACTCTACTAAGAAAACTACACTCTCAAAATCACACGATTACAGTGCTTACTCGTTCTGCCAATCGCGCCAAATCTAAATTTTCAGACCTTAAAGAGAGAGTTGAATTTATTGAATGGGACGCTCCTTATAATGATCTGCCTGCTGGAGCCTTTAAAGATGCCAATGCCTTGATCAACCTTATGGGTGAAAATATTGGTGGAAAAAGATGGAGTGAATCTCAAAAGAAAAAACTTAGAGATTCTAGAGTACTGGCTTCCTCAAAGCTCGCTGAAGCCGTTAAGCGTGATCTACCAAATGGGCTTGATGTTCTCGTTTCAACTTCTGCTATTGGCTACTACCCTGTTAACTTAAACTTAAAAATGGATGAGAATCACCCAAGTGCCAATTCATTTCTCTCAAGACTATGCCAAGATTGGGAGCAAACTGCGCATACTATCGATGCTAAAAGAACAGTCATATTAAGAGTCGGTGTTGTGCTTGGAAAAGGCGGCGGTGCTTTGGCCAAACTCTTACCCATATTCAAGCTTGGTCTTGGTGGACCAGTTCTTCCAGGAACACAGGTTATGTCTTGGATCCACAAGCAAGACCTAGTCAACCTCTACGCTGAAGCAATTAATAATGATGGGTTTCAGGGAACTCTCAATGCTGTAGCCCCTAATCCTGTATCAAACTCTGTCTTCTCAAAGGCTTTAGGTTCTGCGCTGTCTAGACCAGCTATTTTCCCAGTGCCTGGATTTGGGCTTAAAATTGCTATGGGAGAGATGTCAACAATCGTACTTGATTCACAGACTGTTGTGTCCACAAAACTAGGCGATTTAGGCTTTAAATTTGACTACCCTAAGATCGATGAGGCACTTCAAAACCTTTGATATCATTGAAGCTGCTGCTTTAGCCTTTGTCCATTCGATCATCATGATATGATGAACTGCTTTTGCACGTTGTCCGTAAGTTCTTATCGCAAAGGCTTCTCATATATTGCCATTTCGGCCGATTGGAAACTTCATGAATTATCGATACCAATTAGGCCACGGCCTACTATTGCTATCTCTATTGAAGCTAGTCTCTTGTGCCGGCCCCATGGATCCGTTTGGCGCAAAGCCGATTTTACAATCGAGCGCTCAAGCGATGGATCTTCAAATAAACAGCGATGCCAATCTAGCCATTAATCCAAACACAATACAAGGCCGCTCCCCTGCTTCGACGAGCACAGCATCTATTGAGTTTTATCCACCAAGAAAGCTTTGGCATCGAGCATTTGATCTGACTGTTACGATTAAAGATGAAATGGGCATTGATGAAAACACAAAGATTAATTTTTTCTATGACGGCGAGGATGTGACTGATCGAGTGACGAATTATGCAAAAGTTCACTACGCCAATGATTCTAAGTCCGTCAAATACAGCCTACCAGCTTTTCGCCTTTTACCCGATCAAGATAAAGCTTTAGTAGTCACTTACGTTAAACTCGATCCACTTGGTAACGATCAACTTATTGGTAAAGTCTTTGAAGAGCCATATTGTCCGATGAAGGATTTGCAAACGATTACATCAGCGATTACTAATCGCGGTTTTGATACTTCAGATCTTTTAATTGATAAAATTAAAACACTTTCAGCGTTTAACCAAATGAACCCTGCTTTGATTGCGGGCTTAATCGCACAGGAATCTAGTTTTAATTCTCGCGCTGTTAGTACGGCGAAGGCCTTAGGACTGACGCAAATTACAGCGCCAGCAGAAACTCATATTTTAGAGGATCTAGGAGAGCGTGCTTCAAATTGGCCACGTTATCCTGGTCTATCCGAAATGAATCCTCTTCGTATTAAAGCATTAGTCGCACTTGGAAAAATTAATGAGAGAAATGAATGGCGCTTATCTCATGATCGCTCCATTCAAGGTGGAATCTCTTATTTAAAATATATCGAACAATACTGGAGCTCGTTTGATCCGCTTGTTCAAAGAAAACTGGCTTCTCTTGATACGAATAAAAAAGATAATGAAATGGTTGATCTTATTTTAGCCAGCTATAACTCTGGTCCTTATCGAGTAAGAAGAAATTTAGATAAGCTTGGCACCAATTGGCTTGAGGCCACAAACCTTGGTGAAGCCAGAAAGTATGTCCATAATGTTAAAAGCTATTGCTATGACTTTGCCAGGGGGTATTAAGATGCCTACTAAACCACAACTTTTTAATTTCACTTCTGTTGCGTTAGCGCTTATCGCAGTTTCGTTCCCGCTACAAATTGCCGGCATGTATAGCTACGACTTAACTCAAACATCTCATGTCTATGCGGTTTGGAATAAGCTTTCGATTAACAATATTGCCACGATTCTTATTCTATCTATCAGTGCTTGGAAGGTATGGAATGTTGAGCAAGATATTACTCGTTGGTTAGTCGCTTCATGTATTATCGTCACGGTTAATAATCTTATTGTTTCGAGTTACTCCACTGATTGGAGCCATCTGCACACCACACTTTCTTCATTTTGTTTTATTTTTGCTATGAGTACAATCATGATGTCTAAAACATATGAGCATGCTTTTGCTCCTGAAAAACAATGGTGGAAACCAGCCAAACGTCACCGCATTGAGGCTCCAGTAGTAGTTGAGTTTTTAGATCGTCACCGCTTTCAGGCACAGATGTTTGATATCTCAACTACTGGATTATTTATCACTGACGTTAATCAACCAATTATTGCTTCTATGGCGCCAGTTAACGAAGAGATGGCGATTCGTATTCCATTTAAAAATGAATTACATGCATTTACAGTGAAGCTTGTTCGTAAGACTCACCAAAATGGAAAATATCCAGGAGGTTGGGGTTTAAGTTTTACCCATTTAAATCCATGGCAGCGAATTAAACTTGCATGGATGATTCATAATCCTCAAGGAGCTTTCACCTTTTAAAACGAGCTGAGGCTAGTTTTTCAAAGAGTTGTGGAAAGTGTTGGGCGACAAAAACTCCAACTCGCTCCGCTCCTGTAGGTAGTAGTACCGACTGATTCTTCTCAATCGCTTTAAAAACTCTAACGGAGTAATCTTCTGGTGAAATGGTCGAGAGACTTGAGACATCCATATGTTTACTGTATTTAGGCGCTATCTCATCAAACATTCTAGTTTTTACACCTGGAGTAATTAGGGTCAACACTTTAACGTTTGTCCCTTTAAGATCTTGTCTTAAAGAAGAACTAAAAGCCACGACGCCTGTTTTAGCGGCGGTGTAGGTCGTAGTACAAGGCAGATGCATAATGCCAGAGACCGACGAGTTATTCACGATCATGGCTTTTGGTCTTTGTTCTAAAAGAGGTAGCATCAGCTTTGTTAAGTGAATAAGCCCTACAAGATTAACCTGAAACATTGAATAAATATCTGTCACTTTTTGGTCTTCAAGAATGCCGCCGGTTAATTGACCGGCATTGTTAATTAAAATATCAACTTCGGCCAAAACGCTATTTTGCATAAAACGCTCAATACTTTCAGACGAGCCCATATCAAGTTCGATAAGTTGAACACGCTCATCAAACCAATCTTGAGTAAATCCATCTGTATTTCTCATGGCCATGATAACTCGTGCACCAAGTCGATGAGCTTGCTTAGCAAACGCCAAACCAATCCCCCTATTTGACCCTGTTATAAGAACACATTTATCCTGTACAATCATAAGACAGACTCCCAAAAACAAACCTTTAACCTTAAGATAGCCCTATGAAAACATTACTCCAAGCGCTTTTCGTTTTTCTTTTCATCTTACCCGCCTTTGGGCGTACTGAGCTCATCAAAGGCGAGGCAAAATCAAGAGAAGGTGAACTTCAGTACTATGAACAGCATGTCATGGAATACGACGGAGAAAATCTTCAAAAAGTAGATACAAATTATTTTAAACCGAACGGTGAGAAGTTTGCTTCTTTAGTTTCAACATTTAAATCCTCGCCACTTTTACCTGATTCTGTTTTTACTGATCTTAGAAATAATAAAATTGAAGAAACAAAGCTGATTAATGGTAAATACTTAGTTACAACGAATAATGGCCAAGGTGTCATTAAGACAGGAAAGCTGGATATAGAATCAAACCTTCTATGTGGCCAAGGCTATCATAACTATATCCGTGGCAATCTTAACAACTTCAAAGGTAATGAAATCAAAGAAATTAAATTCGTTCTTCCTTCAAGACGCGATTATTTTAGTTTTGATCTATCTCTTATTAAAGAAGAAGGAAACGTTAAAACGTTTAAGCTTGCCATCACCAATTGGATTTTAAAAATGTTCGCCGATTCAATTGAAGTTGACTACGACAACAAAGGCAATCTGCTTGCCTATCGCGGTCTTTCAAATATTCAAAATGAAAAAGGCGATAATATGGACGTTCTCATTACGCTTACAAAAGTAGATTCATTCAAATGAAGAAAAGTTTAGTTTGGTTTAGAAGAGATCTAAGACTACATGACCATGTTGCTTTGGCCCAAGCCACCAAAAATAGCGATGCGGTTTTTGGAATTTTTATTTTTGATCCTGCGATCTTAGATAAATTGGAAGACAAAACCGATCAACGTGTACAGTTCATTCATGACTCTCTGATTGAAATGGAAGAAACCCTTAACTCACATGAGTCTTCCCTCGAAATTCGCTTTGGTGCCCCTAAAGAAGAAATTCTCGATTTTTGTAAAAAGAATAATATTACTGATGTCTTTGTTAACAAAGACTATGAACCACAAGCTAAAAAGCGTGACGAAGAAGTTTCAAAAATTCTAGCTAAAGAAAATATCACCCTACACTCTCATATTGATTCAGTAGTCTTTGAAGCTTCGAGTACTCTAAAAGACGATGGAACGCCCTATAAGGTCTTCACGCCTTATATGCGTAAATGGATGAGTGTGCTCAATCAGTATGGCGGAGAAGTAGCTTTGCACTCTCCTAACCTCAAGAAGATGGCCAAAAGAAATAATCCAAGATCGATAACCAAAATCGATTGGATGAAAGAGATTGGTTTTAATAAGTCTCCCCCACACTTTAAGGCCGGAACCATCGCTGCAAAAAAACAGCTTAAAGAGTTTAGTAACAAAATTTCGGACTATGGAAAGATGAGAGATTTTCCAGCGGCAGACGGTACATCAAATACGTCCGTTTATATTCGCCATGGAAATATATCTGTACGCGATATGGTTCGTGCAGGCAAAGATGGCGACACTGATGGCCATCATAAGTGGTTGGCCGAAGTGGTTTGGCGTGAATTCTACCAATGTATTCTTGATCAATTCCCTTACGTGACGAAAGGTTCATTTAAGCCCCAATACGATGAGATTAAATGGCGTGGAACTAACGCTGAATTTGAAGCTTGGAAAAAAGGTGAAACTGGTTTTCCTATTGTCGATTCGGCCATGCGCTGTCTTAAGGCGACGGGCACGATGCCAAATCGTCTTCGCATGGTAGTGGCTTCTTTTCTTTGTAAAACTCTTTTGATTGATTGGCGAAAAGGTGAAGCTTGGTTTGCGGCAAAGCTTTTAGACTTTGATCTGGCTGCCAATAATGGCGGCTGGCAATGGAGTGCCAGTAGTGGCGTTGATGCTCAACCCTACTTTCGAATTTTTAATCCCTACTCTCAATCTGAAAAGTTCGATAAAGACGGAGTCTTTATTAGAACGTGGTGCCCAGAGCTTTCAAATATAGAAGGCAAATACATTCATGCTCCCCATACAATGACACCGATGGATCAACAACTCCATGGCTGCATCATTGGCGAAGATTATCCTGCCCCAATTGTTGATTATTCAAAGAAAAGAATGGAAGCATTAGAGATGTATAAAGAAGCGGTTAAGGCGCCTTAACAAAGTCCTCGTAGCCTAATTCTTTATTGAGTTCGATAATTTGATTTCTCATAAGATTATAAACATCATCCATCAGCTTAACTGAATCCTCAGGCTTTAGTCCTTTGGTTGGAATCGGCTCAAGCACTTGAGCAATAATCTTTCCTGCCTTCAACTTATTCCATTTCATACGATTATGATAAGAAGAATAACAAACCGGAATGATCGGAACCTGTGCATTAATAGCTGTAATAAAAGCACCGCGCTTAAATGGTAAAAGAATATCACGCCCACGGCCACGAGTACCTTCAGGCATAATATAAACGGATTTATTATTTTCTAGAATCTCTTTCGTTACTCGTTCCATGCTGGCTTTGGCTTTTCTTTTATTAGATCGATCGATCAAAATATTTCCGGCCAGCCAATAAAAGAGTCCAAAGATTGGAATCCAAACGATACTTGATTTTCCAAGTGTCACACAACGATTTGGCGTCGTTGCACCACCAGGAAACATATCAAAATTATTTTGGTGATTGGCCACTAAAACAAATGGAAACTGCTTTTTAAAGTTCTCTTTATTTCTAATTTCAAACTCAACACCCAATATCTTAAAACCTACCGGGCAAAGAATCATTCCTGTCGCACGAACGTTAGATGGATGGAAGGGTCTAAGAATACCAATAACGATTCCCATCATGAATGAGAAAACACCCCAAATAAAAACTAATGTAAAACGAGGAATAAAAATCACTTGAGCCCCTCATAACCATACTTAGTATCATCAGGAATTTTTGTTTTTGGAAGAACTGTAGCATTGGGAGCAATTGAAACTTTTTTGCCAACTTCTACTCCACCCATCAGGATCGAGTTTAAACCTACAGTAGATTTATCACCAATCGTCATTGGTGCGATGACTACGTAACCTTTTTGCGCGTAGTGGGCCATCATAAAGGCTGAACCACCGACAGTCACATAATCACCAAGGCGAATAAGACATGGATCTGAAATATTAGAAGTATTCACCATACTGCCTCGACCCATCTTCATTCCCATCGCCATTAAGAAAAGTTGAGAAATTGGAGATGGAGTCACAAGATCTAAAACGGTATAGCGAACTAGATAAAATAAAGCGTTGTGGTAATACCAAGCCACTGTTTCAAGCGCTAACCATGGACCGCGATAAGGCTTAACAAAAAAGATTAATGGAAAGTTTAAAATTGGAACGATTACACAAAGAGCAAAGATTCCGATAAAGAAGCCAAAGCCTAAAGCAATAGAGCCAAATAAAGCGTACTCAATAGGAGATTGTGCCATTGAAACTAAATATTGCCAGATGAGAAGGCCTGGAAATACAGCAAAACCAATGGCGATAACATACATTAATGCGATAGGAAGAACGAAAAGGAAAAATCCAACGTACTGACCTTTTCTTAGAACATTCTCTAAAAGCCCTGCCAGTCCCTTTTTACCAGAACCTTCTTCATTAATGCTTCCAGCATCTTTGCTCACAATAGACCTCATTGATTTTTTATAGATATAGGGTAACGCGCAACATTCCATAGGGCAATAAATTGAAGCATTTCACCCCACTTTAAGTTGCACACTCAAGCCAATCAATTCATACTCTTGGCATGATTACACGACGCTCAATTAAAGAATTAATGGTCTTCGCTCTGCCTATCATCGCCGGTCAAATGGGCCAAATGATGTTTGGCGTCGGCGATATTATGGTGGCAGGTCGCTACTCAAACGACGTACTGGCCGCACTTGGTACAGCTAATGGTATTTTTGCGCCATTTTTAATGGTGGGACTTGGAGTGAGTTATGCCATTGGTCCTATCGTCGCTAAATACCGTGGTGAAAATACCGATCGTCCTGAAGCAGTTTTTACGGCCCAGGCACTTGGCACCATCATCAGTTTCTTTTTGTACGGACTGCTTTTAATCGTCAGTGCCAATCTAGAAATCTTCGGTCTTAATCCACAAATTGAGCCCATGGTCGCTCAGTATTTAAAAATCGCCGGTCTTTCAACTCTGCCAATGCTTTTATTCCAAGTTTATAAAGAATACCTGCAAGCGTGGGATAAAACCGTTTATGCCAACGGACTCATTCTAGTTTTTAATATTATTAACGTCGCCCTTAATACTGTGATGATGTTTGGTCTGCTCGGTGTTCCTGAAATGGGAATCGAAGGTGCGGCCTGGGCCACAGTTATCTCAAGAACATTGATGGCGATTGTTTTATTTGTTCACACTAAGAAGTTCAGAGAACACTCTTATAAAGTTGATAAAGGACTTTTGAGTGAATTTT
>PCUW01000058.1:22032-24322 GCA_002787775.1 Bdellovibrionales bacterium CG12_big_fil_rev_8_21_14_0_65_38_15
CAAAAGATAATACTGGGATCATGACTTGGTCGCATTCTGCTCTTAGCTTTTCGGCCACGGTAATGTTTATTACTGCTATGACTTACACGCTCATCCCTGGCATTCTATTGGCCTTTTTTACAGATGATCAAAGTGTGATTGCAGCTTCAGCTAAACTTTTAATTTTTGTCGCTCTTTTTCAAATTCCTGATGGCCTTCAAGTGACTTTATATGGAATTCTTCGAGGCGTTGGTATTACTAAGCTTCCAATGATTTTTGCCTTTGTAGCGAACTGGATGATTGGTATTCCGTGCGGCTATTGGCTAGCGAATTCTTATGGAATGGGTGCTGCTGGTTATTGGGCCGGTCTTGCCATTGGTCTAACAATTATGTGCTTATGTCTTGGAACGCTTTTTTATAAGAAAGTTAAGCATATATAAAAAGCCCGCTTTCGCGGGCCTCATGATTATCTTAAAAACAACATTTCACGGTACTTAGGTAGAACCCAAAGATTATCAGGAATCAACTCTTCCAGATCGTTTGAATAACCTGCGAGCGTCTCAGACACTGGCATTATCTTTTCAGCGATCTCTTTAGCCGCATGAACATGATTATCTAAATCAACACTATCAAGCGAGCGCTTAAGGTTTGCATTTTCTGAGTAAACCTTTTGAAGTGCTTGATCAAGCAGTGTTAGCAATTCTTTTTCAATTCCAAAATCAACACCAACTGATTTTGAGTTCAAAACAGAATTAAGAAGTTCTTTTTTGTACTCAAGAGCTGATGGAATCACGTATTGAGAAATCATTTCAGTCATAGTTCTAATTTCGATTTCACGAGCTAAGACATATTTTTCAATCAAGACGTTGTAGCGAGTTTCAAGCTCTTCTGCTTTAAACACTCCCATCTCTGTTAAGAAAGACACGCGATCTTTCTTCGTCAAAACACCAAGTGCTTCTGGAGTATTTTTAAGATTTGGAAGTCCGCGAGCTGCGGCTTCTTTAACCCACTCTTCAGAGTAACCGTCACCGTTAAAGATAACAGGCTTTGCACTCTTAACCCATTTAAGAGTTAGTTCATGCAGGGCTTGATCAACAGACTTACCGCCAGCGATTTCAGCTTCTAACCACTCATTAGACTCATTAAAGACTTCAGTTACAGCAGCATTTAGAACTGATGCTGGAAAGCCTATGTTTTGGCTTGAACCAACCGCTCTAAATTCAAATTTATTACCTGTGAAGGCAAAAGGAGAAGTTCTGTTTCTGTCAGTGTTGTCTCTCATTAGCTGAGCTAATTGATCGGCACCAACATCAACAAACTTCTTATCATCTGGAGTAAATGTTTTGCCGGCCAGGATCGCTTCAACAATATGGTTAAGCGTATCACCTAGATAAACAGAGATGATGCTTGGTGGAGCTTCATGTCCGCCGAGACGGTGATCGTTTCCGTGACCAGAAATCGCCATACGAAGTGTATCGCCGTGGCGATAAACAGCCTCACAAACAATTCCTAACGTTGCTAAGAATCTTAGGTTTTGATGAGGCTCACTGCCTGGCTCAAGAAGGTTGTAGCCATTATTATCACTCATCGACCAGTTAAGGTGTTTACCAGAACCGTTAATACCGGCGAATGGTTTTTCATGCAGGATGGCTTCAAAGTTATGCTTATGCGCTGTCTTTTTAATCGCTGCCATCATCATTTGGTTTTGGTCAGCTGAAACGTTGGCATCATTAAAAATTGGCGCCATTTCAAATTGAGAAGGAGCGACTTCGTTGTGACGAGTTTTAGCTGGAACACCAAGCTTATAGAGCTCGTGATCAAGTTCTTGCATGAATGAAATTACGCGCTCTGGAATTTCACCGAAGTAGTGATCTGAAAGCTGTTGGTTTTTCGCTGACAGAGAACCAAGAAGCGTTTTACCTGTCATAATAAGATCAGGTCTTGCATTCATGAAGGCCTTATCAATTAAGAAATACTCTTGTTCAGCACCACAAGTCACCATGACGTTTTTAGCGTCTGTTTTACCTGTGAGGTTTAAGAATCTTGTAGCGGCCGTATCAAGACGATTAACTGATCTTAGTAGTGGAGTTTTAATATCGAGCGCTTGACCGCTATAGCTAACAAAAGCTGTAGGAATACAAAGTGTTTTACCATTTTCACTTTCAACTAAGAACATCGGAGAAGTGATATCCCAAGCCGTATATCCTCTGGCTTCAAACGTTGATCTTGAACCGCCGTTTGGAAATGAAGAAGCGTCTGGCTCCCCTTGCATTAACTGAGAAACAGAAATTTTCTCAATTGGTAAATCATT
>PCUW01000011.1:0-28659 GCA_002787775.1 Bdellovibrionales bacterium CG12_big_fil_rev_8_21_14_0_65_38_15
TCGGATCAGTTATAGATGAAATATATTTCAAGATTGCTTCTACAGATTTTCTTTTCTTGTCCGGAAGAGTTGAAGGATCTGGACATGTAGCGCTTTCTTTTGGATCGCAACCAAAGCCTTCCTTCATCACACTAGAAACTCTTCCTTCGATAAAAGACTTAAATGATTGTCCAATTTTAGTTTCCTTAACATATTTTTCATACTTCGCTCTTAACTCTGCACGTGCACTATCAACTTCAACACCAGTTGTAGCAGGAAGTTCTCGAGTTAACTTTAATAGTTCCTTAAAGTCTAGATTTCTTTGATCTACATTTGAAGTGTCCAAAGAGCGGACCAATTCAGGAGATATTGGGCAGTTTGGAGCAACAAATCCACCGGGTGAACCGTATGAACATGACTTAGCCGTTTGTTCAATTTGATTAACGACAAATCCCACGGCCTGAACTGAACATTTTCTTTTTCCTGATCCTGTGTCATCTTGAGAGTAGGTATCTGTGAATTGATCTCCCATTCCAGCAGAGTTACAACTAACTGCGCCGTAACCTGCGACCTTTAAAATCTCACCTATCACAGCACTATGGTTATATTTACCAATTAATCCACTAAAGTTATTAACGATTCCAGTTCCAACAACTTTTTGGCACATTTTTTTAGCATCATCTGGGGACATTGGTTTGTAACCACTATCACCATTACATAACCTATCTATCGGGTTTGATGCTTGATTCTTAGCAATAACACAACCACAAGTAACATCCATTGTGATATTGTTGCCATTAGGGAGTGGGCATTCTCTTGGAAGTTGTCTGCCGCGTCTTCCAACTAACGATGCTGTACTTCTAAAAACAATATTATTAAGGTCGAAAATTCGGGGACCAAAAGGTGAAGATTGAGAAATTGATTCTCCTGCTGGGCACTCTTCTATCGGCGGAGCAAAAGGGTTACACATACCAAAATGATTTTTTCTTGCAAAAAAATTATTACCGATAGTAAGACCAGCTACTGAATTGGAAGGTTGCTCATATTCAATCTCAGTAATTTCGACTTGAGCCCCATTCTTATTCATAGAAGTACCCATACTTCTAACAACAGAGGTTACTCTGGTCATAGGTCTCGATAGTGTATCAGTAATGCCAAAAAGGCTTGGTCCTGTATAGCCCGTTTGTCCCCCAACGATTGGGGTGGCAGCTACTGGTTCAGGAATTTCACCTAATTGAGCTTGAGGACTTTGAGGTTGCTGAGCGAATGCGGCAAACGCTAAAACAAACGTCATAAGTAGTTGTGATAAAGTTTTAAATATTCCATTCATGAGACATCCCGCCTTACTCAATTTATCGGTCAAAACCTTAACCAACATTAATTATCAACTAATATAAATATCTCATGGTGTTGGAATTTAAGGCAGTCAAATGAAGTAATGACCTATAAGATATTGAAATAATGAGATTAAATTACTAACTGTCTAAATATTAGACGCCTTAAAGACTTGGCAAGTCTTAAGAATAAGTTCATTAAAAACCAGTAGAACTCATCTTAAATGAAGAATGAAATGGATGTTAATAAGAAAACCTGAATTGTTATGTTTTAAAAATTAAAATTCATCAACAATGATAACTCCACTAGAGCTAGCTCGTTCAGTGAAGTTTTGAGAAAAATCCGCAACACACATTCTGGTGTAGATAGTATGTGAGGCACAACCTACACCTACTTTTTTATTTGAGATATTAAAGATAGCTTTTCTATGACCCCTAGAGGCAACTCCATCATCTACCAAAAGGTCAATGATATGGCCTCTAGCTGAGTTGGCAGTATATGAAATATTTTCGTTAAAAGATCCACTTTGAACACCAAAGCGAGCAATCCTTTGAAAAGGATCAGTGCGATCAAGCGAATAATGGCCAGTTTTACCTGCTTCGCCAAGCTCCGTTGCATGACCTTTAGCTGCTTTAGACAATCCGCTAGATAATAACAATTCTTTATCAATCGGAGTTACATTTTTAAGGAAATTAATCGCTTCGATAATGGCAGACTTGCCTTCTTGTCCCATAAAAAGTGAGCCATTCTCTCTATAAGTTCCATCAGAGTTAGTATTTTCAAGTCGTTGCTCAAGAAACTTTATATATCCTTTAGGATTCATTCGTACAAAATTAAGTTCCTTTAAATACTCTTCTTCAAACTCATTCAAATGAGGTCGATCTGCTAGAGAAAGAACTTGCTCAAGGCTACTGTTATGAGCAGCCTCTCGACAGCCAGAATAGCTAAACGAGGAATAAACTAAAAATAGTATTGGAATTAAATATTTCATGACTCATTTAAGAACAAAGCTCGTGCCAAAACTTAGCCTAAATACCAAGAGCAAATGCTGAAATACTGTAAAAAGTTTATTCATAACGTACAAAAACTAATCAAAATAGATTTATTTCATAAGTAAATAAGAAGTATAAATGGCATCAGTCTTGCTTATTTAACTAGAAAAGGTAAATAAGGTGTAAATAATGAAAACTCACATTCTTCTTTTGATACTGATCATAGGCTTTCAAAATGTTGGTTATGCAAGCAGCTGCTTTCTCGCTTCAAATGAAGTCGACAATATAGAGGCTTTGGAAAGTGAAATTCATGAAACGATAGAGTTTGGCTCTAACGATCAAAAAATGCCTGGTTGTGAATGGCTATCGAGACGATGGTATTTTTCTTATTTTAATAAGCTTAACCCAAATATTCCTTTAAAGAAGATTCCATGTGAAAGAGATCAACGATCATGGAGTGAAAATGATAAAATTGCCTTTCGTTTAGCTAGAGCTGCTTATGTTTTAGATGAGACAATTTTTAATAGAACATCACTGCCTAGCACGCCATTAGTAAGTTATGGTTCAATCTCATCACCTCCCGCATCAATGTTGGACTGGGTTGCCCAGAGGTCAAAAAGTATCAATATCGACAAGGCAGCATCTTATGCATATGCAGATGTAGCCAATAAACAAGTTCATCTTACTGTTGCAGATATTAATACAAACGATCTCAATGACTTTGGAATTGGATTAGCAGGCCAACTCATCCATGAAGCAAGACATATTGGAACACCTTCCTATGGTCACCGATTATGTAAGGGAACGGCTGACGCCTATAATTGTGATCCTACCATCACCGAAGAGTTTCAAGGTGGAGGATCTCATGCAATAGCGGCTCTTTGGTTAGCTTGGGTAGCAAAAAAATCAAAATGGCCACAAGCCGAAAAAGATAAAGCTGAAGGTGTTGTTACATGGGTACTGAAAAATAGAATCAATGACTCCTTTACAGTTAGAAATAACTTTTCGCTAAGATATCTTGGAAAGCCGTTAAGGTAATTATTTAAGTTCTGTCTTAAGTAATTTATCAAATATGTTTGAAACAATTCCAAAATTGTAATTGGTCATAAACTTGTTATCATGATGAATGGTGTGAAAGCTTTGCATTCTTTTGAAATGGTTGAATCGAAACAAGACGTAATCAGCTTGTTGATGACTAAGCCAATGAATAAATTCATAAGTCATAAAATAAAAATAAAAAGAAGCTCCTATAAAAAAGGCCAAATCAGTAGGAATGGCTAATGATAGAAGAAAGATAATTATTGGTACTAAAACTAACGAAAAAACGATAACAACTTCAACAGGAAAGAATATAGCATGTAGCTCTTTGAGACTATCGTAGGTCATCCTTTTATTAAAATAGCCATGATGTAAAACAGCATGCTTTTTAAAAGCATAAGATCCTCCTGGAAAATTCGGTTGATGCAGTGGAAACTTATGGATAAACCAAACGACGAAATCGCCTAGAACAAAAACCAAAAAGAAAATAAAAATAAAATAAAATTTAAATTGTATCATCAAATTGAGGCATATAATTTGCCCCACAATCAAAAAACCAAAATTTAAGAAGATATGAACCATTGGGTTATAAAAACGTCCAATTTCATCTCGTTGATATGATTGTCTAAAATTATCCATTTGCTATTCCTAAGACCTTCAAGCGTTTATTCATAACTTTAAACCAAAGCGTAGGAATTAAACTTAGTAGCATCATACCAGGATATCCCGTTGGCATCTGGGGAGCATCTTCAAAACTACGCAGAACTTGATATTTTCTTGAGGCATTTGCATGATGATCACTATGCCTAGAGAGTTCAAAGAGCGCCAACCGACTCATGATAAAATCAGAATTCCATGAATGCTTAGGTAGAACTTTTTCAAATCTTCCAGAAGATGTCACATTTCGATTTAGTCCATAATGTTCTATATAGTTAACGATTTCTAGAAGAATGAATCCAATAGTAGCGGCCAAAATAAAGGCTAACATTGTTTTCAAATCATAAAAATAATAAATAATCAAAATTAACAATACCTGAATAGCTCCAAAAACTAGCGTCTGTTTACGATCTAGCTTAAATGCCGAAAGCCAACTTCCAATAACAGAGCGAGGAATAAATTGGTAGAGACTTTCATTATATCTTGCTGTGGCCGGATCCAGTGGTGTTGCAACATGGCGATGATGACCTTTATTGTGTTCGATTTGAAAATGCATATATTGCGACGTTAATAACAAAGCTAAGGACGCATATCTTTCGACAAAAGATTTACGATGACCTAGTTCATGCGCAACATTAATACCAACAACTCCACATGCTATTCCTATTGATACAATTTTCCCTAATAAGGCCATATCAAATTTAGACTGATACGAAATCTCTAAAAAATAATAAAACAACACAAAATGTGACAGAACAGTCATCCAAAGAATCAAATCAAAATATTTAGAATTAACATACTTTTGCTCTAAGCTAGAAGAAAGGTTCTCATTACTAGATTTGAAAATAAACTCAAGCGCTGGAATGATTAAAAACGCATATATCAATGCAAACCAGCTCGCTCCTTTTACAAAAAGTGATATTGAAATAGATAATGGTACAGTTAAGCTAAAAAGATACTTATAAGCTTTCATGATTGACCTCAACCTTAACAATTTTTTGAGACTCTAAGATTTCATAAGTTCCCAAGCAGGCAACAAAGTATAAACACCCAAGCCAAACTGGCACACCTAAAAATAAGAGATTCTCTTTTGTATAATAGAATACATTAATGTTAACCAAGAAGCTTTCGGCTAAAACACCCACAATAGAGCCAAAGATTGAAAAAAGAATTCCTGAAAATTTTATCTTTGAAACCAATGCTATAATGATTGTTAACAATAAAAGGACGAATGTAGGTAGTAAGGAAGTATCTTTTGGAATAAAACCACTTAAGGAATGCATAATGAAATAAAAAACAGCAATTATATTACCTTTAATAAAGCTACTCGCTCGTAAATCATAAAATCTAGATTGTTGAAATAGTCCATGACCAATATACAAGGCAACCCCAGCAGTGAACATAAGAGCTGGTACCCAAAAAGGCTGTTGGTGGGGTAAATAAAAGCCATAATGATCAGGGTAGCCAAGAGTATTAGAGATAAGATGAAATTGATCACCTAAGGTTCCGAGTAACATGCCACCAATTGAACACAACAAAAAATTTTTATTCAAGATCACAAGCTCTCTCCTTCTTGTAACCAACAACCAAATAAAATTGATTTCACCCTAAGAATGAGGCTTCGTAAATGACTTGTAAATATTACAGAGAGCTAAGTTGCGATTATTAATCAAGCACAATTGGTATATCGCGACAAAAGGCATCAACCATATTGTATCGTTCGCTAGTATTTCTAGAATCAACCAGCTCAATATGAACATGGTTATAGTTTGAACCCGGATCAAAACCTCCCGGACCACCAATTGAACAAATTCTTATAGAACCTGTGTCATTTGTTTGCCTGGCCGATCCGTTAGCAATAGGTGTTCCAAGGTGATTTTAGGTTTTGATACTTCCTTGCTTTTATAGATCTCTGTCTATTATGTTCTCGATCTCTTTCAACCGTTTCAGGATTTATAAAGCTTGTAATTTCAGGCCCTAATAATTTATTTTCTAAAGCTTTTTCATTATCACGGATTGGCAATTTAACTTCATACGATAATGGCTCTTCATAATTTAGATAGAACAAAGCATTTGCAATAGTGGTAAGCGCACTTTCGCTCTCCTTTTCACAATCAATCTCTTTGGTCCAAAAGATTTCAAGTGTTTTTCTGTGCCCGATCGGTTGAGCAAATCTCATGTGTTTTTTGTGCTCTTACCAAATTCTTATACATTGCTTGATTATCAGGTTCATCAAGGTATGGATTAACTTCGCAGTTAGCTTGTGCAAGTGTTGAAGCATCAGTCAGAACATTAAGCTGTTCATTAGATTCTCGAGCGCATTCTTCACATTCTGGATGTATTGGAGAGAAGGCCAATGTTATCATTGTCTTTCAGCTGTGATTTTCTTAATATGGGCCTCAACTGTATAGCGGGCATAAATGATTAGTTTTGGATCTAGTCCTTCGTAGACGATGGGAACAATGGCATCAATATCAAGACCTTGATCCAAAAGTTTCTTTATCTGTGATTCTCTGAGTCTTCTATGTTCTAAAGTTTTTTCAACCTTAAAAGTTCCGCCTACAGCAATACCATGGGAAGGAATAACAAATTTCGGATTTTTAGAAATAATTTTTTCAAGAGAAGAAAAATACTTCGCCATATCTCCTTCTTCACCGCCCACAACAACTGTTCCGATAGTTTGAATAAGATCACTGACAAAGAACCAATTAAATGTTTTTGGAGCAAGTGCTATTTGACCTTCATCATGGCCAGGGACTTTGTACGCTAAAACATCAACTCCTTGGCTTTTGCAAATAACGTCACCTTCATTAACATAGATGATCTTACAATCTCTGAGATATTCAGGTCCCCACTTTACAAGGATACGCTGATGAGTATCGGCACTCATTAGCATTGGAAGACTTCTGGCCCTTGCAATATCTGGGGCAAACTCATGATGATCTGGGTGATGGTGGCTTAGAAAGATTTTACCAAAACCAACCTCTTCCGCAGTCTTAAGAAATCTAGCTAACTCTTGCTCATCTTTTGGAGATGGATCAACTAAGATTTTTTCCCCATCACCAAGAATGAAGGCATTAGTTCTGTTGGCAGGAGGAAATGTGTTCGACAGGGGTAACAACTGTCTCACCCCACAGATAGACTCAATGAGTGGTACTTCTTTTTCTGGATCATATTTCAAATCAAGATCAAGAACTCTATCTGCAACACCTGCGGCAAGGCTTTTAATTAAGGAAATCGTTGGTGGAACGGCCATGAGTTCTGCACGCTGATAACGCTCTAATAGCGCAGTTGTATTAATCCACTCACCTGTCTCTGCTTCACCAGGATCAACCACAAATTCATACTCTCTATCAAGTTCAAACCGGTAAAAATGTGTTTCAAAACGATAGGGATTAAAAGGAGGTGTTGTCGCAACACCAAGATAGACTTTTTCTTTAATTGAAAGGTTTTCTAGCCTTACCCCAAGCTCTTCTTCAACTTCTCGAGCAAGTGCTTGATCAATTGTTTCGTCTTTATCAAGCTTTCCACCAGGAAAAGAAGTGTAACCAGGGAAGACACTTAAATAGTTATGTCTTTTAATCGCAAAGACTTTGTCTTTAAAGGTAAAAACGGCAGTGACAGCTTGTCTCATGCATTTACCCCGTAGACTTTTGCCTTAGCATAGCGCACTTCACGGTAACCTTTAACATTTTCAAGTTTTTGAATCTCTTTTCTAATATCTTGATCATCATGCATGGCCGGAATTGCCAAAAGATCTTGCTGAATTTTTTTAGAAATCTCACGTTCTTTATGGTGCCACGCCGGCATTAGTGTTCTAAGTATTCTTAGATGCCTCATCGATTTAAGCATCCAGACTTTTGGACTTAAATCAAATTCAACTTTCTTATTAAAGATTTCAAAACTCGGTCTATTGATAAACTTATAATCAAAGCTGGTTCCAAGATTTGAAAAGCGCTTGTGATCTAGATATTTTTTGACTGGAGATAGCATCAAATGAGCAACGTAAACTTCATCTTTAATAAAGAAAGTTTTAGCGAGAACTCGAAGAGCTGCTGGTTGATGCTCAATCGAAAAACGCTGGCTAATTTGTCTCGCGTACTCCATGAATTGCTCCATGGTTTTACCGCGGTTAAAAATCAATAAATCATGAATATATTGAGCCAGATATTCTTCTTTAATATTAGCAAAAAGTTCTCTTAAAGAAGCACAAGCCTTACCCCAAGTTTTTATAATCTTTTGACTATCTTCCCAAGGTGCACAACTTTCAATAAGGCTTTGTTTTAACAATTGCATCATCGACAAAGATTCTTCATGGGGAATAAGTTTTTTTCGTACTTCTTCTTCGCCGTGAGCAATAATGGCACGCCCAATTTCAAATGCATGAAGATTTGTCTTACCTTCTCCGCCTTTTACTGATTGTGACAAGGCCGTTCTTATATCTTCAAGCGAAAATGGGAAAAGTCCTTTTTGAAAAGAAGCTCCAAGTACCATGGCCGAAGCATAAACTGACTTGCCAAGGATTTTTTGAGAAAGCTCTTTAAAGCTTGCAAGGGTCACCCGATCAGAAAACTTTGATTGAAGTTCATCACGAATTGCTTGTTCATCGGTATTGGGAGCATCAACGCTATCATTAAGGATAATGGAAAGCGGAACTTGGTAATGTGAATCTAAAACCACAATACCTTTTGGTGATAAAACATTAAGATGAACAGCTCCATCTAAAAGGTCGGGAGAAACCAGAACATCGGCTCGACCCATTGGAGTCACAGGTGTTGCACTTTTACCTTTTGGAAACAAAGTTAAATGAGCGGTGACATTTCCGTTTCTTTGCGCTAGGCCTTTTTGATCGACATACTTAAAGTCGATATCTGTGCGACCACCCATGGTTTTAGCTGCTTGAGCTAATACTTTTGAAATTGTCGTAACACCTGAGCCGCCTACTCCAGTGACGACAACACGAAGCTCTCGTCCATTGGCTATATCTTCAAAGCTAACTTTTGCTTGTTCTGGAAGAGGTATCTCTAATTCATCATCATTAGACTTGGTTGAATATTTTGTTGGATGATAATCATAGACAATCACCTCTTCAAAACTTGGACATGCTTTAATTCTCGTACAGTATCCATCAGCGACGCAGACTTGCGGATCAATGGAGATTTTTGAGCCATAGGCATCAAAAGTTTGAGTTAAACCAGGGCATCCAGTCGCATCAACACAGGCCCTGCAGTCTTCACAAGCCAGAGTGTTAATATTGTAAAAAACTTGCTCTTTTTTAACTTCGTTTTTAAAAATCTCTCTATCATGCGCTCGCTGTTTGCCATGAAAAGTTAGAGCGCACTCTTTTGTCGAGACGATAACTTTAACACCCGATCTCTTAACAAAACTTAAAAGTAAATTTTTATAAAAATAGCGATCACTTGGATGGATCTCCAACGCTTCTTTGACTCCTAGTGCCTTGGCCACTTGAAGCATACTTTGTCTTGGACGGTTCTTTCCTTCAACTGAAAAGCCTGAGGCGGGTGTCATCTGATGTCCAGTCATGGCTGTATTATCATTATCTAAAAGAATATAAGTAATATCGTGATCAAGTTGTACAGAATTTGAAATGTCAGTCAGACCTGAGTGGAAAAAAGTTGAATCCCCCATCAAAACGACCGAGGGGTTGGTAACAAAAAGATCTACGCCGGCTCCCAATGCTCCGCCTTGTCCCATAGCTGAAAGATTATGCATTTCTTTAAAAGGGGCTAGAAAACTGAGGCTATAACAACCGACATCACCATGTGTTAAAAGCTTTAAGCCTTCTTTATCAAGTTCGGCCCTAATCTCTTTAAGAACACTAAGAGTTTCTCTATGAGGACAACCTGGACAAAAGGTTGGAAGTCTTTTCGGCAGTGATTGTTCTAGCGTGCAAGTAGGAATATGTTTTGCCGTTTTTTCTAATAACGGTAGTAGTTTTGTTTGAATAATATCGTAATTAAGTCCACCGTGAGCTGGAAAACCATCGGCGCCGTCAAATTTTTTTCCGAATATTTTTGGTGTTAATCCATTAGATTGAAGAAGGGAAATGACTTCTGCTTCTAAAAAACCACGTTTTTCTTCAACAATGATTAATGTTTCAATATTTTTAAGCCATGGAAGCATCTGCTTTTGATTTAGAGGAAAACCACCAGCTGCTTTATAAAGTGAAACTTCACCAAGAACACCAGCATCTTCAAGGACGTGTTTAACACTTTCGTGAACGAGTCCCGAAGTTAGAATACCAACTTTGCTCGAGCTTAAACCTGAAATAGAATCCAAATTTAATTCTTCAATGGCTTGAATCACTTTAGGCCAACGTTCAAGCAGCATGGTTTGATCTGCGATCAATGAGTTTGGTGGAACCATGACATTTTTTTGTAAATCAAAAGTCGCAGGATCAAGTGTAGACTTCTCGCCGTCAATGGTGGCTACTTCACCAAGCTCAACTCGCCCACCACCCTCGGCCATAAAAGTCGTCAGCAATAAACCTGTATAGACACTAGATTTTTTTGAAAGTGTTAAAGCTTTTTTCATCCAATCTTTTAGCTCTTGCGGAGTCGCAGGCTCTAAAAATGGAATATGAAGATGTTTAAATAAATAACGAGAGTCAGCTGGTGTTGAGGTTGAAATCGACCAAGGATCATCACCAACTGCAATGACCACACCGGCTTTCGTCTTTTCACCAGTTTTAGCATCAACGAAATCTGGACCAGGATTGGCAAAGTTTCCTACAGATAAAGCATCACTGGCGACATGCAGACCCATTGATTTCATGCCAACCAAACAATCTCGACCAGCTTGTTTTGCACCAGAAGCCATTGCAGCAGCGTTAGCTTCGGAGTTAGCAATGGCTACGCGAATTCCCTTTGATTCAAGCTCAGTTCTTCGCTTATGCAGAATATTAAAATAATCCGCCAAAGGTGAGCCAGGATAACCCGTATAGAGAGAAAAGCCGGCCTCAAGACCGCCTTGGATAAGAAGTTCGTTTCCATTAAGGATATCTGTAGTCATTTCAAAGTTTTATCAGGAATTGAACACACTTCAAAGTATTGTCTGCTAGACATAACGCATCAGGAAAAGGGCCGCACCATTTCTTGAAAGGTCGTCACTATTAGCAGAGAATATGGCGA
Source organism: Bdellovibrionales bacterium CG12_big_fil_rev_8_21_14_0_65_38_15 (assembly GCA_002787775.1). Taxonomy (GTDB): domain Bacteria; phylum Bdellovibrionota; class Bacteriovoracia; order Bacteriovoracales; family Bacteriovoracaceae; genus UBA4207. The sequence goes on from PCUW01000011.1 coordinate 11,153, forward strand.
CAAATTTTAAGATGAGAGAGGATACTGTGACGTCACGCATTGGAACATCTAATCCACTTGGATTAATTGCAATTGATCACCTTGAGTTTACTTGCAACGACATTGCCGGAAAAATTGGTAATGATTTTTCTAATCTAGGTTTTTCTCGTACGGAAAAAAACGATGCTTCTCAATCTGAGCTTTATGTTCAAGGCCAAATAAGATTTCTTCTGACTTCAAATCCAGATCAAGGACAATTTTCTAGAAAATACTTTAAGGCCCATGGTGATGGCGTCAGTAAGATGTCTTTTCAAGTTGAAGATGCCGAGCATGCTTATAATGAGGCGCTTAAGCGTGGAGCTGAATCCATTCAAGAACTAAGAGTCATTGATACTGATCACGGCATTTATAAGATCGCCATGATTCAAGGATTTGGTGACGTTCTAAATGAATTTGTCGAACGTCCTAAAGATGCGCCTTTTAGACCTGGCTTTATAGCTTTTGGTAATGACTCAAGAGCGAAAAAACTAAATGTACGATGTTCAAGAATTGATCACTTAACTAATAATGTTCCTTTCGGTGAAATGGAAAAATGGGTTGAGTTTTATGAGCGTGTTTATGGCTTTAAACAAACTCGCTACTTTGATATTAAAGGTGTTAAAACAGGACTTAATTCTAAAGTTGTTCAACTTGAAGATAACTCAATTATTATTCCAATCAATGAGCCTGAAATTCCAAACGGTAAAAGCCAGATTCAGGAATTTCTTGATCGCCACCATGGACCAGGAGTTCAACATATTGCGCTCATGACTCCTGATGCTTTAGATACCGTTCAAGAATTACGTGAGCGTGGTTTTAAATTTCTTGAAGTACCTCATACCTACTACGAAGCCATTCCAAAACGTGGACTCAATGTCACGGAAGATTTAGCTGAATTAGAAAAGCGTCAACTTCTCGTTGATGGCGATAAAGACGGCTACCTCTTACAAATCTTTAGCGACACTTATGTCGGACCACTTTTTTACGAGTTTATTCAAAGAAAAAATCATTGGGGCTTTGGCGAAGGAAACTTTCAAGCTCTCTTTGATGCCATTGAACGTGATCAAATCAAACGAGGCTACCTCGAATAAGGAAATACTATGTATAAGTTAATTGCTATCTACAAAATCCCAAATGACAAAGATGCTTTTCAAAAGCACTACGACGAAGTTCATGCTCCTTTAGCTAAAAAAGTACCTGGCTTACAAGAAATTCGTCTCAATAAGGTTTTTGGAACTCCACGCGGTGAAAGTGATCTTCATCTGATCGCTGAGCTGTGCTTTGAAAACAAAGACGCTTGGAAAGCTGCCATGAAGTCTGAAGAAAATATGGCCGCTGGAAAAGATCTTATGAGCTTTGCAAAAGACATTGTTTCAATTCACTTTGCTGAGGAAGTCAAAGCGTGAATATTATTGTAGAAAAAAATTGGGATAATCATCCCCATATCGCTTTAGTGAAACTTAACCGCCCTAAAGTTTTAAATGCTTTATCAACAGATTTGATGAATGAGCTTATCGATGCTCTTTTTAAATTAGAAGATGATAAAGAAGTTCGTGTCATAGTCCTTACAGGAGATGACCGTGCGTTTGCTGCCGGTGCAGATATAGCCGAAATGGTTGAACACACACCTGTAGATAAGATTATGGAAAATAGATTTCGTGCATGGTCTCAGCTTCCTCTTATTGGTAAACCAATCATCGCTGCCGTTTCTGGTTTCGCGCTTGGTGGAGGCTGCGAGCTCGCCATGACATGTGACATGATCATTGCCGGTGACAATGCAAAATTCGGTCAGCCTGAAATTAGTATTGGTGCCATGCCTGGAGCTGGTGGAACTCAGCGCCTGACACGAATCATTGGAAAAAGTAAGGCCATGCTAATGAACCTTACAGGCGAAATGATTGATGCAAAAAAAGCTTACGATTGGGGATTAGTTGCTAAAGTTGTTCCTGCAGAAACACTTCTTCAAGAAACATTTGAAATCGCCAAAAAGATTGCAGCCAAAGCACCTGTTGCCGTAAGACTTGCTAAAGAATCTATTAATCGCGCTTATGAAACAACTTTGAAAGAAGGAATGGAATTTGAGCGTCGAAATTTTTACCTCACTTTTTCTTCTGCTGATCAAAAAGAAGGAATGCGCGCTTTTCTCGAAAAAAGAGAAGCAAAGTATACGGGTCGCTAAATGAGTACAAATTTTGAATTCATTAAATATGAAGAAAAAGGTGCGACAGGTATTATCACCATCAATCGCCCAGAAGTTTATAATGCCCTTTCACGTGCCGCTAAATTGGAAATTATTAAAGCACTTCGTGATGCCAATAAATCACCTGGCATTAGAAGTTTAGTCCTAGCAGCAGAAGGTAAAGCTTTTTGTACCGGACAAGATCTCAACGACAGAACAGTCCAAGCAAATTCAGGACAAAAAGTTGACCTCGGCAATACGCTTGAAACTGAATGGAATCCACTTGTGAAGGCTATACGCTCTTCAACAAAACCTGTCATCGCTGCCGTTCAAGGAGTTGTAGCGGGTGCAGGTGTTTCCGTAGCTCTCGCTTGTGATCTCATCATTGCAAAATCAGGCGTTAAATTTGTTTCTGGATTTACACGCTTAGGTCTTACTCCAGATGCAGGATCCTCCTTCATTTTAGGTCGTACTCTGGGTGATAAAAAAGCCTTGGAATTCTTCCTTTTAGGTGAGCCTCTACTGAGTGATTTTCTTGTCGAAAAAGGACTAATCAACTGTTTAAGTGACTCCCCTTTAGACAATGCTTTGGCATGGGCCACAAAGATCAATAACTTAAGCCCTAAGTCGACTTCACTGGTTAAACGTAACCTGCAAAATGCGGTAGAATCATCGTATGAAGACAGTATGAATAATGAAACAGCAGCACAACGCTATCTTGGAAATTCTGAGGAATACCAAGAAGGCTTAAAAGCATTTTTTGAAAAAAGAGAACCAAAGTTCCACTAGGAGATACATATGGGTGCAAGAGAATATTCAAGCGAAGACTTAAAGTTATTTGAAGACATTAAGAATGGTAGATCATTCGATAAAGGTGATGAGCTTCCTCCCCTTTATAGAAAAATGCTAATCAATCTTTTATGGATGCAAGGTGATTCTGAGTATTCAGGCGGCCTTGGTTATTCTCCATGGATTGCAAAAGCCCCAGATATGCGCGAAAAAGTCTTAGTCGCACAAATTGTGAAAGATGAAATGCGCCACGCTTCGGTTATCTACAAACTGTTAGAAGACCTCGGTCAAGATACGCAAAAGCATATCGAGAACACAGAACTAGATTACAAACTTGAAGAAGATAAAGTTCAAATTGGATTTAAACGTTTAAAAGATGATTATCGCGTCAATATTTTTTACTACAATATCAAGTATTGGACGGATTTTATTCTTTTCAACTTCCTCATGGATAGAGCAGCAGGACATCAACTTGAAGACACTCTTCAAAGTTCATACCTGCCATGGAAAAAAGGAATTGAAGGAATCTACAAAGAAGAAATCATGCACCTTACCCACGGTGACAAATGGGTTAAGATTCTTGCCGCAGATCCTGAACAAAAGCCATTTCTTCAAGAGCGTCTAAACCTTTGGTGGCCAAGAGTTATGAATGTTTTTGGAAACTCTCAAGGTCAGGCCAATGATATTTATGTTCGCCTCGGTCTAAAGCGCAGAACAAATGCAGAAGTTCGTGATGCATTCTTAAAAGAAATACACGCTCTATGCGACGAAGTCGGCTTGGTTATTCCAGAGTACAGAGAAGCGGATCAAGCAGTACAATAATATTTGGAGTCCTCCATGGATGGTACAATTAAATATGCTCTAGTGATTGGAGCAGGAACAATGGGAAAGGGCATCGCCCAGTGGCTTGCCCAATCAGGGGTTCGAGTTTCTCTTTGTGATCTTCGCGGCGAAGTCGCAACAGATGCACAAAAAGATATTGAACTTTCTTGGAAAAAGCTTGTCCAAAAAAACAAGTTTACTAAAGAACAAGTCGATCAGATGGGAGAAAGGCTTAACGCCTGTGCAGTTTCTGATATTGATGGGTCTGACGATGCACCTGATTTAATTATTGAAGCCATTATCGAATCCCTAGAAGCAAAAAATAAGCTCTTTGCCGATCTTGATGCTTCAATGCCTGAAAAAACAATCTTCGCCAGCAATACTTCAAGTATTCCTATCGCAAGACTGGCTCTAGCAGTCACTCCTAAGCGTCGTGAGCGTTTCTTAGGCCTACATTTTTTCAATCCAGCTCCTATCATGAAGCTTGTTGAGATTATCAAAGGACCAGGAACAAAAAGTGAACTTTTAAGTCATCTTTATCTTTGGTTCCAATCAAAAGACAAAAAACCTGCCATCTGCGCTGACTCACCTGGTTTTATTGTTAATCGTGTAGCTCGAAATTTTTACGGCGAATCGTTTAGGATTATTCGTCACGAGCACCCAGCAAAAGTTAAGGCCCTCGATGAAGTGATGAGAAAATGTGGCGGCTTTAAAATGGGTCCATTTGAATTAATGGATTTGATTGGGATTGATGTGAATTACGATGTTACTCAATCGGTTTGGAAAGATTTCTTTTTAGAACCAAGATTTGCTCCACACCCACTACAACGCAAAATGGTTGAAAGTGGAAGACTTGGAAAGAAGAGCAAACAAGGATTTTATCATCATGACGACTAATATAAGAATTCTAATCTCAAGAGATCACCACTTCTTCCCTATTCTTGAAAGTTCAGGTCGTGCTGACGTGACTATTTTGTCTCGTGGCGCCGATATTGAAAAACTTGAACTCAAAGAAGACCTTATTTTGGATTTAACAGCTTGGGGTCGTGAGAAAAAATCAGACTTACTTGAGCGGCTTTGCGAATCAACAACTAAGCCGGTCATTAGCGATTTAAGTCTTGTTTGGGGCGAAGCTTTCCTAAAGAGATACAGCTTTATTGCTGGCGCTGTAGCAACGGTATTTCATTCTCCTACTGCGACCTACGAGTCGTTTGTTCGCCCAGAACATAAACCACTTTTAGATAAAGCATTTGAATCTCTTGGTATCAGCCTTCATCCAGTCGAAGAAGTCGGAATTGGTTTCACCTTTCCAAGAATTAGCGCCATGGTGATTAATGAAGCCTACTTTGCATTAGAAGAAGGACTGGCATCAAGTGAAGATATCGATACCGCAATGAAGTTCGGCGTTAATTACCCATTAGGACCTATTGATTGGTCACTGCGTACGAATCCTAAACATATCGTCACTCTTTTAGATGAGCTTCAGTCAGTGACTGGAGACCAGCGCTACCGTGCTTCGATGAGGTTACGTTTAGAAAGTCCACTTTCTTAGCTTACTGGCAAGTTCCACGACAATAGAGATCGGCAGGGTCAATTCTTTGCCTGTTTTTACCTGAACCTCTAATCACATATTCAAAGTGTGCGTGAAGATAACTTCTTAGGACTTCTGGGCTACCGTCAATTGCTCCACCACCTCCGTTACCACCGAAAGTGCCCACAGGTGTACTATTTGGCTTATTAGGACCAATTCCTCGACCTGCCTTTACGTGAGAGATCGAAAGCCTAGGTAGGTTTGTTGTACGACCTTTAAAGCAAGATAGATTATTCAAATGTGGCCTATAAAGAGTTTTCTTTTCATCACTTGTTTTAGAACTTAACTTTTCATCAACATAGCAATGAAATCTTCCATCCCAACCTGAATCATACCCACCCCAAGTATAGAGACCTGGGACTGCGCTTTCAGTTGGCTTTTCAATTTCTTTGCCTGTAATCGGATCCGTAATAATAATTTTCCCATCGACTTTTCGAACTGGAGAAGCACCTGAAACTGTACAAAAACCTCCATCGGTAAATAACTCACTGACTTTGGAATCACATCCAGATCTAAAATCTTCATTTAATTGATTTCTCTTCGCAGGGTCAAGAACGACCTCAGTTACTGTATTAGAAAGTTCCTTAGAAACTTGATTTTGTTGCTCTGGAGAAAGGTTAGCAAAATCAAAAGTATTAGATAATTTATATGGCTCAGAGTTTAAAAGACTCAACGACTTACTTAAAATGCTATTTCTAAGTTTTAAACCTTCACCAACGGTTTGTAAGTTTTGTGAGACTTTAAAAGCTTTTGTATCAATTTCTCCACCCGCCATACTAATAGCTATAATTTGACGAAAAGAAGGATTATCTAGAAATTTCTTAAAATTATCTTCATTTTTTAAATAGTTCCAAAGAACATGATCTTCAATCAAATCAACTTCAATATTATTAACTAAAGCCTGAATTTGTGATTGTTTTTGTGCACAACTCAAACTCGTCTTAGTTAAAATATTTTGAATTGCTAAAACGGTCTTATAGCCACTACGCTTTATACGCCATGTTTGACCATCTGATTCTTGATTTCGACTATCACCATCAGCCCATGTGTTTTCATAATCACTGCGCCCAACTCCTCCAGCGAAGCGTTTTGACATTGTGATCTCTCCAATTTTAACTGGTGAATTTTCACAGTCTTGCATAGACCCACGTTTATTGAAGTCTTTTCTTATGAGTTCATTTTCAAAATAGCCGACACAATAATTGTCTCTGGCGTAACGGTAGACATTTTCAACTTGATCAAATGAAGTGAACTTATCTTTATAAAGGGGCTCTTGACTAAGATCATTTACATTACGACGTAAAAAATTCCCATACATCAATATTCTTTCCTCTAAATTATTATTTCCAAGTGCTCTTTTTCCATCTTTGCAGTCAAAACTTGGAAACACTGCTCCCATTGGCAATCCCTCTAACTCAATGGTCTCTTCACTCATTTCACCGTTAGCAAGCGAGCAATACTTTTTATAATCTAAAAAAACTTTAATCTCTTCGGAATTTTTCAGAAGAGTTTTTGGAGGTGTACCTTGATTTTGGCTTAGTAGGCTATCACATCTTGCTTTTTCAGCTTGTTGGTCATCAAGACATAGCTCACAGCTTGAAGGCTGCAAAGGATTTGCATGTAGACTCGAGCGCATTATATCTGTTGCGGAAGTATCATAATCGAGAGCAAATAAATTATTATTTAAAGATAAAGATATTGTTAATAAAATGATTAATTTTCTCATAACATCCCCAGCACAATAAAAGATCAGATAAATACAAAAACTTATCGGCTAGAGATCATATAAATTAAAATTAATTAGAAAAGATAAGACTTATATCTTTGAAACACATCTTGTTGCCGCAAAGTCACTTGAGCCGTCCCAAAAACGGTCATGTCTATGCCCTGTTGATGGTTTAAAGACCCAGACAGCATGAGTATACCTACCGATTTGAGTCCAGTAATAGCTCTGTGAATGTGGCAAAAAAGACAAACTAAGCTTGTCATGTTTTCGAAGATCATCAACCTCTGGCAATCTCCAAGATAGATCTAAAATATTCAAATCATGGCAATAGTCTTCAGCAACCCTATAGTTCATGATTTTATTTGCGTAACGATCAGACCAAATGAGATTTGTCTTAGTATCTAGATAGATTTCATCACCATTTTCAAAACGAGTCACTAAATCGAAATGATGATTGGATTCTTTGCAATCTTCAACTCTATGGTCAATATCGCCATTTAAACCACACGTAGACTTAGCAAATGAATGTGTCGTCATAAGAAGCATGAAAATAGATAATAAAGTCTTCATCGATGATCCTGTTTTTTATTATCTTATCACTCTTACATCTTGCATAAGCCAAGTATGTAATATATTCAATGAACAACTACCTAAGAATAATAGTATTTTTGATAAAATACCCAAAAGACACACTTTTCCCAACACTCAAGATATAAGAGAAAAAATAAGGGGATCAAAAGTGAAGGTAAATCTATTATTCATTATATTCATATCTTTAATAACGTTTAAGGCATACGGCCAAACCTCTCCTTTAAGAAATATATTCTCATCAAATAAAGAACACGAACTAATACTTTTAAATAACGGTATTGCGGCCTTCGAGAAACGAATTCAACTTATTGAGTCGGCAAAGCGAAGTATAGATTTAGAGACATTTATTTTTGACTTTGATGTTACAGGTACTATCATCCTTCAAAAGTTGATAGAAAAATCTCTTCAAGGGGTAAGAGTAAGACTTCTGTTAGATTCATTCATGATTTCCGAAACATTAAATGATCAAGTTCTGACTGAATTAACTCGTTATGGAATTACTTCGAAGTTTTATAATAGAAAGTCCGTGTTAACTTATAAAGGCCAATTTAGAAATCATCGAAAATCGATTATCATAGATGACGAAAAGGCTATTATAGGTGGTCGAAACATCTCGGATGCATATTTTGAGTTAGATGCTAACAAAAACTATCTCGACAGAGAAATACTTATTCGAGGCGAAATTGTTAGTAAAATTCAAGAATCTTTCAATAATTTTTGGAATTCAAGTTTAAGTTCATCACCAAAGCACATCTTTAGACCATCATTCAAAGACATAAAATATCAAAATATTAAAAAAGCAAAAGATTTCACAACAGCAAAACAATTCTTCCAATACGATATTTCAATCTGGGATAAAGAACATTTAAGAATAAAGAATCAACTCGATCAAAAATTCCCCGAATTGGAAACGATTCGATCAATTGGGGAACAAATTCTTGAAGAAAGTCCTAAGTTTTCTTGTAGTAAAAATACATTTATTAGTGATTTCCCTGGTTTAGGCAAAGAGCATTTAAAAAATGATAGGTATGTAAAATATGAAATATTCAAAAGAATTACTCAAGCTCAACAAAAAGTTGTGATCGATTCACCTTTCTTTATTTTGGACAACGAAACCAAACCACTCATAAAAAATATGCTTCTAAATGGTGTCGAAGTCGAAATCATGACAAATGGCTTACATGCTTCTGATCCAGGATATGCTGTTGGCCCTCTGTACTCTCAAGTCAAAAAATATTTAGATTATGGTTTAAATTTATTTTTAATTTCAGGAGAAAGTCCAGATAGCAACGTGAGCTATAATTTACAAACGCAATCGAGTCGATTTGTGACCCACTCGAAAAGCATCATTTTTGATTCTAAATCATCAATGATAGGCTCCTTTAATTTTGATCCTCGCTCAAATAATCTAAGTACAGAGCTAGCCTATTTCTGCGATGACAATTTTGATTTAGCCAATGAATTTATGCAAAACATTCAAGATAGAATGGATGTCTCGGCGCAAATTGATGATAAAAAACAACTGAAGAAATTGAAATTCTTAAATGCTAGTTTTGGTCAAAAAATCTTATACTACGGGTTAAAATTTCCAAGCTTAATGTTGATAAATTTTTTGTAAAGAGACAAAAAAATACAGCAGATGTATTTGGGACTAACTGCAGCAATTTACAATCCTTAAGAAGACAAGATTTCAGTACCTTAGGTCATTATCTTTTATGATAATCTGCACTTTATTTTTTAATATTTAATGATTTAAATACTTAAGACTTATTGATTGGATGAACTCTTTAAGCGAGTATATCATTGATTTTTAATAAGGATGAAGATTTGAAATCAGTATACATAGTTCATGTTAAAAGAACTCCAATTGGTCGCTTAGGCGGAGGACTAGCTCCTGTAAGACCAGATGATCTCATGGCTTTAGTATTTGCCGATCATCTTAAAAATTTATCCTACGATGCCAAAGAAATTGATGATGTTATTGTTGGTTGTGCCAATCAAGCTGGCGAAGATAATCGAAACGTTGGCAGAATGGCCGCCGTACTTGCTGGTATTCCTTATGAGGTTCCGGCCGTTACGTTAAATCGTTTATGTGGAAGCTCTCTTGATGCTGTTGCCGATGCTTATGCACGTATTGCAAGTGGTATGGCTGACTGTATATGGGTTGGCGGCGTCGAAAGTATGACTCGAGGCCCTTATGTATTATCCAAAGCACAAGCCTCTTTTGGGCGTGATCAACAGATGTACGACACAACCTTTGGCTGGCGATTTCCAAACCCAAAAATGGAATCCATGTTTCCACTTTTTTCCATGGGTGAAACTGCAGAAGAAGTTGCCAGAGATTATAAAGTTTCAAGAGAAGATCAAGATTCTTTTGCTCTAGCTTCTCACCAAAAAGCCATAAGTGCTTGGGAGAATGGCTCTTTTAAGGAGGAGGTTCTGCCTGTCAAAGTTCAACTTAAGAAGAAAGAATATACAGTCGAACAAGATGAAAATCCTAGAGCAGATACTTCTCTAGATGCTCTTACAAACCTTCGTCCCGTTTTTAGAAAGGACGGAAGTGTTACCGCTGGAAATGCCAGCAGTATGAATGATGGTGCGGCGATGGCCGTCGTTGTCTCTGAAGAATTTCTTAAGCGACATAACCTCACTCCTATCGCTCGTATCACAGGCGCAGGAGTGCGCGGAGTTCATCCTAACGTTATGGGAATTGGACCGATTGAAGCCGTAAATACTCTTTGCAAGCGCTTTAATAAAAAAACAAGTGACTTCGATGTTGTTGAGCTTAACGAAGCGTTTGCGGCCCAGGCCTTAGCATGCCTTAGAGAATTAGAAATCGATCCTGCCATTACAAATAATAATGGTGGGGCTATTGCGCTCGGACATCCTCTAGGTGCTTCAGGTGTTCGTATTCTTGGAACATTAATTAATCAAATGAAAACTAATTCAAAGCTTAAACAAGGACTAGCCAGTATGTGTATTGGTGTAGGTCAAGGTGTTGCTTTGAGTGTTGAAAATTGTAAATAGGATTTAAAATGAAAGAAATTATGCTTTTTATTGATGGTAAATTCACTCCTTCAAGTGATGGGAAAACATTTAACTCTATAAGCTCATCAACTGGTGAAGCTATTGCGACTTGTCACCTGCCTAGCTCGAAAGATCTTGATATGGCCGTTGATGCTGCACAGAAAGCTTTTTATAATAAAGAATGGAGCGAAATGCCCCAGTCAAAACGAGCAGAAATTCTACTGACAATTTCCGACAAAATTAAAGAGCGCAGCAAGGAACTTGTAGAATTAGAGATACATGACTCTGGATCAACACTACGTAAAGCTAAAGCCGATGTTCACAATACGGCTTCATTTTTTAAAGTTATGTCAAAAGTCGCAGCAAGTTTTCAATTTGAAGAACAAGACCAAAATGCGACTAGAGCTGGATTTTCAATAAACTCTAGAAAATATTCACCAGTTGGTGTCTGTGCACAGATTATTCCTTGGAATTTCCCTCTCGTTATGGCCGGCTGGAAGATCGCTCCTATTTTAGCTACAGGTTGTACTTCCGTTTTAAAATCTGCCATGGAAACACCTGTTACTGCCGGTATCCTTGCCGAAATCCTTGCTGAAAGTGGCGTTCCAGCAGGAGTTATTAATATTGTGACAGGTGGAGCGAGTGAAGGAAAACATCTTGTGTCTCATCCTAAAGTCAGCAAAGTTGCCTTTACAGGATCAACTGCTGTTGGAGCTGAGATTTTAAAAAATTGTGCGGCCACAATAAAAAACACAACGATGGAACTTGGTGGAAAGTCTGCCAATATTGTTCTAGATGATGCAGATCTCGACATAGCCGTTGATGGTGCTTTGTATGCTTTTCTCTATCATCAAGGTCAAGCCTGTGATTCTGGAACACGTCTTCTCGTTCAAGAAGGCATTTATGATAAATTTCTTGAAAGGTTCTTAACTAGAATTAAAGATATAAAGGCTGGAAATCCTGAAGACAAAGCAACTGGCTTTGGGCCAGTTATTAATGAAAAACAATTCAACTCAATTATGAGTTTTATCGAAACATCAAAAAAAGAAAATGCAAAACTTCTAAGCGGTGGCAATAGAATCACCGGTGGTGATTTTGATAAAGGTTTTTATATCGAACCTACGGCCTTTGAAATTACCCCCGACCACACTATATTCCATGAAGAAATCTTTGGGCCAGTCGTTGGTATTACAAAGTTTAAGACTGAAGAAGATGTTATTTCACTTGCCAATAACTCAAAATATGGATTGGCCGGAGCTGTTTGGAGTAAAGACAAAGTAAAAGCGAAAGCTCTTGCTTCTAAAATTGAAACTGGAACTGTTTGGGTAAATGAATATCACCTATTAAATCCAGGAATGCCATTTGGAGGTTTCAAGCAATCAGGTCTTGGGCGTGAAATGGGCGTTGAAGGAATGAAGGCATATTTAGAAGTTCAACACTTATGGATTTCAGATTGCGATGGTAGAGATCAAAAGCCTTGGCTTGATGCAATCTTTTAATTTCCCCGGGTGAATAAGTATCTAAATTACGTTTCCTATCTAATCATCTGCTTATTAGGTTTTTTCCTTTTCACAGAGAATTATCAAACATTACTTCCTCATCGCCTTATTCACCTTAGATATGGCGATGACTTAATGTTTCATAATTATTTATCCAAGCAGTATGATTTTTATGTAAAACATTCCTTCATTGAATACCTAACATTTTTAAAGCCAGTGTTCGCCTACTCGTCTCTATATTGGTTTATTAATTTTATCGTATTTTATTTATTTTCGTTTTTTGATGATAATACGCTTTTGACATTAGCTCCTTTTATTGTCTCTTTGGTTTTCCTATTAGCTGCTTTATATTTTATTTACAGAATATATCTTCTTTATTTTTCGAAGCGCCCAACTGCAGTCATTGCATTAATCATTTGTATTTTTATTCCAATGATAACTCACTCCGCTGTCAGGTTTCATAACTACAGTATGACTCTTTTTTTTAGCTCCCTACTATTCTTTTGTATAAAAAAATGGGAAATGCTGACTTATAAGAGATTGATTTTAATCGCTCTAACCAGCTCAATTTTGATTTCCATCAAGTTAAATGGTGTTTTCATAGGCATAGCTTGTCTTGGATTATTGTTTGAAAAGAAAAGCTTCGTTAAGCTCAATTTAAGATTTTCTTTCTTTTTGTTTTTTTCAGTTTTTATCATTTCTTATTTATTTTTCATTCAACCCAGTTTTTTATGGAACCTACTTACTGCTAATTTTACTTATCTAAAAAATCCTACTTTAGAATATATCGAAATGATTAATGAGGCGCTTCGTAAAGGCGATGTTAATTTCCTTCAAAATATATATTCATTGAAGGATCATTATTTATCTGGTTCTTTGTTTTTATTATATTCAACTGGTTTTACAATTTGGTTTATAAAGGAACCTAAAAAGAGGATTGAGATTGGAATGATAGCGCTTTGCTTATTTTTCTGGTCTTTTTTTCTAATTCTAACTTCAAAAGTTTGGCATGGACCTACTTATCTGGTTGGTATTTGCTTTTTACTACCATTATCCATTCATGGCTTTGAGTTGATTCAAAAGAAATCCTTTAGACTCTCTCTAATATCAATGACAATTCTGTTTTCAGCATATCATTTTACAAATAATTACACTCTTATGCATAAGAGAGATCTCTATATTGCACGAGATTCTAATAATTATAAAATACTTGAGATAGACCAAGACCTATTTTTAGAAAAATTCCCAGAACCAGATAACTATCAATCTAATTTAAGAATTAGTTGTTTTGTCTATAGCTTTTGCCCTTGGATTATTCCAAAGCTTCCTTTTGAACTCTCTATTGTATATTCACCATTAACAGATCTTTTAAGCAATAGTGATTATCTTTTTTTTAATAAGCAACCATGGCCTGATCAAACAAAATATCTCTTTAATTCCTTTGAGCAAGAATTTATGAATAATTTTATAAAAGATCAAAGAATTGGGAACGTTAACTACGAAATCATCTATGAAAGTCAGTACAATATGGTTTATAAGCGAAAATAAAAAAGCCCCCCATTCGGGGGGGTTTATATACCTATCTCTCTTCTAATTCGAAAGGTCGTTATTAGCCGATAAGCTTAAGAGCCGCTTGGCCTTGAGCATTCGACTGAGCAAGAACTGAAGAACCAGCATTAGTTAAGATATTTAACTTTGTGTTCTTAGCAGTTTCTGCAGCATAATCTGTATCACGGATACGAGAGTTAGCAGCAGACAAGTTCTCTGTAGAAACTTGCAAGTTACTTACTGTTGATGATAAACGGTTTTGTTTAGCACCTAGTTCAGCGCGCTGACCAGATACTTTTTGAATCGCTTCATCAAGAGTAGATAGACTGGACTGAGCCCCTTCCTTAGAACTAACAGCGATGCCATCAACTCCTAAATTCCCGATTGAAGAATTTAGAACTGCCGTATCGAATTTAATTCTATCTTGGAAATCATCATTATGAATTCCGATTTGGAAATCATAAGTATCACCATCACCGTTCAACAGCTTTTTACCGTTAAATTCAGTAACTTGTGAAATACGCTCAATTTCTTGCTTTAGGTTTTGATATTCAAGATCTGTAAAAGCTCTCTCTTTATCACCTACAGTATCAGATGCTGATTGAACTGAAAGTTCTCTCATACGAATCAAGATATTACCTACTTCTTGCAAGCCACCTTCGGCAACTTGAATCATAGAAATACCGTCATTCGCATTTCGTTCAGCTTGTTGTAAACCGCGTACATTGGCCTTCAATTTCTCAGAAATTGCGAGACCCGCAGCATCGTCAGATGCTTTCGTAATTCTTGTACCAGATGACAACTTGTTCAGGGTACTAGCCTGTTCCATGTTGTTCTGGCCGAGAGTACGTTGTGCGGCTAGAGACGTAACGTTAGTGTTAATACGCAAACCCATTGGCTTCCTCCTTGGTTCTACTGTCCCTTCTGAGACTAAATCCCCGCCTTGAGGACCAATGAGCATACTGCTCGAGTGGTTTTGTTTTTTGTTCACACTGTTGTGAACCTTTCAATGAATCTTCTCGGAGCTATTTTTTAAACATTAAGAAATATTTTCCTATTATTTCAATATTTTAGACTGACAAAAATACTCGGGTACCAAAAATAAAACTTCCTATATATGTTAAAAAGGGACGCTATAAAGACGATAAGAAAGAATGGACGGCGGTAAACCACTTATATTCATCAAGCCCTATTCAAAGACTTTGGAAAAGCTTGTGGAGGTTTTAAAAGAATCTTCAGAAGATCAAGGGACAGAAATCTATGAAATTGAAGATGTAAAAGAAGCTATCCAAATCATTCCTCAGCTTGGCCAATCACTAATCATTGCGGCCCACCCAAGAAAGACAGCGCAAATATTACAAACTGCTGGAAAGCTCATTAGAAAAATTCAGTCTAAAGTTCTTCTTTTAACTCCTAAGCCAATACCAAGAAAAACAATTGATAAATTCATGAAAGTAGGACTTACGGAATGCATTATAGAGCCAATAGCCCCTAAGACTCTTCAGTATAAAGTTAATCTTCTTTTAAGATCAATTGTTATTAAAAAAGAAGAAGGCGATTATGAGCAAAACTTTGACTCAAATAATGATCAAAATAATGATGATGAACTCGCAAGAAAGCAATTAAATGCAAATATAAAAGAAGAAGATAAAAAAGAAGAAGTTGATGGCAGCGACTTATATGCCACAGAAAACAAAACAGAAAAAAAGAAGTCAACCTACAAAGAAGAGTCAATTGCAGGCTATTACAAGGGAGCCGCAAAAAAGAAGGAAGACTCCATCAATGAAGAAGAAGACGATGCAGATAAAAACAATAGCGAAATCATCGAAGGATACTACAAGAATAAAGTAGCAAAACGAGAAGATGAAGAAGCTATTAAAGAAGAAAATAAGCAAAAGAAAAAAGAGCTTGATGAAGACGAATTCGATGAATTATCAAAATCCGCCAGTCTGCTTCTTGAAGATGACGAAGATCAAGTAGAAGAAAATTCTGCACAAGAAGTTGCTCCTAAAGAAAAAAAGAAAGCAGCAACAGTCCTGGATCTTGAAGAAGAAAAAATTAAAAAAGAGATACAAAAAGATCTTCAAAAAGAAGATGATGCAGATGATATCGTCAGTCATCACTTAGACCTCATCAATGACCTTGAAGAAATTAATGATGATGCAGCACCTGAACATGAAAAGGCAATCTCAGCTAAAAAAACAGCTACAATCCTGGATCTTGAAGATGAGCTTCCTGAAGCAAAAGAAGATGCAGCAAATCTAGAAAAAGAAGTTAGCGCCAAGAAAACAAAAGCAAAACTCGATATTGAGGATGAAGAACTCGAAGTTGAAGAGGTTTCAACACCAAAAGACGATCTGCTTAAAAAAGAAGCAAAAACGACTCAAAAGCTAAAACTCGAGGAAGATGAAAATCTAAACGATGAGCCTGAAGATATAGCAGATCAACTAGAAGCACTTAATCAGGCATCAAAAGCTAGTTTAGAGCTTGAAGATGATGACGAAGTAGCTAAAGAAGAAGCCTCAGAAAAAGAAAAAAATATACAAGAAAAGAAGAAAGTCGCAGCGATTAATTTAGAAGAGGATCCGAAGCCTAAAGACGAAAAGAAGAAAGCTTTAGAGGAAGAACCCATTTATGGAAAAAAGAAAGCAAAGCATCTTGCTCTTGAGACAGAGCAAGATTTAGACTACGGAAGAAAAAAACGCGAAGAAAAACAAAAACATCAAGTCGAACGCGAAATTCAAGAAAGGGAAGAAAACAAACGTAAAGCTGAGCGTGAAAATCAAGGTTATACTGAACGAGAGATGAATAATAAGAGTTCTGGCTACACTGAGAATATTCAAGATCAAGGTGGCAATAAAGCTGATGTGCATTCAGATAAACTTAAAACTCACTACGATAGTCGAACAGGATTAAAACATAATGATGAAGAATGGCGCGAAGTTGAGCGAGAAAGACGCGCAGATGAAGAATTTAAGGCTGAAAAGAAAAATGAATTCGCTATGCCTGAAAAAACGGATTGGGGCGAACAGACAATTGACTACTCAGATCTAAAAAAACAATTTGAAGAGACTGGGTATAGCTTAGGTACAAAAAAAGAGGTTGGTCAATTTGAAGACGGTCAAACCTCTAGCACAGGGATTAAATATACCCAAGCCGTTGGAGCAAATTTTGTTTCTGAAGAAGAGGCTGAACTTGAAGAAATAGCGACTGAATCACAAGAAGAAGAAAATCCTATATTTGAAGCTGACTTAAAATCAAGTTTGACTCTCATTAAATCACTAAACATATATTACCAATATTCAAAAAGTCGTGATGACACTGTAAAATCGATCCTAGAGATGGTCAGGAATGATTTTGGGGCATTAGCTGCAATCAAATATGGTAAAGGTCCTAAAGACGGTAAATTAAAGTTAGAGACTATAGGCAACTGGCTTGATGATGCATCAAAAGATTCAATCATTAACACTTATACCGACGCTGCAAGCTGCCCTATCCTACCAAGTTATTCGGATAAAACTTTTGAACAAAAAAGAACAATGTTCTTCTACCCATTCACCGAGGGTATTACGACTTTTGCCTGGGTTCAATGCTTCCTTCCAAACGGGATTAAAGAAGCAGAGCTTAAGGGACTAGAGGCTTCATTAGAAACAATGCGAGGAGCACTTCTTGACGAGTTTTATGAACTCGGTGGAACTGGTCCGTATGCAGAAATCA
>PCUW01000011.1:28701-116544 GCA_002787775.1 Bdellovibrionales bacterium CG12_big_fil_rev_8_21_14_0_65_38_15
ATTGGAAGTTTTTTTGGCGGCCTGTTTGGCAAAAAGAAGGCGGGCTAAATGAATAATGATAAGCAATATTTCTTTGTCGATATAGCTCATCTTGGAGACACACAATTGTTTCCTTTTCATATCCATATCTACAATCCAGCAAATGGGAAGTACAATCCCTATCTTTTTGCTAATAGCCCGCTAACCTCTGCAAAAAAAGAATTATTAGCAGAAATAGTTTCTCGTGGTGGGAAAATTGCTATCCCAATGAAGCAAAAACGTACCTTCCTTGTTGAACAAGAAGTCAAAGAGGAAGATATCCCTGATTTAGCTCCTCAAAAAATTCACTCCCTAGATCAACGAAGACAAGAACTTATAGAAAGTAAAAAGAAGACAGAAAATAGTCCTACAATTATTTCTGAAGAACTAAAGAAAGAAGAAAAGTTCCATTTCAAAGAACAACTAGCAAATGCAGCTGCAAGCAATGACTTCTCAAGCCTTATCAATTTTGTAAGAGAAGAGGTTGTAACATTTAGCCCGCGTATATCGATGATGACAACAATGTCTTCACTAATTGCAGAAGCTGTTCTTTTTGAAGACAATTTTACTAACAGGACGGTAGCCTTAAGTTTCCTTCTTGCGAAAGGCTGTGGAATCACGGACCCAGAATCCCTTGGTGATCTCGTCTGCGCTGCCTATTTCTTCCATCTAGGATATACGCAATTGCCACATTCATGCATGAATAGACCTCAAATTGAATATTCGGATTCAACTAAAAAAGAATGGAAAAAACATCCTGGACTTAGTCTTCATCTATTAAGAAAAGCTCAAATAGAGTTATCACAAAGAACAAAAAATATTATTGAGCAACATCACGAACGATATGATGGTCAGGGCTTTCCACAGATGAAAAAAGGTTCCCATATTGAGCCTCTGGCCTTAGTACTTGGTGCAGCCTCACATATACTTGAGTACACAAGTGGGAAAGTTTCTGGTACAGCAACAACCCTTCCAGCGTTTATCTTAAATCTTAAAAATAAAACTTATCTACCTGGAATGGAAGTTGAGTTTGGTGAATTGATTGAAGAAAGTTTAGCGCATTTAGTAGACACAATGAGCTCAAGTGATCAAAATAAGAAAATAGCTTAATTCGGAGATAGTTATGCCATTAAAAGCCAGCATGCATATTCTGGTCATTGATACGAATTCAACGATGAGACAAAATGTAAAAAAGCTATTGTCTGATATCGGATTTAAAAATATTAAAGAAGCCGCAAGCGGAAAGAAAGCGCTAGAGGTTCTTGAAGAAAGTAGCGTCACCCAGCAACCTATCGAGTTTATTATTTCGGAACTAGAACTTGAAAAGATGACTGCAATAGAGCTTCTTTCAACTATTAGAAAAGATCCTAAGAATGCAAAAACAAAATTCTTATTAATGACTGGTGACAGCGACCAACAAAAAATGATGCAAGCCATTCGTGCAGGTGTTAATAATGTTGTTGTTAAGCCATTCTCAGCAGATATGCTTAAAGAGAAAATCGCAAAAATCTATGGCCAATAGATTTTTATTTATCATTTTACTATTTTTATCTAACGCGTTTGCACAAACTTCTAAAGTGACAAAATATTCTTATACATCCACTTCTTCATCACCTGAATGGAAGTGCCAATGCCAAGATCGCCCGGATGGAACAGGAATAAGCGGAATAATCAGTGATATAGGAAGTAAATCTAAGTCCTATTTACAAATCCCAAAGAATGCAAAAAGCATTGATCGTTTTCTTTATGCACTCGATATGAGTTCAATGCCCGGCTTCAAAGAACATCAGGCAAAGATTCTTAGCAACTCTAAATTTAATAAAATGGTAACTGCGACAACTCAAGATAAACTTAGAGGAAAGTCACTAACGTATTATATTACGAATAGTAAAGTCTGCGCAAAAATGAAAGAAGAGTTTGTTAAAGTCTCAAGGAAACAAAATGCAGCAATATATAAAAACTGTGTGGACATGTTTAAGAGAATGTCTAAATAGTCTACTTTCTTTTAATCCAAAGTTCTCCACTAAACCACTCTTCTTTATTTAATATCTTATCAATTTTTAAAGTAGATTGTTTCCAAGGAAAAAGCCTTTCATTAATGATCACATCTGCATTCATTACTGAATCCGTAGGCTTTAAACAACTATCTTCTTTGATTAAAAAGTCCCAAGCTATTTTTGAATTAGGGGTAGATATGACATTAACACGATTTAAATCACGAACACATAAATTTTCTAACAAATCTAATCGCTCGCCAAGAGTAGTCATGTAATAACCATGAGAAGTTCGACTTTGTGATAGCTCTAATTGCATTATTAGATTAAATGCAAAAGACCAGATCGTTAATAGAATTAATATTATTCTACCTTTTTTAAATTTTAAAATATTTTCAGCTAAATAATAAAGAATAAATATGACGAAGACTAAATACCATTGATGAGGATTGCTATTTCTCTCAAATTTTATTGCGAACAAACTTAAAGCAGATAGCGCTAACAATGTCATAGTGATTAGACTATTTCCTACTCTTTTTTCAATTATCAAGTTTTCTTTACTAACTAATTTTCTAAAAATAAAATAAAGGAAAAGAATAACTTCAAAACTAATCCACCTAAATTTAATGGGGAAATCATAGTAAGATATTTGCTCAAAGAAAAATAATCCCGTTGACGGTAATTGCTCAATTGTAGCAGTCAATGGAGACAATCCACTCCAACGTTTTAATTCAATTAAAAACAACATAGATGATATTGCGACCAATAAAATGTAAAAATGGTACATGTATTTTTTTACATATTGAAAAAGATAAATGCACGATAAAACAGTCACGATGTATAAGATTGTTATATAGGACTGAAAGATAACAACGTTTCCAAATAGTAAATACAAACCTACAGATTTTCGCAATTGTTGTTTTGTGAATATATCAAAATTTATGATTGACAGCAAAAATGGTAGTAATACAAATGCTGATAAATGAAAATGTAATGCAAGTCCACATAAACTAAAAGATACATATAAGCTTTTAAGTGTTTTTTTCTCAAAAAGCTTTTTGAAGGCCATTAAAATTGCGATGGCCGTTACGATGATGTATGTCAGCTGCCAAACTTTAAAAACATTTCCTAAAAGAAATGTAGGCCGAAATAAAACAAATGATATGATAAGAATATTATTAATTGATTCACTTTTGTTACTATCTTTATTTGAATAATAAGTAATAACGAATAGAGCAAACGCTTGAAAAAGAATCACGTAAAGAACGACAGGAAAGTAACTTAAGTGATAAATATTTACAGGTAGATTCAGTATAGGAGTGAGAATGGAGTGTCTTAAAAAACCTGTACTAACAACTTCCCCAAAGAATGATTGATAGTTTAAATCGGCAATTTTTCTTGATAACTCTGTCCAGAATATATCATCTCTTGTTACTGATGCATTTGAAATAAAAAACAAACAATAGACGAGAAATACAAATGGAACGACTAATGAAGATAGCTCAAACTTTGCAAACTTACTCTTTATAATGATTCTCAAGTTGTTTACGGCAGACTTAATTTCAATTTCCTTGATACTCTTCATAAGGGTATTTATTCACACCCTCCCAATTATTAAGAGCAAGCTCAAGATTAGCGAACGGTGGAAGACCGGGTTTAACTTTTTCTTTGACATCAATCTGAGCATAAGTTAATTGTCTTGATTCTCTCCCTCTGGCAAAATCAAGATGATACATATTGGTCCAAGTGCCAGTATTGATAAAGACTTTACCATCGGCATTACTTCTAAAAATGGGTTCGTGCGTATGTCCAACAATAAGCGCCTTAAGATCATCTCTTTTATGTAGCATCTCTTGAGTGATCTCTTCATAGTCTTGAAATAGATGGAGTTCATTAACAGCGTAGGCCACCGCATTTTTGATACTTTTATTTTGTCTAAATAAGAAATTAAATCTAACCATGATAAAGTAATAACAAGTCTGAAATAAAAATCTTAAAATAAATAATGTGTCATAAATGAGACCGTTGATGATAAACTTCTTCATCGGTCTAACAGCATTGATATGACCACGCTCTTCTTTAAACTTATTAATGACACGAATAACATAATAAGATCCCCAAGGCGGAATAAAATGTTTAATTCCTTTTGCGTCTTCAAAGACTGAAGCATTAGGATCAAATTGGTGTGCGATCTCGTACTCATGCCCATGCTTAATCGCTACTCCGGCAACTGGCATATACTCTTGCGTATTATCCGTAATTATTCGAATCTTTTCACGATCTTTTTCTTCAAAGCATTCTAAAAAGCGCTTTTGTAAGCTTTCAAGAATCATTTCGGCATCATGATTACCAATAATATAAACGATCGTTTTTTTCTTACCAGCAGCAAAGTCGCTTAAAGCCTGCATGACTTCTCTATGAGCTTTTAACATCATCTCTAGTTTAGCTAATGCCGCTGGCTCACTCCAATACTCATCATCATAAAATGGAACGAAGGGTACTGCCAGGTGATCAAAAAAATCACCATTTATAACTAATTCAACTTCTCTCTCTTTATATTCACCGCTGCAATAGTAATTTAGAAACTCCACCATCTGCTCATCATAATGAAAGTCTTCTAAGTAATTGCGCTGACCCTTCACGATAGCACCGGCTCCCAGATGAATATCCGAGATCACAATAATCGTTTTCTTAATCGGATGCTTACCTCTGCGGAGGAATCTCATAAGGCCTTCTTCCAAATTCTAATTGAACTTCTTGAAATGATGGAGACAAAGGTATCAGTATAGCGCTCTCGCCTTTTTTAAGCTCAAGATCAACAGAGACAAAGGCTCCAGGCTTAACGCTGAATGAAGTTACTTTACGCTGCTCTTGACCGGCTCTAATTTCACCATAGATTGTCACTAATGTTTTATTTTGCAAGGTCATATTAGTTCCTTGCTTCCAACCAACAGGTCCAACAACTTTAAAATGATCATCATTGGCGGTAACAACAAAAGACTCTGAGCTTTCCATGGAGAAAACTGAGTTAAAACCGAGTAAAAATGTCAGAAAGATTAATTTCCTCATAAGTTATTGTAACTCAATACCTATTACCTTGGCAGGAAGAACTTTCCGCCGCTTTTTAAAACAACCAAGATAATCCCCGTTAATCCGATAAGACTCTAGGGGGCTTCTATGCTTGATTTTATTCGCTCATTTAAAAAGAAAAAGACTCTAAACAAAGCTGAGCTGATTACTCGCTTTAATGAACACCCTGAACATCAATGGATAAAGAATGATCCTACCATCTCACGTCTGGTACGCATTCTTTGCGATTCTTGGACAACCGAAGTCTATGAGTTTCTAGCCAATGGAAATGAGATCTTAATTGTGAAAGCTCAAGGCCAACTTGCCAGCGCTATGTCGTCTATTAATAAGACTAACGTTGTCCTTGCCTACCCTGACCTCGTGGCGATCTTAAGATCAGCCTCACCAATGCGTGGAGTGGCGATCTTGGCTCATGAAATTGGCCATATCGTTAAGGAGCATTCAAAAAGGAAAATCTCAAATTTAGAAGCTCAGATAGAAGCTGATCGAGTTGCTTTTGAAATGGGTTTTGGAGAAGATCTTGAGCACGTATTAATTGAACATGAACATTCAATTGATTGTCGTGTAAGAATAGCTAAACTCACTCAATATTATTATTCTAGTAAGAATGAAGTATCAGAATAGTCCCGGATTTGAAGCTTATTTTGGCTTAATATTTACTATTTTCGGATTAGTCTTTTTAATCGCAGGAATTCATCCTGATGTGGTTTGGTCTGGTCAAAGACCTCAACTGTATATTTTGACTCCTTTTTGTCTCATCTTTATCTTCGTCGGATTAATCCCTGTTCTTTTTAGAAGAAGCTTAGAGGTCAATCAAACTCAACAAAAAATTATCTTTTATAAAAGTATTATTAAAAAGTTTCATATGAACGAAATTTCCTTCAAAAATATTGCAAGTCTAGAAATTATCGAGCAATACAGAGAGGGCAAAAACTCTTTCGAATTATTTGCGATTGATCATGATCAAACAAAAATTTGTATTTTTAAGGATTATTCTAAACTTTTCCTTATTTTCTTAAAAAGAACAATTGAAGATATCATTTTTAAGAATGTGGAGAACAAAGAAGAAGAGCCTGTATCCCCATCTCAAGAAGCTATTAAAATAGAAAAAGAAGGAGCAAACACGTTTGTCGAAGTTCCAAGTTTGGGACTGCTCAATCAACCTCTATTCTGGATAGCAACCCTTCCTTTAATAGGCTTTGCGATTTTCAGTACTTTGTTTGTTAAAACTCTTAAAAATGAACCTCCGTTATTTTTTAATTTTGTTTTTATCTTTCCATTAGCAGTAGTACTAATTCTTCTTGCATCAAAGTTCTGCGTTAAATCAACATTAGTTTTTGATCATCGGAGATTAAAAATTATTAAATCTATTTTTTTTATAAAAAGATCTACCGAATTAGACTTAAACAAAATAGATGCCATTCATCCGATTGAAGAGACGACTCAAAGTAAAAAAATTTTTCAATCCGAAGTATATCCATTGATTATACTTACCAATATGAATGAGATTAAGTGTGGCTACTTTAAAAACAAAAATGATGCTACCTATGTCATTTATCTTTTAAAATCTAAAAAACAAGCCTAGCTTGAGTTAGTTCTTTAATTTCATCGCGAATTTTCGCAGCATCTTCAAAACGTAACTCTTTAGAAGCTACCTTCATTTCATTTTTAAGTTCAATGATTCTTTTATCAATTGCAGCAAGATCGACATGTTCAATAACAGTTGCGGCCTTTTTGCCTTTCTTGGTATTTTTTACACCTCGTAGAGTTTCAATCACACCCCCACTAACTGATTTAATAATAGTCGTTGGAGTAATACCGTGCTTAGTATTGAAATCTTCTTGAATGGCTCGTCTTCTTTTTGTTTCACTAATGGCCTTTGCCATACTTTTTGTTTCTTTATAGGCATAAAGAATAACTCGACCTTCTGAGTTTCTGGCAGCTCGTCCAATTGTTTGAATCAGCGATCTTTCGGAGCGAAGAAAGCCCTCTTTATCGGCATCAAAAATTCCAACTAAAGCGACTTCAGGTAAGTCCAAGCCCTCTCTTAAAAGATTAATGCCAACTAGGATATCGAATTCCCCAAGTCTTAGATCTCGTAAGATTTCCATTCGCTCTAATGTATCAATGTCTGAGTGAAGGTAGCGAATTCTCATCCCTACACTTTGATAATAGGAGGTCAGCTCTTCTGCTAATTTTTTTGTAAGTGTTGTCGCTAGTACTCTAAAGCCTTTCTTAATAGAAGCTTTTGCCTCGACCAGAAAGTCATCAACTTGACCTGAAGCATCTCTGACATCAATGACTGGATCAAGAAGCCCTGTGGGGCGAATAATTTGTTCAACAAACTCTCCGCCAGTTTTTTCTAGTTCATAATTTCCGGGAGTAGCTGATACGAACATGACCTTTGAATATTTCGACTCGAACTCTTGAAAATTTAAAGGTCTATTATCAAGTGCACTTGGAAGCCTAAAGCCATAATTGACCAAGTTCTCTTTTCTAGCGCGATCCCCTTTATACATGCCACCAACTTGAGAACAAGTAATATGGGACTCATCAATAATAAAAAGAAAGTCGTCACCAAAGAAGTCTATTAATGTCGGAGGTGGCTCTCCAGGCTGTGCTCCAGTCATATGGCGAGAGTAGTTTTCAATGCCCGAACAAAATCCAATTTCTTCAAGCATTTCCAAGTCAAGCATAGTTCGTTGTTCAAGGCGCTGACGCTCGACTAACTTCTCTTGAGCCTGTAAATCTTGAAGTGTGTGTCTTAACTCAATTTTAATGGCCTCGATGGCACTCTTAAGCTTTTCTTCACCAACGACGTAGTGAGACTTAGGATAAATCGTCACACTCGTTAATGTATCAATGACTTTTCCTCGAAGCGGATCGACAATGGTAATATTTTCTAATTCATCATCAAAGAATTCGAGACGAATAACATTGGCATCTTCGTGAGCTGGAAAAACCTCAACCAGGTCCCCTCTCACTCTAAAGCGGCCACGAGTAAAATCAATATCATTTCTCTCATATTGAATCGCCACCAGCTTTCTTAAAAAATCATCGCGATCAAGCTTATCTCCAGTGAAGAGCTTAAAACGTTGCTCTTTATATTCATCAGGAGAACCAATACCATAGATGCAAGAAACGGAAGCAATAACGATAACGTCTTCTCGTTCTAATAGTGATCTGGTGGCGGCATGTCTTAGCTTATCGATCTCATCATTCACAGATGAGTCTTTTTCAATATAAGTATCAGAACCTGGTACATAGGCTTCGGGCTGATAATAGTCATAATAAGAGACAAAATATTCCACGGCGTTATGGGGAAAGAATTCTTTAAACTCCGCATAAAGCTGTGCCGCAAGGGTTTTATTATGGGCCAAAATTAAAGTTTTTTTGCCTAGTCTTTGAATCATATTGGCCATAGTAAATGTCTTACCAGAGCCTGTTACACCTAGAAGTGTTTGAAACTTCTTACCCTCTTTAAACCCTTGTTCAAGCAGAGATATTGCTTCTCCTTGATCTCCCGCCGGGGAGTATTTAGATTCAAGTTTAAAAGGCGTTTCCATCATCATCCTAGTTTTCGTTTAACAATTCTAAAGGTAGCATGATGCTATGAAAAAAACTGCCCGCGCCCCATTAGAAATGAAATCGTCCGTTCTACATTTTGACGGCAAATCACTGAGTGAAATTGTCAAAAATATAGAAACTCCCTTTTATTTATATAGTGAGAAGGTACTTACTGAGCAGTACTTATCTTTCATTGGCGCAGCCAAAGATAATAACATTCCAAATCCCCTAGTCTGCTTTGCACTTAAGGCCAACCCTAACCCATGGCTCGTTAGTACCCTCTCAAGCCTTGGATCAGGTGCGGATACGGTCTCAGGTGGTGAAATGAAGCGAGCCCTTGAAAGTGGAATTGATGCTTCAAAAATCGTTTTTTCAGGTGTGGCTAAAAACGAAAAGGAAATTAGGGCGGCTCTTCAAGCAGGTATTTTGTCGATTAATGTTGAAAGTGTAAGTGAAATGGAAATGATCGCTCAATGTGCCCAAGAGCTTGGAGTTAAGGCACAAGTAGCTTTAAGAATTAATCCAAAAGTAAACGTCATTACTCATAAGCATATTTCAACAGGAAACAAATCCCATAAATTTGGCATGCTTACATCAGACGCTAGAGATTTAATTAAAGATAAGAGTCTTTGGGAGCACGTTGATCTAGTTGGTCTTTCTATTCATATCGGCAGCCAGTTAACAGATTTAACTGCGACGTCACAGGCAATTAAAGAAATGGTGGGGTTGGCCAACGAAGTTTCTCACCCGCTTAAGTTTATTGATGTCGGTGGTGGTCTTGGTATCGACTATTCCATAGAAGACGAAGATAAAATTTCTAGCCCACAAAAATATATGGCGATCGTGAGTGATGCATTATCAGGGCTCAAACAAAAAGATCAAATCATGACTGTCTTTGAACCAGGACGATTCATTGCTGCTCGCTGTGGAGTTCTAGTTTCAAAAATCGTCAGAACAAAGTCTTCTGAAGATTATAACTTTGCTATCCTTGATGCCGGAATGAACGACTTTGCTCGTCCTGCCATTTACGATGCTCACCATGAAATCTACCCGCTCGAAATTAAAAACGATAAGACAATGAAATGGGAAGTCGTGGGGCCTATTTGTGAAACAACGGACTGCTTCGCCAAGCAGCGCGAACTTCCAGAGCTTAAAGCGAAAGACTATCTCGTCATTGCTGATGCTGGAGCCTACGGTCGCTCCATGGCCAGTCACTATAATCTACGCGATATCGCCAAAGAATATTGCTTGGATAAAAATCAAAAGGTCACACTAGTTTAGCTTATTCGTATGACCAGCTAACTGTTCCATCTGGATTATCATTAAGCACAATGCCTGCCGCTTTAAACTGATCGCGAATTTTATCCGCTGTGGCCCAATCTTTATTGGCACGAGCCTCTCCACGATCTTTAATCAGCTGTTCAATTGCAGCATCATCGAGGCTTCCAGCCTTGCCAGAAAGCTTTCCTTTAGCGGCATTCACTTTCTCTAAAACAGCACTTGCATCTTGATGAATAAGACCAGTCGCTAGAGTAAAAAACTCGATAGTTTCTTTAATAATCTTTAAAACTTTAGCTGATGGCTGCTTACCTTGATACTCACGATTCACTGTTTTCATAAAGCTATAAAAAGCAAGCTGCGCCGTTGGAACGTTAAAATCATTCGCTAGCTCATCACGCATTTTTGGCAGACAAGCCTCAAGCTCACTTAAGCCCGATTCATGCTCGCCTACTTTCATGTTTGATACTTCTAAAGCAAAAACATGAAGGCGCTCAACTTCATCAAGCGCTCTTTTAATCACGTCATCACTCCAATCCATTTTAGATCTGTAGTGAACGGAAGCCAGCATATGGCGAAGGATTTCTCCTCCAAACTCTTGAACGAATTTTCTAATGGTCACTACGTTACCGAGTGACTTTGACATTTTTTCACTTCCAAAATTTAAAAATTCGTTATGCACCCAACAGCCAGAGAACTGACAACCGTTAGCAGCTTCACTTTGTGCGATTTCATTTTCATGGTGAGGAAACATCAGATCAATGCCACCATGGTGCATATCAAAGCTATCACCTAAGAACTTCTTCGACATAGCGGAACATTCGATATGCCAACCCGGACGGCCCTTGCCCCAAGGTGAATCCCATGAAGGCTCACCTGGCTTAGCTGGCTTCCATAGAACGAAGTCAGATGGGTGTTGTTTTTTACCATCAACTTCAACACGAATGCCATGCTGAAGGCTTTCTAGGTTAATCTTTGAAAGCTTGCCGTATTCTTTAAATTTAGGAACGCTATACAAGATCTCGCCTTCAACTTCATAGGCATACCCTTTTTCAATAAGGGTTTTAACCATCTCAATAATTTCGGGCATGGTATCGCTGACTTTTGGCGTATGGGTTGCCGGTAACATGCCCAGGCTATCCATATCAGTAAGCACTTCATCGACATATTTTTGAGCATGTTCTAAAGCGCCGACTTTTAATTCATTAGCGCGTTCAATGATCTTGTCATCAACGTCGGTAAAATTTCGAACATAAGTGACTTTGTAGTCGAGGGCGAGAAAGATTCTGTGAATGAGATCTCCCACCACAAAGGCGCGTCCATTACCGACGTGAACAAAGTCATAAGTCGTGGGCCCACAAGAGTAGAAGCCGACCTTTCCTGGTTGGATAGGTTTAAAAGCTTCTTTTGATCTGGATAAATTATTAAAGACTTTGATTTCGTGAGCCACTGGCGCCTCCCTAAGCTTTGTTATTGTAGCTTAAGAAGGAAGAATCTGCATTAAAAGTCGATTATTATCATTGCTGCTTGGCCGAAACTGACGTTTCGCCAATCATCAAGGAAGACTACGCATCAAAAGCTTTGCTTTTGCTGCATGTCTTTAATTAAAAAATGAATCTATATTCGATTTAACGTTAGTTTTTTCTTCACCTTTAGAAAGTGAAATCTCTTGAGCGATAAGGTCTTTACACTGATCTAGCATTTTCTTTTCGCCAAAGCTTAAATTCTTACGATTTTTTAGTAAGAATAGAGCACGTAGAACATCAGCAATCTCTAAAAGAGAGCCTGTTTTTACTTTAAGCATGTATTCACGATGACGTCTGTTCCAAGTAGAATTATCAACATCGACTTCATGATCATTCAATAGCTTATAGACCAAATCGATCTCATCACTTCCGACTAATCCTCTAATGCCATCAATCGTGTCGGTTGGAACCATCACTGTCATACCATTAGATATAATTTTGACTGAATAATACGTCTTAATTTGACCACCAAGATCAGTCTCTTTCAGGTCAATAACCTGTCCGACACCATGACCGGGGCAAACCGCGTAATCACCAATATTAAAAGTCACACAAACCTCCAAAGGAGTACAATACCGTCCCATAATAGCGCGAAGTGTCGTCCCTAACAACGCAGGTTGTAATAATGACAGGGTTTATGGCCCTATAGAGGATAAAGGTTTAGAAAGCTGCGCCAAAAAAAACCCCCTATATAAGGGGGCTTTCTACTAAATGCTTTTTATATAGATATTACCAGCGACCAATAACTTCATTCTTATCAAAGAAATAGTTAATCTCGCGCTCAGCAGAAGCTGCTGAGTCAGAACCATGAACAGCGTTAGCTTCGATTGATTTAGCGTAAAGCTTACGAAGTGTACCTTCTTCAGCGTCAGCTGGGTTCGTTGCACCCATAATCTTACGGTTTTTCTCTACAGCTTTTTCACCTTCAAGAACCATAAGAAGAACTGGGCCTGAAGTCATGAAACCTACAAGAGAGCCAAAAAATGGACGCTCTTTGTGTTCAATATAGAAACCTTCAGCTTTCTCTTTTGAAAGGTGAACAAGTTTAGCAGCAGCAATACGAAGACCTTCTTTTTCAAAACGTCCTACGATATTACCAATGTTGTTATCTTCTACTGCGTTTGGCTTGATGATACTAAATGTCTTTTCCATGAGATGCTCCTTTCAATTAACCGTTTTTAGCTTTTAAGATTTTTTCCATTGTCTCACCAAGTTCAGCTGGTGATCTCGCAATGCTAATTCCACATTGCTCAAGAATTCTAAACTTCGCTTCAGCTGTATCATCTCCACCTGAAATAATTGCTCCAGCGTGACCCATACGTTTACCAGCCGGGGCAGAAGCACCAGCGATAAACGAGACTACAGGCTTGGTCATGTTCTTTTGGATCCAACGAGCAGCATCTGTTTCAGCAGATCCACCAATTTCACCAATCATGATCACAGCTTCTGTGTCTTTATCTTTTTCAAATAGCTCAAGCATATCAATGAAGTTTGTTCCATTAACTGGATCTCCACCAATACCAACACAAGTTGATTGACCAATTTCTCTTTGAGTTAATTGATAAACCGCTTCGTAAGTTAGTGTTCCTGAGCGAGAAATAACACCGACTTTACCTGGCATATGAATGTGACCTGGCATAATGCCGATCTTACACTCACCAGGAGTGATAATGCCTGGACAGTTTGGCCCGATCAAGCGTGACTTAGAGCCTTTAAGAGCTCCTTTTACTTTGATCATATCTACGATTGGAATACCTTCAGTGATCGCAATGATCAAAGGGATATTCGCGTCGATACATTCAAGGATTGCGTCCGCTGCAAATGGAGGTGGAACAAATATCATGGCAGCATTTGCGCCAGTTTTTTCCACTGCTTCTTTCATTGTATTAAAAACTGGAAAACCTTCATGAACTGTTCCACCCTTACCAGGAGTTACGCCACCAACAAAGTTAGTACCGTAGTCGCGTGATTGAAGAGAATGGAAAGTTCCCTGTTTACCAGTGAAACCGACTGTTACAAGTTTGGTGTCGCGTCCAACTAAAATGGCCATTATGCCCCCTTACCTTGTACAGCATCGACAACCTTTTTCGCCGCATCGGCAAGATCGTCAGCTGCAATGATCGCTAGACCTGATTCATTAAGAATTTTTTTACCAAGAGCTACGTTAGTACCTTCAAGGCGAACAACCAGAGGAACTTTAACCCCTAATTCTTTCGCAGCACCAACAACACCTTCAGCGATGATGTCACATTTCATGATCCCACCAAAGATGTTCACAAGAATAGCCTTTACTTTTTCATCAGACAGAATAATTGAGAATGCTTTTTGAACAGTCTCTTTAGTTGCTCCGCCGCCTACGTCTAGAAAGTTTGCAGGCTCTCCACCGTGAAGCTTAATGATGTCCATTGTACCCATGGCAAGACCGGCACCATTAACAAGACAGCCAATATTGCCATCAAGAGAAATATAAGAAAGGCCATACTTAGCCGCTTCTAATTCTTTTTCACTTTCTTCAGTTGGATCACGCATCTCTTCAATTTCTGGATGTCTAAACAATGCGTTGTCATCAAAGTTTAGTTTTCCATCAAGAGCGATGACGTCACCGTCTTTCGTTGTCACAAGTGGATTGATTTCTGCAATCGTACAATCTTTAGCAACATAAAGATTATAAAGACCTTCGAAGAAAGCCGAAGCTTTTTTGATGACTTCTTTATCTTTCATACCGATTCCGTAAGCAAGCTTTCTTCCAACGAATGGAGTAAAGCCAACAGCAGGATCGATAGCAACTTTGATAATTTTCTCAGGTGTTTCTTCAGCAACTTTTTCAATTTCTACGCCACCTTCAGAAGATGCCATAAAAGTGATTTTGCCTGTAGAGCGATCAAGCACAAGTCCTGCATAGTACTCGTGATCGATGTCACAACCTTCTTCGATAAAAAGTGTTAACACTTTTTTACCTTCAGGACCTGTTTGGTGAGTAACTAGAGTTTTACCTAGGATGTCAGTTGCATGAGTCTTAACTTCATCAAGACTTTTTGCAAGCTTCACTCCTCCAGCTTTACCTCTTCCACCTGCATGGATTTGTGCTTTCACAACCCATACTTTTGTTTTTAAAGTTCCAGCAACTTTAACTGCTTCATCTACAGTCTTAGCAACTTTACCGGCTAGAACCTTAATGCCAAATTGGCGCATAAGTTCTTTGGCTTGGTATTCGTGCACGTTCATGAATTTCTCCTCGGAAAATTTCCGTTTGGCAGTTGCACTCAGCGTGTCAGTTTAGATGGGGTTATATTAGGGGGTGGCATCGCATCCTGCTAGGAGCAATGCGCCCAAAACCGTTGATTTTTATGAGATCTTTGCAGACAAAATGCTTTTTTGCGAGAATGATTGTGGATAACTTGGAGATAACATCATGAGTGTAAAATACCATACTTTAGAGCCCGCCTATTTTCGTCTCGATGGAGGCGCCATGTATGGAATTATTCCCAAACCTTTGTGGAATAAAGTTCATGAAGCTGACGAATCTAATCGGGTTGATATGGCGCTGCGTGTTTTAGCTATCGAAACGAAGACGCGCTTCATTATTATTGATACTGGAATTGGCGACTATCACGGCGATAAGTTTGATAGTCGCTTCGATGTACGCGGAGAAAAGAATCCTTTAGCCAAAGCTATTGAAGCGATGGGAAGAAAAGTATCTGATGTTACTGATCTCATTATATCTCACCTTCATTTTGATCACGTCGGTGGAATTGGGATTAGAAACAATAAAGACGAGCTCGAAGCCGTCTTTAAAAATGCAAACCTGCACCTTCACCGCGATCATTGGGCCTACGCTCACACTCCTACAGAACGTGATAGTGGCTCTTTCCATACTCAAGACTTTGATCCTATTGTCGATTTTTACCGCACCGAAAATAAGATCGTTTGGCATGAGGGAGAAAGCGGAACAATTCTAACTTATGATGATGGACAAGAACTTAACTTTAAATGCTCCCATGGCCACACACCTTTTTTAATGCATCCTTATGATAATAAATTTATTTATCTGGCTGATTTGATCCCTACATCTAATCACGTTCATATTCCATGGGTCATGGGTTACGATATTTCTCCAGGGGTGACGACCAAAGATAAGCGAGAATTTTTAGATTTTATTATCGAGAAAGATCTCACCATTATCTATGAGCATGATCCAAAGTTTTGGGGATCTAAAGTTGTCACTGATATCAAGACAGGCTTTGCTGTAAGTCATCCAAATGAAACAGCAAAGTCCACAACTCAAAGACTAGAGTTATAATTTGTCTTGAGATCTTCAATATCTTTTTTAAGACTTGATAGACGTTGATCAATTTTTAGCTTTAAAGGCTCGTAAAGTTCAGTGAATCGGGCCTTCATTCTAGTCTTGTCTGATCTTCTATATTGTCTGATCGCTTTTGATTCAGCAGATAATAGACTAGCGACTTCTCCAAGCTGTTTAGCACTTTCTTCGATCTCACGATAAAGTCTTGAGAGCATCGGACTTTGCTCTTCAAGTTTTGTTGCTTGGTCCATAGAATCTAAAATCAATGATTGAAGCACAGGAGCAATATCTCTAGCGTAGCCTTCATCGTATTTTTTGAAGGCTCGCCAAGTTACTGCCACGTCAAGACGTTGATGCCATAACTCATCAAGCTTCTTTGCCATTTGAGAAAGTGTTTCGTATTTTTCAAGACGGTACTGCAAAGGCTTTGATAATGAATCCCAAATTTTTTCTCTAAACTCTTGAAGATCGGCATTGAATTTATTGGCCGAACCTTCATAGAAACTTAAGCGACCCTGAAAGACGTAACCACGCGAATTAAATTGCACCCAGCCCATCGATTTAAACCAAGGATAAGCTGAGAGCATTGAAGCAAGTCTTGCTGTCGTTCCTTTAGGTTTAACAGCCAGTTCATATGTGTATTCACCACGAATCCAATTCGTTGTTTGAACAAATTCAAAACGCTTAAAAGGAACAAGTCCTTGAACGAGTTCACCTTGTGACATAATTTCGACAGAATCAGTTGAGAGAACTCGACCAGGCACACTTGCAAGTTTTAAAAATGCCTCGCCTTCAAGGACTCCAGGAACAGCCGCCCATATAACATTAGAATCTTTTGTCATGCGTACAATATGAGCTGACTTATGATCGATGATGACCTGATTAAACTGCTCTACGTCTGCCGCCTCAAGTCCGATCAAATCATAAGTTTGTAGGCTAAATTGGGTAAACCATACAATGGTTGCTACGAGTACAAATCCCGCTGCAATACCTGCTGAGATTTTTAGCCAAGGCTTTGTAGGTTCTTCAATAATAGATGATTCAAAATTTATATTAGGCGAAGTTTTATCTTCATCCAAATTAATATCGTGCTGATGTTGAGGTGGAAGGTCCGGAACTTGAGAGGCATGATCCTCTTCTACGTGAGATGAGTTGATCTGTTCGTCGTGAATAGCAACATGATCAATCGCCATTGAGACTTCATCTGGTAGTGGCGGAAGTTCAATATCCACATCACTTGCGCTACGCAACAGATGGTCATGCTGATTGGCGACTTCTATAGACTCAGGTGAGCTGGCTGGAGGCTTTTCATCAATTTGAACTTGTTCTTTGAAAATGAGGTCTTTAAAAATTGTCTGATCAGCAAAGGGAAGCCAAGTACCACCACCCTCTTTCCACACCAAATCTTTGTGACCAATTACACCAAGCGCGAAAAGATTAACCATCTCATCGGTTTGGTAAGGTCCACGGTGTTGATCACCTTTAAAAATGAACCACTGTCCATCATGATCTGAATGCTGTTTCATAAGAACTATGTTATCCTGCCATGCATGAAACCCCAAGATAAAAGTCACAAAGAGATTCAAAAGATTTTAAGCCGTCGTGGTGAAGATCAAATCAAATCATCTATCACTCATGAGGAATGTGAAAAAATTATTCTTGCTGCAGCTAATGATATGGGAGTGATTCGCAATGGTGGTCGGCGTGGAGCGGCTTTTGGACCAAGTTGTATCACGAATGCCTTTAAGAAATTTGCTTCTCACTCAAAAGATAATAAAAAAATACAAATATTCGAAGTTGCTGGAGATGAATCAGATTTTAATCAGATGCAATTACAGGAAATTGAAAATATCAAAAAATCCCTGGATATTTTAAAAAGAACTCATCTATGTCATTTAGGTGGAGGCCATGATCATATCTACCCTTTGGCCATGGCGATTGCTGAATCTTTTAAGAGAAAAATTCATATTATCAATATAGATGCTCATCTCGATACTCGTGTTGATGACTTCTCCCACTCAGGTACTCCGTTTAGACAGCTTAAAATTAATTTGAAAGATCAGCTTCGAATTACTCAAATTGGTATTCAAGAAATTTCAAATGTTGAATCGAACTGGAACTCAATCGATATGACTGTTCATCTCCTATCAACTCTTGAAAAGGATTTTGAACATTTCAATAATCTTGACTTGGATCTTATTGATAAGATCTTAGATATTAAGAATGAAGAGCTCACCATTTTTAGTCTAGATCTCGATGCCATCAAGGGCTACGAGTTTAGTGCCGTGAGTGCCGTCAATCCCCTTGGGTTGCCCCTTAGCTTTATCCACACACTCTTAAGTCGATACCTCAGTAAGGTTGAACTCAAAGTAGTTGGACTCTACGAATACAATCCAATGTTTGATGACCTTGCGGCCAAAGACGCAAAAGTTTGTGCAGAGCTTATTAAGCAATCACTGCAGCTTTAATTTATACGAAAAATCTAAATGAAAAGTTTTTGGAGCCTAAAAACAAAAAACCCTAGCTTTCACTAGGGTTTTTCGAGAGACATTTGATGGAGTTTTGAATCAATCCTAGATTCTAGGCTCCTACACACACACACTAATACCTACTGCATAGAGTGTGCCAACTTTTAACAAGCTTAGAATCGACTCTAACTATATGATTTTATATTAAAAATGATTGTTAAGGCAGTCATATTTTTGACGAAAGATCTTTTTTCGCGACGAGCATCTGACGTTCTATTTTTAACCTTGGCCTGATAAAAACTGAGATAAGCGTTGAACCGCTGTTTGTAGTGCATCATCGGCGTGTTCAAGTTTATAGATCGTGTCTACATGATGCCAAATCTTTCGTGACTCTTTTTGCACTATATCAATTTCGACGACGAAGCCATCTGAGTGTAGATTAAGTGTAATCCTGCCAAGACGATGTTGATCATTATCGATATTTACAAAGAAGTCTTGTGGGTATTCTATTTTTCCATTCATTTTTTAAAGGATTAACAAATGCGCTACTTACTGACTATGCTTTTTATTCTCCCTCTCACTTCTCACGCTTGTCTTGAGCTACAAAAAGATTCTGTTAAGGTTCAGTGGACTGGCTATAAGACAGCTGCCAAGCTTGGCGTTAGTGGAGTTTTCACTGATGTTAAACATGACGGTAAAACCAAAGCTGAAACGATTGATGATCTTATTAATGGTGCAAGTCTTACCATGAATCTTTCAACTCCAAGCAGTGGCGATGCCTCAAGAGATGCAAACTTAAAGAATAAGTTCTTTAAACTTATTGGTAATCAAGCAACAGCTAAAGTCACAAAAATAGCCAAAGGCTTGGCCCGCGTTGACGTTAAAATGGGAAAGAAAACTGTAGAGGTTGCTCTATCTCCTGATCTTAAAGATGACGTTCTAACGTTGACTGGTACACTTGATATGTTCGACTTTGCTATTGATAGCGCCTTTGCCTCTATCAGTAAAACCTGTCGCGCCCTTCATGAAGGTAAAACTTGGAATGACGTTGCTCTAAAAATTACAGCTAACGTCACCCCTTGTAAGGCTCAGTAATCCAATCCTGATTTCCTGATATGAACTTTTGGCTTAGCCTCACTCTCAAAAACGTTTGAGGCTAAGACTTCAGCAAAAACAACTTCATGATCGCCTGGTTGAGTCTTAGAAATCATTTTACAAGTGATCGCTGACTTAGCGCCTTTAATAAGTAGTCCACCTTCAGCATTCACTTCATGTGGAATTTCTCCAAAAGGACTCACTTCGTAGCTCTTCCAAAAATGGCGCATATATTGTGTTTCATGCTCACCTACAATATTAATCGCAAACGGTTTTCCTGCCATGATATGTTCATAGCCAGGTCGACCTGCGCGAATTCCTAAAGCGACAACTAGAGGTTCAAAAGAAACCTGCTGAACCCAACTGGCTAAGTAGCCATCTTTTTTTTCACCATCAGTCGTCGTTACAATAAATAGTCCGGAGGGAATATGACCTACGGCTTGAGCTTTATCAGACATTCTTTACTCCTTTGTTAGTATTTGAGTTTCACCAAATACTGGTACATCAAAATGATCGACACTATGTTCGGACTTCGCTTTATTTAAGTCTTTAATAGGATCATCTATGGCTTCGTTGGTTAATTGAAAAGTTCCGAAATGAATACCGACAGATTGTTTAGATTGCAAAGCTTTATGAGCTCTAACAGACTCATCGGGATTGATATGAAAGTTCTTCATAAACCATCTCGGAGCGTAGGCCCCAATCGGGATGAATGAAAGGTCGGGGGCGCCAATTCGATCACGAATCATTTCAAAAAACTTCCCCCACCCAGTGTCTCCGGCAAAATAAACTCTGGAAGTACCTTCGATCATAAAACCGCCCCATAGTGCTTTTCTTTTGTCGAACATTCCTCTGGCCGACCAGTGCTGTGCTGGCACAAAATGAAATTTTAAATTATTAAGATCGAGTTGTTGCCACCAATCCATTTCAAGGATTTTATCAATCCCTTCAGACTCTAAGAGTTCTCGATTTCTTAATCCCACAATAAAAGTGGGATTAAACTTTTCTTTTAATTTAGTTAACGTTGGAAGATCTAAATGGTCATAATGGTTGTGACTAATCAAAACAAAATCAATGGCAGGTAAATCTTCAAAATTTAAACCAGGAGCTCTTACTCTTTTAGGTCCAGCAAAAGAGACAGGACTGGTACGATCACTCCAAATAGGATCAGTAATAATATTAATACCATCAATTTGAATGAGAACTGTTGCGTGATTAATAACATTCCAATGAATTTCACCTTTTTCGGTTCTCTCTTTGAGTATTGATCCCGCATTAGATTCGACCCAAGTAGGCCAATCTTTTGCCTTTTCACTAAATTTCCACTTAAGTAACGTCGTCAAAGGCTTATCTGGAACTGGTTCTAGGTTTTCAAAACGCTCACCATCGAAGGGAGCGCCAAAATGGGTTTGTGAGTTTGTTGTCATGATTGAAGCCACAAATAAAAAAAGCAAAATGATATTTTTCATTTTGCTATTGTGAAGACTTCACTAAATATTGAAAAGATTTTATTGAAGAGTTTGGCTAAACAATTGTTCTAAAAGCTCAGCTGCTTGGCGTTGTGAGCGAGTAAGATTTGTTCTTTGCAAATAAGACTCAATGCTTAAAACACTTCCATCAAGCTTTTTTCTACGTAGAACTAATTGCTCATAAAAAGCTGCTTTATTATTTTTCCATAGGTCTAATAATTTAGATAATGAAAGCATTTGGTCACGTGCATAGGTAAATCTTGGGTGATTGGCGTAATCGATGTCTCCACCGGCAGCAAAACCTATCTCTTGGTAATACTCCATAGCAGCAGAAAAAACGAAAAGATCAGTCTCAATAAAGCGTGGAAGTGAAGTTTTAAAATCCTCAACAATAATCGCTTGAATATTGTAGTCAACCAATCCGGCCATGACGATCCAAGATAGGTATTCAAAAGAAGCTGCACCTAAATTCAAATTAAAACTTAGTTCTAAATTTCCACCAACTTGGCGAGTAAAAAATGGAGCGGGCGTATTATCAAAAGTCATCAAAGCGTTATTGGTTCGCGCTTCATAAGTTTGAGCAGCATCTAAACCAATTGACGTTTTTTTAACGGCGTTTTCTTTAGCAATTGTTAATTTATGATTTGGATTCTGGTTTTGTGCTTCAGCAGGTGAAGACAGAAGAAGTATAGATAATGGGGCTAAGACTCTGATTAAAGACATCAACATATTAGTTCTCCAATGAGGTTCTTATGCCTCGTGCGCTATGCGCCGTCAAGAGAAGTTAGATATATTTAAAACGCGAAGCAAAATAGCTTAGACATACTCTCACTTAAGTTAAGAAAATCCTTAACCTACGCTATTCTATCGGCTAAGATGTTTCTTGTTATCCCTTATGATTTCAAAACTTTCAGACTCTAAGCAAGGAGAGCCTCGCCCATGTCGTCGTCAACGCAAAGCATCTCGCATAACTATTTCCTATCGTCCGTGGTTAAAAAACAAATCATGGCCGTCACAGGACTTTTATTATGTGGGTTCTTACTCGGCCACTTAGCCGGAAACACACTTATTATTATTAGCCCTGATGCCTTTAATCAGTACGGCCACGCACTCGTGAGCAACAAGCCATTGTTGTACACAGCTGAAGCAGGACTGATTGTTTTATTTCTCGTGCATCTCACGATGGCAGCGAAGCTGACGGTAGAAAACAATACAGCTAGACCTGAAAAATATTATATCAAACAAAAAACTGGGCGTGGCTCAACGTTTGCTTCTTCGACTATGCCTTATACCGGTATGATCATTCTGATTTTCTTGGTCACTCACCTCATCAACTTCAAATATGGCACAGTCTATATGACAACCATTAATGGCGTTGAGATGAGAGATCTTTATAAAACAGTGATGGAGTTTTTCGCCCAACCAATCGGTGCAGCATGGTATGCGTTTGCGATGGTGGCCATGGCGATTCACGTCTCTCACGGTTTTTGGTCAGCCTTTCATTCAATAGGTATTTTCCATAATCGCTACACCCCACTTCTACGTAAAGCGGGCATTGCTTATGCCATTTTAGTCGGCGCTGGATTCGCGTCACTTGCACTGTATGGTTATATCCAAGGAGTTCAAGCATGAGTACTGAACAACAAGTAAAAAAATTAGACGGTAAAGTTCCAAAGGGTGATATAAAAACACTTTGGGAGAACTACAAGTTCGACATGAAACTTGTTAACCCTTCAAATAAAAGAAAGTTTAAAGTCATCGTGGTTGGTACTGGTCTTGCTGGTGCTTCGGCTTCAGCTACACTTGCTGAACTTGGCTATGAAGTTGAAGCATTCTGTATTTCAGATTCGCCAAGACGTGCTCACTCGATTGCTGCTCAAGGTGGTATCAACGCTGCTAAAAACTATCCTAACGATGGTGACTCCGTTTGGCGTTTGTTCTATGACACCGTTAAAGGTGGTGACTTTAGAGCGCGTGAAGCCAACGTTTATCGTCTAGCGCAAGTTTCAAATAATATTATCGACCAATGTGCTGCTCAAGGTGTTCCATTTGCTCGTGAATACGGCGGAACACTTTCAAACAGATCTTTTGGTGGTGCTCAGGTTTCTAGAACTTTCTACGCCAGAGGACAAACAGGACAACAGCTTTTACTAGGTGCGTACTCTGCTTTGATGAAAGAGTCTTCTAAAGGCAAAGTAAAAATCCATACTCGTAGTGAGATGGTTGAACTTGTTATGGTTAACGGTAAAGCTCGTGGGATTATCACAAGAAATATCGTGACTGGTGAGTTCGCTAAACATAGTGCAGACGCTGTTCTTCTTTGTACTGGCGGATACGGTAACGTTTTCTTTCTTTCAACCAATGCCATGAACTCAAACGGTTCAGCGGCATGGAAGGCATATAAAAAAGGCGCATACTTTGCTAACCCTTGTTACACACAAATTCACCCAACATGTATTCCAGTTCACGGCGAGAATCAGTCAAAGCTAACTCTTATGTCTGAGTCTCTTCGAAATGACGGACGTGTTTGGGCGCCAAAAAAACAAGGCGACAAACGTCCTGCCAATGAAATCCCAGAAGATGAAAGAGACTATTACCTAGAAAGAGTTTACCCTTCATTTGGTAATCTTGCTCCTCGTGACGTTTCTTCCAGACAAGCCAAGTACCGTGTTGATGAAGGCAAAGGCGTTGGTAAAACAGGTGTAGCAGTTTATCTGGACTTCAGAGATGCCATTAAGCGCGACGGCTATGAAGTTATCAAGGATCGTTACGGTAACCTCTTTGATATGTATCAACGTATTACTGATGAAAACCCATACGAAGTTCCAATGCGCATCTACCCTGCTGTTCACTACACTATGGGTGGTTTATGGGTTGATTATAACCTAATGACTGGTGCGAAAGGTTGTTTTGCTCTTGGTGAAGCCAACTTCTCTGATCACGGCGCGAACCGTCTTGGAGCTTCTGCACTGATGCAAGGTTTAGCCGATGGTTATTTTGTGATTCCATATACACTTGGAAATTACTTAGCTAGTGAAAAACCAAATGAAGAGAAAGTAACAGTTGATAACCCTGAGTTCGAACAAGCTATGAAAGAGGCCAAGGGTCGCTTCTCAAAACTTCTAAGTATTAATGGTAAACGCTCTGTGGATTCATTCCATAAAGCCCTTGGTCATATCATGTGGGAAAATGTCGGTATGGGTCGTACAGAAAAAGGACTCACTTCTGCCATTAAAGAAATTCAAGCCCTAAGAAAAGAATTTTGGAAAGATGTTAAAGTTACTGGCAGTGATTCAGGCATTAACGTTGAACTTGAAAAAGCCAACCGCGTTGCTGATTTTATTGAACTTGGTGAACTCATGGCAAGAGATGCTCTGGCTAGACATGAAAGTTGCGGCGGACATTTTAGAGAAGAAATGCAAACAGCTGATGGTGAAGCAAAACGTGACGATGAAAAATTCTGTCATGTAGCGGCTTGGGAGTGGACCGGTGATGACGGCGAGCCCATTCGAAATATCGAAGAGCTAAGCTTTGAGAATGTTCACCTTGCAACTAGATCATACAAATAAGAGGTAGAGATGAGTGATTCAAATAATATGACCCTCAATCTGAAAATTTGGCGTCAATCAACAACAAAAGATAAAGGCCAAATTGTCGATTACATTCTTGAAGGTGTATCTCCAGATATGTCATTTCTTGAAATGATCGACATGCTTAACGAACAACTTGTTGCTAAAAATGACGATCCAATCGCTTTTGATCACGATTGCCGCGAAGGAATTTGTGGAATGTGTTCAATGATGATCAATGGCCAAGCCCATGGACCAGAAAAAGCAACAACGACTTGTCAGCTACATATGAGAAGCTTTAAAGACGGCGACACTATTGTGATCGAGCCTTGGCGTGCCAGAGCATTCCCAGTACTTAAAGATTTAATGGTTGATCGCTCCGCCTTTGACAGAATTATTGAAGCTGGTGGATTTGTTAACGTTAATACTGGTAACGCCGGCGACGCTAACGAAATTCTTATTCCTAAAGA
Organism: Bdellovibrionales bacterium CG12_big_fil_rev_8_21_14_0_65_38_15; assembly: GCA_002787775.1. GTDB lineage: Bacteria > Bdellovibrionota > Bacteriovoracia > Bacteriovoracales > Bacteriovoracaceae > UBA4207. The sequence goes on from PCUW01000011.1 coordinate 53,549, forward strand.
AGCTGCTGACCTAGCCATGGATGCTGCTGCTTGTATTGGTTGTGGCGCTTGTGTTGCTAGCTGTAAAAATGCTTCTGCCATGCTTTTTGTTTCAGCCAAAATTTCTCAGCTTGCTCTTCTTCCTCAAGGTGAAGTTGAAGCCGATCAACGTGCACTTTCAATGGTTGAGAAGATGGATGAACTTGGCTTTGGTAATTGTACTAACGAAGCTGAATGTGAAGCTAGCTGTCCTAAAGACATCAGCATCAGTAATATCGCGCGTATGAATAGAGGCTTTTTAAAAGCCGCTATTACATCTAAAACGAAATAGCGTTGGAAGTTTTTGGCCCAGCCGTTGAGATTTTCCTGCGTCGTGTACGATTCATGGCTAGGGAAATTTTATCTCAGGAAGTGGGCCTTAAACTTCATCGCACTCGTTTTGAGTGGAATCAAAAACTCTATCCTCTTCATATAGTTATTTTCGATCATGCCACTAAACTTGGTGAGTATGATCCAAGCCAATGGCGTCTAGGTCTTTCCACGCGTCTCATGAAAGAAGCAAAAGACGCTGTGATTCGTGACATTCTTCGCCACGAAATCGCCCATATGATGACTCATCTTCACTTCGGCGAAAATATCCAAGCTCACGGCAATGAGTTTAAAAATATCTGTACTCGCTACGGCTGGGATCATGAGATTTCCAAAGCGACACTTGATCTAGTCATGGCCAACGATCATTATGAAGGTGACCTTAAAACAGAAAAGCTTTTATCTCGCTTAAAAAAATTAATGGCCCTAAGCGAATCTGAAAATCCTCATGAAGCTGAACTTGCCATGACTAAGGCGAATGACATGCTTATTCAGCATAATCTTGATCGCTTAGAAATCGATCATGACGATGAAATGGTCTATGTCCTGCCTGTTATGTTTGGCCAAAAATCAAATGCTAAAATGCACGCGGTTTATGAAATTTTAAAAACATTTTTTGTCGCTCCTGTTTTTACCAAACGCCAAGGCCAAGTTGCCCTTGATGTAGTCGGTGATCAAGCCAGTGTTAAGATTGCAGAATATGTTAGTGCATTTTTACAAGATGAATTAGAGCGTCTTTGGGTCAAGGCTAAAAAAGCCAATAACCTCAAAGGACTTCGCGCCAAGAATTCATTCTTTTCAGGTGTTGCTCGTGGTTACGTTGAAAAAATTCAAACGACTCAAAAAGAATTTCATCAAAGTGCCTTAGTTAAAGTTCAAGCTTCTTCACAGAAGATGTTAGCCAGAGTTTACGGCAGACTTTCTTCAACAAGTTCAAGCTCCAAGGCTGATAGCAATGCTTTAAATGCAGGAAGCTTGGCCGGAAAACAAATGAGTATTAGAACTGGAATCGAGAAAAGTGGCCATCAAGGGAGACTTTTAAGTTATGACTCCTAAAGAATTAGAAACCGTTTTTAGAAAAATTTGTCGCTTTGATGAAACTCTTGCGATTAACTTTACTGTTCCAAAACCAGGAACGTCTCATTACAAGTTCACAGTTGATGAAAGACACCTTGCCAGTCCGACACAATGTCACGGTGGAGTTTTAGCGGCTGTGATGGATGCGACCATGGGCGTGGCCGTTTTAACTGAAGCGGTTCAAAGTGGTAATCTATGTTCGACTGTTGAATTTAAAATTAATTATTTAAATCGCGCCGTGCTAGGTGATCAATTGGATGCTTACGGTGAAGTTGAATTTATTGGTAACCGTTTGATTGTTGCTAATGCCGTTATTAAATGCGGAGAAAAACTTATCGCTAAGGCAATGGGTACATTCTCACTATACCCAGCTGATAAAACTGAGATCGCCAATTGGGCCAAAGGATAAGCTATGCCTGAAAATGTGAAATTTACTCTTTTAGGATTCACTGCCTTAATGGCCGCAGTAGGTTTTGGAGCCTTTGGAGCCCACGGGCTTGAACAATCTTTATCGGCCAAACAGCTTGCCACTTATCAAACTGGTATTGAATACCTCTTTTATCATGGACTAGGGGCCCTGGCGCTAGCCAGCCTGAGCCAAAGCCTAAGCTTAGAGTTTAAGCGCTCAAGATGGGCCATGACGCTTGGAATGCTGATTTTTAGCGGAGGCTGTATGGTTTACGCTGTAACTAGCCAAAAATTCATCGCTATGGCCATTCCACTTGGTGGCCTAGGCTACTTATTTTGTTGGGCCCTAGCCATAAAAGATTTAGCGGCTAAATTTAAAAAACCTCTAAAACCTTAAATTTCACTATTTTTGAACCCTTAGAAAATCAATAATTCGAAACATTTATTCAACTTTTAAAGCAAATAGCCGATAAAGAAATATCATTGATTATGGGTGAGGTTAGCCATGTCTAATTTGGTCAAAAATTTTGTTACTTCTTGTACTCTAACGTTTAAGGCGTTCGAGCATGAAGTGATCATTTCAAAAAACCAAAGTACGATGTGGAACTTTATGGCCGTTAATAAAAGACGCGATAAGGTTTACGCTGTTTACTGTGCTCCAAGACTTTCATCAGCAAAAGCTCTTATCAAAGTTGCTCTTAAGAAAGTTCCTGCTGACTCAAGATTAGTTGTTGTAACTTCTTCCTATACAGATGAAGAATATGAACAAGCCAACAAAGATGGATACTCTTTAGTAACTCTCTCAATGTTATCTAAATACGGAACAGAAATGTTAGAGATTAAGCAAAAAGAAGAAGCTGACTCACTTTCTAAAGCCGCCTAATTAAACTTTTTTCTTTTCGGAACCATGCAAGATTTTATGTTGCTGAGTGATCACTCGAAAACCTTGTGCTTCGTTTTCATTCCAAGCAATAACATCTAGAACTCTCTCAAACGGCATCGATTCACCAAGATTAAACGCAGGAGTTAAAACCCAAGGAAATGTTGTATCGACACTGGCATTAACGAGCATTGAATGAAGTTCGTTTTTGGCTTGAACAACATCATCAAAATCAATACGTGACTCAATAACACTTTTGATTTGGAATTTATTAGGAAACTGGGTTGCAAGCTTAGCAACCAATGACAAATTGGTTTTAACTTTTGTACACGGAGTTTTGTAATCAAAACTAATAAAATCGATGGCATCAAAAAGCTCACTGACAACTCGAGTTCCAGCAGCTTCAACGTTAACCCAATAGCCTTTTTTCTTTAAGACGGACACAAGCTGTAAAACTTGAGGCAGGAGTTTAGGATGAAGTGGATCTCCTCCAGTAATTGAAACTCGCTTAAACTTATCTCCACCTTGCTCGATAACCTGAGCTAAAACTTGATCTAGAGTTAGTCTCTCACCAGCATCAAAATCCCAAGTATCGATTGAATCACAGTTTACGCAACCGATATTACAACCTTGAAAGCGCACGAAAACCTGTGGTGTTCCAATATGGACACCCTCGCCTTCTGAGGCCTTATAAATGGCATTAATAGCAAATAAAGACAAAACTACCCCGGATTAGTCTTAAAGCGGGGTTGTAACATGACAGATAGCTCTATGCCAGTATGAATACGTAATTATTACAGGTTAGAAGCTAGCAATAAGCCCTGTTGTATATGTGTAATCGAATTTTCGGGCACCTGTGACGGCAGGAAGATTTCTATACTCTCCCTTAAACCCGACCTTCAAAGAAAAGATTGATGACAGAGTTGAAGTCACGGACGGTCCAAAGTTGAATTCCCAGGCGTCTCCGATTTCAATATCTTTTAGGTATTCCGAAAAAAACTTGAAAGAGACGTTTTTATTTAGCTTTTGATCATAGTCTCCAAAAAGTCTTAATTGATTATTATGGGTGTATGAATGGTCTGTTTTTTCTTCGACCACGTAACGATAACCAGCTTCGAAATTAGATTTTTTGTCATCGAGATTGAAGAGTTTATAGACACTACCAATATCTGTGAAATAACGTTTTTCGTAGCCTTTAAAACGGTCACCTGCAATTTTTTGTGCGACAAAAACCGCCCAATGTTCAGCATAGGTATATTGATCTTTTAGTCGTGCAGACCAATTTCTTGCATCAACAGTGCTATCAGCTTCACCTAAAGTGTAGTGTCCATCAAGGCTGATAGCATGCTTACTTAAATCAACACTTGTTTCAGATTTTACATTGTAAACTGAGACATCAGTATTTCCACCAGATTTTAAAATATTCACTTCAGAAGTATTTTTCCAATCGGCTAGAGAAGACAAAGAAATTCCCATAAGGGAGACAATAAGAACTAAGTTGATTTTTTTCATGGCCAAAACTATAAGCCGCAAAACTCAATTAGCAAAGAATATTTTCGCTGCAAGGCCTCAATAGGTGCGTCAGGATCGGCTTTTTGCAATAGTCCTGCAATCATAATTTTCTCTTCATCACTTGCATCAAATTCTTTTAAGACGAAAAAATCTCGCCACTCTGGAGAATCATAAATCTTAGAAAATTCATCGGGAGAAAGCTTTTCGCTCTCAATAAGACGATTTAAATCAATCACACCATCAACAAAAGCTTGAGAAGTGGAGCTGCTATTTGATCTCGAATAAATCTCTCGCATGGCCATGTGACAAGGGTCTTCACCACTTATCGAGGCTGGGCCTCGATCGATTCGCTTAGAGGATGATGTATATCCAATGGCCACAACTAAAATAAATATATTGAGAAACCTCATCATATAGCTTTATCGGTTCGTAATACTGGACACTTAAGTCTTTTAGCTGATTTTTTTAATCAAGTTTCTGCTCAGTATTTACGATAAGTTAGTTCATGAATCATGTGATCATGGGGCTCGTTGTCCTACTCCATTCTTTCTTTATCTATGCGCAGGATCTCAGCGATCTCGCCGCTCGAGAACAACTCATAGGAACAACTCAATTAGAGCGAGAGCTTATTTCTGATATGGACCTGCGTTTAAAACTCAACTCACTTATCTTAGAGGTTGCCACACAGATTGACCGCGAGCACCCAGGACTGAGTCCTTGGAATGACGGTGGGCAGTTAACAAAAATTTTAAAAGAAAAAAGTGAACGTTTCTCACAGTTTTATCTGGAACGAATGGATTCACTTGGACCTGAGCAAAAATCATTATTTAAAAAGGCCTGGCAATTGATTCAATGGGAAAATCTCGTTGATGTCTTTAAAAGGTCGAGTCTTGGAATACAAACGATGTTCAAGCGTAAAGGCTTTGGTATTGTGATAGCGATTTTTATGGGTTTCGTTTCAGATTATACAATTCCCCTTATATTAACCAACTTGGGTTTACCTTGGCTTATTCCGGTTTCAGCCGTGACTCCTTATCAGCTTATCTATTCTACTTTGCCGCAAAAAATAACAGATCTTAAAATCAGACTTAAAGTTAAGAAAAGCTTAGGCGGTGATCAAGCCTATCAAGCCTATATGAAACAAGAGCAAGTCACACGCGAAGCCTTAAAAGCTATGCGTGAAGATAATATTCTGATCCCTCTTATCGATGAAGGCTCATCTCAGGTAACGGCACTAAGTTTGAGACAAAACAATTGGTTTAAAAGCTTTCTTACTCGAATGGGATTTCATCAAGATGCCTTTTCATTTACAACACTTCGAAAGTTTATTGAAAAAGAAAATCTTAGCGATGACTATATTACTAAGATTATGAATCATCCAAGGCTTAAGCGCTGGCAAAAAGCATCACTGATGGCGACACACCTTCATGAAACAATGAGCGAGGATAATCGCATCTTATTCAGACAAAAATTTGATAAAAACTTTATTCAAATACAGTCCTTTGCCCCTTGGGATGGGTTTGAAGAATGGACAAAAAAACTACTCAAAGCAAAATCAGTTGAAGAGATCAACACTTTAATGTTTGAAGTTCCAAGAGGAACACCAACACGCTTAGTGCTGGAAATTTGGCAGGATATCATTCTTCCTCATTATTCAACTAAAACAAATTTAAATTATTTTAGTTATAGAAAGCTCGTCGAAGACTTCGCTAGTACTCGTGCAACTTTACTAGCCAATTCACAAGAGGCATGGACACTTGGTACTCATCAAGTTCTTATTCGTTATGTTTCTGAATCTCTAGGAAACAAGGCGTTTTCGAATTGTGAAAATTCTGGTCAGACAATTTTAAGATTTCTTTTATCAAACTAATTATTTTTTAGCTTTTTTAAGCTCTGCAATTTGATCTTTTGATAATTGGAGAAGTTGGGTGACACGTACTTCTTCAGTATCATCGCCGGTGTCTTCTTTTGCTTTTTGTTCTTCATCTCTTAGGCGTTCAATTTCTTCTACGTCAATTTCTAATTGGACATCAGAAGCTGATAACTCTGGTGCACTAAAATCATCATCTGATTTTTGCTCTTTACTATGACCTAAGGAATGAGATTGTGGTTTAGGTTTTGGGGCTGAACTTTTTGCTCTCATCTGTGCTAGTTCTTGAGGAGTAAAAAGCTCAGCACCAGGTTCTCCCCTAGCCCTTCTTTTGTCTCTCTCTTTATGTAACTGCTCAAGAATCTTATTATATTTTTGAATCTGTTTGAGCAATTGAATATTTGTAATCTCACTGACTTTAACCATGCAGTTATTATACGAGATTTCGTCTAATGCCCCAACTCTTTATTGATAGAGTTTGAAGTGGCATAATACACCTATGATTGAATCGACAGAGTTTGATAAAATTTATGGGGAATTAATGAATCGTCTAGAGAAAGACGAGAGGCCTCATCTCGAGCTTTCTGATGATGTTTTAAATCAAATAAAAAATCTTTGGACAAACGCTTTAGAAACTCAAGATAACCAACGAATAAACTCCATCATGTGCGTTCTTGATTATACCCGACATACTTATGATCTTTTTGATGATCATTTTTATCAGACCTTAGAATCAACACTATCGCACACGACATTAGTATTTACCTTAGGTGCCTCTTGGAAACATATGCTCGGCAGATGGTCTAGATCAGGTGATCGAATTACCATGCGCTATATTGAAATCTTACGTACGTTCTTAAACTCAAAAAACCATGAACTTGTTGAATGGTCTCTTAGAACCATCGATCAAATTGGACCTCAAGGCAGATTACTACAAAAAGAAATTGCTCAAAATAAAATGAAATTGAAATCTTTAATTAATCCAAGAGCAAAAGCCATCACTCAATTAGTAGAAATGTTTGAAAAAAGATGGAGTCATCATGGCCGGTGATTTTAATTTTAAAGATCAAGAAGAACTTGAAAGAAGACTGCTGCAGCTTAAAATTGCCACCAATGCTGGTGGAAAAGAGCATTTTAATACACAGCAGGCAGTTGATATCAAAGTGAATCTAAGGCCCGATAAAGCGATTAAACCTGCCATGTTTGTTCCAGACCCACTTTTACCAGGTTGTTATAAGGCGCACCCTGTCACAATCGCGGCGCTACGCAAAAATATTTTCGCAGCAGGCAACGAATTATTTGAAGACCTAGAAGATTTAGTCACTTGTGAAGGTTGCCAACAACAAATTGATCGTCAATTTTGGTATTTCTGTCCTTTTTGTGAAGCTAAATTCAAGATTTAATGAGTTTTTAAGCGCTTAGAAGTCACCAATTGTAAGACTTTATCCTTTGTCGATTATCCGCCTAAAATCGTATCTTACCTCTGTCCATAGTTTTGAATTTTTTACACACCCGCATGATGCGGTCACGGTAAATTCAAAGTTTGTTGGTTAGGCTTGAGACACGGACGCACACACCGTCCTCTTAACAGGAGTAGACTCGATGGCCAGAGAAAATGCGTATTTGAATGAAAAACAGATTGTTCAACTTAAAGACTTATTAATGTCTGAAAAAGAGAACATTCTAAACGACCGCAAAGATGTCGAGAATTATTCTCTCGATAAGAATGAACTTGCAGATCCCTTAGATGAAGCAAGTGTAAACATTCAAACATCTCAAGAGCTTCGCTTTAGAAATCGTAAAATGTTTTATTTGAAGAAAATCAATAAAGCTTTACGTAAAGTTGAAGAAGGCATTTATGGTCTTTGCCAAGACTGTGATGTTGAAATTGGTTTTGAGCGTCTTATGGCCCGCCCTACAGCTGATCTATGTATCGGATGTAAAGAAGAGTCGGAGATGAATGAGCGTAACAACTTCCATATGAAGCGTTCTAAGTCTCTTGGTCAATCGCTACAAGATCTTTCTAAGTAATTAAGTTAAAATTGAGCCTCATTAGTGAGGCTCTTTTTTTATGAATCCAACAATTGAAAAAATCGTCACAGATTTTTATTCTCTAGCAACAACCGACGTGATGATCGGTTATCACTTTAGAAAAATCGCAACTTCAGAAGGGATCCACCCCCTCAAGCCTCCACTTGATGCTTTTGCTAGTCATATTCCAAGAATTGTTCATTTTTGGGAAGTTCAGCTTGAAGGAAAATCTATTCAGGGTGAATCATTCGATTTATTAAAAGTACATAAGACATTGGGTATTTTGCCTGGAGAGCTAGGTCGTTGGATCAAGTTGTTCAAAGATATCTTAAAAAGTTATGACCAGAACCATGAGTTGATTTTAAAGTGGAATGAAAAAATTGATCACTTTGAAAAAATATTCAAAAAGAACTTATTCACTAATTGAAGCTGGTCTTTTGGCATCAAAGACTTTTTGCACAAAGCTCTCGAGCACGGGCTCATTAGTCACATCATCAAACATCCAATTTCCAGCATACCATTGATCAAGCTTGAAAGCCGCTGCTCTCGCCTGTTGGACGGTTTCATATTGAATACTAATAAGTTCAACTTTTGAGACAAGGATTCTCTTGCCGCTTCCTATAACACAGCCGTCAGTTGGATAATTCTCACAAAGAATTCTTTTTTCCGGATCTGTAATTGGTACCAAAATAATGCTGGGATCAGCCTTTTGAGCAATAAACCACATTTCCGTAGGCGAATAAGTTTTCTCTTCTTTGGAACAAGAACAACTACTTAAAATAACGAGGGCAATTAGACTTAAAAATATTTTCATCAACCTATTCTAGCATGGAGTTTTTGTGGGATGTAAGTCTTTCACGGTATAGGGCCAAAGAAAATTTTATTGCATATATGTACTCCACTATCAATAATTTGGGGGAATCCATGAAAATGATGACTTTTCTAGCACTATTTATGAGCTTTTCAGTAATGGCTCAGCCTGTTCAAAACCGCGCTAATCTTGAAGCTGAAGCTAAAAAGCTTTCTCTTCAAATGAAAATACTAGTTGATCGCAATGTTGATCGTCTTGATGAACGCGATCTTACTCAGCTTGTAAGATCTCTAGAGCGTTCAAAAGATATCTTATTAGGTCAAAGACCGGGTCCAGGTCCTGGGCCAATCCCACCAATTCCTGCTCCAAGATATACATGTGATCGTGCAAGTGCTTCAGAATACCAGCAAACATTTATCAAAGTTAAGAACTTCGCTTATTCAAGTTCAGGTTTAGATATGAGCAGTGCTGCAGCGACAAATTTTGCTCAAGACTGGTCAACGAGATACTCTTGTGCTGATGCTGATCAGTTCATTTCAATCTTTGGTCGTCTAAAGAATTTTGCTTATTCAACTTCAGGATTAGATATGAGCGCTGCTGCTTCAATTGATTATGCTCAACAAGGTGTTAACAGCCTATGTGAAAACTATAACTTTGAAGCTGAATATAAAAATCTTTATAACTTTGCTTACTCGACTTCAGGTTTAGATCTTTCAGCGGCTGCTGCTAAGGACTATGCAAGACAAAGAGTTGAACCTCAAATGTTTCAGTGTCGCCCGTTTAATTTCTAATTTTAATAGAGATAGATAGAAAAAATGAAGCCCCGATACTCGGGGCTTTTTTTATTTCTTTTTTTGTTGCTTCTTTTTGTACCTAGGTGTTTTCTTTGTTGTTTTTACAACATACTTCTTTTTCTCTGGGACCTTTTTAGCATCCGCTTTCTTTTTAATCTGAGTTGCTTTCTTTTTCACTGCAATCTTTGCTCTAGTCTTATCTCCAGCAATAGGATCAAGCTGCAAGAGAGTTTGCTCACTTATTGATTTATTAATTTTTGAAATGAGGCCTTGATCTCTTGAGTTAACAAAGTTGAAAACACGGCCAGGAACACCGGATCGACCAGTACGACCACAGCGGTGAAGATAATAGACTGATTCAAACGGCAGATCGTAATTTAAAACCCAGACGACACCTTTAACATCAATTCCCCTAGCGGCAATATCACTAGCGACTAGAGTGACGTTCTTATCTCTAAACTCTGCATTTTGTTTTTCACGATCTTTTTTATCCATGTCTCCATGAAGTTTAGCAAAGGAACGCTTAGGAAACTTTTCCATCAACAGATTATGGACCTCTTCAACAGATTCCTTGCGGTTTACGAAGATAATTCCTTTCATGCCACCCTGCTCTTTTAAAAAGAGCTCTAGCATATAAGGCTTCTCTCCTTGAGAGCAGGTAATATTAAAAGTTTCAATATTAAGCTTTACTCCATGAGCGCCTTCAATAACTAAATCTGTAAGAGGTGCACCATCAAAAACGTCCATTGCGATCTGATTAAGATCGGCCGGTCTTGTTGCAGTAAAGAGTGCTAGCTGACAAGGTCCTTCAATTTTTTCATAGATTTTTTTAAGCTCTTTAGCAAAACCAAGATCAAGCATCTGATCGGCTTCATCGATATAAAGCATTTTGACTTGCTTCATATTCAAGTCACCCTTATCGATGGCCTGTCTGACTCTTGAAGGTGCTGCAACAAGAACATCAAGACCAGTTCTCATTTGGGTCGTTTTGGCAGATGAATCTCCTCCAGATAAAAGTCTGACTCTAAATTTTGCAAAGTGAGAGATTCTTTTGAGAATACCAAAAACCTGGGAAGCAAGTTCACGAGTAGGACAAAGAATAATCGCAGCAGGTGCTGAGGCCAAAGACGGATCAAATGTTTTGTCCGCTTCTGCTTTTTTTAAAAGTTGAACTAGAGGAAGAACATAAGCGAGAGTTTTACCTGTACCAGTTTGAGCGGTACAGACAATAGATTCGCCTTTAAGTAGTTCAGGGATTGCTTTATTTTGAACATCAGTAGGTTCTTTAAAACCTTCTTCTTTTATATATTCTTGTAAGGCTTTTAATTGAATGAGTTGATCAAAGCGTGCCATCAGGCGGTCTCCACGAAATAGGAACAAAAAAGGGGGCCAATGCCCCCGCTTCTAACTATCACGCTTTGAGTTAAAAGAACAATCTGAAGTTTAAAGAATGCAGCGTAGAGACCTTAGTATCATTGATTTTAGACTTAAGAGGTTGCTTTAGGCTGTACTCAAGCTGCATTAACCATAGTTTTACACGAGGAGCCAAAGTTAAATGCTCTTCATCGACCATACCTCGAACCTGTACTCCAATTCTGTCATCCCAAACATATGTACCAAACTCGACTCCACCGTAGGGTTGAGCATCTTGGCCATAACCTGATCTTTTGTAAGCACCGGCAAAAGGTCTCAAAGTGAAGACGGAGAAATCATATTTATAATCACCATGAAGTCTAAATAAAGGCTTGATGGCATATCTTAAATCCCCTGCCTTTTCCTTATTATCTGAGATTGTAGCAATTTTTAACTCTTCAACAGAGGCCATACCTCTAAGATTTCCATTTTTGTAACCAAGCTCGTAATCAGCAACCGCTGCAATATTAGTATTTAGCTCTTCACCAAAATCAACCGCGTCTGAACCTTTTGATAATGAGTCGGCAGTTACGATGACTTGTGTATCGGCTCTACCCATGGCGTAGAGATTAAAACTACCAAAGAAGTGGTCATCAACTTCATACAAGTTATAAAAACCTACTTTAGCATCTGCCTTAGCGTAAGTTAGAACGTCAGGAGTTGAAGTGTCACTTGGATAAAAATATTTATTAAGATATGGAGCTGCCTCAGCTTGAATAGCAGCTGATTCGCCAGCAATTGCTTTAGCAACAATGTCATCACCACCCGTCATAGAGCCAAATTTAGAAATAATGAGATTTTTCAGCTCCGTCGAAAGGTCTTGACCAACATACTCAAGGATTGTGGCCGCACTAATATTGGTAGATCTCACTCCAATATTTAACATTAAGTTAAAGCCAACTCTCAAATTAGGAACAAATTTAATATCAAAAGCACTAAAACTTGGAAGTGGTGCTCCTAAATTTAAACCAAAACGAATTGATTGCTCCGTGTCGCGATATTTTCTTAAAAAAGCTTGTCCTGCCGCAAGTTTTTCAGAATCAGAACCTTGAGTCTTAGAAACATCTTTAGCATCATTGTAAAAATCTAAGGCGTTGGTATTTAAACCTGCCGTGATATCAATAATAAAGTCATGCCCAAAAGGTCTTAGAAGTTCCTCTGTTTTGAAACGGTCATCCAGAGTAATTGCTCTTTCTTTTACATCGTAAGCTGCTTGAGCCTTTGCCAAAAAAGCCACTGCCATGACTAATGCCGATAATTTAACAAATGAGCTGAGTTTTTGTTTCATTCTTCCCTCTTAACAACTAAATAGAAATAAATTTTGATTGGTTAAAGAATAACCGCAGATAAAAGATTCGCAAGAGCGTCGCAAAGATTGCCAAAAACGACATAGAAAGGGACAATATGAGTAGGATTTCAATAGATTAAGATTTAGTTTGGGAGCGAGCACACTTGAGTGAAAAAGTCAGCGTTTACTATCTAGAACTACACCATCCTAAGGATGGTAAAAATAGATACAAAATTGATGGTCAAATCACAGTTGGAAGTGCTTCTAGCAATAATATCTATATCTCAGATCTGGATCTAGCTCCAAGACATTGTATCTTTCGAGTCCACCAAGAAATTCTCACCATTTTCCAAGTTGCTGAAACAGGCACTTCTAAAATTGGCTCTCAAGCTTTAGAAAATAGTCGCATGTATATTCTTGAAAAAGGCGACAAAGTTTTTTTACAAGATATAAAGTGCATCATTCGTGTTGAAAAAGAAGTTGTAGAGGAAGAAGACGATGAGGTTGAGGAAATAGAAGAACAGTCTATTGATGAAGACAAAACTGATGAAGGTTTTGAAGTTCCAAATCTGGATGAAGATGATATTGATGAGGATCTAGAAGAAGATGCCAAGGTTTCATTCTTCTCTAAATTGAAATCTAAACTCTTTAAGAAAAAAGAAATCATCGTAACTGATGACGAAATTGAAGAGGAAGAAGAAATATCAAAAGAAGAAAAAATGAAAGATTCAATCTATATTCCAAAAGCGGTTGTAGATAAAGAAGATAAGAAACCTGAAAAAAAGAAAAAGAAAAAAGAAAAAATCGATCGAAGCTCGATGCCAGCCTTTTTTGCCAGGATACTAGCATTTATTTGTGAAATTATTATTGCCTTTGCTTTCGTTTCAAACGTTGTTCCAATCCTAGAGCTATCAAGTCTCTACGAGCAATTATTTACAGATGTCTCACCTTTCGTTACCAAAGGGCTCGATTATATCTCTCCATACCTTGAAGATAAAATTTCTCTTTTATCGTTTATCAATACTTTTAATTTTATTGCCATCTTTTCTACGTGGTTGGCATTAAATATTTTAAGTAATTTACTTCTTAGTGTGAATTATGGGCTAGCATTGATTTTTGTAAGGACGGAAGGCAATTTTGTAACGGCAAGAATTAAAGGTCTCATTCGTTTTATTTTAAGTCTTGTAACTTTACCATTTTTAATTTTTGACTCTCCTGCCTTAATTAAAAAAAGAACTCTAAAAGAAGTCCTTACAGCTAGTGAATTATCGTATCGCCATGGTTTATTGAAAATCTTTGGGAATTTTATTGTTCTTCCAATTATTACGATTGCTCTTGTCTTACTTCCTGCGATTCTTGAACCTGAATTACTAGAGGGACCTACAGTCAATCAAGACCTTGCCATTAAAGAACAGAAAACTGAAGTCGCTCTACAAACTCACCCACTGAGAAGTCTGCACGTTGCCATCAGCTTTGATCAAAATATAAAAAATGATTGGGCATATTCTCCTTTCATTAACGGAAAAAAAGAAAAAATAATCAGTGGTATGAGATTTATTCGATCTGTTGGCGAACGCATTGATGTTGTTTCAATTGGACCAATCACTAAAAGTCTGTTCCCAATTGAACTGATAAAAACGATTGCAAAGCTAGATCCTTTTTTCAAAAACAAATACCCTTCCCTATTTGAAAATCTTGATAAGCCAGATTTTAATAAAGAAAAAGATAGCGACGCTATGTCCTTATTTATTGATACCTTAAGTCTTAACCAAGAAACTCTGCCCAGATTTATAAGCGAAAGAGGGCCAACGCTAACTCCATATTTTGAATTAAAAAAATATCTAATGAATCAATTAAATATCCAAAACTCTAATGAGGTAAGTACTAAATTATTTGGAAATAAAAAAGTTATTGTGGTGTATCCAACAAATATTAGATCTGCGATGACTCTTATTTATGGCGCAGAACTTGTAACGATGAGCATTTCTTCTAGGCAAGGCGCCCGCCCAGCAATGGAAAAATTCTCTCGTGCCTTTCTTTCAAACGTGTCTCCTCTTTTAGACCAAGCTTCTGTAGATCCGGATCAGGCAAATAAGTGGACCGCTTTTGACTTTTTTGATTATTTTAACTCAAAGTCACCAAAGCCTCTGACTCCAGTCTCTCAATCTGCTCTTAAGAATTTCATGAATATGATTCTACTTCAGCGCCAAAATCACGCTTGGTCAGCTGAGACGATTGAGTCCGATTATCGAAAATCAATGGAAACTTTACAAGAAATGATTCAAGCCGATCAAGACCCATGGGCAAAAGCGATCTTTGATGCTATGAACGTGGACCAACCATTATGGCAAACACCACCGAGCACAGTAACACCTGATGCTCCAAATGAAGCAAACTAAAGAAAGCTTATGAAAATTCAAGATCAAGTTAAAGAGCATTTTAAGTTTAAAGTCGTCCATGAGGACAAGAACTCGGGAGCCAGAGCCGGAGTGATTACTACTCCTCATGGAGATATCCCTACTCCTGTCTTTATGCCTGTTGGAACTCACGGCGCTATTAAAGCTCTACAAATGAAAGAAATGATAGAGATGGATGTTAAAGTCCTACTATCGAACACATACCATCTTCATTTAACTCCAGGCTCAGACCTCGTCGCTAAGGCCGGAGGGCTTCACAAATGGATGGCTTGGGATCGCCCGATTCTTACTGACTCAGGTGGATTTCAAGTTTTCAGTCTTCAAAAAAAGAGTATCAAAGAAGAGGGAGCAGAGTTTCGTGATCAAGATGGGAAAACAGTCTTGCTCACGCCAGAAACTTCTATTGGGATTCAACAAAATCTAGGTTCAGACATCATGATGGCCTTTGACGAATGTATTCCATATCCAGCAACTCGTCAGTACGTTAAAACTTCTATTGATAGAACTCACCGTTGGCTTGATCGTTGTATCAATGCTTGGACTAACCCTAAGCAAGCCTTGTTTGGTATTATCCAAGGCTCTGAGTTTGATGATTATCGTAAAGAATGCCTTGAAGAGCTTGTTGCCCGTGATCTTCCTGGCTATGCCATTGGTGGAGTCTCTGTTGGAGAGGGTCCTGATGTCATGGAGAAGGTTGTAAAGTACACCGCTCCACTCATGCCAAAGGATAAACCTCGCTATGTTATGGGCGTTGGTAATCCTGAAGATTTATTTATGCTATGGGAACACGGCGTAGATATGAGTGACTGTATCATTCCAACTAAGTTTGCTCGTGGTGGAACACTCTTCACTAACCGAGGCAAGATCAGAATTAAGCACAGAAATTATCGTAGAGACTTCTATCCTGTTGAGCCAAATTGCTCATGCTATGGCTGTCAGAACTTAACTCGTAGTTATATAAAGCATTTATTTGATTCAAACGAGATTTTAGGCGCCATTCTAGCAACAGCTCATAATATTGCTTTTTACAAGTCTTTGGCAGACCGTGCTCGTGAAGCCATTTTACAAGACCGATACTTAGATTTTAAAAAAGAGTTTCTAGAACAGTACCTAAAAGAAGGGCATAACTAAATTAGCTATGCCCAGCATTTTTAGAGTTTTGATTCGATAGCGAGGGATAAAATTTTCGTTAACTTTTCCAAATCATTTTTCGAAATATTATGAAAGAGAGCAATTCTAAATTGATTTCGACCTAGTTTTCTATAAGCATCAATACCGTATACAATTTTGTCTTTTTCAAGCTTATCTATAAGTGGATTCACATCAACTTTATCGTCAACATCGATCGTTGCAACGGCAATAGAGCGATACTTCTCTTCTTGGATAAAGCATGAAAGATAAGACTTCTCATTCGCCCAACCATAAAGAAGGTCTGCTTTTTCTTGTGCCTGTTTTATAACAGTTTCATAACCAAGCTTATTCATGAGCTTTACTTGCTCATTAAGAATATAGATCGTGCTAATCGCAGGTGTATTATAGGTTTGGGCCTTGTCAGAATTATCAATGCATAGGTCCCATCTCATTATATCTGGAATATAGCGTGACTTATCTGCAGCGATTTTTAAAGCGCGAGCTCTGGCTTTTGGAGAAAGGATCGCAACAAAGAATCCGCCATCACTAGCAAAAACTTTTTGTGGTGAAAAGAAATAGACATCTGTTTTCGAAACATCACATGGAACTTGTCCACCACCCGAGGTCGCATCAACCATTAAAAGCTGATCTGCGCCAACTGTTGGGAAACTATCAATCTGTACACCCGTTGAAGTTTCATTAAGAGTACAAGCAATAACATCAGCGCCAGCTACTGCTGTCGGAGTGATCCCTTGTCCCGCAGGAACTTCGATTTTTTCAGTTTCGATCCATGGAACTTTCTTAGAAGCTTTAAACCATTTATCCGAAAATTCACCACAAACAAAATGCACAGCTTTCTTTTCAACCATTCCAAGAGCGAGCATATCAAAAAGAAAAGTTGCTCCACCGTTTCCAATGGCAACAGTAAAGTCTTTTGGTAATTTGAAGTACTGGCGAAGTCCGTCTTGCATCTCACCAACAACATCTCTTACGGCTTTTTTACGGTGACTGGTTCCCATAAGATGAGCACCCGTCTTTGCCAAAGACTCTAAGAATTCAACAGGAACAAGAGATGGACCTGAACCAAAACGTGGGTCAGATGGAATGAGATCACTTGGAACTTTGAAATCTTCAAACATGGCATTTCCTTTAAGTGTTATAAAGTGTCGGTTGCCAATATCGTAACTCTTCAAAAAGAAACCGTACACAGGCAATCTCGTGCGTTTTGTGCTCGACACCTGCATCTAGGCTTGTTTCAATAGATTTTTGAAAGACAATTCAAAGGATAATTATGAATGCCCGATTATTTTGCACAGTTATCGGCTTATTTTTTTGCACCTCGCTTCACGCTTTTGTCCAAGGCTGGTCGGATTTTGTCATGGGCGCAGGTAACTTAACTCATCAAGCTGGAAAGTATGCAAGCGATGTTGGAAGTGTAAGTTACTTTGAATTTAGACCGCTTTTCACAGCAAGTTATCGCTATGAATACTCTCCAGAATTTAGTTTTATTCCTGAAGTTGGTATTACACTTCCTGAAACCAGTGATGATGAAACATCATCAACTCTCTACTCATTTTTAAATGCACCAATTGCTTATCATTACGGCGATTGGACCTTTCGTTTTGGTCCAGGCTTTTTCTTCACTCGCATTAGTGGAAACGGTGGAACACTTCGATTACAAAACGGTAACACTACAGATGAATTTCCTGTTCCCAATGGATCGGCAACGACAAGAAATTTAACTTGGAACCTAGGCGCACAGACAAATTTCGATAAAGACTGGAGTGCAAGGTTTGATGTCTCTATTTTAAAATTATTTGATAGTGAAAAAAGAGCCATGAATCATGTCCTAACGTTGAATTATCATTTTGGGTCAATCTTATGAAAAAATTACTTTTTGCATTTCTTTTTTTAAGTCTCTCTGCATACTCATTCACCTTGAATAATGGTGCTGGCGCGGCTTTTAAAAAAGATGTAATCAAGGTCAATGTTGCTGCCCACACGTGTACGAATATTGGTGTCACAAATAGTGAACTTCTCTCTATTGCTGAAGAAGCTGTGAATTTATTTTGGAACCGTGTTGCGACTTCAAAACTTGAAATGATTGGCGGATCTATCGTCACAGTCGCCTCTGATTTTCAAACGGGTCAAGTTTGTACAGGTTCAACATCAAACTGTTCTCCTACTCCTGCCTTAGTCGTTTCAAGTGATATTTTGATTTCATGTAATACCAACGCAGCAAACTATTCTGGATCAAATGAAGTGCTTGGAGTGACTGTTCCAAATAATATTTCTGGCGCTGAAATTAAAGGAGCATTAGTGCTCGTTAATGATCAGGCCGGAAACAGTTTTGAAAACAAACCCCATGCGGCCAAGGTTTCTATTATTGCACACGAAATTGGTCATGCCCTGGGGCTTGGTCACTCACCCTTTAGAGAAGCTTTAATGTACGCGCAATTTGTAGAAGGTCGTGATCGTTTAGCGAGAGACGATATGAATGGCATTACCTGGCTATATCCTGAGGAAGAGCCAGATTTAGGAATATGTGGGAGCGTTGATCTTGATGGTCATGGACAAGGTTCACCCTTATCAATGCTATCAGGTCTTTTGATTGGTTTTGTTCTTATTGTTTATGGACGAAAGCTTCTACCACGTTTTTGACATTCAGCTTCGTATTCCATAAACCACTGAATCTCTTCTTGATTCATAAGAGTCTTCTCGATTAAGTCGAGATCAAAACCTATCCATACCAGTGGTCTAAATCTTAGCATTCCCTTAAAGGTTGGATGCTTTTCTACAACGGCGATATTTTCAAGTCGTACTCCACCAAAGCCTGGAATATAAATACCAGGCTCAATCGAACCTACACGACCGGCATAAAGAGGAACTTGTGATAATGGAGTCACTGAATAACCGGCTTCATGAACATTAATTCCTACGCCGTGACCAGTGCCGTGAGCAAAGTCGTATCCCATTCTTCTCATTGGTGCACGTGCCAAAGAATCGATAGCTTGTCCTCTTGTTCCTTCAGGAAACACAGCATTTTGAGCTTGAAGAAGTCCTTTTAAAACTAAAGTATAAACTTCTTTATGCTTGGCCGTTGTTTGTCCCATAGGGAGTATCGTTCGAGTCGTATCAGTCGCTAGTCCGCCCTCAAAAAAAGCACCTGAATCTAAAAGAGCGAACTCTCCTTCTTCCCAGTTCTTTTCTTTTGATGGAGTTCCATAGTGCATAATAGAAGAGTTCGCCCCAAAGCCAGAAATCGTTCTAAAACTTTGAGAGATCGCTCCCATCTCATTATAAAAAATCGATGTTTGATCATTCCATTCTTTTTCTGTGACTGAGCGTTGTTTGACCGTCTCTTTTAGCCAGCACAGAGTCTTGAAAATTGCTTGATCACCTAGATCAAAGGAATTCTCCATCACTTTAATTTCTGTATCGTTTTTCTTAGCTTGCTCTAAAATCAAACTTCCATCGCGTTCTTCTATCTCAAGGTTAAAACTTAGGATCGTTTCATAGTCTGCAACGTTCGTTACACTTGGATAGATGATTACTTTTCTAAGTATTGATGTATCAACAGCACTTAAATCTTTTAAAATAGTAAATTTATTTTTAACTTGATCGCTCAGCTTTGCACCTTGATCTGGAATGAGACTAAGGTGAGTATGAGTAGCAAAAGCCTGGACTCTTGAAGTCGACTGGAATGGGAGTTGATAGCCCCTTGAATTCGAAATCCAAGACACACTATCAAGAGTAGAAATAAAGAGTCCTTCACCTGGTTTACAAAGACGTTGAAGCTTACTTTGAACACTTTCACCGCAAAGCTTATCATCAATGAGGTTCATCTCTCCCATGATTGGAGCACTTCCAAATTCAACTTCTTTTAAATCGGCTGCGCTTAAAACTGTAATGTCACAAATTTTTTGCAGCTCTCTCCAAGGACCAACGCCAAAACGCTCCCCTTCGATCGCTATCTTTTTAAAACCACTTTGAACGATAAAATCTTTTAAGGCTTGAAAATTTGAAACACCATAAGGGCATTTTTCAACATCAACGATATCAAGATGGCATTGTTTGTCGGCCTGTTCGTGGTAGCGACCATCAACAAATAATCTAGCTTTCCCCTTAAGAGGTAAAATGGAATCGGCAACTGATCCTTTAAATCCAGTGATGTCATGACGATGGCAATCTTCTAAAGGGACATACTCATTGAGGTGACGATCAAAAGAAGTCACTACAATCGCTTCAAGCTGCTTTTGCTCTAAAATGCGACGTAATTGGGACTGAATTTTTTCAACTTGAGCCTTTTCCATACTGATCCTCAATTTATTTTCGTGAAATGTACCAAAATCCTCAAGTCTTAGGCAAAAGTATCCGATATCAGGTTGTGGTATCAATAAAAAGGAGTCTAGAGACATGAAAATTAGTCTCAAAGTGGTTGTTTTTGCAATTTTAGCGGTCTTTGTGGTCAAGATTTCAGTCGCTGACTCATGGAATGCTAAGAAAACATCTAAAGTGACTCAACGAAGTCTATCGAGCATTTACTAGATTTTTGAATCGATCCCCTCGTTCACTATAGCTTTTAAAGCTATCAAATGACGGAAATGCCGGCGAAAACAGAAGTACACCTTTTCCATCCCAAGATTCCAAAATCAAATCAAAATCTTCTGCCACACTTAAGTCTGTAAAGAGTTCTGTCATCGGCTCATTAAATTTCTGGGCAAACTCTCCAAACAAAATCAATTCGATCTTATAATGTTTTAACCTATCAATCGTATCTGTATCTGGAAGATCATTTTCTCCACGACACTTTCCACCTACAACCAGAGTTATCTTCTTTGTCGACCACTTCTCATCACTTCGAACTGACTTAATGGCCATAAGAGTACTCGCCCAGTTCGTACTTTTTGAATCATTTAAAATTAAGCTCGATTCACTTTCAAAGATTTTCTCTAATCGGTGGTGAACACCTTCAAATGAATCGATGACATTTTGGATGGCCGTCGCTTCGACAGCTGCAGCTTGAGCTAAGCGAGTAGCAAAAGCTAAGTTGACTAAATTATGATGTCCAAAAGGTTTAAACTGAGAAATTAATAAGTCATCAAAATGGAGACTATCCGGATCTATTCTCTCCCAAAACCATGCTCCTTTCTTTACAACTTTTTCAGTCCAAGTATCATTTTCCAAACTTAGAAAAAGATCTCCAGCACCAAGTCGATTAACGATATTTGCTTTGGCTTGGGCATAATAACGAATTTTTTGGTAGCGCTCCCCATGGCTTGGACTAATATTTAAAATGGCACAGGCATGGGGTCTAAATTGATCTAGACTCTCAAGCTGAAAGCTAGAAAGTTCTAAAATGATAGTTTTTGGAAAAGACTCGTCGCTGAAGCGACCCTCTACAAATTTTACAGCTAAATCACTTAAAGGTGTTCCGATGTTTCCACCAACAAAATATGGTCGTCCATCACTTTCAAGCATTTGAGCTACCATCGTAACCGTTGTTGTTTTTCCATTCGTACCTGTGATGGCCAACCATTTGGTCGAAGTAAAAGCACGAC
This sequence comes from Bdellovibrionales bacterium CG12_big_fil_rev_8_21_14_0_65_38_15, assembly GCA_002787775.1. Taxonomy (GTDB): domain Bacteria; phylum Bdellovibrionota; class Bacteriovoracia; order Bacteriovoracales; family Bacteriovoracaceae; genus UBA4207. The sequence goes on from PCUW01000011.1 coordinate 75,090, forward strand.
TTAAAAGCCTAAAGCTCAGCTCTATTTCATTCCAGATCGGAGTACCTTCTTGATTGGCCTGTAATAAAACTTGATGATCCCTAGGGATACCTGGGCTTAATAAAATAAGATCACATTCAGCTAAGGCATTTGAAGCGCCTGCGTCTGATTGTTCATAGAAGGTATGGTTTCCTTCAAGATGTTCTTTGGATTGGTTAACGACACAAATCTCACAGCCCAGTACCTGTGCCAATTTAAAGGCAGAGCGGCCTGATACTCCAAGACCAAAAATACCAATTTTTGCTCCTCTAAGACTATCTAGACTGGCGAAATCGATGCCCTTCACTTATAAACTCTCCATGCTATTAAGCTTACAAGACCATTATAACGAATTATTAGAGATTTTGCGCGACAATCGTCATTGTTGGGAGCAAGAAGTCTTAAATTTCTATCCTGCTTCTATTGATTCAGCTCCTAGAGAATGGATGGAAGCCTTATCTGGATTGAGTTTTGATCAATTATGGCTAATGGATTCTAAACAAGATTTTAGTTTTTTAGCGATCAAAGGAATGCGTCAATGCTTTGAAAAACTTGAACTTTTAACCGCCCTGCCTACAAAAGTTATTCCAGTTTCACCTGAGTTTAACCAGGCCGATGCTTTTTTTGGTGTTAAAGAAAAAAAACGTCATGAAATTCAACGAATAGCACCTGTGATCAAAGATCTAAAAAATCAGATTCAGTTCAAGCGCATGATTGATATTGGCGGTGGTCAAGGCCACCTTGGTCGAGTTGTGTCTAAACATTTCGGTGTCGAAACACTAAGTGTAGATCGTGATCCTCAGCTTTTGCAGCAAGGACGAAAAAATGTCGATCGCTTAAAACATAGAGTCATGCCAGATGGCGCGGCTTCAATGGAATTCGCTCAAATCAATATTCAAGAAAATGAGCCTGCGCCTGATTGCTTTAATCATGAATCTTTTATTCTAGGCCTTCATACCTGCGGTGATTTAGCTTGGCATCTTATGGACTATACTGATCAAGCGAAGTCAAAAGGACTTTTAAGTTTTGGTTGCTGTTATAACAAAATGAAAGTTTCAAAGGATGGATTCGCTCATTTTGGGCCGGCCGAGCTGCCGCTGGATCAACATACTTTAACACTTGCAACTCGCGGTCATAGAAGTGCTTCAAGAAGTGCTTTTGATCTTAAACTTCAAGTCAAACGCCACCGCTATGCTCTTCATTTATTTCACTATCATGAACGGAATATAAAAAGATTTTATCCCATGGGTGAAACTCATCCCAGAGAGTATCAAGGTGCCTTTAGTGAATATGCTCTGCCAAGATTAGAAGCCTATCAAATAAGTGCGACTAAAGATGAACTTGAAGAGTTTTATGAAAAGGATTGGGTGGTCGCTCTTTATAAGAAGATGCTTTGTGCAAATCTTATACGTTGGCAGTTTGGCCGCGCGCTAGAAATGTTTATCCTCTTAGATAGAGCAATCAAACTGTCCAAAATGGGTTTAGAAGTTGAGTTAGCCACCTATTTTGATGAAAGCCTGTCTCCAAGAAATATTGGTATTCTTGCCATTCGAAAATAATCTGCTGTGATGCCTCCTCCTTAGATCAAGCAGTGTCAGGCTGACACTAAGAAACAGCTATTTAGCGTCAATTTCTTAAAAGACAATACAATCCCCGCCAATTTCACTCACCATGAATTATTTATAATGCCATTGTCAGATTGTTTAGGCATTCATAGATTGCTGCAATCATTCTTAAGGGGAAAAGAACAATGAAAATTTCTGCACTCATTTTTGGTATTATGACATTGGCTGGTTCATCAGCGTATGCACAGACATGTGCCGTTGATATGGTTCGCTATGGTAGCGTGATCGAAACCTTTTATGCTCAACTTGATCAAAACGGCCGTTGTCGTGATGCTTTAAGAGACTGTGCAAGAGCTCGTGCTCAACAAGGTGCTGGCACTGAAACAATCTGTGAGCCATCTACAGTTAGGCCAAATCCTAACCCGAATCCAAACCCATACCCACCAAATCCAAATCCTCAACCACAGCCACCAAGATATGATGTGTTTAGACCACTTCCAGGTCCATCAATTCGCGTTGGTGAGTTAGTAATGGAATCTTACAATACTCGTTCAATCCAAACTGTTCGTGCAAAAGCAGACGGCAAGTTCTTACTTGAAGATGGTCAGTGGTATAGCTCTGGTTATATTAATAAATTACAAGAGTTCTCAAACGGATTAGCACTTGGCGAAGACGTGATGGAAGATTACAACACAAGAAGTATCGTCTATATCAAGGCCATGGCAGCTGATCTTTTCCTTCTTTCAGATGAGCAGTGGTATAGCGCGAGTTATGTGAATCGTTTAGAAAGATCATATAATGGTATCAGTGTTGGTGAACGAGTGATGGAGTCATACAACACAAGAAGCATTGGTGTTGTAAAAGCAATTGCTGGTGGTCTTTTCCTTTTAGATGATGATCAGTGGTATAGTGCAAGTTATATTACTAGAATCGACAATAGCTCAAACGGCATCTTTATCGGTGACCAAGTGATGGAAGATTACAATACACGTTCAATCTCACGTGTTGTTGCAATCAGCGGTGGTCTATTCCTTCTTGATGACGGTCAGTGGTATAGCGCGAGCTACATTAATCGTCTTGTTGAATCTCAAAATGGATTTCGCGTCGGTCAAAGAGTAATGGAAGATTACAATACTCGCTCGATTCAAAGAATCGTCGCAATGGCGGGTGGATTGTTCTTACTTGAAGATGGTCAGTGGTACAGCTCAGGCTATATCAACCGTTTACAAAACTAATTAAACTTGGGCCTTTCGGGGCCCTTTTTTTTTGGAGTTGCAGGGGATCTTTGCGGTGTGAAAGAAAAGACCCGCTCCAAAACTTTAAATGTTCTTGAAGATATTCATCCCCAATTACTATTAAATTCTAAAACGGGTCTTCTTATTTACTGTCAAAAAATTGTTAAGTGATAGTTAAAGCTTATTAACTTAACCGTTAAATCTTAAACGATATCCAACGCCGCGCACCGTCTCAATAAGATCATCTCTTGTTTTTTGGCGTAGTTGAAGTACGTGAGTATCAACAGTTCTTGTGGTTGGGTAGTGTTCGTAACCCCACACTTTGTTTAAAATTTCATCACGAGAAAAGGCGCGGTTTGGGTGCTCTGCTAGCAATGTAATGAAATCAAATTCCATCTTCGTCATCTCAACGGCTTTACCACCAAAGAAAACTTCACGTTGATTTTTATCAATCATCAGCTCAGCCACTTCAACTTTGCCATCACTTTCTTTTTCAGCGCCGCCACTGGCATTTGATAGACGTAATTGTGCTCTTATTCTTGCAACAAGCTCACGTGGCTCAAATGGTTTTGTGACGTAGTCATTGGCACCACTTTCAAGACCGATCACTTTATCAATGAGTTCTGTTCTAGCTGTTAACATAATAACAGGAATAGCATTTGTTTTTGCTCTTACTTCTTTTAGGTAATCAACACCCTGACCATCAGGTAGCATCCAATCGAGAATCATAAGATCGTAATCATCGATTTTCTTTGTTCTCGCCTCTTCTAGGTTTTTGGCCAGATCGACTTGGTATCCTTCATCCTGAATAAACTTTTTAAGAGACGTTCCTAGATTTTCGTCGTCTTCTAAAAGCATGATTTTCTCACTCACAGTATTCTCCTCGATCAAGCCTGAACTGATTTCAAATCCAAAGCTATGGTAAATGTCGTTGGTTTTTTACTTAAAATTAATTCGCCTTTCATTTCATCGATAACTTTTCTAACAATATTTAAGCCAAGACCAGAGCCTTGTGACTTAGTTCCTTTTACAAACTCACTGGTCAGATGATCTAAAGTAATATCATCCGCCAACTCCCCTTTATCACTTACCTTCAAGGATAGTTTTTTCTCATTTAAAGAAACGTTAACCTGAACCGGAAATACACCATGAAAACATGCATTCTCAATGAGATTCTTTAAACAGATTCCTAGCCAATAGGTATCTATCTTAGCGGCTATATCATTAGGCAGCAGATTAATAATAAGTTTATCTTCGCCGTACATTTCAAGATAGGTATCTGCGATTTGCATGACAAATTCGTTAACAGACTCACAGCCTTCATTTTTAAGTTCAATCAAATTATTACTATTTTTAACTTTTAGATAGTTTCTCGACATTTCAGTTAAGCGCTGTAAACGGTAAACGTCAGCAGAAAGTCTTAAAATATCATCTTGTTCATCTTCTGGAAATTTATGCAGACGCTTAGAAAGACTTTCAATAATTAAAAGCATGGAAGCAATTGGTGTTCTAAATTCATGAGAAAGAACTTTTAGAGCCAGACGTCTTCTTTCATCTTCTTGCCTGTCACTTTTGAGTCGACCAATTAAAGAAAAGATAAGACTACCAACAACAGCTAAAAGACCTAAGAAAAAGACCACTGTAGATTTATTGGCGATACTAAAGATATGGCGAAAACTATAATTCCAACACAATTCTCCATCGCGGTAAAAACAGCTTCGACCTTCTTTATAATTTTGCAGCGTATAGGAAGAATCTTTCAAAAATTCTTCCAGCGCATCTCTTGCATAGATTCGGTACTCTAAAATACTCAGCATGCGCGGATATTTTAATCTGGCAAAGAGGTAGTCATTGGTGAGTACAGTTCCAACACCTTGAATAATACCTGTCAGTGTTTTTTCATCGAGATTGGCCAAGATACTAAACACTCCACCAAGTTCACCTACTTCCCTTCTAACAGAGTGAAGTTCTTTAACGTGAAAGTATTGAAGATGAGATAAAACCCAAGACTTAGCTTGAAAACCTCGTGCCGATGAAAAAGCTAAATAAGCGTAACTAAAACCAGAAGGATGAACATAAGGAGGTTCGACAAAAAATCCTCTAGGAAGACTCGTTCGTTTATTACATCTAAATTCTTCCCAGATAAGAATTTTTTCATAATTGGCAGCATTGACGACCGTTTTTAAATTTTTAAAACAACCTTCATCTGAACTGTAGCGAATATCGGTATCAGTTCCCGATTCAGGAATAGAAAATAATGGGTTTAATAATTGGAATTGGTCTCTTGAAAAGTACAAACTATTAAAGTTTACAATAGATAGAGGTTTAACCTTGTATTGAAAGTCATTTTTAAGTTCGTTGATTTCTAAGATATCACCTTGGGAGGCGGTAAATGGTCGCTGTAATAACAAAGAAACATAGCCCGTCGCAAAAGCCATGGTTACAACGGTAAATATTAGAATCAAGTTAAGACGCATAAATTATCCTACTCGAAAGTGTCATTGTTTCGAGTCAGGCCGTTGTCAAAACAAGGCCAAATCTGTACACCAATATAACCTTTGAATAACATCCCAGGAAACGCTATGCGCAATGATCTCAAGGCTTTACAAGGTGATAACACCAAAAAAGAAATTAAAACATCTCGTTTTGTTTTAGGTCTAGATCTCGAAGGGATCAATGAAAATTTAGTTGAAAACGGAGTTAACCTTGATCTCGACCGCGTCACAGAGATCGGAGCTGTTTTATGGGACGTTGAACGTAACCAACCCATCAAAATCCTATCTGAACTTATTGATGAGCCCGATCATCTTCCATTAGACGAAGACACTACTGAACTCACAGGCATAGATGATGCAATGCTAGAACAATGGGGAGCTAAGGGTAAAGATATTAAAATCATTTTAGAAAAATTAGTTTCAATGATTGGTCAGGCTGAAGCGATTGTGGCGCATAATGGTGGTAACTATGATCGCCCAATGATTGAAGCAATGGCCCAGCGCCATGGCGTTCAATTTCCTGACAAGCTTTGGATTGATACTGGTCGCGATATTGAATTTCCTAAGAAAATGCATATGCGTTCTATGGCGGCTCTTGAGCATGCCCACGGATTTGTTAATCCCTTTCCTCATCGCGCCGTCACTGATGTGCTTTCGATGATGAAGATTTTTTCAACCTACCCTTATGAAAGAATTCACGCACTGGCGAGCTCTCCTGTCGTTAAAATTGTGGCCGACTTAAAAGCTCCAAATTGGAAAGATCAGTCTGCCGTGACTGAATTTAATCGCGTTAAAAATAAAGTCGCTAAAGCTCGTTTTCGTTGGAACCCATCTGACAAAACTTGGTCAAAAGATATTCACCAAATTCTCATCGATGAGGGTAAGATTAACTTCGAATTTGACTGGTCAGTAAGGGCATAAACGGCGGCTATGGAAAAGAAGAAGAAAAAAGACAACGCACTCATCAACATTCTAGTGAACGTGGTTATTCCATCGGTCATTATGTCTAAATACTCTACTCCAGAAACTCTTGGGGAAGTGAAAGGTCTTATCGTCGCATTGGCCTTCCCATTATTTTACGGTATTTGGGATTTTATCCGTCAAAGAAAACTCAATCTCTTCTCGGCTCTAGGACTTCTTAGCGTCCTTTTAACTGGTGGTATTGGTTTATTACAACTTGATCGACGCTGGATGATTGCCAAAGAAACGGCTATTCCATTACTTATGGGTATCTTTGTTCTTTCAACTCTAAAAGCAAAAAAGCCACTTCTCTCAGCGTTTTTTGGAGAAGTGCTCGATCTTGAAAGACTTGAGGCTGCCTACAGTGAAACTGGTCACTCGGGTGAGTTTGAATTGCAAATCAGATCAAGTTCAAAGCTTTTAGGTTATAGCTTTTTCTTTTCCGCTCTTTTAAATTTCGTTCTAGCGGTTGTCGTTTTAGAGGGGGAACCTGGCACGCAAGCTTTCACTGAAAGCCTTGGTCGTATGACAGCGCTTAGCTTTCCGGCGATCACTGTGCCGATGATGTTAGTGGTTGGTTATATTTTATGGAAGCTCTTTCACCAAATTAAGTTAAGAACGAATCAAGATATCGAAGAATTTATTCGTAAATAATAGCTGAGGTCTGCATGGAACTTCGTCCACTTGGTCACAGTAACATTAAAGTAAGTAAGATTTGTCTTGGTACCATGACTTGGGGTGAACAAAATACTCAAGAAGAGGCCCATGACCAACTCGATTTAGCTCTTGATTTTGGCGTAAACTTTATTGATACAGCTGAAATGTATCCCGTCCCTCCAATGAAAGAGACCTGTCATGCGACAGAGCAAATTATTGGTCTTTGGAAAACACTTCACTCTAAACGCGATCAAATTATTCTTGCTACAAAAGTTGTTGGACCTGGATTCGAATGGATTCGCGGTGGCCCAAGACTGACTCGTGGCCAAGTTCGAAAAGCTCTAGAGGACTCTCTAAAAAGACTACAAACTGATTATATCGATCTGTATCAGGTTCACTGGCCAGATCGCCATACTAACTTTTTTGGTTCACGTGGATTTACTCCTCCTGAAGGTGAAGAGCAATCAACTCCGATTCAAGAAACTCTAAGTGAGTTAGCAGCTCTTCAAAAAGAAGGAAAGATTAGAGAATTTGGTCTTTCTAATGAAACAGCTTGGGGAGTTCACGAATGGTTAAGACTAGCTGATCAAGGCGTTGGTCCAAGACCAGTCTCTATTCAAAATCCTTACTCACTGTTAAATCGTCTTTTTGAAGTTGGACTTGCTGAGTTTAGTTACCGTGAAAAAGTAGGCCTTCTAGCCTATTCTCCATTAGCTTTTGGTATGTTAACTGGAAAATATGATAACGGAGCAAAACCAAAAAATGCGAGGCTGACTCTATTTGATCGCTTCACTCGTTATAATAATGAAAAAGCAAAAGAAGCTGCCAAAGATTATAATGACCTGGCTAAATCAGTTGGTTTAACACCTGCCCAGATGGCCTTAGCTTTTGTAACTTCGAGACATTTCACAACTTCGAATATCATCGGTGCGACGACCATGGCCCAGCTAGCGGAAAATTTGTCGAGTGCAACGGTCAATCTTTCCGAGGATGTATTGAACGAAATCGAGAAGATATACGCTCTTAATCCTAACCCAGCCCCTTAAACGAATTTTTTTGCATCCCTGTGCATAAAGCTGTTAAGATATAGAAAACACATGGTTGTGTTTGGAGGGAGCATGGAAGTCTCAGGTAAAACTTATTTTAGTACTCGTGAAGATAACGCTGTTGAGCAACTGTTCAAAACGTTTCTTTCAAACGAGTCAACTCCTTCTGCCCCATTTGAGCTTGGTCTTGAAGCTTTAGAGCAACTCGAACTCTCTGCTCAAACAGAAAGCGAACTTCTTGGATTCTTTTTAGAAGATATCGTCTTCACTTCGCTCTATGCGACTTTTTACGAAACAATCTTAGTCGCCTTAAAACATAACTCTGAAGCCGCAGCAAAGCTGATTAATGAATTTGCAGCTGATATGGAAGCACGAGAGCGCGTCATCGCCATCCAAGCTCATCATCACGTTCAATATGTTTTAAATAATGGAACATGCAAAGGCTGCGCCTTTTGCGACAATCACCAAGATGTTAATGAGCTTTTAGAGCCATGGAATAATAAAGAGTACGATTTCTTTTGTGGTCTTTATGTTGGCATGAAAACAATTCAATTTGGTATGGAGCAATTGCTCTATGAACATATTCCTAATGAGCCTCGCTTGATTGGTCATTTAGGTCACGATAATGTTCTACAACTTAGACAAAATATTTTCGACTACGCTGAAAAGAAATTTTTCTAACTTTAGTTCATGAAGAAAATTGTTCGCTCCTTTTTATTAATAATCATTATTATTCTTCCTTTCGCGATAGCGACTTACTTCACTTACGATGCTGTTTGGAGTGTTTTGAATCTAGAAAAAACTCAAGCAACTATTCAGTCATGTTTTACAAAAACTAGTTCAAGCGGAAAACCAATCAATCACCATGTTCCTAAAGCTCAAAGCGAAAACGGTGAGGTTATTGAAGGGATGATTGGTCAGCCAAAATTCTTTTTAACCTGCGACGATATGGTTGGAAAAACTATTGATGTGTATCTTGATAAAGAAAATAAAAACAATAATAGAATGGGGACCTTTTGGCAGATGTGGTTTCTACCTTCCCTTTTTATCATCATCAGTATTTTTTGGTATTCACTCTATTTAAAAAAATTGCTGAAGAAACTTAAAAAATCTTAATCCAAATTTTCATTAATCATTTTTAAAATTTGAGGGCCATGACGGTCTCTAAACTTCACAATGAGATTGCTTGCTGATTGATCCGCAGCAAAGATATCAATATACATGTCAAATAATGTTCTCGATGAGAAAAGCTTTATCTTGCCACCATCAATTGTCCAAGAACCTGTCCCATCACCAAGATTTGGAAGGTTATAATAAAATTTCCCATCCTGATAAAGGGCGAGCTCAATCGGATAATCGTTATTGATAATAGACTTATCAACAGCAAGATCAGGTTCAGTTGGCATCGGCTTCTGATTAACATATTTTTTATAGGCTGCCTGATCAACTTCAAAGTATGACAGCGTCGAAGTTTCTTTATCAGGAACACATGAAACGAATAAAGAGATTAGACTAAGTGAAGTTAGGAGTCTTTTCATCTTAATAGCGCCATAATCCTGAGGCCCAAGTAAAGCCTGAACCAAAAGCGGCACTCGCCACTAGCATTCCACGTTTAAGTTTACCTGCTTTAATAGCATCTCTCATTCCAAGAGGAATAGTGGCCGCTGTTGTGTTGCCGTAATTTTGAATTGTATTGAAAACTTTATCAGCAGGAATCTGAAGCATCTCACCAACTTTATCATTAATTCTGAGGTTGGCTTGGTGAAACAAGAAAAGATCTACGTCTTCAAGTTTTACCCCTGAGCTTGTACAAGTATGAACAAGAGTTTCACACATTCTTTTGACGGCATGAACGAATACTGTTTTTCCGTTCATTTGAGGATAATGCCAGCCTTCTTGAATCATCGTTTTAGGCACGCGTTCTGGATCATCAAAACCAGTTCCTGGACCTGGTAGCCAAAGCTCTTTAGCAAAAGCTCCATCCGCATGAAGATTGGTGGCAATGATATGTCCATCTTTTGAAGCATCTTTGACTTCGGTGGCTGAAACAATAACCGCACCTGCCCCATCTCCAAATAAAACCGAAACAGCTCTACCATTAGGAGTTTTATCAAGTCCCTTCGAGTGGATTTCACCACCTACTAATAAAATATTTTTATGTGAACCTGATTGAATAAACTTATCGGCAATTGATAAGCCGTAAATGAAACCTGAACATTGCTGGCGAATATCAAGTGCAGCAATGCCAGAAAGTCCTAATTTATCTTGCAAAAAACAAGCACTACCAGGAAAGTCATGGTCGGGAGAAAGTGTGGCGAAGATAATCATATCGATATCTTCTTTTTTTAGACCTGCATCAGCGATTGCGTCTAATGAAGCTTTAAATCCTAAATCTGAAGTTGAAACATTTTGTTCAACCCAATGACGTTGATTAATACCAGTTCGTTGAACAATCCATTCATCAGAGGTATCCATCATTTTTTCTAGATCATGATTGGTCATGATTTTTTCAGGAACAAAGGCTCCTACACCAGAAATACGACTGCTAATGTTAGGGTTGACGCCCATACTTAATTCCTCCGATCATTGATAAGGAATAATCTTAACTTAAAAGAGGCGGCCATGGAAATGCTCAACATTCTTAATATCACTTCTATCTACGCCGCGTGTCTTGGAATTCTTTTATTCATCTTATCAGTCTATGTCATCAGGTTGAGATGGAAACATAGAGTTGGGGTTGGTTATGGAAAAAATAACAAAGAGATGGAATCCGGAGTTAGAATGCACGCAAACTTCACCGAGTATGTGCCAACAATCCTTTTGCTAATGGCTTTAGCTGAAATTTCAGGCAGCTCTGACCTAGTGCTCCATATCATTGGAGGCTGTCTTTTACTTGGTCGTATACTCCATCCGATTGGTTTGTTTTTATCGACTGGCTCAAGTGCTCCAAGAGGAATTGGAATGGCGTTAACCTTCACAGCTCTTTTAGTTTCAAGTGTTAATCTCTTGTTAAACGCTCTTTAGCCGAGTACCACGCTCAACTAATTGAATCCTGATAAAATATTCCTAAGAATCATTGGCCATATGATTCTCGCGTGCTAGCATTTATTTAATCAATTGACCCAAGGAAGGAGTCATCATGTCTAAGGCTTTCAGACTTAGCTTTATATTTGCCATTATGGCATCCCTTAACTCTGCCTATGCAGACTTCGCAGACCTCCCCCCATATTACACACAAGACTTTGTTCAAAAGATTGATCAAGGAACGCTTAAAAATACTTTATTAAAAATTTCACTTCAAAATATCTTGTCTAAGATTCATGTTAAGACCACTGGCCGTGATCTTGTTAAAGACTCATGTCCTGACCAGAGTGAATGTGAAGAACAATTAACAACGCTGACATATCGCCAGGCCCGTGAAATTCTTTTTGGAAAGATTCATCTACAATCTAATGATAATGGATATTTCTTAAATGAAGTCTATTGCCGACAGACCATTAGCGAAGAAGATGGCGTTGGGCGTGGTCAGATTCCAGATCATACTCAAGTCAACTGTGAACATACATGGCCTCAAAGTCGATTTAATCCAAATGAAAGTAAAAATGCTCAACTCACTGATCTTCATCACCTCTTTCCATCGAATTCAAGAGCTAATAGCTCTAGAGGAAATCTTATTTTTGCAGAAGTTGACGGTGGCGTAATAAATGAGGAGTGTACAAGCTCTCACCGTGGAACAGCTTACGGTTCAAGTGAAACTGCTTTTGAGCCACCTCCAGAACACAGAGGAAATGTCGCTAGAGCTCTATTCTATTTTTCTGTAAGATATAACCATCCGATTGGTTCTCTTGAAGAAGAATTTTTAAAGAAATGGCATTGGCAAGATCCTGTCGATGAAGAAGAAAGAAGTCGAAATGAGAAAGTTTATGAAGTTCAAAAAAATAGAAATCCATTTATTGATGCACCAGAATTGGTTGAATTGGTTAACGATTTTTAGTTTCTTCTTTCTAGTATCATGCGCATCAACTTCTCAAAAGCCGACAGAGGCGAGTTACTCTGATGCAACCGAAAGTACTTTTGAAGAAATAGAACGTTCCAGAGTTCTAGACTATTACCGCCAATTACGTGAAAACGGTAACTCTGATTCTAATAGGTCTAGACCAACAATAGTTAGACCCAAGCCATATATCACGAGACCGGCTGCCAAGCCTAAGACTCGTCCTACACCAAGACCATTAACGGTAGAAGAACGTGAAGCCATTGACCGTGAAGTTGGCCAGAACTTATCATTTTTTTGCATGCTCAATCGTAAAGACTCACGCTTTAAAGATGAAGCCGATTGTAATGCCTACACACAAAATGTTCTCTTTGATTGTAAAAAACGATTAAGTGATGAAGAAGCGAAGAAACTTGTTCGTTGTGTAAAGTCTGAGCTTAAATTATAAGTTTGCGAGCTCTTTTACTTTTTGTTCATAGTTTATTTTTTCGATCAGCACAAATTCTACGCCTAATTGAATTGATTCAGTAATCAGTTTTTCGGCCAGTGGATAGTCCCATGCATAAATTTTTTTAGGATCGTTAGGCATGGCAAATGAAAGCTGTAATTTACTTCTAACCGCTTTAAAGTATGAAATATCGACTTCTACCGTTGATCTATTTGGAAGTGTATCCGGATGGAAGAATTTATCTAAGTTTTTAACCATAATCTACTCTAGTATATATACAAGACTTAGACCAAGCTATCAATTACCGCTTAAGTTTTGTTAATTGATGTAAAATAATATGATGGATAAAGACAAGTTCGACGACATTATCATTGGAGCAGGATACGCAGGACTAAGTCTTGCGGCATTGCTGACAAAACGCTCTAGGAAAGTTCTTGTCCTTGAGGCGCACAGCCTCGTTGGAGGCTGTGCAAGTTATTATAATCGTCAGCAATTTCATTTCGATGTCGGTGCCACAACATTGTCTGGTCTGGCCGAGGGAATGCCATTAAAAATATTAATCAACAAACTTAATTTAAAGAGCGATTATAAAAAATTAGACCTACCAATGAAGATCAAACTACCCAATGGAATAATTCTAAATCGATTTGCAGATTTTGATTTATGGATAAATGAGCTTGATCAGAAATTCCCAAATATTGATCACCGAACATTTTGGAACAAATTAGAAAAAATTTCGACTAGGGCGTGGGGATTATTGGCTGACACTTGGAGCTTTCCTCCACAAAATTTAAGTGAAGTCCTTAATCTTTTAAAACCTTCACTCTTAAAAGAAGCCGACTTAGGACTCTATTTACTGCAACCTTTAAAGTCGATATTACCAAATGAATATAAGCAGGGAGCTCTTAAAAGTTTTATTGATGAACAACTTATGATTAGTACTCAAACGACCAGCGAGGATGTTCCGATTTTAATGGGAGCCCTAGGCCTTACTTACCCGAATGATATGTATTATCCTAATGGTGGTATTAGCTCTCTTGCTTTATCGCTAAAGAATTTTATCTGTGAAAACGGAGGTGAAGTTCTTTTAAAATCAAGGGTTGAGTCTATCAGCGATGATTTAGTCGTCTCAACTAAAGATCATCAATATAAAAGTGATCATGTAATATCAACACTTCCAATTTGGAATCTTAAAGAACTTAATCCTAAGTTGTCTGACTGGGTCAACTCACAGGCAAGTGCCAAAGGCGAATACTGGAGTGCCATAACTGCTAATCTTGCAGTTAAGTTTAAAACTCCAAAGACTGACCTGTATCACCAGCTTCATTTAAAAGAACCTTTAAGCGCAGCCAAAAGTCACAGCCTATTTATTTCTTTGTCTGATCCAAGTGATCTCACAAGAGCTCCTGAAGGCTGGCAAACGATGACAATTTCAACCCATGCTTTACCAAGCGATTTTCCAACACAAAGAAATGAAGTTTATAAAGAATTAAAAAAACAAATCCTTATTGAAATTAAAAATCATTTAAGCGAATATTTTGATGATATTGAGGAAACAAAATTCGATACGATTGGGACACCATTAACATTCGTCAAGTACACGAGCCGTTTTCAGGGGCGAGTCGGAGGAATACCACACTCGGTCAATTTTATGCCTTGGAAATGGCCAAAAAATGTCACTCCACTTACAAACTTCTTCCACCATGGTGATACATCTTTTCCTGGGCAAGGAATTGTTGGAGTCGTGCAAGGTAGTCTTAATTTTATGAAACGTTACCACGGTGAAAAATGAAAAAATTATATCTATCAACTAACGTAAAGAATAATTATAAAATAGTTTACGCTGGTTTTGATCTAAAACTTTTTAAAGCACTTAAGCCTCCACTGATGGATCTTGAAGTCACTCGCTTTGATGGTTGTCATAAAGGAGATGAAGTTCATCTAAAGGTTGGACTTCTAGGGCTTGGTCAAGATTGGATCTCTCACATAACCAGTCATCATGAAGACGAACACGAATGTTTTTTTATCGATGAAGGCTTTAAAATTCCTTTTCCACTTAAGTCTTGGCAGCATCGTCATATTGTTCAAAAAATTTCTGCCCATGAAACGAAGATTATCGATGATATTAGTTATTCATGTTTTGGTGGAAAAGTGATTGAGCTTTTGATGTATCCCGCTTTACTCGCTCAATTTTTAGTTAGAGCTCCGGTGTATCGTCGCTTTTTCGATAGCGAAAAGTGAGATTGAGTCTACTCGAGATAACTTTCTTTGTTGCTGCCAGCTGATGTTCCCAAGCATGCTGACTCTCCCCTCTCATTAACAGTAAAGAGCAACTTGGAAGTTCAATATCTATTTTTCTTTTTGTTGTTCGGTGTCTGAGTGAAAACTTTCTAACCGCACCAAAACTAACTGAAGCAATGACGGGATTAACTCCAAGCTCAGGTTCATTGTCTCGATGCCAGCCATTTTTATCAGCACCACTACGATAGAGATTACATAGAACCGAATTAAAGTGATGACCAGTGAGTGTGATCACTTCATTTTTAATTTCCAGCAACTTTTCATTCCATGGCCCAGCTTCCATAACAATTTTTGAATAGGTATAACTTAGCCCATCATCGGCATACCATGCTTGTAGCCTTGGTACAGGATGCGTCTTACCCCAAAGAGTAATTTGGTCCTGACGCCATGCTAATTCCCCAATTAATGGGCTTAATTGCTCCTCTTTGAAAGCATTTTCAAGAAGATAAACTTCTCCTTCAAAAGGTAATAAATTTTGTTTCATCCAACTCATATTACTTAGCAAAACGTCTTCGAGATGATATGTCCAGAGTATGAAATTATTCGTCCAACTTTTGGTTCTCTTTTTAGCATTAACTGGTGCAGCTTCATTGCTTGTAGGCTACGGAAATGTTGAATTTGGTAGTATCAACTACTGGAATAATCACGGTGTCTTTTTACTCATCTTTTTAACTTTATTTCCAAGACTGACTCTTTTTTGTTCATCCATAGCTTTTGGTGGACTGCTTTGGTGGCTTGGATTCTTTTTTGCCCCAAGACTACTTGTTGCCTGTCTTGCAACAGTTGGCTATTGGGAAACGAACCCAACTCTAGTTGTCTTATCTTGGTTTATTGCCATCAGTGGAGAGAGTGCTGAAAAATGGGGCTTCAAGCAAAAGGTCCATATCAATGTTGGCGGTCGAACCTTTGGTAATGGCGGACAATATCAACAACGCCCACAAAAACATCAAACTGTTCAAGACAATGTCGTTGATGCAGAATTTCGCCGAGTTGATGACGAATGAAACTTAACAAATTCAGGTGGGCGATCCTCACCACCATTATTAGTCTCTTCCTTTTAATCCTTGCTGGAAGCATCGTCCGTACGACTGGTAGTGGCTTAGGCTGTCCTGATTGGCCTCATTGTTTTGGTCAATGGATTCCACCAACTGATGTTTCCCAGTTACCAGTTGATTACAAAGAAAAATTCGCGGTTGCTGGCCGACAGATAGCTGATTTCGATGCAACAAAAACTTGGATTGAATATATTAATAGACTCCTAGGAGTCCTTGTTGGTCTTGAAATGATTTGGTTGATGTTAACGGCATGGCCTCATCGCAAAGTTCATCCTGCCTTATTTAAAGGCTCTGTCTTTGTCTTTATTTTAACATCTATTCAAGGTGGCATAGGGGCCAAAGTTGTCAGCTCTCATCTGGCTCCTCATTTAATTACTTTTCATATGTTCTTAGCAGTAGTGATTTTATTAATCGCTATCGGGCTTTATATCCATTCTTTAGAAGTCAGAAAAAAACTTACGATTAGATCAAACCGATTAGGCTTGATCGTTTTAGGACTTGCTCTGATTCAACTCATTCTTGGAACTGAAGTGCGCGAAGGTGTTGATGCTGTCACTAACGCTGGAGTTACTCTACGAAGTGAGTGGCTTGACCAAGAAAGCTTACTGTTTATGATCCACCGATCATTTTCTATTTTCTATCTGATTGTTTTTGGACTGTGGATTGGCCAATTGTGGAAAGAAGAACCCTATCCTATGGCGCGAAAATTTATTGTTGCCGTCTTTTTAGCAACACTACTGGCACCGCTATCAGGCATTATCCTAGCCTATTTCTCGATGCCAGCCTTTGCTCAACCTTTACATCTTTTTATCGCGACATTAATTATTAGCGGCGATTTTGTTTTGATTTATCGTCCTGGGCACGCGCCGGTTTAAAATCACTGGCAGGTCTTGTTGCCCCGTAAAATCTTTTAAACATTCCTTTGTCCGTCATCTCACTTTGATGAGTACGACGAAATTTATCATCGATCATATTTCTATCGGCGCAAGCAATACAGATCCAATCTTTATCAAAAGATGGATGTTGATAGCGTTCAACATCTGGAAGATCTCTCTCACACACTTCACAAAACGTTCTAGCGTGTTGATGGACTTCACTCTTTTTAACTGGACGACCTTTAATATGCTGGCGTTCATTAGCATTCTTTGTAGCGTGTAAACCTGCATTCAATAAAGCATCTTTAAGTGATTTAGCCATATGACCTCCAAAATTCATTTTTATTGTACATAAACCCTCAAAATCTGTAGAGAGGGAAATAATTGACTAAAATAGTTTTAAATTGTGCCGATAAGAATAGAACCCCAAAAGGACTTAATAAATGCTTAAAAATCAAGGCTTTATATATATCTCCCCTTGTCAGCTAGCCAGTGCGCCACTGATCAAAATAAATTTCGATCCGCGAGATAAATTGCCTGCTGGCTTTATGGATACTCACCAAGCCCTAGCAATTTGGCCTTTAAGTGGCCAAAACCTATCAAGTCATGAACTTTTAGATCAATTGCACTCGAGTCTTATTGGCATGGGTTTAGCGTTTACTATCCCTAAAGTTTACCAGGCACAGCTTTCACAGCTTGTGTCTTATATCGATAATTGGCTCGCGGTCGATAGGCATTTTGAAGGTAATGATTTTCTTGAAGACGAGCTTTTAAAAAACCTACCTCAAAAAGCGAACTATATTGATGAATCAAGTATCAATCTAAAACAACTTGGTAGTCATTGGTTAACTCACGACCCAGCCTATGAGCATAGTGCGAGTACAGCGTTTTATAGAGGGATGTTGCTTGGACAGGAAGACTGTAAGATTCATTTAGCTAGGTGTTATGAAGAAGGCATTGGTGTAGAAATAAATTATACAAAAGCTAAAGAATTATTATCATCAATCTCTAATAACGATAATGTCATTCCTCTGCTTTTTAGACTTAACTACAAAGAAAAAGATCAGGCTGGAATCAATCATCTTAAAAACAATTTTTTTATGAAGTCACCTCTTCCTTTGCCAGGCAAAGGTCATCAGTTTGATGTTTTTCACCAAACACTATTAGAGCTACTTTTTATCAGTTACGAAGAAGTGGGTCATCTAGATATCTGGCTTACTAGCTGGGAGTTAATTAGTCCTTATAGGGATGAGATCTTGGCCCTATCAGAAGTAAAAGTGATGGATCATTTTGAGACGCCAGAGGCTTCACAAATCAGATCATTTCATGACATTCTTTGTCGAATGTTTGAATCTTACAGATACAGTGCTTAAGAGGAGTTCTTGTGGGTTTTATGAAGAATAGCTTTGCTAAAAATGCAAAGACCGAATCATTATGGAATAAAAGTATTGTTTATATTGCCTACGATGCAAAAAAAATAACAACTCTCTTAAAAAAAGAAAAAATAGAACTTCCCGAAGCTTTACACAAAAGTTTTGAACAAAAGAAGACAGCTTCTTTTTTTAATGACCAGTCTCAGATAAATTTAATTTTAATTGATAAGCCTTCAAATAAAAAACACCTCTATGCTAAGGCTCGTGATCAAATTGGTTCTAAGATCCAATCTTTTATTGATGGCAATCCAAAGTCTTGTGATGTTCATTTCGTTGGCATTGCGGACGAAAGTATTCAAGGTTGTTTAGTTGGACTAGATCTTGCTGCCTATCGTTTTGATGAATCCAAGTCTCAGGCTCTTGGTCACCTTCATTTTTTTACAGAAGACAAAAAACTATCTTCAAAAATTCTTGAGCAAGCATCTGAACTGTCTTCATCTATTAACTTAGCTAGACATCTCGTCAATCTTCCTCCCAATGAGCTTCATCCTGTTAATTTTGCGGCGATGATTCAAAAAGGATTTAGAGGATCAAAGACAATTAAAGTTGAAATCTGGGATGAGAAAAGATTAGCAAAAGAAAAATGTGGTTTACACCTTGGTGTTGGTGCCGCTTCTGCTCACCCTCCAAGACTAGTTAAGATTAGTTATAAATCAGGCAAGAAGGCCAAAAAGAAAATTGCACTAATCGGCAAAGGAATCACTTTTGATACCGGTGGATTAGATATTAAACCATCAGCTGGTATGAGACTGATGAAGAAAGATATGGGTGGAGCTGCAGCGATCTCAGGTGTCTTTAACTGGCTTGAACATAGTGGCTTGGCCGTTGACGTCGAAGGCTATCTAGCTCTTGCCGAAAATAGTATTGATAAAAATGCAACAAGACCAAGTGATATCCATATCGCTAGAAATGGTCTTAAAGTTGAAATAGATAATACTGATGCTGAAGGAAGACTCGTTCTAGCTGATGCTATTGATGTGGCCTGTGATCATAAACCTGATTTGATTATTGATGCCGCAACACTAACAGGAGCAGGTAAAGTTTCCTTAGGACAAGATATAGCTTCCCTCTTTAGTAATGATGATAAGTTGGCAAAAATGATTCAAGATGCTGGGGATATCTCTGGCGATCTTTGCTGGAGAATGCCACTTCATCAAGACTACGCAAAAGAGCTGAGCTCTCCTTTTGCCGATTGCACCAACTCATCATCTAGCGGATTTGGTGGAAGTATTACCGCTGCCTTATTCTTGCAAAAATTTGTCAGAGACATACCTTGGGCACATTTAGATATTTTTGCTTGGACAACAAGTAACCAGCCTGCACTAGCACAAAAGGGCGGCTCCGGGCAGGCGGTGGCGAACTTGGTTAGTTTTTTAAAAGCAATCTAATTAGGCTGCATTTTTGAGAAAAAGAGCCTGTATAAACTCGGCAGCACAATTAGTGTTAGAGCTGTTGCAGAAAGAATTCCTCCAACAACAACAGTTGCCAAAGGTTTTTGCACCTCCGCTCCAAGCCCACTTGAGAACATCATTGGTAAAAATCCAAAAATATCTGTAAGTGCAGTCATCAGCACTGGTCGAAGTCTGGTCATGGCACCAGCTTTGACAATGTCATCAGGACTTAACCCGTCTGCTGCCAGGCGATTAAAGTACGTCACCAAAACAACTCCATTGAGCATGCTAATTCCACTAAGGGGTATAAAGCCGACTCCAGCAGAAATACTAAAAGGCATCTGCATCACCATCAAAGCCACAACGCCTCCAACTAACGCCATTGGAGCACATATAAAGATAAGAGCAACTTGAGCAGCATTTCTAAAAGCCGCCCAGAGCATTCCAATAATAACGAGCATCGCCAAAGGCACTAGCACAGAAAGACGCGCTTTAGCACTTTGTAGATTTTTAAAGCTACCACCCCATTCGATATAATAACCTTCTGCTAATTCAAGTTTTTCTTCAACTGCGCTTTTCGCTTCTTGAACAAAACTTTCAACATCTCTAGTCTCGGGGTTTATAAGAACCGCAATTCTTCGAGATGAATTCTCACGCGCGACTGCAGTGAATGTTTCGACATAATTAATACTGGCAACGCTTTCAATAGGAACAGTATGACTTTCAGCAATAGATACAGGCAGAGTTCTAACCGTTTCAATATCTTGACGCTCTTTTTCAGAGAGTCTAACCACGATCGGAAAACGTCTAACACCTTCATAAAGATGGCCAACTTCACGACCACCAATAGCCGTCTCAATAGCATCTAACACTGGTTTACTACTAACCCCCAAAGATGAGAGCTCCCCCATTTTAGGTCGATACTCAAGCATCGGAGACTTCCCTTTAGATTCAGACTCAACCTCACCAGCACCTTCAACAGTTCCAATAATTTGTGCCATCTCTTGCGCTTTCTCAATTAAGACATCAAGATCAGGTCCAAATATTTTAGCTGAAACATCTGCTCGTGTTCCTTCCAAGAGTTCATTGAAACGCAGTTCAACCGGCTGAGAGATTAAAAGAACTTGAGCTGGTACTAAAGCTTCTAAGCGTTCACGTACGGCTTTCATCAAAACTTTTTTAGTTTTGATCAATTCATCTGAGGGCCAGTCATCAATATGATGAAGCATGACATAACTATCTGAGATATTAACTCCCATAGGATCAGTCGCAACTTCAGCAGCGCCCGTTCTTGCAAAGACGGTTTTGACCTGAGGAAATTGTAAAATGACTTTTTCAGATAAGCGCTGCAGTTCAACTGAAGTTGATGTGTTGATATTGGCAGGGCGAATAAATTGAACAGCGAAATCACCTTCGTCTAATTGTGGGATAAACTCTGAGCCGAGCCTAAAAAATAATCCAACTCCTAAAGCGATTGATAGTAGACCTACAAAAGCAACACTTCGACGTAACTTGATTGCAGTTTCTAATATCGGTGCATAAATTTTTGAGGCCATACTCATAAGCCAGGGCGTTTTATCCTTAACCTTGCCATCTAAAAAGGTGGCACAGAGTGCAGGAACTAAAGTAAAAGATAATAATAGGGCAGATAAAAGGGCCATCACAAATGTCGTTGCCATTGGCACAAACATCTTGCCTTCAACTCCAGTAAGTACAAATAAAGGAATAAAGACGACGATGACGATTAATTCGCCGAAACCAGCTGCTTGTCTAATTTCGACAGCAGAGTCAATAACCAATTGCATTAGCTCTTGGCGAGAGAGATCTCGACCCATGGCCTTAGCTTTTTGCTGCAATCGATGAACACAATTCTCAACAACAATAACGGCGCCATCGACGATAATTCCAAAATCTAGTGCTCCTAAGCTCATCAAGTTTCCAGAAACATTTTGCCAGCGCATCAAAATAAAAGTCATCAAAAGAGAGATAGGTATGACAAGTGAGGTTATGATAGCCGCCCTAACATTTCCTACTAATAACAAAAGAAAGACAATCACTAAGCCAGCACCCATAAATAAATTGTGCTCGACTGTACCAAGAGTCGCCTGAACCATATTAGATCGATCATATAGAATATTGACCTCAACCCAATCAGGTAAATCTTTTTTAATTTCACCAAGGCGCTCACGAACTCTGTTGGCGACTGAACGTGAATTTTCACCAAGCAGCATAAAAGCAGTACCAACGATACTTTCTTCGCCGTTTACAGTGGCTGCGCCAGTTCTAATTTCTTTATCTAATCGAACATCAGCAACATCACTCACTTTAACACTTTCAAGTGAAGGCAATCTTTTAACAACAACTGCTTTGATGTCGTCAATCGAAGATAGAAGCCCAACTCCGCGAACAAGTAATTGTTCACCAGTCTGCTGGATATATCCTCCCCCAACATTGGCATTAGCACCTGAGATTGCAACTTCCAGATCATCAAAGCTAAGACCAAACTCGGCCATCTTTTTAATATTTGGTTGGATGAAGAACTGTTTTTCATATCCTCCAATAGTATTAATTTCGATCACGCCAGCTACAGTTAAAAGCCTGGGTTTAATAACCCACTCTTGAAGTGATTTTAATTCCATTAACTGGATTAAACGTTTATCAGGATCTGCTTCTGGGGATTTTGCTTCGACTGAATAGTGGAATATTTCTCCTAGACCTGTGGCAATGGGACCCATTTCAGGTTTAACACCATCGGGTAATTCAAGAAGTTGTAGTTTTTCTGAAACAAGCTGCCTGGCTAAATAAACGTCTGCATCGTCATTGAACACAATGGTTACCTGTGAAATTCCAAAACGCGAGATTGACCTCACTGTCTCAACACTTGGAATCCCGCCCATCGCTGACTCAATAGGAAACGTGACCATTCTTTCAATTTCTTCAGGTACCAACCCTATAACAGGAGTATTAATTTGAACTTGAGTATTAGTAATATCTGGTACGGCATCAATTGAAAGTTTTTTAAACGACTCTAAACCAAACCAACAAAGTAAACCAGTCAGCAAAAAAACAACAAAGCGTTGTTGAACTGAAAAAGCAATTATTCGCGAAATCATTATTATTTCCTAATGAGAATGACCGTATTCTGCAGAATCTGTTGAGTAGATGTCACAAACTTTAATTAAATCGAGTTTACTTGTTGCTATTTGATCGCCAACTTTTATGTCATCGACAGTAATTGAGACATCCTGTCCATCAGATACAATATTACTAGCAATTAAAAATTTAAAGAAACCATCTCGAAAGCGATAAATCCCTTTATCTTTACGAGTGACCACGAGGACGTCGCGCTTTATTTTAAGACGATTGCCAGAAACATCCATTAAACCGATATCTAAAACTTTTAGAGAATCTTTAGAAAGTCTAAAACCTTGAGCTTCACTGACTTCTTCTATAGCCTTACCTAGACCGATAGCCTTTGAGCTTTCATGATCATCATGACCTTCTTCTTCGTGCTCATCGTGCTGCTCGTGCTGCTCGTGCTGATCGTGCTGATCATGTGAAGTTTCAATATGATCGTGATCATCTTCACTCGAATACAATGCATTGTTAAAGAAAAGCAAGCATAACAAAATTAGATAGTTCATTAATCTTTCCTTAACTCTTCACAGCGATTAATAAAATCTTTGGCCATTTCACTATAGTTATTAATTGCGCGTGGACACACATCAAAAAAACCGTTTTCACATTGCATACTTAGGACTTTCAGTTCTGAACTATTCAACGTAAATTCGCTGCAATTTGTATCTTTTGGGATTTTAACTTTTTTAGGAATCTGCGTCTCTAATAACTCTTTTAAAAGAGCAAAATGTTGATGAATGTCTATAAAGTTTTCAAGACTTGATTGTTTTGTCGCTCGAAGTTGATCGACTTTCAAAAGCAAAGGATACGTCTCTTTGCCACAACCAAGAATTAATATTGCCATCAAAGATAATAAGATTTTATTCATGAGCAACTCCTCCAACATCATATGGAGCACTAAATGTTAAGCGCTTGAGTTTTTCCACCACTTCAACAAATCGAACTTGATAGGAAAGCTTCAGCGCTTTGGTTCTGGCTACATTATCAAATGACTCAATCAACTCTAAAGGCGCAATTTCACCACCATAGCGAAGCTGATTTTCAAGAATTCGTTGATTTAAACTTGCTAAAGAAAAGCGCTCCTCAGCATTCGAGAAAGAATCACTAAGCAATTCATATTCTTTAATAAGTAGCTCAAATTGCCTTAAAATCGTCTCTTTTGTTGCCATGGCCTTAATAACTAAAATATCAAGCTCTGACTTTGAAATATTGACGGCAGAGCTTTGTCCGAAACCAAGACCATCAGTGACTGGTATAGTATCAAATGCACCATTTCCAGCTCCAAGAGAAAAGGTTGAAGCTCCTAATACACTAAAACGCATAGAGCCTCTTTGCGCCAACAAAGACTGCTCAAGGTACTTATACTGTTTAAGTTCTGGTGCACTTGAAAGAGCTTTAGCTCTAAGTCTTTCAACTTCTAGTGAAGGTGCATCAATAGGGTTTGCAAGAATTGGAGAGATAATCTCTATTTGCTCATTTTGATTAATTCCAGAAATATACTGAAGGTCTCGAGTATTGCTTTCAATTAGGAGATCCATGGCGCGAAGATCATCTTCAAGAGCAAGAATTCTTTCTTGAATTAAATTTAAAGCAAAACCACCATCAAGACCAAAGTTTCTTCTCGTTCTGGCAAGACTTAAGACTCGCTTGTAGCTTTTAAGGCTTTCAATTAGTAAAGATTGAAGTTCTTTTTCTCGGTGAACACCATAAAAAATTAGTCTGGCACTAGAAAGCTCATTACTCCAAAGTGCTAAGTATTGCTCCTTTTGAGCTAAAGCCATGGCGCCTGCCTGTCTGACTTGGAACCAGTTGGCAGGAATTAAAAATGGAGCTAAATCCTGAACAAGATCACCTAAAGCGAAAGGATCGACAAAGGCTGCAGGAATTTTAAGTAAACTCCACACATTAAGCTTCGGTAAAAGTGAAGCTCTAGCATGTTTTATCCTTTGTTTACTTTGATAAACACGCTGAGCTTCTTCTTGAACTAAGTAATTACCATTTGAAATTTTTTCACTCAGCATCTCTATCGATAAATCATTGGCAAAGAGAGAGATACTCAGTGTCGCTAGAAAAAAGATGATTGATTTTTTCATTAGTAAGTCCTCTCAAGTGAAAAGAAGACAGTATTGGCATTTCCATTTGACTGCAGACTACCTTGCAATGTTGAGACTTGATCAATACGACTTTGATTAATCAGTGCTGCGACACTTGCACCCATTAAACGATTATCTCCGCTGCCATCTTGTAAAGTTATCTTGTAAGTGTTGGGACACCCTTGGGAAAAGATATCAATTTTGCCGCCTTTGAAATCGGGACGAATATCTTCAAAAATACATCCAACTGAGGAGACCTGAAGATTAGGATCCCATTGTAAAACTTGAACATTAACTTGTTGATTTTGAAGCTCATATTCAAGTTCAGCCAATGTACGAACACGATTGTAGTCAAAGATTGGCATAGTTGGAACCAGCCTAAGCTTAATACTCCAAACCTCACCTTCGTCAATAATTTGTCCTTCATACTCACCAGCAATAGCAGCTATAAAGTTTTGTTGCTTTACAAGATCAGTATTTAAGTCCGCTGCTCTTCTTTCTAGGTTTTGATTTTCAGCATTAATAGACTCTTGTGCTTGGACTTGTGTTTTTTCAGCTAATTTCCCGTCATCATCTCCACACGAGACTAAAAGAGAAACTAATAACAATGCAAATAAATTTATAATTTTCATCTCGACCTCACAACTTTAGTTGATCAATTTTTCCGGTTAACTTTAATATTTGAGCTTTTGAATACAATGCACTTAATTCAAACTCATTACGGCTTTGAGTGAACTCAATGAGTTGTCTGTATGTTTCTATCACTAGTGAAGCTGAAATCACGCCGCGTTCAAAGAAACGCTCAACTTTCTTACGTTTCGCTTGAAGCATTGAAGCTTTAGAACTTTCCTCAAGAGAAGAGACTTGTCTATGATAGCGAGTGTACCAAGTCTCTAAGTCAAACTTGGCTTCTTTTTGAGTATTTTCAAAATTAATATGACTAACAATAACTTCTTTTGCGGCCTTAGTACGCTCACCTTGATTGGAATCAAAAAATGGCATCTCAAAATTCAGACTCAACCCAACGGCATAGGTTTCATCAACACTTTCTTTTTCATAACGAAAGATAGGACCTATATTTATATTTCTTGTCGCATTAGCTTTTTCCAGCTCCATCCTCGCCATTGATTGATCAAGCCTTGCTTTTGCCGAGACAACCTCTCCGCCTAAGATTTCTTTTTCAAAAGGCATCTTTTCAAATTTTAATTGCTTAGGCAGAGAACTCATTTCTATGGCGCAATCAAGACCAGCATAAAATCCTAAGTGTCTTGATATCTCTAGGCGTTTATTGGCGGTGTCTGCAAGCTTCAAGCTCATATCGCTAAGAGCAAGCTCTATTGTACCTAACTCAACTTCTTGTTCAGGTGCTAAGCTTTTTCTTTTGCTCAAATTGCGTTGATAGCGCTGCATACTGCTCAAGGCTTCTTTTTGTAAAACCTCAAGTTCAATCATTTGACGAAGGCGATATATCTCAACATAAGTATTGATTAATATATCGGCTTTAAGAATATCTAAATCACTAAGGGCAAGAGTCATTTGTTTACCGGCTACATCCATTCGAGCAGAGCGTTTTCCACCCATTTCAATTGGAATCATCAGCCCGGCTTCAAATGATTGAACATTACCTGTTAAACTTTCTCCAGCATCAGCACTAAGTGCGAGTTGCGGATTAGGTCTTATCTGAGCACCAATAACGTTGCCTTCAACAAGATCTAGCTTTGCCTTAGCGGCAATAATACTTGGATGGGAGGTATTCACTTTCTGCCAAAAATCAGCAGGAGTAAGCTTACCGCAATTGGCCCAAGCATTTTGCACTAAGGTTAGTACAATTAAGAACACAAATTTCATGCGTAACTCTAAAAAATAAAATTAATTGAAAAAGAAAACGAAAGACTTATGATACTAAGGTTGGCGGACGCCATAACTTATTAGAATAATTATTTTCACTAACACTAATAAAAAACCATAGAAGCTTTTGCTCTTCTGCCTGAATAGTAAGATTAATACTGTCGCTAGCTGATAAGTTTAAGATATGCCACATACTACAATGACTAACGCAATGATCACCGGCACAGTCTCTTTGAGTCTCATCAGCATGTTGAGATTGGCTTGAGTGAAAGTCGATTGATTGGTTAGTGCTTTGTGACTGATCATGTACTTCATAAACGCTACTAAATGCATTAGCGCTGAACATAAACATTAGAATTAAACTTAAAGCAATTTTATACATGATGAGTATTTATGCACTAACGTACCTGATTTGTCCAAACCAGTGTGTAAAGGTTATGCAATTTAAGGTACTTAATCTTTTATTAATGATTCATAGATAGCATCGCCAAGTTTTTTACCGGCAACAATATCACTTGGATGGTGAACACCACCAATGATGCGATTAAGAGCAACTTCATCTGCTCTTTGCATAAATTCATTTTCACGGTCTGGATAAAAGTCTGAAAGCATTCTAGCGAATACTCTTGCAATCATCGTATGACCACTTGGATACGCCTTTGAAGTTGCAAGTGGAATACAAGGAACAATTTCAGGATTGGCATTGAATGGACGTGGACGATCAAATAGTTTTTTAGAGATGGCACTATTGAGACCCACAGTAGCATAAGCTTCAATAAAGTGAGGCCATACACGTCTCATTTCTTTCTTAGTTAACAATGAGCCAAACATCGATTTAAGCGTTGGTGTTTTTTCAGCGGCAGCTTCTTCACACTCCGCTTCGGTTCTCGTTTTTTGATACTCAAGTAAAACTTGATAATCGTATGCTTCTTCAGCGCTACCTGGTGCAGGATAATCACCAACGATTTGTCTGATTTGATCTTTTGAAAACCAGCCAACCTTTAGTTTTTCATCACTGGCAAAACTAGGAACACTGATTGAAATAGCTAAGAATAAGACAATTAAATGACGCATCATAAACTCCTGATTTCCTAAAATGCTAACAATAACTTATCATTTTGTCTTGTCAGTGAAGAATTAAACAAAGAGCTAAGTCATGGAAATAGTATGGATTACAGGTGCATCTTCAGGAATTGGTGAAGCCTTAGCACAGGAATTAGCAGCAAAAGGTCACAAGCTTATCCTTTCAGCAAGAAATGAGAAAAAGCTCAATGAACTTAAAAGTAGCTTACTTAATCCAGAACAGGTTGCTGTATTACCGCTTGATTTGGCCAATCTAGAAAATCCATCAAAGGTCATTGATGAAGCAAAGAAATTCTTTGGAAAAATCGACAAACTGATCTTAAATGCAGGTATTTCACAGCGCTCTTTGGTGAATGAAACAAAGCTTGAAGTCTATAGAAACTTAATGGAAGTAAACTACTTTGGAAATATTTCTCTCGCCCATGCCCTTCTTCCCCATTTTATTGAAAACAATAGCGGACATTTTATTGTCATCACTTCTTTAGTTGGAAAGTTTGGAACACCTTATCGTTCAGGTTATTCGGCCAGCAAACATGCCCTACACGGACATTTCGATTCACTTCGTGCAGAACTCATGATGGAAAATAAAAACATTGATGTGACAATTATTTGTCCTGGATTTGTAAGCACTAATATTTCCTTTAATGCCTTAAGTGGATCAGGTGTTTCGACACAAGAATTTGACGACAGTAATGCCAACGGCCTAACACCGAAACAGTTCGCGGAAAAAGCAGTTCAGGTCATTCAAAATAAAGAGTACGAGGCTTTAATTGGTGGGAAAGAAACTTTTGGCGTTTACCTAAAGCGCTTTCTTCCAAATGTCTTTGTGAAGGTCATTGCTAAGGCTAAGGTTCGCTAGATTTTTTAGGTCTAATAAGAACAACTTCTGCAAAAAGCGCAGTAAACATTCCAAAAAGAGCCAAACCTGTAAGCATGAGAATAATGCTTATAATTTTACCCGTTATCGTTACTGGAGTGATGTCTCCATAACCAGTTGTTGTCGCCGTCGCAAATCCCCACCAAAGTGCATCCATATAAGTGACAATTTTGGGGTTTTCTAGGACTTCTACATAGTAAAAAACAATACTTATCAAACAAATGGATAGGTTTCCAATCAGAGACAAAATTAAAAATGTGGGACTCTTAATAATTGAAATAATACCAAAAACAAACGATTTAAAACTTAGTAATGCTGGTTGTTCTTGGATTGTGTTTCTCATGAATGCTGAACCGTAGCTTCAACTTTTCTTTTAAATCGTGTTCCATGAAAACGATTAGCATGAGCATGTAATTTTTTGGAATCACTTTCCCAGAAAAGGTTTTCTTTTTGAGATGGGTTTAATATTTGAACACGATCAAGGAATTTAACTCCATCAGAATCTAGATACACCTTTTTAGATTCGTCTTCACAGACGACATTGCCACCACAAGAAAGCATGGCCAATGCATTTTTAGGAAATAAGCATTGTTCAAAATCAATTAAGACTTTGGCACTTGCAAAAATTGGAGCTAACTCTCCGGCACATGGGTTACCAATGAAAAAGGCTGGATCAAAGCCTTCTCTAGCGCTACCAAGAAGTCGTACTTTCTCTCCCTCTAACGATACAAGCAATTGCTCTAACTCTATATTGCTTAAAGTATCTGGTTGGATGAGTACAACTTCACGCTTAAACACATTTGCGGGAAACAATGGAAACTCTTCTACTTTAAAGAATGGTTCAAGTACTTCGCTAATAATTCCATGTTTGAGAAGTTCATCATGAATAATTTGATTGGCAGACCAAACTTTTTCAGCTTTTTTAAATTCTTTGATGGCAAAAGAAATCATCTGAGACCAAAAGAACTTTTGCTTAAGCCCTTTTGGTTTTTGATGTAACCAAAAAAGATCATAGACATAACTATAGAGTGGCGTTTTTTCACATTTCTTAATCCCATGAGAAAGTCCATGGGTAATATTGATAATGACATCAGTTGAACAAGGAATAAACAATCCTTTAGCTAAACTTGGCAGACTAAAGGTCCATTTAAAAATATCTGATACAGAATCTGCTTTATTCGATAAAAATGTAGAATGAATCGGTCTTTCGACAACGGGACCTAGAAGAGAATTTTCTTTAAAGGCTAAAGTATAAAGTGGAGCTTCACGGTATAGCTCTGCAAGCATATCAAGCATTTCAATGCTGTGGTCTCTCTCAAATATCCAATCGGTTGAAAGCGCTACTTTCATTTTAGTGACTTAAAGTATTCAGCTGTACGTTTAATGCCTTCTTCAAATCCAACAATCGGTTTGTAATCACAAATGGACTGAAGCTTATTAAGATTTGGGCGACGTTTTTTAGGATCATCTTCAGGAAGTGCTTTATAAACGATTTTTGAAGTTGAACCTAGGACTTTGATAATCTCTTTGGCACATTCTTCAATCGAATACTCATCAGGGTTACCACAGTTAAATGGTGTGTGGACATTGGAGAACATAACGTTATGAATGGCGTTCACAAGATCTGTCACATAACAAAATGATCTTGTCTGTGTGCCGTCACCATAAACAGTAATATCATCACCGGCCATGGCCTGATTGATAAAGTTTGGAATCACTCGCCCATCATTGGGACGCATACGAGGACCATAGGTATTAAAGATACGTATAATTCTTGTATCTAAACCGTAGCGGCGATGAAAACTCATCGTCATGGCTTCAGCAAATCTTTTTGATTCATCGTAACAAGAGCGAGGACCAATTGGGTTTACACAACCAACATACTCTTCAACTTGTGGGTGAATCTCTGGGTCGCCGTAAACTTCAGAAGTAGACGCCTCTAGAAAACGCGCTTTCTTTTCTTTGGTAAGCTCTAAAAGCTTTAACGTCCCTTCCGAGTTCACGCGCATAATCTCAAGTGGGATTTCAGAAAAATCAATGGGAGAAGCCGGTGAAGCTAGTGAGAAAATATAATCAAGATCTAAGCCTTTAAAGTCAGGCAAAGATTCGTAAATATTGCATTCATGAAAATCAAAGTTGTCGTACTTGGAAAGCAATTCGATATTAGACTTACTACCAGTAATGAAATTATCAAGACCTATAACTTTAGCACCAAGATTGAGATAAAACTCAGCCAGCGTTGATGGAACAAAACCAGCAGCACCAGCGACTAAAATTGTTTTTCCTTCCAATGATGTAGGCAAGACGACGCGCTGAGACATAAACATTCCTTAACAAGCGAATTTAAGACTATAACTTAAGTAGTTGTATCATAGTTGAACTAAGTATGAGTAGCACAGCGCCAAAAATTTGAATTGGCTCTAGTGCTTTATTAAGAAAAATCCAATTGATCGTCACTGCACATAAAGGAAAAAACATTTCGGCCAGAGCACTGACCCTGGCAGAGACTCTTTTAAGTCCCATATAATAAAGCCACATTCCGGCAAGGCCTGAGATTAAGACCATGGCCAATATTCTTATATTAATCGCAAAATTAAAATCAAACTCGACACCAATAGTACCAAATAATGGAAGCAGCGCTAGAAGCCCTGTAAAGAAACGTCCAAACATAATTTGAGATTCATCGTATCCTGCACTTGAAAGTTTTTTTCCAAAAACAGTTGAGGCACCCCAAGCAACTACGGCGAATAATGTTAATCCATAACCAAATAAAGCCTCTTTAGAAACCGAATTAATATCATTGAGTCCTGGAAGAATATCTGGCGAAGAAATTAAAAAGGCACCAAAGAGCGCAAGCAAGGCCCAAAATAAAAATGAAACCTTGATTCGCTCACCCAGTAAAAAATGCGCCAAACTGATGGCCACTAGAGGCTGAAGCTTTTGTAAAAGAATAACGAGAGAAGGATTGATTAATGAGAAAGCTTTAGTAAAAGCAAGTGTGGCGTAAGCAGAGCCTAGCCCCCCAATGATCAAAAACCAAAATAGATGTGATACTTGAGCTCGCCAAAAAACAGCTCTCGCCTTCCAAGCAAAAGGAAGGAGAAAAAGAACAAGTAACAGATGCTCTGTAAAAACAATTCTCTGTGCCGATGGGCCCGAAAATAAAAGCGGGTATCGAATTAAGGTATCAAGCGCCCACAGTAAACAGGCAGCAACGATAAATAAAAAGCCTTTCACCCGTGAACCTCAACGACGAACCTATCAAAAACTTCTCTAGCGCGTTCAGCGGCAAGACTCTTTTTAATACTCTTTCTTTTTTTGTCTTTTCTTTGCTCTTTAGTCAAAGTCACCGGTGGCATCAGTCCAAAATTGATATTGGATGGCACTGGTTTTTCACAAGTCATAACATAATTAATCAGGGCACCAATGGCAGTTTCAACTGGCCACTTAATAGCAGGTTGTTTCTTAATTCTTCTTAGAATTTGAGACGCGACATAAAGCCCCATACTGGCTGATTCAGTATAGCCTTCAACCCCAGTGATTTGACCGGCGAAAAAGAGATTTGGCATTTTCTTAGCAGACAAATCAAAGTCTAAAATCTTTCTTGAGTTTAAAAAGCAGTTTCTGTGAACTGAACCTAAATGAATAAACTGAGCATTTTCAAAACCAGGAATCATTCTAAAAACGCGTTTTTGTTCTGGATAAGTTAGACGTGTTTGAAATCCTACTAAGTTATAAGCAGAACCAAGAAGGTTTTCTTTTCTAAGTTGAACACAAGCCCATGGGCGTTTGCCATCACTCATCTCTAGCCCAATCGGTTTCATACATGAAAATCTTGGGGTATCGATTCCACGATCGGCCATCGTATCAATTGGTAAACACGACTCGAACCACTTGAGTTCTTCAAAGTCTTTTGGCGCTACTCTCTCGGCAGTTATTAGAGCATTCACAAACTCTTCATATTGAGATTTATTCATTGGAGCATTCAAATAATCTGCTTCTTCGCCGTCTTCACCAACTGGCTTATGGCGATCTTTAAAATAAAGCTTATCCATATCAAGACTGTCTGCATCTACCACTGGAGCGATGGCATCATAAAAATAGAAATCATCTTGTCCTGTAATTTCAGCTTTAATCCAATTGGTTAATGCCTCTGTCGTTAAAGGGCCTGTGGCAATTAGACAATAATCACAGCCGTGCTCTTTCATAAAGGCGACTGGATCACCAACATCAGCATCAATCTTTGTGATTAAAGGATGATCACTTAGAACTTCAGTAATTCTTCTAGAAAAAATTTCTCTATCAACAGCCAAGGCATCACCAGCTGGAACGGCCGTTTCTTTTCCCACTTTTAAGATAAGAGAACCAAGACCATTCATTTCATGCTTTAGCATGCCGTGGGATGAATCCGGTTGAAGAGATTTTAAAGAGTTTGTGCATACAAGTTCAGCATCGGTTGTGATTTTTTGAGCCGGTCCAAGCTTGAGTCTTTTTACTTCGGCGAGTACGACTGAGACGCCGTGACTTGCTAAGTACCAAGCGGCATCAGTACCCGCTAATCCAGCTCCAATAATTAAAACTCTTGAACTTGTTTCCATAGGCGATCATCTTTATGTTAAAGTTGTGACAGATTATGGGCAATCTACTTGAGCGAGCGCGTCAATGCAACTTCATCTCCACCAAACTCATCATACAATCGGCGATTTTAACGGTGTTTTCGACTATATCCAAGATCAAGCTCCGATAAAGTCTGGGCTTCACCTTTTTCCAGAACTTTTTCTAACGGGATATCCCCTTTTAGATCTGTGCCTGCAAAAAGGGTTTATTGAAAAAGTCTTAGATTTACACAAAAAATTAGATACTTGGGCCAAGCAAAACCTAGCAAAAAACGATGCTATGCTTCTTATGGGCGGTCTGGATTATAAGTTTGATGATCAGGGTCTGCCGGCCGATATATATAATGTCATTTGGGCGGTTGATGGAAACGGGATGAAGCGTGTTTATGCCAAAAAGCTTCTGCCTAATTACGACATCTTTGATGAAGAGAAATACTTCACCCCTGGTGAAGATCCGGGCTTATTAGAGTGGAATGACAAACGCATTGGCTTACTTATCTGTGAAGATATGTGGCACTCCACTCACCACATTCAAGATCCTGTTAAGGAATTATGGCAAAGTAATCCAGATTTAGACTTAGTCGTTAATCTTTCTGCCTCGCCTTACCACTTAGGTAAATGCGAAAAACGCTTAGCTCGCGGTCGTGAAATCTCGCATTTATTTAAAGCTCCCTTTGCTTACGTCAATCGTGTTGGCGGCGAAGATGAAATTCTCTTTGATGGAGATAGTTTTCTAACCGATGGAGATGGCATTATTTGGCGTGGTAAAATGTGGCAAGAAGACAGCAACACCATTGAGCTAGATCAAGTTGCGACTAAAAGCTATTTGCCGTTGAATGCACCATCAACGATTGCCAATACATGGGAATCCTTGTTTACACCTGATTTAGAACTTGCATCAAAGCCAGCTCAGCTATCAACACTTAGTGAAGAAAAACTAGATGAGCTGACCCATGCCTTGATTTTTGGTTTGCGGGAGTACGCTAGCAAATGTCGCTTTAAAAGCTACTTGGTCGCAGTTTCAGGTGGAATTGATTCTGCCTTAGTTTTAGCGTTGGCCAAGCTTGCGATGTTGCCAGATCAAACAATTGAAGCCGTTTATATGCCAGGTTTTTACTCTGCTAGCGAAAGCTATGACTTTAGTGCCCAGCTTTGTGACAATTTAGATGTGCCAATGAGACATTTACCCATTAAGTTCACGCACTCGTCTCTAAGAAATCAATTTCAAGATATTTTTGGCCAAGAACTGACTGGTTTAAGTGACGAGAATATCCAAAGTCGTCTGCGCGGTATGCTTCTCTACACTAGAAGTAATCAAAACAATGCGATGGTGATCAATACATCTAACAAATCCGAACTCGCCGTAGGGTATTCAACCCAGTACGGCGACTCAGTTGGGGCCATCTCTTTACTTGGAGATCTCTATAAAACTGAAGTCTTTGCCCTTAGTAATCATATTAATCGTCGCTTTAATCATCTTATTCCTTCAGGGATTATCGATCGTCCACCTTCGGCCGAGCTTAGAGAGGGTCAAACTGACCAGCAAAGCCTTCCACCTTACGAGAGACTAGATGCCATTTTAGAGGGATTACTCTCCTACCGAATGAGCGTGAAAGAATTGCATAATTACGGTTTTGATCTGGAAGAGGTTGTAAAAGTTCATAATCTCTGGCAAAACTCAGAGTATAAGAGGCGCCAGTTTTGCCCTATTATAAAAGTTAAAGCTAAAAGTTTTGGTTTTGGATACAGAGTACCGATTTGTAAAAAATAAATGAGGAGCATCAAATGAAAAACCCAGCGGATATGTTGTTAAAGTCTTTTAAAGAAATCAAAGGCGAAGTTGAAAAGGTTGTTAAATCAACTCAACTTAAAGATGTTCAAGGTAATGTTAAAAAGTTTATCGATAATGCTGAAAAAGACATTAAAGGCTTAGTTGAAAAAGACCTCAACAGTCTTGTGACGAAGTTTCAAAAAGAAAGAAAGTCTTTAGAAAAAACTCTTGAAAAATCTGTTCAAACTGAAATTGGCAAAGCAAAGAAGTTTTTAAAAGAGCATAAAAAAGATCTAGAAAAACTACAAAAGACTATTGATAAATATGTAAAAGAAGCAAAGAAAACTGCAACTTCTGCCAAGAAAAACGTCACAAAAAAAGCAACGGCGAAGAAAACAACGAAGAAAAAAGTTATCGCTAAGAAAACAACTAAGAAGAAAGCTGCACCAAAAAAGTCAAAACCCGTCGCTAAAAACGATGTTAATGTTAAGCCAACTCACTTAACGACTTCAGTTAATCGCGGAAAATAATTTTAAGATTGTTTTTTTTCAGGGGGACGCTTAAAGATAAATCGTCCTCCTCCGCCAGGGATGAAAAAAGCAATTGGATTACGTAGGAATAAAAGTAGAACTTCTTTAAACAGCTGTCTCCAAAGCCTAAATTTGACCTGTCTCGATCGAATTGCCGTTACAATAGATAATCCAAAACTCACAGAAAAGTTCATTAATCCAATTCCGACAATGCCGACTAAAGAGATCATGACAGTATTGAGAGTAATTGAATCCATCGTCGTCATAGCTGCAACTCCAAAACCTGCAGCCGAAAACGTAACGTGTAATGTATCGATAGGAAGTCCAAGCATAATACCCACGGCTGTGGTACATCCTAAGAAGAAACCAAAGTAAATATTATCAGCTAACGGGCCAAGATTATCTTCGATATAGTTTGAAAATTTGATCAGCATTTTTGGAGGCATACGATTTCGTAAGAACTCAATTCGTCTTATTCTCTCCGGAATTCGAGCATAGATACAAAGATTATCAAAATAGCCCGAAATTAACCCTGAAATATAAAGCCAAATACCTGTTAAGCCAGCAAACCAAAGAGCTAAGCTCTGCCAAGGATGAATTTCATTAATCATGCCTATCGCTTTCGTTTCGCTAATATAACTGGCTCCGGTTCCAAGTTGCCACAGCCAAGCCAGAAAGAAGCCAAGAGGAATACCCGCAGAAATATTGCCGAGTAAGGCGACAAACTGAGACCTAGAGATTTGGACGATTAATGGAGCAAGTCTTTTTGCTGCAACTTGACCATCTTTTTCTTCGTCAAGAATTCGTGCTAAATGTGACGCGATCATGGCCGGTTGTTTGGTTGCAAGTTTTGAATGCGTAATATGAATAAGTACAAAACCTATCGAATAATTAATACTATAAACGAGTGCTTCAAATAATAGTGGTAACTTCCAAGAGCTAATCGCAATTTTAAATATAACTAAGTAAGCAACGATAATGCCGCCGCCAAAAGCTTTTTTAAACATCGTAAAATATTCTTTTGGTGTGGTGGTGATGTACTCTTCACCTGTTTGACTGGCATGTTCAGTAACCTGATAAGCCAATAAACTAAAGTTCTCTTTTAATAAAAGACTTAAGCTATTTTTTTCATTTTCGGCTTTAACTAGTTCTCGAAGGAATTTAATTTCTGTTTCAAAAGGAGGCTCTTCATCATGTGTAGTAATTAAGTGATAGAGGAGTCTTAGACGTTGTAAATGCTGGCGCAGACGGATGACAAAGTTGGTGAGTTTTAATGTCACTCCCCAAGTTGTTTTGTTTCGTCTAATCACATCTATATATTCTTCGCATTGATCGAGCATGACTTGAATATGTAAGAAGTCCCGATTCTCCATTGATTGATCAAAACCTTCTTCTTGCTGATATTTTTGAAGATAGATCGTCGTTTCAGAATTTTGCGCCATAAATGGTGAGTCAAATTCTTCTAACTGAGGAAGCTTTTCAAGTATTTCTCTCTTAATTCCTAAGGCCGTAATTCTAAGGGATAAAATTTGAATTGAGTTCAATAACTGAAGAACAAGGGGATGATTTCTTGGTAGTTGAAAAATCTCTTTGACTTCGAGTTGGGCAAGAAAGGCTTGCCAATCTTCATCTGGAATAGAATGAACCCATTTCCAGTCAGTCTTTCTCGAAAATAAAAGGTTAAACAGATTTACCGCATCGTTATCATCATAAACTGCTGGCAAGATATGGTTAAATAATCGATTTTTAGCTTGAGTAAAAAATGGATCTTCATTCATGAGACCAGATTCGGTAAAGAGTCTAAGAAATGAATGCTTTCCAACGACTCTACCCATCAAATCCGTTAGGGCGTGTGAGTGCCAGCTTTTTTTCTGTAGTTCTATAGTTAAAAGGCGCAAGCGATCCGCGGCTTTACCTGTACCACCGGCGCGTAACCAATTAACCAAGTCAATAAGAGGTCTTGGATTTGAAGTGTCTTCTTTTCCAATTTTCTCTAAGAGTTCGGTTAATGGAATAATCTGATCTTTGGCCATAAGCACCTATTTTAATGCTTAAGTGCATTAATACCAAGCGGCAAAGCAACATGGTTTTTTAGTCAATGAGAGAAGGCTTTTTATCAGGTTTTGCATAGGACAAACGCCCTATTTTCACGTGGCTATGATAACTATCTAAACCTGTAACAGAACAAAGATCAAGTTGCTCAAGTTTTAACGACCCATCAGCTCCAACAATATTAAATGGAACTTTAATGATTTCAATTTTTCCAATCACCATGTCGCATCCGTTTATATCGAGATGATTTATTTGCGCCAAAGACAATCCTATTTGCAATGAACTTTCAGATACAAATGGAGCTGCAAAGTCTTTTTCATACAGAGCTGTAAAGCCACAGGCATCAAATTCAGAAACATCACGCTCATATCTGGCTGATGTTTGGTGGGCATCTTTAAAACGATCTGCAGGAACTGCATTCAAGGTAAACACACCAGTTTCTTTTATATTTTCAATTGAATGTCTTGGTACAGAGTTTGGCCTCATGATAAATGACATTAAAGGCGGATGAGAACCTAAATGAGTTACTGAAGATATGATTGATAAATTTGTATGGCCCGATTGGTTTTGAGTGCCTAATAAAAATGGTGTTTTAAAACCAGGCAAGGAATTAATGAATTGAGCACGGTAGCGCTGATCCATTTGGTTGATAGTCTCTAGGTCCCAAAGGTGTAAATTACTCATATACCCTTTTAGCACGAGAAACAGATTATCAGATAGACAATACTTTGACAAAAGAGACACAAAATTGCGAATACATCTATGATTCAACTATGTCTTATGTTCTATTGATTAACCTATTTTCAACGTTTGCGATGACTGGAATCATTTGGTTAATCCAAGTGACTCACTACCCTAGTTTTCGATATGTAGACGCGAAAGACTGGCCTCAATTTCACACCTTTCACACCGGATCTATTACACTAGTTGTCGCTCCATTAATGATGGCACAGCTCTTAAGTGCGATTTCATTATTGTTTTCACCGTTGTTTTTAACTAATAAATACATATTACTTGCAAATCTTGTATTGGTTTCTATTGTCTTTATTACAACCGCGTTAATCAGTGTACCAATTCATAATAAGATGGCAGCGTTTTTTGACTCTTCACTAATTGAATCTCTCATCCTCACCAATTGGATAAGAACCATCTCTTGGACGTTAAATAGTGTCCTTCTGATCTACTTCATATCAAGAGCAAAAATGTGAATACTCAATCAACAACACTAAAACTTGCAGCAATTTATAATATTTTATGGGGAAGTTTTATTATATTCTTCCCATTTTTTGTCTTTGATCAGCTACAGATGACAAGACCCATTTATCCTGAAATATGGCAATGTGTTGGCATGATTGTTGGCGTTTATGGTTTAGGTTATTGGTTTGCAAGTTACGATTATAAACGCCACTGGCCAATCGTTCTGGTAGGATTTTTGGGTAAGATCTTTGGCCCAATAGGTTTTGCTCAAGCACTTTACTTAAAAACTTTACCTTTAGAGTTTGGAATCATCCTAGTTTTTAATGATTTTATTTGGTGGATTCCTTTTTATAAACTTTTGGAGAATACGTGGAAGGCTCGCTCGCACTAGGCAATCAATTATTTCCGCCGGAGTTTTACTCAAGGTTTAATGCTCCAGTTTTCATGAGTGAAGACAATGGGCTAGCAACTCATTTTCGCTATCATAAAATAAAAATCATGTTCTTCTTTTTAAGTATGAGAAAGTTCAAAGAAGAACTCACATTGAAAAATATTCAAGTGGACTATCACAAAATTTCCAAAAATAGTTTTTTTGAAAACCTTATACAATGGTGCCATTCAAAAAAAATAACAATATTACATTGCTATGAAATTGAAGATAAGTTTTTTGAAAAAGAAATCATTGCTTTTTGCACAACTAAAAACATTAAACTAAAGATTCACAACTCCCCTTTATTTATCACTTCCAGAGATGAATTTAAAACATACTTAGATTCTACTAAAAAACCTTTTATGAAGGTGTTCTATGAAAATCAACGAAAGAACTTAGGACTTCTACTTGAAAAAGATGGAACTCCTGTTGGTGGGAAATGGAGTTATGATGAAGAAAATAGAAATAAGATTCCTAAAGATCTCGCACTGCCTAATGATATAAAATCATTGAATCTTGATAATGATCCAGCGATAAAAGAATTAAAACAAACGATAGACAATCTATTCCCCAACCATCCAGGTGATCTTAAGTACTATTGGATTCCTTATACTCGCTCAATGGCAAAGGACTGGCTAAAGAGTTTTCTCGAATTTCGCTACGCTGGCTTTGGTCCCTACGAAGATGCGCTGTGCCCCAGAGGAGATCAGCTTTTTCATTCAACAATCGCTCCAATGCTAAACATTGGTCTTCTTCTTCCACATGAAGTCGTTGACCATGCCACCAAAGCCTATGAGTCAAATAAAACGAACCTTGCCTCCCATGAAGGCTTTATCAGGCAAATCATCGGCTGGCGTGAATTCGTTAGAGGTATCTATCAAAACTTTGATCATATTCAACAAGACTCTAACTTTTTTAAGGCGACAAATACTCTTAATCAATCTTGGTATGATGGTACGACTGGATTAAACGTTCTTGATTTCGCCATTCAAAAGGTCGAGCGCCTCTCATATGCACATCATATTGAGAGATTGATGGTTCTTGGAAACACCATGCTTCTTTGTCATATCGATCCAAAAGAAGTTTATCGATGGTTTATGGAAATGTTTAGCGATAGCTCCGATTGGGTCATGGGCCCTAACGTTTTTGGGATGTCTCAGTTCTCTGATGGAGGTATCTTTGCGACCAAGCCCTATATTTGTGGATCAAACTATATAAAGAAAATGGGCTGGCCAAAAACAGATAGTGACGAAATCTTGGATGCTCTTTATTGGCAATTTATCGATAAACACAAAGATTTCTTTTCAAAACAATATCGTATGGCCTTTGCCACAAAAACATTAGCCAAGTTCTCCAACGAAAAAAGGCGCTCAAATGAGCGCCTTGCAAACGAATTTATTAAATCAGTTACAAATTAAAGAGCTTTAAAGATAATTTGCTCTTTTCCAATTCTGCTATTTTTTACTTTATATAAAGAATGAGATTCAATCACTCTTCCTAAAGCACTAGCATTATCTTCTTTCATTGATTTTTGAGTTAAGTTAACTCCAACAGTTTCAGTTGCAGAAGGTGCAAGTTTAACTGCTTTCGAAAAGTTTAATGTTAACTCACCTTTTGATGTTTCGCGAATTTGACCTTTAGCAATACACTCTGTTTTTGCGTTAAATAAGCCGCTAAAGATTTTTTCTTCACAAAGAAAAGCTCCACCATTTGAAACTTCACAAACAGTTTTCTTAAACTCAGGAATTTCTTCAGTCTTAACCTCATACTCTGTACAGTCGTCTTTCAAAAAGTTTAGCTCATATTTAAGAGTTACTTTTTTAGGAGTATCAGCAGTTCTTTTAAAGCTGAACTCTTTTATGACGGCCATATTGTTTTCTGAATCAGAGATATTACCTAGATCAATTTCTTTAGCATCAAGTGCAATTTCGTTGGCAAAAGCAGATACGCTCAGCAATGAAATCAGTGTTAGACTTAGTAGTTTTTTCATCAAGTTCCCCCAAATGATATTGATAAGGGTTTTTAGCACCTAGAAGAGAGAAAACACTAGCAATGTAATTTTTTCGTAGCGTTAAACCATTGAATATTAGTCATTTCATGAAAAAGCATTCTAAACTTAAACCCAATGAAAGTTCTTAAAAGCACAGCATTAGGCATAATTGATGGATCCATCATTGGAATTTTGGTCGGCTTATTATGCTTTGCCTTTTTAAGCCTACTAGCTAAAAGCTCTCTTTTATTCCAGCAAAATCCTAATTTACTTTATTTGCTACCCGTATGTGGACTTTTTACGCTTTGGATCTACAAGCGCTTTGGAGAGCATTCCTCCTTAGGCAATCATTTAATC